>NZ_JBBGYW010000002.1:0-671317 GCF_037479515.1 Ochrobactrum sp. MYb379
CCAACTTTAATCTCAAAGGCCGAAGCCTAAGATCAAAGCCAGGTAACATATTCTATCAAGAAACGTGTCCGCCAAAGTTCTGTTCGAATATTCCAAATCTCTTTCAAGACCCGAAACATTCAGCAGACAATGCCGCCCACGTTTCTCTTTCTTCTGTATAAAATTATCAAAGAACAGACAGTTTAAAACCGTCGAAAACTAAACCCGCTTAACTCCGCTCAACAATCTCAATCATCAGAACCATTCGGCCCAACTCTCAATCTCGTCTCGCTCCGTCGCTGCGGTGCCGGGTATCTAGTCTACATCGTAAACCGTGTCAACCCATTTTTTTCAAGAAATTCACAGCCTTACAAACCGTTCCTTCCTCAACACATCAACAAGACTTCCATCTTACCAATGCCGCCCAACTAACCACTCTCAACATCTCTGTCAATCGCTCTCGCTGAACTACAAGGACGAGGCAACCTGCCGCTAGCAGCGTCGCCGCCCTCGTTGGAAGCCATATAGACCCCAACAAACAATTCTGTCAACGCGTATTCGTTCGTTTTTTGAATCTTTTTTGACAATTTTCCTTGTTTGACAGGTTTTCCACTATCTCCGCTTATATAAGCAAGGGCAAAACCAATTGAATAACGCCGGCAAGAGCCACAAACCGGCCTCATTATCCCATTAGCGTCGGCGCACATTATAAAGCGCAGCTCGAACTGCTGTGAATAACGTATATGAGCCCACTTATCGTTGACTTACTGTGTTGCGGCTGACAAAACTCAACAGCCTGCTTGAGGGACTTCCATAATAAGGGAAGACGCCATGTGTCGGATTGCAGCAATGCTGCTTTCTGGAAATGATGTTCATGCACTTATATATGCGTGCATCCAGATTTGAAGAAGGACCTGCACCCGCAGCATGAAAGATTTGGGGCCACACAATGTGAATCCGGGTGACGAACCTCCGCTTACAGTGGGCGGTCGACGTCGCCCGCCTGATCGGCGTGAGGTATCAGCGCGCTGGCTCGTAGGTACATTTCTGACAGGTGTCACATCTTGTATGCTTATCGGCGTCGCATTGTTTGCAGCGCTCGACGGTCGTGAACAATTGGCCACGCCGCCAGAAATCCTAGCACGCGCCGATATGCCTGGCGTTACCAATGATACGAATGCCACCAAGGGTTCGCGTCTTGTAAGTACGATTTCCAAACAGAAGGCGAATGACCGCCGCCACTTTGAACTTTCAACTATGCAAAAGGTGGGTGAACGCGAAGTCATCCGCACGCGGCCTTTTGAACTCGTGAGCATGTCACTCGCCGTCGATCATCCCACAAACCGGAAATATCCCGCTTTCAATGCGATGACCGTTTTCTCCGAAGGGCCCGCAGCACCGCAGCCGACGGATACCGGCCAGATTTATGGTGCAAAGGTTGAGAGCGAGGTTAGCCTGCGCGTAGCAGATTTCCCACTTAATAGTGCGAGCTTTGACCCTTCGAATGATCTGACGGTTGATGAAGTGGAAAAGGTCGTTCGTGATACCGGTGTTTTGCTCACCGACGGCGATGTTCAAGTTGCTTCTCTACACTATGTCGATCCGGCACGTTTTGGAGGCGTTGACTCCTCTTTCGCACTGAGTCCAGCCCTTGGCGTGAAAATCACGCAGGAAAATGTGACTGTCGCCCAGCGCGCTGACGACGAAGAAGCCACTGACGGATTTTCTGAAGAGCTAATTCCCTTCCGCCAAACGATGGATATCAATCAGGCTTTGCAGAGTGCCGGTTACACGGACGACGATGCTTCGAATATGGCTGACGCTATTACGAAGCTGCTCAATTCGCCTCGTCTGAAAGAAGGAAGCGTGCTGCGTGTCGGCACCGAGACGCATAATGGCGAAGATAAAGTCGTTCGAGCGAGTGTATATCACCGCACGACACACCTGGTAACGGTTTCACTCAACGACCGTAATCAGTATGTGCCATCCGATCAGCCCGAAGAAACGCCGCTTCTTGCTTCTGCATTTGATGGCGATGCTCCGCCAACTGCGATTCGCGGCAATCTTCCGAGTGTCTATGATGGGATCAGCCGTGCAGCACTTGCTTATGGCATGACGGAAACCATGCGCGAGCAGCTCGTAAAGATGCTGGCGTCCGATGTTGATCTACAAGCACGCCTCTCGCAGAGCGACAAGATCGATGCTTTCTTCTCGCTGCCTGATGACCCCGAAAAACCGGACGGCGATTCACAGCTTCTTTATGTAGCCGCCAATTTCAGCGGGACGACGCGAAAGTTCTATCGCTATCAGGCCCCGGATGGCAGCGTTGATTATTTCAACGAAGATGGAAAAAGCGCGAAGCAATTCCTGCTGCGCAATCCAGTGCCAAATGGCGTGTTCCGCTCACCATTTGGAATGCGCCGCCATCCAATTCTCGGTTATAGCCGTATGCACACCGGCGTTGACTGGGCTGCCCCTCGCGGGACCCCAATCATCGCATCCGGTAACGGTGTCGTTGAAAAAGCTGGTTGGACAAACGGCTATGGCAACCAAACCTTGCTTCGTCATGCGAATGGTTATGTCAGCAGCTATAGTCACCAGAATGCAATTGCGCGCGGCGTAACCGCTGGCTCACGCGTGCGCCAAGGGCAAGTTATCGGTTACGTTGGATCGACTGGTCTCTCAACCGGACCACACTTGCACTACGAGCTCATCGTCAATGGCACCAAGGTTGACCCGCTTCGCATTCGTTTGCCGGATAATAAAGCGCTGAAAGGCAAAGAACTTGAGGCCTTTAATCAGGAGCGCGAGCGCATTGATACGCTGCTGAACACAGATGATGCCGGCACTAAGCTTGCATCGACAGGAACCACGAAGAGCTAATTAGTCAGCCCGTTTAACAAGATCAATATAAAACACCCGGAAATCGCTACTGATTTCCGGGTGTTTTTCTTTTTAGCAGATGATCTTCAACCGTGCTTATTCCGTAAACTCAACAGTTACGCCCGCTTTGACGAGCTTCGCTAATTCTTCCGCATCCCAATTCGTCAAACGCACACAACCATGACTTGATGTCTTGCCAATGCGTGAAGGTTCGGGAGTTCCGTGAATCCCGTAAGTCGGCTTTGACAGTGCTATCCAGACTGTGCCAACCGGTCCGTTTGGACCCGGTGGAATAGTCAGCACCTTATCATTAGCACCCTGCTTGAAATTGATTTTCGGATTGTATGTGTAATTCGGGTTAATCGCGATGCGCTGCACCTGCACGATCCCCGAAGGCGATGGCGTATCAGAAGAACCAATTGTTGAAGGGTAAGCGACCACGAGCTTGCCATTTTCATCATAGCCCCGGACCTGCTTGCGACCTTTATCGGCGATGATGCGTGCAACCTTTGCACGGACAGGCTTGCCAAGGCTTGGCACCCTCACAATGGAGCCCGGCTGATTAAAATTTACACCGGGATTGATCTCTTTGAGATAGGCCTCATCGATATGAAACTTTTCACCAAGCATTTCGGTTACCGACGTATAGGCCATAGCCGGTAGCTGCGCCTTATGAGCATAATCATCCGGGATCGAAGCCACATATTGACGGCCGACATCTTCATTGGTGATGGTATATTCTGTGAAAGCCGGACCGCCTGTTGCCTGCAACTCGGCCTCAATTGAAGCTTCATCGGTTGGGTTGAGGAACTTGCCCGTCATTTCGCTATAGGCCGCAGCAGCCTTATCGACATTAGAGCCTGAACGACCATCAATCACGCCCGGCGAAGCACCTGCCCGATCAAGCAAAACCTGATAGGCAGCAATCTTCTGTTTTGCACCCTGCCCTTTCGGCATTTCAATGGCGGGCGTCATATCATCGGCATTGGGCACAGCATGTGGCTGTGTCGATGGCTGTTGATAGCCCGGATCGCGATTGATGCTTGCAGTCGGTGATTCCGTATCTGGATATTCCGTACCCGCCGGTGGCAGCTCGGAGCGCTGAACCTGTCCGTCGCGATTATAGTCATAAGCAGGCGCTGATGGTGCTTCCGGGTAATAATTCGGATCTTCTGGCACATTGCCGAACCCATCAGAAGGCGCACCGCCGCCTACCGGACCGCCAGACCAGCCATCATCTTGCTGATTACCACCAGCATAACGGCCAGAATCGCGCGGGTCTTCAATATTGAGAACGCGTCCGCGACGATCAATCGTGACCTGCCGACCATATTCGTCCGTATAAACACGCACACCGCGATCGCGACCACGATCATTATTTCGATCATGTCCCCAATCGAAGAGCTGTGCCAGTTGCACGGGTTGCGAAACGTGGGGGGTCGCATCGCGCTCATCCGCAAAGGCTGAACCACCTGCTGCAAGAATGATTGCAGAACCGAACAAACCGAAGCGAAGCATGTTTAAGAGATGCGACATACAAGAAACCCTGAATTACCTTACATAAGGGATGCAACTATATGGTTAACAATTAATTACTCAATAACAGCAAATGCCAGATGAACTGGACATGAAGATGGCCTTCTAAAGCGATGCTTTATAAAAAAAGCGCCGCAATCGAATGATTGCGGCGCTTAATGGATAATATTGATAAGGCCTTATGCCTTTTCGTCCTCTTTCACAGGCTCGCCTTCACCCATCACGCGGATGGGACGGAAGTTAAGCCGATCCGAGCCGGGCAAAATCTTGACAATCGAACCATCAAGAATATCCCCCAGCAGAATGCGTTCGGCCAGAGGGTCTTGAACTTCCTTCTGGATAACGCGCTTCAACGGGCGCGCACCATAAGCCGGATCATAACCCTTGTTAGCCAACCATTCACGGGAATCGTCTTCAAGTTCCAGCGTGATCTTGCGATCATGCAACAGAGCCTGCAAACGCTTCATCTGAATGTCGACAATCGAACCCATATCCTCACGACGCAACCGATGGAACAGGATGATTTCATCCACACGATTGAGGAATTCCGGACGGAACGAAGCCCGCACGACACCCATCACTTCATCACGAACACTTTCAACGTCTTCATTCTCGCCAAGATTGACGAGATATTCAGCGCCAAGGTTCGAGGTCATGATGATCAGCGTATTGCGGAAATCAACCGTTCGACCCTGACCATCCGTCAGACGACCATCATCAAGAACCTGAAGCAACACGTTGAACACATCAGGATGCGCCTTTTCGATCTCATCGAACAGGATCACCTGATATGGCCTGCGCCGCACAGATTCCGTCAGAACACCGCCTTCTTCATAGCCGACATAGCCGGGAGGTGCGCCAATCAGCCGGCTCACAGAATGCTTTTCCATGAATTCCGACATATCAATACGCACCATAGCCGTGTCGTCCTGAAACAGGAACGAAGCCAAAGCCTTGGTCAACTCAGTTTTGCCCACACCGGTTGGTCCAAGGAAAATGAACGAGCCGATTGGCCGGTTCGGATCCTGAAGACCTGCGCGTGCACGGCGAACAGCTTTTGAAACAGCCTGAACCGCTTCACCCTGTCCGACAACGCGTTTGCCGATTTCGTCTTCCATGCGCAAAAGCTTTTCGCGTTCGCCTTCCAGCATCCGTTCAACAGGAATACCTGTCCAGCGCGCAACGATCTGCCCGACATGTTCCGGCGTCACGGTTTCCTCAAGCAGCGAGCCTTTGTTCTCGCTGCTTTCAGCATCGACAAGTTGTTTTTCAAGCTGCGGAATTGTGCCATAGGCCAATTCACCAGCCTTCTGGAATTCACCGCTGCGCTGAGCAGTCGCCAAAGCATTGCGTGCTTCTTCAAGCTGACGCTTCAAATCTGCCGCAAGCCCAAGCTTCTGCTTTTCCGCCTGCCATTTCGCTGTCAGTTCCGCTGATTCCTCTTCCAGATCAGTCAGTTCTTTTTCGAGACGCTGCAAACGATCAATAGAAGCCGTATCGGTTTCGACCTTCAGTGCTTCGCGCTCAATCTTGAGCTGCATCGCACGACGATCGATCTCGTCCAACTCTTCCGGCTTTGAATCAACCTGCATACGCAGACGCGATGCAGCTTCATCGACAAGATCAATAGCCTTATCTGGCAGGAAACGATCCGTAATATAGCGGTTCGAAAGCGTTGCTGCCGCAACAAGTGCCGAGTCGGAAATACGAACCTTATGGTGCTGTTCATACTTTTCCTTCAAACCACGAAGGATCGAGATCGTATCTTCAACAGTCGGCTCATCAACAAATACTGGCTGGAAACGACGCGCAAGCGCCGCGTCCTTCTCAACATATTTGCGATATTCCTCGAGTGTGGTAGCACCTACGCAGTGCAACTCACCACGAGCCAATGCAGGCTTAAGCAGGTTCGATGCATCCATCGCACCGTCAGACTTGCCTGCACCCACAAGCGTGTGCATTTCATCAATGAACAGGATGATCTGGCCCGCAGCAGTCTGCGTTTCCGAAAGCACGGCCTTCAGACGCTCTTCAAACTCACCACGATATTTCGCGCCAGCGATCAACGCACCCATATCGAGCGCCATCAACTGCTTGTCTTTCAGTGATTCCGGCACGTCACCATTGACGATGCGCAGGGCAAGACCTTCGGCAATTGCTGTTTTACCAACGCCAGGTTCACCAATCAGCACCGGATTGTTTTTGGTGCGACGCGACAAAACCTGAATGGTGCGACGAATTTCTTCATCACGGCCAATCACCGGATCAAGCTTGCCCGCACGTGCATCTTCCGTCAGATCGCGCGCATATTTTTTCAGCGCATCGTAATTGCTTTCAGCAGAAGCGGAATCGGCTGTGCGGCCTTTACGCATGTCATTGATAACCTTGTTGAGCGCGGTCGGTGTCACACCGGCAGCAGCCAGAATTTCAGACGTTTTTGCAGACTTTTCGATAGCAAGTGCTGTGAGCAAACGCTCAACCGTGACAAAACTGTCGCCAGCCTTGCTTGCCAGCTCTTCAGCAAGGGTAAAAACCTTTGCCAATGGCTGAGCCAAATAAAGCTGATCGTTACCGCCGCTTACTTTTGGCAGTTTTTCGAGCGCTATCTGCAAACCCATACGCACATCAGTGATACGGCCACCCGCACGCTCAATGAGCGACGCAACAAGGCCCTCGTCATCATCGACGAGCACTTTCAGAAGATGTTCCGGGGTAAACTGCTGATTGCCCGAGGAAAGGGCGAAAGTCTGGGCTGACTGAATAAAACCGCGAACCCGTTCGGTGTATTTCTCAATATTCATAATGTCTCCTTTTCCTTCCGACCCATTCTGGCATCGGAAGACTTTTGGTGACGGAGCCACCGAATTCGGCTGGCTCACTATCCAAGGAGAAATATGGGAAGATCATTGAAGTTCGGCAAGGCCACAAAAGCCAAAAGCGTGCAAATAAAAATGGCGCGGAAAACCGCGCCATCTTTTTGAAATCAAACATATTGCCAATCAGGCTTTATGCATCAGAATCCGCTGTTTCAGGAACTTCATCCTTAGGAACGCGACGCGGGCGACCCGGACGACGTGTAACACGGGCTGGAGCTTCTTCCTTAGCCGACGCTTCAACAGATGCTTCGGCAGCAGGTGCAGGCTTTTCAACAACCGGTGCTGCTTCTTCCGCAACTTTTGCAGGCCTTTCAGCGCGCTTAGGCTTTTCAACCACTGGCTTTTCTGCAACCGGCGTTTCAACTACCCGCGCTTCAACAACTGGCTTCTCAACAACTGGTGCTGGAACTGGCTGTTCATCCGAAACCGCAGCAGCAACTGGTGCATCTATGACTGGCTGATCGGACTGCTCATCCGCATTGAAGCGTTCGCGCTGTGGGCGACGACCACGACCAAGACGGCGCTGATCACGTCCGTCACGGCCTTCGCGGGCATCACGACCTTCGCGTGGCTGCGAACGGTTGTCAGGGCGGCCATCAGATCGATTGTCGGAACGATTATCCGAACGGCCTTCCGAACGACTTTCACTACCATCTTCGCCGTAAACAACTTCAGCTGGAGTGCCTTCAATAACAGGCTGCGGGCCAGAACCATTGACTGGCTGGTGCACAGGAGCGGCTGGCACGAAGCCGCCTTCATCCTCATCGCCACCATCATTGTCGAAGTTTTCTTCGCGCTGATATGGAATATTCTGCGCTGCCATAGCAGCCATAATGATGCGATTATAATGTTCTGCGTGCTGAAGATAATTTTCAGCCATAACACGGTCACCAGACGCCTGCGCGTCGCGGGCCAGTGTCGTATATTTTTCTGCAACATGCTGAGCATTGCCGCGGATTTTTACATCCGGACCATTGCTTTCATAATTACGCGACAGAGGATTGGGGCCCTTGCGGTTGTTATTGTTGTTATTATTATTGTTATTATTCCCCCGTCCGCGCATACGCCTGTTCTGCTGTACTGGCCTCATCGTCTTCTCTTTTCAGATTAAAGGGCGTCAAATTCCTGTGGCTTAAAGCCACCGGCTTCGCATTATCGAGCCATGGAGGAAGCACACCCTAAAACTTCCCACACATCGAATTGTTAAGAGTTCCGCATCGCCCACCAAAGACAACGCGAACTTTCCGGCTTGGCATTTGCAAGACCCTCCGAAAAGAAAAACTCTCCGGAACTATTTTTGAAAGCCGTGCACTTCCGTACAAACCATCCCTTGAGAAAAACCCTCACGGGAGCATGACCTTATTCGTCATGGAGTATTTCCGCCACCGCCCTCAAGCGGGCAAAACCATTCTGGCTATATACGGTGGCTGGAAACTAAACGGCTTCGCCGCAAATTCCAAGCGCTTTTTTGATGTCATAGCGCGTTTTTTAACACGCGGTCTATCAAACGCTCACACCGTCTTGGTCTATGAAAACCATGGCCCTTCTATGACCACCGAGATCAATCGCTTCATTAGTCAAATGAAAATCAGCGCTTTCAAAAATGGCGCTCACATCGTCGAACTGGCCTGCGCCAATCTCAACGGCAATAATTCCACCTTTATATAGGTATCCACGAGCCTCACTTGCAAGGGAGCGATAGAAATCAAGTCCGTCATCGCCGCCATCCAGAGCCGCCATTGGATCATGCTCACGCACTTCGCGCGACAGATCATCAATGTCTTTGCTCGGAATATAGGGCGGGTTTGAGACAATGAGATGAAACCTGCCACTGACATTTGAAAGCCAGTCGCTTTTAAGCGCCGCAAATCTCGCGCTCACACCATTTGCTGCAGCATTTATCCGCGCCATGGCAAGCGCACCATCGGCAACATCCAGCCCAATACCATTGAGTTTTTCAAACTGATGCAGAAGCGAAATCACAATGGCGCCTGTGCCTGTGCCCATGTCGAGCATCATTGCCCGGCCATGCTGTTCAATCAGCTTTTCGATGTAAGGTGAAACAAGCTCCACCAGAGCTTCTGTATCAGGGCGCGGCTCAAGCGTTTCAGGCGAAAGCCGGAACTGCAGGCCGTAAAACTCGCGCATACCGATGATGCGATGTACAGGTTCACCAGCGATCCGGCGCTCCAGCGCTTTGCTTAACTGCGCGACCTTATCTTCATCAATGAGCTTTTCCGGCCATGAAATCAGATCGAGCCGCGTTGCCCCGGTCGTCCATTCGACGAGCAACTGCGCATCAAGATCAGGCGTATCAATACCGGCCTCGCGCAACCGCGCTCGGCTCGACGCCATCAGCAGATCCAAGCGTTCGCCGCTCACGCGTTTTCGCCCAATTCCATCAACAATGCCGTCTGATGATCGGAAATCAGCGCATCAACCAGTTCGTCCAGTTCGCCCATCATCACGCGATCCAGCTTATAGAGCGTTAGGTTAATACGATGATCGGTTACCCGGCCTTGCGGGAAATTATAGGTACGGATACGCTCAGAACGATCACCTGATCCCACCTGACTGCGGCGCGATTCAGAGCGTTCATTGTCAGCCTTCTGGCGCTCCATGTCATAAAGACGCGCACGTAGAATCTGCATGGCGCGGGCACGGTTCTGGTGCTGCGATTTTTCCGCCTGCACAACCATGATGCCCGTCGGAATATGCGTAATACGCACAGCCGAGTCAGTCGTGTTGACGTGCTGACCACCGGCACCAGAAGCGCGCATCGTATCGATACGAATATCTTCATTGCGCACTTCGATGTCGATTTCTTCAGCTTCGGGCAGCACGGCGACCGTTGCAGCAGAGGTATGAATACGGCCACCCGCTTCAGTTTCAGGCACGCGCTGCACACGGTGCACACCTGATTCGAATTTTAGTTTCGAGAACACGCCCTTGCCGGAAACGGTTGCAATGATTTCCTTAAAGCCGCCCGCGTCACCGTCGCTTGCCGAAACCAGTTCGACGCGCCAGCCTTTTTCGGCAGCAAACCGCTCATACATGCGGAACAGATCGCCAGCAAAAAGTGCTGCCTCCAGCCCACCCGTACCAGCGCGGATTTCCAAAATCGCGTTCTTCTCGTCAGCTGCATCTTTTGGCAGCAGCAAAATCTGCACTTCCTGCTCAAGCGTCTCTATGCGCTTTTCGACCTCTGGCAGTTCTTCGACCGCCAGCGCACGCATTTCAGCATCAGTGGATGCATCATCCCGCATCGCAGTCAGATCTTGCGCCTCGCTACGCGCATCGGTCAGCTCGCGAATTTTACCAACAACGTCCTGAAGCTCTGAATATTCAGAGGCCAGCTTCACATAGGTGACAGAATCAGGATTGTTCGCCATCTGGCTTTCAATCATCGAGAACCGCTTCAAAAGCTGGTCCATCCGGTCCTGTGGCAATGCGATCATGGGTATGTCCTAAGGTTTCTCAAAGTGAGAATAAGCAAAATTGGGCACAGCACAAACGGTGCTATACCCAATGATGAAATGCAATTTTCTACGCTATAGCGGAATATCGTTGTCTTCTGCAAACTGAAGCAGCAGTTCACGCAGCGAATGCGCACCATTTGGCTTATCGAGCTTGTCATTGAGCAGCGCATTCAGCTTGCTCACATCAAGCGCACCGAGCATTGCTTTGACCGGGCCAATATTGGCAGCGGACATCGAAATCGAGCGGAAACCAAGCCCCAGCAATGCCATTGCAGTTAGCGGACGTCCGGCCATTTCGCCACATAAAGTAACCGGCTTTCCATGACGATTACCGGCGTCAACAATATGACGAAGTGTACGCAGGAAAGCTGGCGACAACTGATCAAAACGGCTTGAAATCAGCGAGTTGCCACGATCCACTGCCATTAAAAACTGGAACAGATCGTTGGAACCAACGGAGACGAAATCCACAATCGCCATCAATTCGTCGAGCTGCCATAGAAGTGCAGGCACTTCGATCATAGCACCAAGCTTGAGATTATTCGGCAGCGTGTGGGCAAAGCGCGAAAGGTGACGAACTTCGCGATCAATGATCTCGCGTGCGGCTTTCACTTCGCTTACTTCTGTCACCATCGGCAACATAATTTTGAGTTCACGCCCACCAGCAGCTTTCAGCAGCGCACGCAACTGTGTGCGCATCAAACCCGGACGATCCAGCGTCAGGCGGATCGCACGCCAGCCAAGCGCCGGATTTTCTTCCTGTGCGGTTGCGCGGAAATAAGGAAGAACCTTATCGCCACCAATATCAAGTGAGCGGAAGGTAACAGGCTTATTGCCCGCTGCTTCAATCACCGAGCGGTACAGCCGTTCTTGTTGTTCTGCACGCGGGAAAGTCGACGCCACCATGAACTGAAGTTCTGTGCGAAACAGACCTATACCCGCGGCGCCCGACGCTGAAAGCTGTGGCAAATCCACCAGCAGACCTGCATTCATCAAAAGCGAGATATCGACGCCGTCTTTCGTCACCGCAGGCTTGTCGCGTGATTCGCGATAGAGCGCCTGACGACGCGCGCGGAAACGAACTTTTTCTACATAAGCAGTTTCAACGTCGGTTTGTGGACGCAGATGCAGGATGCCCTCATCGCCATCGACAATGGCCGCATCGTTGTTTTCAGCCATGGACACAGCGCCCTTGGCCTGTCCGACCACGGGAATACCCATTGCGCGGGCAACAATCACCACATGGCTGGTGGCAGCACCATCTTCGAGCACAACGCCACGTAAACGCTCGCGCGGATAATCAAGAAGCTCGGCAGCGCCCATCGTGCGCGCGACAATGATCGCGTCCTTGGCGAGTGATTCGGCCATAGTCTTAATGTCGCGACCCATCAGCTGACGCAACAGGCGGTTGGCCAGATCGTCAAAATCCGATAGACGCTCACGCATATAAGGATCGGTCAGATGCACCATGCGCGCACGCGTGTCGCTCTGCACCTTCTCAACTGCGGCTTCTGCTGTCAGACCATTGTGAATGGCTTCTTCAAGACGGCGTACCCAGCCGCGATCATGAGCAAACATACGATAGGCTTCGAGCACTTCACGATGTTCGCCTTCAGCGGCCACATCACGACGCGAAAGCATGTCATCAATCGAAATACGCAGAGAACCGAGCGCAGTTTCCAGCCTGACGAGCTCCGCCTGACTGTCCTCGTTAAACAGGTTCGTTACAACGATACGCGGCTCGTGCAGCACGACATGACCAAGGCCGATTCCATCATTAAGCCCATTACCATTCACGCTCATTGAACGGCCAAGATCCAGCTCAATGCCGGGACGTGCAAAACGAAGCCCGTCTCCCGTGGCAATAATTTCAGCAAGAACCATTGCTGTCGTCTCAAGTGCTTCAACCTCGTCTTCGCGATAGGCCCGCTTTGTCTGATTCTGGACGACAAGAACGCCCAAAGTGCGGCCAGCACGAAGAACAGGAACACCGAGGAATGAATTATAGGCTTCTTCGCCGGTTTCCGGCAGATAAGCAAAGGCTGGATGGCTCTGCGCATCGGTCAGGTTCAGCGGGCGTGCGCTGGCAGCAATTGTACCCACAAGGCCCTGCCCCAGACGCAGCTGCGCAAGATGAACCGACTGTGGGTTTAGACCCTCAGTCGCATAAAGCTCAAGCACGCCATCGGCACGAAGAATATAAAAAGAGCAAACTTCCGCGACCATATTTTGCGCGATTTCACGGACGATCCGGTCAAGGCGTTCCTGTGGCTCTAGTGATTCAGCCATCAATTCGCGCAACCGCTTCAGCAGCACGCGGGGACCAGTTGTCAGATCACGCATGATCGTCGGGGGCTCCTCATTTGGTACAGGCTCAGCTCTTCCGCAAAGCCAGTTCCCTTTACCCGCCTGCGAAGCGTTACGCCGAATCCTTTGTGAGCATTTTTGACACGCGCGTCTAGTCTAATCGTCAGAAAATCTGACAACTCATATAATAAGAAAATGCCACCCCCTTATTATAGGGAGTGGCATTGTTTCAAAACGAACCAGACACAGCTGGCTAGAGCATTTCCAGTTTCTTTTGAATCTTTGGAAATGCTCTATCTTTTTGTTTTTGCGCGCATCTTGTTCCGAAAACCGTTTCACACTTTTCGGGATGCGCTCCAATTACTTATCGAGGCCGTAAACGCCGTGCAGTGTGCGAACTGCGAGTTCGGCATAAGGACCGTCAATCAGGATCGAAATTTTGATCTCAGACGTGGTTATAGCACGGATATTGATGCCTTTTTCAGCCAATGCCTTGAAAGCTGTCGCCGCTACACCCGCATGGCTGCGCATACCGATGCCGATGACCGAAACCTTGGCAAGACCAGTTTCCGACTGGATATGATCGGAGCCAATTTCGGCTTTCACTTTATCGAGAACACGCAGTGCCTTGTCGATATCGCCGGTCGGGATCGTGAATGTCATGTCGGTTTTTGAACCGTCTTCCGACACGTTCTGGACGATCATATCGACATTGATGTGCTCTTCGGCCAGAGGTCCGAAAATCGCAGCCGAAATGCCTGGCCGGTCAGCCACGCGCCGGAGCGAAATCTGAGCTTCATCCTTCGCATAAGCGATACCAGTGACGACCTGCTGTTCCACGATTTCTTCCTCGTCGCAAATGAGCGTTCCGGGCGGATTGATCGGATCATCCATGCCCGGTGCATTGGGGTCCGTAAAACTTGAGCGCACGAAGGTACGCACTTTATGTACCATAGCGAGTTCGACCGAACGCACCTGCAAAACCTTGGCGCCGAGCGAAGCCATTTCCAGCATTTCTTCAAATGTAATGCGGGAAAGGCGCTTTGCCTTGGGTTCAATACGTGGATCAGTCGTGTAAACGCCATCAACATCGGTATAGATGTCGCATCGGTCAGCTTTTACGCCCGCAGCTATCGCCACAGCCGAAGTGTCAGAGCCACCACGACCCAGCGTCGCAATGCGGTTATCCGGGCCGATACCCTGGAAACCAGCAACAACGGCAACCTGACCCATTTCCATACGACGGATAATTTCTGAACCGTCAATTTCCTGAATACGGGCAGCGCCATGCGCATTGTCTGTCTTGATCGGAATCTGCCAGCCATGCCACGAACGCGCATCAATACCAATCGACTGCAACGCAATCGCCAAGAGGCCGCTTGTTACCTGTTCGCCAGAGGCGACAATCGCATCGTATTCGCGCGCGTCGTAAAAAGGCGAAGTACCACCGGCAACCTTGGGCATGTTCTGTACCCAGTTGACCAGCTCGTTGGTCTTGCCCGACATGGCGGAGACAACAACAGCAACCTGATTGCCAGCATCGACTTCACGTTTGACGTGGCGCGCCACAATGGAGATGCGTTCCAGATCGGCCACAGAAGTGCCGCCGAATTTCATCACGATGCGCGCCATTTAAGGATACGTCCCGTCTTTTGCAAAATTACACTAACGCCTGCCGAAACATTATTTTCTTGCGACAGACAAACCCGGGGTCACATAGCTAAAATGTCGCGCTTCCGCAAGAGTGTGATTCCCGTGAAACAATAATCAACGCTTCCAATTCGGGAATTTGATTTGATCCTTGACTTTAACACGCTACCTTGAGAGCAGGATTGCACGCGCTTCCGCAGGAGAATGATATGACTGAGACCGCCCGCACCACGATCGATGCTTCTGAAATCGAGCATTTTTCGCGCATTGCTGCGCAATGGTGGGACCCGCAGGGCAAGTTTCGTCCGCTGCATAAATTCAATCCGACACGTCTGACCTATATCAAAGAAAAGGTCTGCGAAAAATTCAATCGCGACCCGAACAGCCCCCGGCCTTTTGAAGGCCTGCGCTTTCTCGATATTGGTTGCGGCGGTGGTCTGTTGTGCGAACCGATGTCGCGTCTCGGTGCAACGGTGATCGGTGCCGATGCATCCGAAACCAATATCGAAGTCGCAAAGATTCACGCGTCCCAAAGCGGTGTAGACGTTGATTATCGTGCAACCACGGCGGAGGCACTGGCTGAAGCGGGCGAGAAATTCGACGTCGTGCTGAACATGGAAGTGGTTGAACACGTTTCCGACGTTGATCTGTTCATGTCCGCGACCAGCGAAATGGTAAAGCCGGGTGGGCTGATGTTCGTCGCTACCATCAATCGCACACTCAAAGCCTATGGCCTTGCTATTATTGGTGCCGAATATGTGCTGCGCTGGCTGCCACGCGGCACCCATCAATATGAAAAACTGGTGCGCCCGGAAGAGCTGGAAGCAGCCTTTTCAAAAGCTGGCCTCACCCTTATCGACAAGCTGGGCGTGACCTATAATCCGCTTGCCGACAGCTGGAGCCGCTCACGCGATACCGATGTAAACTACATGGTTCTTGCAGAACGTCCTCAATAACTACCTTTTCTGGGCTTTTGTCGTCAGCGCCACTCCAATAGCGATGACGACAGCACCTATCCATGTGAGCGGCGGATAGTTTTCGCCCAGAAACAGCGTTCCTGAAATCAGCCCGAGCGCTGCCGCCACATAGCCAATCTGGCTCAGATAAACCGGTCCACCCACCGCCTGCAACCGGAAGAACAGGGCAAACATGCCCGCCGCCGCAATGCCTTGTGCTACAGCAGTCGCTGGCGCAAGAGCCAGTGTTTCAATTGGGAAATTACCGCTGAACAGCAAAATCCCGATAAACAGCATCACGGCCGCAGCCAAATGGCTACCAGCAGCAAGCTCAGTCGGATCAGCATTTTTCGGCCAGTCGAGCGTGCGATAGACATTTCCCATCGCCAGAAATACCGGAATAAGAAGCGCTAAGCCGATCCAGAGCGGATCGGCTGGTTTGCCCACTTCGCCGCGTGTCATCGCCACCATAATCGCGCCGATAAAACCAACAACAATCCCGGCAATCCCAAGCGCATTCGGACGGCGCAGACCAAAGCCCATCGAAATCAAAAGCGTAATCACGGGCGACAGCGTGTACATGATTCCTGTGAAGCCCGCACCAAGACGCGGAATGGCTGACAGGATCAGAAGGTTTGGCAGCGCATAGGAAATTGCCGCCGTGCAGATATAATAGCGCAGTCTGCCACCTGAAAAGCCGACACGCTTTTTATTCAAAAGCATGACCAGCAGCAGGATGATCCCTGCACTTGCCGAAAACAGAAATGTCCAGATCGCGGGCGGAATGCCTGCTTCTGCAGCAATCTTACCTAGGGGGAGAATAAGGCCGAGAAGCGTGCCGGTCGTAAGCAACAAAAAAGGCGCAGAATCCATGAGTTTCATGCGCCTGATCTCCTACGCATTGCAATTACCAGCTAATTCTTATCTTCCGGAAAAACAGGCAATGGCATCACTTCGACACCATCCTCGATAAGAGAATGCACATCCTCTTTGGACGCTTCGCCGTAAATACCGCGCGCTTCAGTTTCACCAAAATGAATTTTACGCGCTTCCTCGGCAAACTGATCGCCGACATAGTCCGCATTTTCACGGACCTTGCGGCTTAGTTCTCGCATCTGCTCAAGTACCTGTTTCTGCGCCTGATCCATAGCAATCGCCACCTGCTCTTTTGAGCGACTGGTGGAGACGGCAGGTGCCATCAACGACTTTTGGATTTCCGGGGAGTTGCAAACAGGACAAGAGACCAGCTTCCGCTCCGACTGCCGGTCAAAATCGGCATTGTCGCGAAACCAGCCTTCAAATTCATGGCCGTGATCGCAATGAAGCGAAAAGCGGATCATGGATTATGCGTCCTTTTTCTCATGCGAAACTTTCACGGAAAATTCCCGCGCATTCTTAAGGTTCGGAACCTTGGCACGTGCAGCCACACTTTCCGCAACATCAATATCAGCGATGATCACGCCCGGCTCATCATGGGCCGCTTCTGCCAGAACCTTGCCCCATGGCGAAACAATTAGCGAATGACCATAGGTCTCGCGACCATCTTCGTGAATACCGCCTTGGGCTGCTGAAATCAGGAATGCACCATTTTCAATGGCACGCGCACGCTGCAAAACATGCCAGTGTGCTTCACCCGTCTGACGGGTGAAAGCGGCAGGTCCGGTGATCACATTGGCTCCCGCCAGTGCCTGCGCACGGAAAAGCTGCGGGAAGCGAATATCGTAGCAGACCGCCATACCAACTTTGGCAAAAGGCAATTCCGCAATCACCGTTTCCTTGCCCGATTCATAGGTTGCCGATTCGCGCCAGCTTTCGCCATTGTCGAGATCGACATCGAACATATGCACCTTGTCATAAGTCGCAATCTTCTCACCCGATGGCGCAAATATGCCGCCGCGATTGGCAATTTTACCGTCACCGGCTGCAATGGCTGTCGATCCAATATGCAGGAAAATGCCGTGCTTCTTTGCAAGTGCTGATGCGGCTTTGAAAACAAGGTCTTCATTTTCGTCACGCAGACTTGCAAAAAGCGCTGCACGGTCGCGCATCAGCGCGCCCGTCATCTCAGGGGTTTGCACATAATGAGCACCCTTTGCCGCAGCGTCAGTTACGAATTTTTCCAAATCCTCAACGTTACGGGCAATGTCAGTGCCAGAACGCATCTGAACGGCGGCAGCGCGAAAAGTGCTCATAAAAATCTCCCCCATCCTGATCTTAGTTCAGTTCGCCAGTTGCAAGCAGGCCATCAAGCTTGCCAGCATTGTCGAGTGCTACGAGATCATCGCAACCGCCGACATGCACAGCGCCAACAAAAATCTGCGGGAAGGTATTACGGCCAGAACGTTCCTGCATTTCTGCACGCAATTCTGGGGTCGCTGCTGCATTGATTTCGTTAAACTCAACGCCCTTGTTTTTGAGAAGGCTGACAGCACGCGTGCAATAAGGGCAGCCAGGACGAGTGTAGATGGTAATATCGGTCATGAAAAACTCCATTCGTTGCCCACTATATAAGTAGCAAAACCACGATCTGGAAGCCCCTTATCTCTTCACAAAGCTGTATTCAGGTGTCAGGCAGAACCCGGCTGAATGTGAGTACATCAACGCTTTTTGCACCGCCACGCAACAGCGCGCGTGTCGCGGCCTTTACCGTCGATCCCGTCGTATAAACATCATCGATCAAAAGCACCCGCCGCCCACGCACATGAATTTCATGCTCTTTCGGCACACGAAATGCGCCATCGACATTTCGTTTGCGCTCTTTCAGGCCTAGCCCGATTTGCTGATCAGTCCTCCGAATACGCCTAACCGCCTGTGGTTCAAAAGGCTTACCATTTAATTGCGCCAACGCACGTGCCAGCTCCGCAGACTGATTAAATCGACGCGACCAGAACCGCCATTTGTGCAAAGGCACCGGCAGAATAACGTCGCATTCGTCGAGCAATTCACGCCCCGCACGTTGCATCCAACGTGCCATCCATGGTGCAAGATCGGTGCGATCATGAAATTTCAGCGCCACCGCCATGCGTTGTGCGGCTCCACGATGCAGCACTGCTGAACGTAAACGTCGAAACGGAGGAGGATCGGCGATAGCCTCGGCACTCATAAAATTCTCGCCAAAGTCGTGATTGAACGGAATGCCAAGCACCGGACAATAGGGCTTTTCAATAAAGCGCAGTTGCGACCAGCATTGCGGACATAGCGTCTCCGGCTCGGAAACCTGAATGCGACATCCGATACAACTGGCCGGATAAAGAATATCAGATGAATAGCGCAAGCCCTTGCGTGCCAAGCTGAGCTCGCGCGCTTTCAGCCTGTACAACAAGCTTTGATGCGACCTGTCGTCATCAACCATTGCATTCGCCCCCGTTCGAATGCATTTACGCCTATATCTATATTACCGACGCATATCCGAAAGAGAAGACGGAATCGCAATGGCCGCTCCTTCACCTGCCCAATTGTCTGAAAACGCGATCTTTGATCGCGATCTCCAGCTGGCGTTTCGCCGCCGTGCTTTTAAACACGCGATCCCTGGAGCAGACTTTATTTTGCAGCGTGCAGCAGAAGACCTTGAAGACCGATTGGATGCAGTGACACGCCGTTTCCCGGTTGCTGTTGACCTCGCGGGACATAATGGCCTTGTGGCGAGCGCAATTGCCCGTTCCGGCAAAGCAGATATGATTTTGCGCATCGAGCGCGATGCAGCCTTTCTCAATGGCCCCTTCCCGGCAGTCGTTGCCGATGACGAAGCTTTACCGTTAAAGCCGCAGAGCGTTGATCTCATCGTTTCGCTGCTGGCACTGCATTCAACCAATGATACTCCGGGCGCGATGATCCAGATTGCCCGCGCATTGAAACCAGATGGTTTGTTTCTGGCAGCACTCAGCGGTAACGGAACTCTGGGCGAGTTGCGCGAAAGTCTTTTGCAGGCAGAAATCGAGCTAACCGGTGGCGCCTCTCCGCGTATCTTCCCATTTGCAGATGTCCGTGATGTTGGCGGCCTCTTGCAGCGCGCCGGTTTTGCGCTTCCAGTAACGGATGTGGAAAATGTCACCGTTCGTTATGACAGCATATTCAATCTGATGGCTGATCTGCGTGCCATGGGTATGCAGAACATTTTGCGTGATCGATCCCGTAAGCCTGTTTCGAGAAAGCTATTTTTACGCGCAGCAGAAATCTATGCAGAACGTTTCAGCGATCCAGATGGACGCATTCGCGCAAGTTTCTCGACTATCTGGCTGTCTGGCTGGGCGCCGCACGAATCACAGCAAAAGCCATTGAAGCCCGGCTCTGCCAAGGCTTCACTGGCTGATGCGCTTAAGAATGTGGAATAAAGTGTTTCCAGCAAACGTGTGAAACAGTTTTGCGTACAAAAATACGCAACTCAAAAAGGCTTAACAGTCGCCTGTCTGGGTGCCGTCAACTTCGATGACACAGATTGGCCTGACGGGTGCCTTGCGCTCCATATGAATGTCCCGCTTAATCGATCCGGTCATCGTGCGATCAATGCCAGCTGGCAGAACCGATTGTGCAGCGAGCTTGTTCGCCTGATCGTTTAAAATCGGCACAATAATCAGTGCAAGAGCGACTGCGGCAGAACCAAAAAGCAGTACGACGCGCAGGATACCGCGTCCCGCTTTCGTGAGTGGTCCCGGGGTGTATTCATTATGATCTGCACTGAAATAATTATTATCAAAACTCATGAGGCTAACTCCGGAACACTTATCCCAGAGAATGCCGCAGTGGAGTGAATCATCGATTAACGCGGAAGGTTAACGGGTAAGGATTTGGGTACTATTTCGTAGCTTTCCACAGGCTCAGAGCAGATCGATTAAAAATGGGATCAGCGGCTCGTCTGCTGGCGGCATCGGATAATCACGCATATCCTTCGGACGCACCCATTTCAGTGCCTGACCCTCCAGCCCCTGCGCCACACCTTCAAAGCGACGGCAGACATAAAGCGGCATTAACAAATGGAAGTCATGATAGGTGTGACTGGCAAAAGTCAGCGGCGCGAGACAGGCCACTTTCGTCGTAATACCAACCTCTTCCTGAAGCTCACGGATCAGGGTTTCTTCCGGCGTTTCGCCTGCCTCAACCTTGCCACCGGGAAACTCCCACAGACCAGCAAGCGACTTACCTTCCGGGCGCTGCGCCAACAGCACACGCCCATCCGCATCAACCAGCGCACAGGCCGCAACCAACACAATACGTCGCGATTTCACTTCAGTCATTGTTCATTGCTTTCCCGATAGGCATAGCGATAGGCTTCCTGAAAGCCGAAACGCTTATAAAGTGCCAAACCCGCGACATTATCAGCTTCGATTTGCAGCCATGCGGTTTTTGCACCCAGTGATTTTGCCCATTTGAGCGTCGCACCGATCAAAGCTTTACCATGCCCCTTCTGACGCGCTTCTGGCAAAGTTCCCACGTCAAAAAGACCAGCCATGGCACCATCCTGCACACAAAGCACATTGGATACCGCCCGACCGCCCTCTTCCAAAACAAACATGCCTTTATTCGGACGAATGCCATCCAGCAATTCCGAGAAGCCCGGACGCAATTCTGTCGGGCGACCATGAATGGCAATCGATGCATCCACATAGCGGCCAATGTCTTTCAAAGGCGCTTCATCACGTTCAGCCGAAAGATCAAGCGCACTCAGATTAGCTGTCATAACGATAGTTTCGTCGTGACGCTTCCAGCCAAGTCCTTCGAGATAATTCTCCAGCTCAACCGGCGCCAGCGGCGAAAGTCTGAAACATGGAACCCGGCCATAAGTACGAAAGCGCTGCGATGCTTGTTCGACACGCGCCGGAATATCGCGCGTGTCGCCCGGATCAAGTGGATTAACCGAGTTGAGACGCTTGGAGGGATGTGCCGCAGTCATGCGTATCGCCCATGTCCCGTCATAATGAACGGACGTGGCTGGCCATGCACGGAAGCCTACGGCTTCAAGCTGACGAACGATAGCAAGATTGGACATATTCAAACTCTTTCACAACTCTGCTGATGCAGGTTTCGGAGATCAATTGCGCCGAAAATAGTGATCTTCGAGAACCGGAGCGCAGAAGATTGCTATTTGCAGGCCAATGGAGCCCGAAACGTTTAGCTTCGGTAGTCGCCGTTGATCGCGACATATTCCTTTGTCAGATCGCAGGTCCAAACGGTTGCCTTACCCTTGCCAAGGCCGAGATCAAGGCGGATCAGAATATCTTCGCCCTGCATGTAGCTCGATGTCGCTTCTTCCGAATAAGCCGGATCGCGCTGTCCCTGATAGGCCACGCGAATATCGCCAAACCAGATGGCGAGAAGATCGCGATCCGCCGGTTCACCCGCCTTACCGACAGCCATCACAACACGGCCCCAGTTTGCGTCTTCGCCGGCCACAGCAGTCTTAACCAACGGTGAATTGGCAATCGAAAGCGCGATTTTCTTGGCAGACGCAGCAGATTTAGCACCCGTCACTTCGACTTCAACCATCTTGCGCGCACCTTCGCCGTCGCGCACGACCTGAAGAGCCAGTGATTTCAGAACACGGCCCAGTGCCTTTTTAAAATCGCCAAGTCGTTTATCGGAAGCATCGGTGACTTCAAGCGCTCCGCGCTCTGTTGCCGATCCGGTTGCAAACAGCATTAGCGTGTCAGATGTCGACGTGTCGCTATCAACAGTCACAGCATTGAATGTCGAACCAACGCCCTTGGAAAGCAGGCTTTGTAGCACATCAGCCTTGATCGGCGCATCTGTAACAACAAAGGAAAGCATCGTCGCCATATCAGGCGCAATCATGCCAGCACCCTTCGAGATGCCATTGATCGTCACCGGAACCTGTCCGAGCAGCACCGTTTCAGTCGCCACTTTCGGGTAGGTATCGGTGGTCATGATGGCTTTAGCGGCTTCTGTCCAGAAATCATCGCTGGCAGTATTTGCCATATCATCCAGAAGACCGGAGAACTTCGATGCATCAAGCGGTTCGCCAATCACGCCGGTAGAAGCAAGAAACACGTCTGTCGTATTGCAGCCAACGGCTTTAGCAGCCGCTTTAGCTGTTGCCTCTGTGGCTTCACGACCTTTAAGGCCAGTGAAAGCATTGGCATTGCCCGAATTGACCACGACAGCACGCGCTTTGCCGTGAACGAGGTTCTGGCGGCAGAAATCCACCGGAGCTGACGGGCAGAGCGAACGGGTGAAAACACCTGCTGCTTCTGCTGGCTTGTCAAACACCATCAGCATGACATCCGTGCGGCCCTTATACTTGATACCGGCAGCAGCAGTTGCAATGCGGACGCCGTGAATGACCGGCATGGATGGGTAATGTTTTGGAGCAAGCGGGGATACGGTCGCAGACATGATTGCCTCTGAAGAGATGCGATTTGATTCTGGCGCATTGGAAAGGTTTGCAGCATAAAATCAAGCTATAAGTAAAATGGAGATAAAAAAACGCCCCGCATTGCGGGGCGTTTTCATGTATTCAAATCTTACTGCTGCGGAGCGGCGTCAGGTGCATCACCCTGTTCCTGCGCCGCTGCGGCTTCCTTCATCGCCTTATCGACGGCTGGATCCTTATACTCGATCTTCATGCCATCGCGCAGCTTCTTGACCATATCGACATAACGCTCACGCATGATGATCGAACGAATCTGCTCAGATACCTGATCGAATGCCGGTGGCTGCTTGGTGCGGCGATCTTCCAGCTGAATAACGTGGAAACCAAACTGCGACTGCACAGGCTCCTTCGTGTATTCACCCGGCTTCAATGCGAAAGCGGCCTTTTCAAATTCAGGAACCATCTGACCTTCGGAGAAGTAACCGAGATCGCCACCATTGGCAGCAGTGCCATCGGTCGAGCTTTCCTTGGCGAGATCTTCAAACTTCGCGCCACCTTCAAGCTTCTTGATGATGGCTTCAGCTTCTTCCTTGGTCTTCACGAGAATGTGACGCGCGCGCACTTCATTCTGTGGAGGGATAGCCGCGATTTCCTTGTCGTAACGGGTACGAACATCAGCGTCCGAAATCTTGTCGACAACGGCATCCTTGAAATATTCGTTGTGAAGCGCGCGTTCACGCAGGAACTCCATACGCTTCTTGAAATCGTCGCTCTGATCGAGCTTTTCCTTGGTTGCTTCGCCAGCCATCGCCTTAATGTCGATGAGGGCTGCAAGAGCGGCCAGACGGCGCTGTTCAGCTGGAAGGCGAGCAAACTGCGGATCAAGATCGCCAGCGGCCTGATCGACTTCACCAACAGTGATGTCGTTGCCGTTGACGGTAGCAAGAACCTTTGCCGGATCTTCGGAAGCGGCAGCAGACGTTGCGGCTTCAGCGGGTTTAGCTGCATCCTGTGCAAAAACAGCCGAGCTGCTAAAACCAGCAAGCGCAACGGATGTTGCGAGAACGGCAAGAGCTTTGCGGGATGGGGCTTTGAAAAAGGCTTTCATATGAGATTCTCTCCTTCGAGACCGCCTACCGGCCCCATGAATGCGGCGGAATTTGGCCCGAAACCCCGATTATCCTTTAGAAAATACGAGCTTTCCGGCCTTTCGAGCAACATTGACATCGCTTGAAGCCCCTCTTATCTGTCCTTCAGCTTGGCGTCCAGTAAGCGGCTGGGGAATTGCGTTGAAAATGCGCCGTATCTGGCAGCTTTCGACGCGCAGTTTTCTTGCATTTGTTTCAATACGCGTGAATAAAGCATTCGACAAAGCATTATCGGCAAAATTGCAATGCGGTTTTGAGTTCGAAAATGCGAAAGATTTAAAGAGTTAGAGCCTTTTTAGAGTTTCGATGAAACCGAAAAAAGGCAATGGCGCCGGAAGCGCTTCCGGCTGAACGCACAGGAAAGGACCAGGAATGGTCAGCTTTGGCGGCCTCGCCCGCAAGATATTCGGTTCGTCCAACGACCGCCATGTGAAAACACTGCGCGTTCGTGCGGAACAGATTACTGCGCTTGAGAAGAATTACGAATCCCTTACCGACGAACAGCTTCAGGCAAAGACTGCGGAATTTCGCGCAGAACTCGCTCAGGGCAAGAAGCTCGACGCATTGCTTCCGGATGCTTTTGCAACCGCGCGTGAAGCGGCAAAGCGCGTGCTTGGCATGCGCCCCTTCGATGTGCAGCTGATCGGCGGCATGGTCCTGCATGAACGGGGCATTGCTGAAATGCGTACCGGTGAAGGCAAGACGCTGATGGCGACATTGCCTGTTTACCTCAACGCACTTGAAGGCAAGGGCGTGCATGTGGTGACGGTCAATGATTACCTCGCTACCCGCGACGCCGAAACAATGGGCAAGCTTTACAACTTCCTCGGTCTGACCGTGGGCGTGATCAAGCATGGCCTTGATGATGGTGAGCGTCAGGCAAATTATGCCTGTGACATTACCTATGCGACCAACAACGAACTCGGCTTCGATTATCTGCGTGATAATATGAAGTATGAGCGCAGCCAGATGGTTCAGCGCGGTCACAACTACGCAATCGTCGACGAAGTTGATTCGATCCTCATCGACGAAGCGCGTACACCGCTGATTATCTCCGGCCCGTTGGAAGATCGCTCTGACTTCTACAACCTCATCGACACATTCATTCCAGCGCTTGAGCCGGAAGATTTTGAAATCGATGAAAAGCAGAAGACTGCAATCTTCACCGAAGTCGGCACCGAAAAAGTTGAGCAGCTTCTTGAAGCTGCTGGACATCTTAAAGGCGAAAGCCTCTACGACATCGAAAATGTTGCTGTCGTCCATCACCTGAACAACGCTCTTCGTGCGCATAAGCTGTTCCAGCGTGATAAGGATTACATCGTCCGCAACGATGAAATCGTCATCATCGACGAATTCACCGGACGTATGATGCCGGGTCGCCGCTTCTCGGAAGGCCTGCATCAGGCGCTTGAAGCTAAAGAGCAAGTGACCATCCAGCCTGAAAACCAGACGCTGGCATCGATCACTTTCCAGAACTACTTCCGCATGTACACCAAGCTTTCCGGCATGACCGGTACAGCTTCAACGGAAGCGGAAGAATTCGGCAATATTTATGGTCTGAATGTTCTTGAAATTCCGACCAACCTGCCGGTCAAGCGTCTCGACGAAGACGATGAAGTTTATCGTACCGTCGAAGAAAAATACAAAGCCATCGTCCGCGATATTCAGGCTTCGCACGAAAAGGGCCAGCCAGTCCTCGTCGGCACGACATCGATCGAAAAATCGGAACAGCTTGCAGAGCGTCTGCGCAAAGAAGGCATCAAGGGCTTTCAGGTCCTTAACGCCCGTTATCATGAGCAGGAAGCTTTCATTATTGCGCAGGCCGGTGTTCCAGGTGCAGTGACCATCGCCACCAATATGGCGGGTCGCGGTACGGACATTCAGCTGGGCGGCAATCTTGATATGCGCGTTCATAACGAGCTTTCGGAAGTGCCGGAAGGTCCAGAGCGGACTGCAAAGATTGCTGAGATCAAAGCCGATATTGCGAAGCTGAAAGAAAAGGCACTTGCTGCGGGTGGCCTTTACGTTCTCGCAACCGAACGTCATGAAAGCCGCCGCATCGATAACCAGCTGCGCGGTCGTTCGGGTCGTCAGGGCGATCCGGGTCGTTCGAAATTCTTCCTGTCGCTTCAGGATGATCTGATGCGCATCTTCGGCTCCGACCGTATGGACGGCATGTTGCAGAAGCTGGGCCTCAAGGAAGACGAAGCTATCGTTCATCCATGGATCAACAAGGCGCTTGAAAAGGCCCAGACCAAGGTTGAAGCACGTAACTTCGAAATCCGTAAAAACCTGCTCAAATATGACGACGTCATGAACGATCAGCGTAAGGTGATCTTCGAGCAGCGTCTTGAAATTATGGACGACGAAGACCTCACTGACACCGTGACCGAGATGCGTCACGAAGTCATTGAAGACATGGTGCGACTGCGTATTCCAAAAGACGCTTACGCTGAAAAGTGGGAAATTGCCGCCCTCAAGGACGACATTCTCACCAAGCTCAACCTCGCCTTGCCAGTTGATGAATGGGCTAAGGAAGAAGGCATCGCCGAAGAAGAATTTGAAGCCCGCATCAAGGAAGCCGCCGACAAGGCCGCTGCTGAGAAGGCAGAACGCTTCGGCCCACAGATCATGACTTATATCGAAAAGTCGGTGATCATGCAGTCGCTCGACAATCTCTGGCGCGAGCATCTGGTCAATCTTGACCACCTGCGTTCGGTCGTTGGTTTCCGTGGCTATGCACAACGCGATCCGCTGAACGAATATAAGACCGAAGGCTTTGAACTGTTTCAGGCGCTGCTCGCCAACTTGCGCGAAGTGGTTATTACACAGCTGATGCGTGTTGAAATCGTTCGCGAAGCACCCGTTGAGCCAGAGCTTCCGCAGATGACGGGTGTTCATATCGACGGCACCACCGGCGAAAATGACTTTGATGAAAATGCTTGGGCCGATCATCAGCAGGATGAGCGCATCATCCCCGCTTCTGAACGTGACGCCGCTGACCCTAAAACATGGGGCAAGGTGAGCCGCAACGAATCCTGCCCTTGCGGTTCTGGCAAGAAATACAAGCATTGCCACGGCGCGTTCGAATAAGCGCTGACAGCAATCTAGCTTACATGAAAACCCGGCGCGCAATCGCCGGGTTTTTATTTGCCAAAGTGCTTGGCAACTCCATATTTTAGTAATTTCACAGAAACTGATATGTTCAGAAAGTAATTACCATTAATGCGAATTTGGCTTCGCTTGGTCAGAAGTGGGCGATTTGTTTTTACCTTTTTAAAGAACTCCCATCTAATGTTTGGCCAATCTTGTTCAGCAACGATTAAAATACGCTGGATAGATCGACCTCGAGATATCGCAGCGGGACAAGCAGAACTTTGATCAAAAGTCGCAATAAACAGGATTGGCAACGAATGCATATTTCCGCCGCTGACGTGCTGCGACAATCATTTTCTGATGAACTTTGCGTGTCAAAAAAAGCACGCGATAGTTCTGGGCAAAGCGCCAAATGTCAGGCAACCAAGCAGGTTTCAGGTCCCAATGTGACAAGCGTCCGTTCCGGTGTTGATTTGACAAGCCAAATTCTCCTCGGATTCACTAAAAACCTTGAGGAGGCTTTGTAATGGCCGCAAAACCTTTACTTGAGGAATCCGCAGGTGGACATACGGCCCGCATCATCTCTCAGCTGTCCGATAATGTCGCGGGGAAGGATACAGCCAAGCGACTGGAAGAAAGCCTGCTTCATCGAGACATCCCACGTAAGCTTGCAATTTATGGTGCCTCCGCAGGCTTTGAACTGCGCGATGAACTTGACCACTTAAGCAGCCGCACAATCGAGCCCAATATCTTCTTCAATGCACGCTTTCTGGCACCAGCCATGCCACGCCTTGAAGATCGAGAAGTGCGCTTCATGGTGATGCGTGATGAAAATGAAATCCGCAGCCGCCTGCGCTTCGTTATGCCTTACACTGTAGAGCGCCCCGGCCTGCCCCTGTCGTCACCCGTCATTCGTGCATGGGCGACACCATTTGGCCCGCAAGGCACCCCGCTTATCGATCACGATGATCCAGTGGGCGTCGTTGAGGACTTGTTCGATATTCTGGCACGCGATCATATCAAAATGCCGGAAGTTCTCGTACTTCCGGAAATGCGCGCCGATGGCGCTGTTGCGAAATTAATCCGTTCTGTTGTGGTCGGCAGACAGCTGCCCGTCGTTTCGATTGAACAAAAAGCCCGGCCATTCCTCGAAAGCAATTTGGATGGTGAAAGCTATTTCAGGGAAGCTCTCGGAGCACACCACCGTCGCAATTACAGCCGCCTTTGGCGTCGCCTCGCTGAGAAGGGCGAACTCGCACATCGCATCGCCCGCACACCCGATGAAGTCCGCTTTGCATTCGAGCACTTTCTGACCTTGGAAGCGAGTGGCTGGAAAGGTCGCCGTGGCACCGCTATGGCTGTTGATCGCTTTCGTGCGGCGTTTGCTCGGGAAGCGGTCAACAATTTGGCTGAACGCGATTGTGTCCGCATTCATACGCTTGAATTGGATGGACGTGTGATCGCTATCTTGATCGTTTTCACCGTGTCAGGCGAAGCATGGACATGGAAAACGGCTTATGATGAGACGTTAGCGGCTTACTCACCGGGCATGTTACTGATGATAGAGGTGGTCAAAAACCATCTGGAGGATCCCAACATTACCCGCACAGATTCCTGTGCAGTGCCCGACCATCCCGTAATGTCACGTCTCTTTAAGGAACGGGAAACCATCGAAACACTGGTGATCGGGCTTCATCCGGGTGTCGACAAACAAGTGCGTCAGGCGGCCTCGCAAATTCATCTTTATCAGCGTACTCGCAACCTGACCCGGATCATTCGCAACCGTATCCGCAATTTTACAGAACGAAAATAAAGCCGAATAGTTCAATAAACAGAACGAAACAAAAATTTGATAAATCGGAAAGACGTGCTATATTTTCTATCGGGAGAGCGCCTGAATTAAAGCAATGCAGGCGAAAAATAAGGGTCTGAACTTGTTGCCCTGATATTTAATTACGTTGCAGCAAGTAAATATATAAGTAGGACCTTTTTTCGCTGCTTCACGAAAACCAACGCGCCTCCTTTGGGAAGGAGATGCGCTATGTTGGAATATCTCACTTATCTAAAGACACTCGATCTTATCGTATTGGGCTTGATCGCTTTTCTCGTCTGTTGGAACATTGTCGAGTATAATTTGCGCCGCTGAGGTCGCGCTGTAAAAAAGGCGGCTTCATAAAGCGACGTGAGCACAGGCGACAGGCTTTATCGCCCATCCAAGGCGCTTTCGTCGCTGTGTGGAAGTATAATCAGTCAAGCCGCTTGTGAGCGATTGACGTGGTTTCGTTTAGTCGTTATATCCCTCCCCGCTGTCCGTTTTTGGACCATATCAAACTGCTTCGGCAGTTACGTGCGGGTGTGGTGGAACTGGTAGACGCGCCGGACTCAAAATCCGGTTCCGCAAGGAGTGTCGGTTCGATTCCGACCACCCGCACCATTTATCTTCAAAACGTCATTTCATTGTTATGACGACGTAACTTGGATAGACTTCAACAAAAATCAGTGGCGTTGCATTTATGATAGTTGCCTGATCAATGGGCGATATCTGCACATTTGCCAGCATGTTCTCAAGCTTGGCGCGATTATTCTTATCGCTAAAAAAGCGGTCTTTAACGTCTTCCGCATCGACCTTGCCAAACTGATGTACGTTTGCACGATCCTGACGGATAATCCCGGCAACCTTGGTCAGGCGTTGTCCCGATGAACTGAAATGGTCTTGCTCACTCAATCGGGCATAATAGGAATCGATCGGCTTTTCAGCCGCAGATGCTATTCCGAGCGTCATGAACAGCAGTATTGCAGACAAGATCGATGAGCGCATGACGCCTCCTTATGCCAGTTTTATGCACGAATGCTTTATCTCGACACACTTCTTATTATGTCTCCGACAAACCGTCAAAATCTGTTTGCCATGATGACGACGAAGAAGGTCTGAGAGCAGTTAAACGGCTCATACTTCCAGAAAACATGCCATCGCAGCATTATGCAAAGCGTTTACCTCACTATTAAGAGGTATATGAAAAAGCTAGATTTAAATTATTCGTTGACATTCAGATCATTTTCGCACTGATTAATCAGCACCTAACTGTTTGTTTTGATGGACGTCTCGTTTGAAATTTCATTTCCGGGATGTCGGACATTATACGTTTCGTCTATCTGTTTTATCCATTAAACAGATAGGAACAGATCAGTTTTAGGGCGGGCAAAATAATTGCTTGTCGGAGTGTGTTCGCTCCACTTTGATGATTAAAGCGGAGCGAGGACTCTGAGATGCGTATAGTCAGTGCGGCTTTTCTTGTGGGCCTTCTTGTGTCCAGTGCGCCAGCTTTTGCACAATATGAAAAAGAACTTGGCCCCCTTGCTTCCGCAGCAACATCACAAATTTTACCGGGTTGGACCGCAACCACACGAGACGGCTGGTTTGTTCTCAACAACCAGCAAGCAAGTGGCTCCGAGCAAACCTTGATGCTAACTGCTGGTCCTGCGCCAGATCAAGGTCGGGCAACGCGTGTCGCTGTTGCAGTTACCTCATCAAAGCCAAGCGCTTCCATTGGATTATTTGCGACCAATCCTGCTGAAAACGCGATTTGTCTGATGGAGATCATGGCAGACAAATCTGCCAAACTATTCTGCATGGACAATGGCAAGCGGCTTGATATTGCCAATGTACCAAATGCAGCGAAACTAGACGGCAGCGATGTCATCGAAATGGTCGATGTGCCGGGCGTATCGCGCTTTCTGCTCAATGGTAAAACCATTGGAGATGTGCAGGCCTCTCGCGCGCTCGGCGCACAAATTGGCGTTATGGCCTATGATGTTGGTATGTTTGCGATAGCGAATTTCAGTATAACATCTGACGGCCAGAATGTGCCAACACAGCCATTCGTGTCTACCACGCCGCGCAGTGAAACACCACAAACGGCTGACACAGGTACACAGCAACAACCGCAAACTGGTGCGCCAACACAGGCAGGATCGGGAAACCTCTCAGGACCGCTTCCCGATTTTGAGGGAGACACCAACAAAATCGCATCTGTCTATTTTGGCCTTATGCGCAGCATCTTTGCACATGAATTCGGACATGCGCTAATTGGCGAATTGCAACTGCCTTCAACCGGCCCGGAAGAAGACGCGGTTGATATTTATTCCGCATTGCAGATCGTTGAACCGACAATGTACCCGTCGGGGGATAAGCAGGTGGACGATATGGCAGTCGGCTCTGCAACCTATGCCGCGCTGCAGTGGTATTACAGCGGCAAAATCAACGAGATGAAAGGCAGCGCGCCATCGCCATGGCAGGACGAGCATACCGCTGATCTGAAGCGGTTTCGAAACATGATGTGTATCATGTATGGCGGTAACCCTAAGGTTTTCAGCAATCTGGCTGATAGCGTGAACCTTGATGAGCGCACACGCGCCCGCTGCTCAGACGAGTTCAACAAACAGAACCGTGCATGGCGGAAAATTCTCGCGCCACATACACGATCAGGAGAATGGCACCCCGAGGGTGAGCAACCAGCCGATGCGCCGGGTGCCGTCATTAAAACCGTTTTCGAGCCATCAAAAAGTCGCGTCGGTGATTATTATTATGCCATGCTGTCAAAAGCTTTGACCGGCTATTTCAACAACCTGTCTCAGACTTACGTGCTACCGCGCCCAATCACTGTTACTTTCCGCGACTGCGATCAGTTAAATGCATGGTACGATCCCAAAGAGGGTTCAATCACCATGTGCTATGACCTGTTTGAGCACCTCGCAGTGATGATTTCTGATGTTGAAAGTGGAACTGTAAGGGGTGAACCAGCCACAGAAACCACCACAACGTCAGCGCCAGCCGCTGGAAATGCAAGCGGCGGCGGCACAGCCATTGATGAATTGCGTGATGAAGGCATTGCCGCCAGCATGGTTCTGTTTCAGGCTCCCTACACGGGACCAACGCCTAACAAACATGCAAGAGCAACAATCATCACAACGGTTGAAGTTGTAAAAATTATCGCGAACGGCCGTAAAACGCTTTTCGTCGATACCAGCGGTTTGCAAGAATCCTTGCAGAATGCTTACTCGCTCACTGATGCGGGGCGTGATGGCAGCGTGACGGATGGTCTGCAACAGGCGCTCGACGAATGGCTTAACGAAAAAGCTGGTGGCGATCGCAGCGTCGGTTTGGTGTTCTTCGGCAAAGGCATGCGTGATCGCTCGTCATATAATGCTGCCCTGCGTGCCGCTACACTCGGCTGGACAACATTCTGGTATCGCGGCGGGCTCGAAGCGTGGACCGCGAACGGGTTGCCCGTCAGTAAGTAGCCAACGCACAACTTTATGCTTTGTGCATCCACTTGATGCACAAAGCTCTCTTTGATCAGGCAGCCTCCAGTGCTTGAGCGAGATCGGCAATCAGATCATCCGGATGCTCGATACCAATGGACAGGCGAATTGTTGATTCCAGCACGCCTATCCGTTCGCGCACATCCACAGGAACCCCGGAATGGGTCATTGCTGCCGGATGGCTCGCAAGCGATTCTGTCCCGCCAAGGCTGACAGCCAATTTCAAAATCTGTAGTGCATTCAGGAAGCGGAAAGCAGCCGCCTGACCGCCTTTGATATCAAATGAGAAGGTCGATCCAGCCCCCGTGCATTGGCGCTTGAACAATTGGCAAATATCGGATTTTTCATCTTCAAACGGCAGATAATGCAGTTTTCCAACCTTGGGATGCTCTCGCAAAAACGTGGCTATCGCGCGTGCATTTTTGTCGGCGCGCTCCATACGAATGCCGAGCGTTTCAAGCGAACGTCCAAGCATCCAGCAAGAATGCGGGTCAAGCTGTGTACCGATAGCACCACGCAGCGCTTTGACCTGCTTAACGACTGATTTGGCACCCAGAACGGCGCCGGCAATCAGATCAGAATGACCACCGACATATTTCGTCAGTGAGTAAAGAGAAATATCAGCACCATGATCGAGCGGTTTCTGAAAAACCGGACCAAGCAGCGTATTATCGCAAACGATCACTGGACGTAGTCCATTTTGCTTGTCTGCAATCGTTTCGGCAACACGTCGGATCGCAGCAATATCAACAATACTATTGGTGGGATTGGCAGGCGTTTCAATCAGAATAACTGAGACGCGGCCTTTTTCGAGCGCAACCGCCGCAGCTTTTTCAATTGCAGCTTCATGAACACCGTCCGCGAATGCGACAGCTTCCACATTGAAGTTTTGAAATGTCTTGGCGAGCAATGTTTCTGTTCCGCCATAAAGCGGCTGCGAATGAAGAATGACATCGCCTGGCCGCGCAAATGCGAAAAGCGTTGTTGCAATTGCCGACATGCCTGAGGAAAACAGCGCACAGCTTTCCGCGCCTTCATAGACAGCCAGCCGATCTTCAACGATCTCACTGTTGGGATGGTTAAACCGCGAATAGACGAGGCCAGCGCCGACACCGACTGGCGGCTCCTTACGTCCGGAAACGAAATCGAAAAAATCTCTGCCATCTTCGGCAGTTTTAAAAACGAAGGTCGATGTGAGAAAAACGGGCGGTTTAACCGCACCTTCGGATAATTCAGGATCGTAGCCATAATTCATCATCTGCGTTTCTGGATGCACCAGATGATTGCCAATATGGGTTTTCGACTGACGCGGTGCGGTCATGCTAATCTCCTCAAAACTCCTCCGGCCCTCAGGCTGGGAGGAGTTTAACAGAGATGGACCGCAATCTTCTTGCGTTGTTAGATGCTTAAGCGACTAGGAGTGAACAGGTCACATGCTCGCCATTGCAGAATACCTGCTTACTTGATCACCAAAACAGGCACCGAGCTGAACGAAAGCACCTCAGCCGCCTGACTGCCGAGCAGCAATTTATTGACGCCACGGCGACCATGCGATGCGATAACGATCAAATCGCTACCAGTCTTTTGTGCCGCCTCGATAATGCCTTGTGCCGGAGATTGGTTTTCAATGTGCAGAGTTTCAGCCTCAACGCCTGCAGCTTCAGCCTTGGCTTTCGCTTTTGCGAGAAGCTCAGACGCCGCTTTGGTAATCGCCTCGCGATATTCCTGAAAAGCAGCAGGACTGGAAGCCCATTCTGCGGCAACCACGATGCCATAGGATGGCAAAAGCTCCGTCACGGAAACCAGCGACACTTTCGAACCAAACTGCTTTGCCAGCGCCACGCCCTGTTCGACGCCTTTATCTGCAAGTTCAGAACCATCAGTAGCAATCAGAATTTTCTTATACACAGCCCAAGCCTCCAGTTTGTGATCAAGATCCAACCATGCGCGCCGCTATGAATAAGGGCATTGATGCGGATCAATCAGACAGGAAAAAGCTTATAGGCATGAAGAGCTTACCGAAAGAGGGAGCGAGTGGTTTGAGAACCATGAATTGTCTTTTTCAAACAAATCATCGTGCGCACTATCCGCGCACAATGGATTAAAAATAAATTCTACACGCATCGACTTTAAAGAATAAAATTCCAAATTTTAGCAATCCGAAGCACAGAGCCAGCTATGCTTTTGCGTTATTTCCTCTTAAACTCCGTTCCAAACACAAGGAGATTTTTCCATGAGCAAGCCACTTGGCGAAAAAGGCGGCGCAGCTGCGGGACGCGGGCGCATTTATGATTCCATCCTCGACACCATCGGCAATACGCCGCTGGTGCGTATCGATAAATTCGCCAAGGAAAACGGCGTCGAAGCCAATCTTCTTGTAAAGCTTGAGTTCTTCAATCCACTGGCAAGCGTCAAGGACCGTATCGGCGTTGCTTTGATTGAAGCACTGGAAGCACAAGGCAAGGCTGTTCCGGGTAAAACCGTATTTGTGGAGCCGACCTCCGGCAATACCGGCATTGCGCTTGCTTTTGCAGCAGCTGCCAAAGGCTATCGCCTCGTGCTCACCATGCCAGAAACCATGTCGGTTGAACGCCGCAAGTTGCTCAAGCTGTTGGGAGCAGAACTTGTTCTCACCGAAGGCGCAAAAGGCATGAAGGGCGCAATCGCCAAGGCCGAAGAAATCGCTGAAGGCAATCCGAATGCGATCATTCCGCAGCAGTTCGAAAATCCGGCCAATCCAGAAATTCATCGCCTCACCACCGCTGAGGAAATCTGGAACGACACCAATGGCGAAGCCGATATTCTAATTTCCGGCATTGGCACCGGCGGCACGATCACCGGCGTTGGTCAGGTGATCAAGGCCCGCAAGCCATCCTTTAAGGTGGTAGCGGTTGAGCCTAAGGATTCACCAATTCTTTCGGGTGGAACACCCGGCCCGCACAAAATTCAGGGCATCGGCGCTGGCTTTGCACCAAAGACGCTGGATACCGGCGTTTATGATGAGATCGTGACTGTTTCAAACGAAGATTCCTTCGCGAACTCGCGTCTTATTGCACGTCTGGAAGGCATTCCGGTCGGCATCTCCTCCGGTGCAGCACTCACCGCTGCAATCGAGATCGGCAAACGTCCTGAAAACAAGGGCAAGAATATCGTCATCATCATTCCATCCTTTGCAGAACGCTATCTTTCGACGGCGCTCTTTGAAGGTCTGGAATAAGAACGCCAATAAACAAAAAGCCAGAGCGGTCACCCGCTCTGGCTTTTCTGTTGCCTGAAATCATGTACTCCGCGCCTGAACCTCATTGGCCCTGCTACGGCAGTCTCAATTTTCAGTTTACCGTGCGTGCCGCGCAAGCCGGACCAGGACCGCGCATGTAATGGCGCTCGGGCCTGTAGCTTGGTGCGACGAATTCACGAATAACATTAACGCTGTCACGCAGCTGAACTATAATGTTCATCGTCTTCACCTCTTCACCAAATTGCTTTTCTAAAATGATATCCGGCACCGGCCCGAATAGGGTTAAGGCAATGCTTTTCGCTTCCGAACATCTTAATGAAAACTTTAACAATTAAAGATGAACAACCCCTGAACCGGCATGGTTAAGGTTAAGTTAACGGTAAGGATATTTAGGTTTTCCACAAGTGTGGGAATTAGAGCGCATCCCGAAAAGTGTAAAACGGTTTTCGGGATGCGCGTTAAAATAAAGAATGAGAGCGCCGATCTGATTTGATTAGATCGAAACGCGCTCTAGCCACAAATAAAAAAGCCGGTGTGAATACACCGGCTTTTCCAATGCTAATCATTTGTTTTACGCACATCTTGGTCCGAAAACCGGTTCCCACTTTTCGGGATGTGCTCTAGCGCGTTGGAACCGGATGTTCGCCGCGATAATCATAAAAGCCACGACCCGTCTTACGACCTAGCCATCCAGCTTCAACATATTTCACCAGCAACGGGCATGGACGATATTTTGAATCTGCCAGACCATCATGCAGAACCTGCATGATCGACAGACACGTATCAAGCCCGATGAAATCAGCGAGCTGCAACGGCCCCATTGGATGGTTGGCGCCGAGCTTCATGGCCGTATCAATGGCTTCCACGCTGCCCACGCCTTCATAGAGCGTATAGATCGCTTCATTGATCATCGGCAGCAGAATTCGATTGACGATAAAGGCCGGAAAATCTTCGGCAACAGTGACTGTCTTGCCGAGTGCGGTCACAAAATCCTTGGACTTGCGGAATGTTTCCTCGTCAGTCGCAATACCGCGTACCAATTCCACCAGCTTCATGATCGGAACCGGATTCATAAAGTGAATGCCGATAAAGCGCTCTGGACGATCAGTCGTGGATGCAAGACGCGTGATCGAAATTGACGACGTGTTGGTCGCTACAATGGCTTCAGGATTGAGCACAGGGCAAAGCTGAGCAAAAATCTTGCGCTTGACGGTTTCGTCTTCGGTCGCCGCTTCAATAGCCAGATCAACGCCAGCAAGATCCTGCATCGTGTTCGCTGCACGGATAAGCTTCATCGCATCGGCGCGTTGCTGTTCTTCCAGCTTACCCGAAGAAACTTGCCGCGCCATATTGCCGTTGATCGTGGCGATGCCTTTTTCCAGCCGATCTGCAGCCGCATCATGCAACAGCACGTCGTAACCTGCCAAAGCGCACACATGGGCAATGCCACTGCCCATCTGACCCGCACCAACAATACCTACCGTTTTGATTGCCACAGTATCGACTCCTTCATGCTACGCATTCATGCTTATCAAAAAGCTCGCCTAACAAGCCAGTTAAAGGCAAGAAATGCAAGGTCATCGTGCAAACCACGCGATTTGGCTCAATAAAAAAGGCGGCGAGGATGACCTGCCGCCTTTTCAGAGAATTAGAGAGCTTTTTGCAGCTCTGGCAGAATGGTAAAGAGATCACCGACTAGGCCGTAATCGGCCACCTGGAAGATCGGCGCTTCTTCGTCCTTGTTGATTGCCACGATCACGCGGCTATCTTTCATACCCGCCAGATGCTGGATCGCACCGGAGATACCAACTGCGATATAAAGATCAGGCGCAACCACCTTACCCGTCTGGCCAACCTGCCAGTCATTTGGTGCATAGCCCGCATCAACTGCTGCACGGCTGGCACCAACTGCTGCACCGAGCTTGTCGGCAACTGGTAGGATCACTTCCTCAAACTTCTCAGACGAACCAAGCGCACGGCCACCTGAGATGATGATCTTGGCCGAGGTCAGTTCCGGACGATCGGAATCCGACAGAGCGTTTTCAACAAAGCTAGAAAGAGCAGGATCAGCGGCAGCATTGATGCTTTCAACCGAAGCTGAACCGCCCTCAGCCGTTGCCGAGAAAGAAGCCGTACGAACCGTGATGACCTTCTTGGCATCTGTCGACTGAACGGTCTGGATCGCGTTGCCGGCATAGATCGGACGCTTGAAAGTGTCAGCGGACACGACTTCCATGATTTCCGAAAGCTGCATCACATCGAGCAGAGCTGCTACGCGCGGCAGCACGTTCTTGGCCGAAGTGGTGGCTGGTGCAATGATCGTGTCGTAATTGCTCGCTAAGTCAACTATAGCTGCTGCGAGTGGCTCAGCCAGACGGTTTTCCAGTGCATCGCTTTCAGCAAGCAGAACCTTGCGCACGCCCGAAAGCTTTGCTGCGGCATCAGCGGCAGCTTTCGCGCCCTTGCCTGCAACCAGAATGTCAACGTCGCCGCCGATCTGGGCAGCGGCAGTTAGTGCCTTTGCAGTCTGATCAGAAAGGCTTGCATTGTCGTGTTCGGCAATAAGAAGAATAGCCATAAATTTGTCCCTTCCGATCTCTTACAGTACGCCGTCAGCTTTAAGCTTCTCAACCAGCTCACTTACGGAGCCAACCTTCACGCCAGCCTTGCGACCGCCCGGTTCTTCGGTCTTCAAAACCTTGAGACGCGGAGCAATGTCGGCACCAAAATCGGCTGGCGACTTTTCATCAAGCGGCTTCTTCTTAGCTTTCATGATGTTTGGCAGCGAAGCATAGCGCGGCTGGTTCAAACGCAGATCAACGGTGACAATCGCAGGCAACTTCACATCAATGGTCTGAAGGCCACCATCGACTTCACGGGTTACCTTGGCAGAACCTTCACCCAGCTCAACTTTCGATGCAAACGTTGCCTGGCTCCAGTTGAGTAGTGCCGAAAGCATCTGGCCCGTCTGGTTGGCATCGTCATCAATCGCCTGTTTTCCGAGGAACACGAGGTCTGGCTGTTCAGCTTCGACGACGCCCTTCAGAACCTTGGCAACGCCAAGCGGCTCAACGGTTTCGTCAGTTTTCACGAGGATTGCACGGTCCGCACCCATGGCGAGCGCGGTACGCAGTGTTTCCTGCGCCTGTGCAGGACCGACCGAAACCACGACGATTTCCGTAACCTTGCCAGCTTCCTTCAAACGGATCGCTTCTTCAACCGCGATCTCGTCAAAAGGGTTCATCGACATCTTGACGTTTGCAAGCTCAACGCCCGAACCATCACCCTTAACACGGATCTTTACGTTGTAATCTACAACCCGCTTTACTGCGACAAGGACTTTCATCCGCGATTACCTCTTCAATGACTTTTTGCGGCCTGACTATGCCGCCATGAATCTTTGCCCGCATGTCAGAATCCGACATGACAACGCTGCTGACAGAAACGCCGTAAAAGCCAGCCTTTCCCCGCAACATCAGGAACCGGCACGAAACCTAAAGACGGTTGACGTGCGCGTCAATCGTGGTTGGGCGGCAATATCGATTTAAATGAATATATTCTGACAGATAGTCATTCCGTTTTCGCACTAACGTCTATCGTAGAGTTACCTAACGACTTGGCACTATTCGATACGCTTAGTTTCTTCATGCCGCGCCCTCCCATTTTCGTGGCGTTTACAAGCCATACCTCATGCGCTAGGAGTGCAGCGTAAACATCCGGTCGCAGCCTACCCGGTCAAAACAAGGACTCAAACTATGAAGACGCTTGTCATCTGCTCCGGCGGATTGGACTCCGTTTCGCTTGCGCATAAAATCGCAGCGGAACATCAACTCACTGGCCTTATTTCTTTCGATTACGGCCAGAGACACAAAAAGGAACTGAGCTTTGCGGAAGCCTGCGCAAAGCGACTTAACGTTCCTCATCAAATCATCGATATTCGATCTATTGGTGCCAGCCTGACCGGCTCAGCGCTCACAGACGACGTCGATGTTCCCGATGGTCATTATGCCGAGGAAACGATGAAAATTACCGTCGTTCCCAACCGCAATGCTATCATGATGACGATTGCTTTCGGTGTCGCCGCAGCACAGCAAGCCGATGCAGTGGCGCTCGCCGTCCACGGTGGCGATCACTTTATATACCCCGATTGTCGTCCTGGCTTTATCGGCGCTTTCCAGACCATGCAAAACCATGCACTGGAAGGCTATGCTGATGTCCAGTTACTTGCACCCTATGTACACAAGTCAAAAAGCGACATCGTTTCAGACGGTGCAAAATACCAAACGCCATTTGAAGCGACATGGTCCTGCTACAAAGGCGGCGAGCATCATTGCGGGCGTTGCGGCACCTGTGTCGAACGACGCGAAGCCTTCCACCTCGCTGGTATAAATGACCCGACACATTACGCAGATGCTGATTTCTGGCGCGTCGCTGTTGAGAAAAGGAGCGCCTGATGTTTCGCATCACCAAGGAATTTCATTTCTCTGCTTCGCATCAGCTGACAGAGCTTCCCGCCGATCACCAGTGCGCGCGGTTGCATGGACACAACTACATCGTGGAAGTAGAACTGTCCGCCAATGATCTTGATCAGCATGGCTTTGTCCGCGACTATCACGAACTCGCGCCACTGAAGCGCTATATCGATGATGAACTGGATCATCGTCATCTGAACGACGTGCTTGGACATAATCGCATAACCGCAGAATTTCTAGCGCGTCATCTTTATGAGTGGTGTCACACCCGCTGGCACGAAGTTACGGCGGTACGGGTTAGTGAAACGCCGAAAACATGGGCGGAGTATCGGCCAGAACGTCTGCAACCTTGTTTCCTGCAACAATGAACAAGCATCCTGAAATCCGCATCAGCGAGATTTTCGGTCCAACCATTCAAGGCGAAGGCGTATTAAGCGGCGAGCCGACTGTTTTTGTGCGCACGGGCGGCTGCGACTACCGCTGCGCATGGTGTGACAGTCTGCATGCTGTTGAAAGCCGCTTTCGCCATGACTGGAAACCGATGAGCATTGATGCCATATGGCGCGAAGTGACGGCATTATCAGGTCGAAGGCCAATAACAGTGTCACTTTCTGGCGGAAACCCGGCTATTCAACCATTAGGACCGTTAATCGATCATGGTCACGGTCAAGGTTATCGCTTTGCACTGGAGACACAGGGATCGGTAGCGAAAGACTGGTTCTCACGACTTGATACGCTGGTGTTAAGCCCAAAACCGCCATCGAGCGGCATGGAAACAGACTGGAAGGCGCTCACCACCTGCATCAATGCTGCGGGATCACAACCGAAGACCGTATTGAAATTCGTAGTCTTTGATGATGCAGATTATGCCTTTGCAAAGGCTGCATCGGCGCGTCATCCGCATTTGGCCGTCTATCTTCAGCCGGGAAATCACACACCGCCTCCGCCTGAAGATGACGATGCCCGCATCGACATGGACGGCATCATGAGCCGCATGGAATGGCTGATCGACAAGGTGATGGCCGACCGCTGGTTTGAAGCGCGCGTCCTGCCCCAGCTTCATGTGCTGATCTGGGGCAATAAGCGCGGCGTCTAAAGTATGTCGCGGAAAAGTGGGGACCGGTTTTCCGATAACGACATGCTTAAAAACAAAGAGATAAAGCTAGCCGCAACGCGCATTGTCGTCAGGCCGTGGCGAAAATGGTGGTCTGTTGAGCATCGGAGCGGAGCTTACTTGAGGTAAGTGAGCACCGAAGCGCAAACAGAACGCCATTTGCAGACCGGCCTCACGGCGATGCCTACCGGTTTTGGCCCGGCACCCAAAGAACATCCCTCGCGCCATTATCATTGACGGCGCGAGCGGCGACAAACAGAAAATCGGAGAGGCGGTTGATATATTGCAACGCCTCTTTTGAGACAACTTCGCCTTCCACCTTTGCGAGCGCCACCATCAGTCGTTCGGCACGGCGCGAAACCGTGCGCGCCAGATGAAGCGCTGCTGATGCAGCCGAACCACCCGGCAGAATGAACGAGCGCAAAGGCGGAATCGAAACATTCAAATAATCAATGTCGGATTCAAGTCGCGTCACCTGCGATGCAACAATGCGCAGCGGTTCATAGGCAAGCGGCTCCCCATCATCCGGCGTTGAAAGATCAGCACCGAGATCGAACAGATCATTCTGGATGCGCATGAGCATCACATCAATAGGACCGTGATCTGCGCTACTTGTATGCAGTCGCACCAAGCCGATACAGGCATTGGTTTCATCGACCGTGCCATAGGCTTCCACGCGCAGATCGGATTTCAGCCGGCGCGCACCAGATGTGAGGCCGGTGGTGCCATCATCACCTGTGCGGGTGTAAATCTTGTTGAGCTTGACCATTTGCTATTGTCCACTTGCCTGACGTGCAAAATAGATTGCCCCCACGACCAGAAGAATTGCAACAAATTGCAGAAGAACACGCAGCTGCATCATCTTGTTGGAGAAATTACCGTCACCACCCCGCATCATATTGCGCAGGCCGATAATCAAAACGATTGCCACAGCAATCACGGCCACCATGGCAGCCGCCTTGAAGACGAAATCCATTTACATTCCTCCCATAATCCGCCGTCTTTGTTGGTTTCAAGACTGATCGGACAGCATTTTGTAGAGCCAGCGTGACGGCAGCAGGCGTCGTGCCAGAATACCCAGTTTCGCCGGTCGCGTAACTGCGTAATGCGGACGCGGCTTTGGTGCGTCCAATGCATGCACAAGTACCGCGTAAACCGCTTCCGGGCCAAGCTTGTTTTTGGATTTCGTGCCACCACCTTCGAGCTTTGCCATCTGGCGCTGATAGAGTTCGCGATGCACCGAGTTTTCAAGGTCAATATTAGCCCGCGCATGCGCTGCTGCAGTATAGGTAAAGCGCGATGCAATTGGCCCCGGCTCGATCATCGACACCTCAATACCCGAACCTTCCAGTTCCATACGTTGCGCCATCATCAAGCCTTCAAGCGCGAATTTCGAAGCTACATAAGCGCCGCGCCATTTCATAGGCACAAGCCCGAGAATAGACGAACAATGCACAATCCGGCCCTGCCCCTGTGCGCGCATCGTGGGAATGATACGTCGTGTCAGATCATGCCAACCAAAGAAATTTGCCTCAAATTGCGCACGCAAAGCTTCAACCGGAAGATCTTCAATCGCCCCCGGTTGCGCATAGGCACCATTGTTAAAAAGCGCGTCCAGCTTGCCATCCGTTGCGCGCAAAACTGCATCAATCAGCGCTTCGATTGATTGCGGCTCGGTATAATCGAGATAAAACGCCTCAATGCCTTGGGCTTTGAGGGCTGCAATATCCTCGCCTTTTCGTGCAGTCGCAAACACGCGCCATCCAGCCTCATGCAAAGCTGTCGCGCAATAAGCACCGATACCAGAAGAACAGCCGGTTATGAGGATGCTGCGCTTTGCATTTTGTGAGACCATGGATCGGTTCCGCTCCTGTTTTGGCTCACAGTGCTTGATTCGTCCTAGTATGGCGAACCCGAAATTCGTTTCACCTTGAAGCAGCTCTCGAAGCAGATTTCGGGTTCGAAGCCATACGAGTAAACTTTTGAATCTAGTGTGGTTTACGGATTTGAAGTTCCTAAACGTGAATGCAACACAAATGATAGGAACTTCAAACCCACCACACTAAGTTTAAAACCGCTATCCCCTTGCAATATTGAATCTAATACTAGATTTAAACGCTTGGAATGAATGTCGGTCGACCGAAGGAAAAAATCTACGGATGCGAAAAGTTAAACGTTTTCTCCGTCAGGTCACTTACGACGTTTACTGGCATTTCAGCACTGACGACGGTTGGGCTTTTGCTTCGCACATCGCCCTTTCCGGGCTGATGGCACTATTTCCATTCCTGATTTTCGCAACAACACTCGCTGGTTTTCTTGGCACCAAGGAATTCGCTAATAATGCCGTGCATGTCATTTTTGATATGTGGCCTTCTAATATCGCAGGTCCGATCGCTAATGAAGTGATGAATGTTCTGACCGTTCAACGCAGCGGGCTTCTGACATTGAGTGTGATCGCGGCCGCCTATTTTGCCTCCAATGGGGTGGAAGCCTTGCGCATGTCGCTCAACCGCGCCTATCGCGTCAGTGACCAGCGCTCGATCATCTTCTGTCGCCTGCAAAGCCTTGGCTTCGTGCTGATTGGCACAATCAGTCTGATGGCCATCAGCTTTCTGCTGGTTCTGGCACCGCTTGCAGTGCGTCTTGCCGAACAATGGTTTCCCGATATCGCTCCCTTCACCGGCACAATCGCCATATGGCGCTATACGATTGCTGTGAGCGTTCTGGTGCTGGCACTTTTCATCGTGCATATCTGGCTGCCTGCCGGAAAACGCCGCATGAGCGACATTCTTCCCGGCATCGGCATCACGCTCGTTGCATGGCTTGCTGCCGCAACCGCTTTTGCAAAATATCTCGAAACATTTGCAAACTACGTCACCACCTATGCGGGCCTTGCCTCGATCATGGTGGCCATCGTGTTTCTTTATATGTTATCCGCGATCTTCATCATTGGCGCAGAAATCAACGCGGCGATCATGATTTTCCGCAAACGCGAACAACAGCCCGAACTTATCGACGCAAAGTAGTCAGCGCCACACCGAGCGTTGTCACAACCATGCCTGCGATCTGAATCGGCCCCAGCGTTTCACCAAAAATCAGATAGGCCATGATCGCGGCAGTCCCCGGAACCAGATAGAAAAGTGACGCAACCTTCGACATAGCGCCTTCGCGGATCATCACCAGAAGCGCCAGAATAGCGCCGATGGAAATTGCAAGCGTCAGCCAGACCAGCGCAAAAATAAGCTGTGGCGACCAGATCATGACGCGGGTTTCAAACGCAAAAGCGCATATCGCGGTCATTCCTGCTGCCGCGATATATTGCACCGCAGTCCCGGTCTTCAAATCCGCCGCCGTGCCGAAACGTTTTTGCCACACGGTGCCAGTGCTGATCGCCAGAACAGCCACAAAAGCCGCAAACAGGCTTTGCGGATCTACACCGCTATGCCCCGAAAACTTCGGCCAAACCACCATCGCAACACCAAGAAAACCAATCAGCAGCCCCAGCCATTGCCGCCCACTGGCGCGCTCTCCAAGAAGAAGTGCTGCAATCAAGGTGGTCAACATGGGTTGAAGACCAGCAACCAGCCCCGACATACCAGCTGGCAGACCGTGATGCACCGCCCAGAAAAGTGCTGAAAGATAACCACCATGGATGAGACAGCCAACAATGGCTGCATTGAGCAGCGTTTTGCCTCTTGGCCACACACTATGACTTGCCAAAGCCCACAGGATCATAATGGCTGCTGCAATCGAAAACCGTACCGCCATAAAGCTGAACGGCTCCGCATAAGGCATGGAAAGCCCTGCCCCGATAAAGCCAGTGGCCCAGAGCAACACGAACATAATCGGGAAAAAGCGGGTAGACATGATGCAGACGTTCCTGTTTGCTTCCCTCTAATCCCGTTCCATGCTTTGCGCTATCGCATAAATCTGATTGTTGCGATCAATTTGCCAAATGCCTCGCTTCTGCCTATGAAACGGCATGGATAATCAGAATGACACAATTCGCATTTTTGTTGATGCCGACGCCTGCCCGGTAAAGGCCGAAGTCTATCGCGTCGCCGAACGGCACAATCTGCCTGTTGTGCTGGTCGCCAATAGCTATATTGCCATTCCGCGCGATGCAGAGCGGGTTGAGCGCGTCATCGTTTCTGACAAGCTGGATGCAGCAGATGACTGGATCGCTGAAAACTCCCGCCCCGGCACCATTGTGATTACAGCGGATATTCCGCTCGTAAGCCGGTCGATAGAGATGGGCGCATCAGTTATCGGCCCCAATGGCAAAGTGCATACGGCAAGCACCATCGGCAACACACTTGCTACGCGCAATCTGATGGATTCGTTGCGTTCGGCAGGCGAAACGACGCGCGGACCAGCGCCGTTTTCGGCAAAAGACCGCTCGGCTTTTTTATCCGCACTCGAACTGGCAATTGTTCAGCTCAAGCGTGCTGGTTTCAAATCAGCTTGATCGTATTGAAGCGGTGGCAATGCCCGCGCCGATCAACATTGTCCCGCCAGCACGATTGAAAATACGCAAGGCACGTTCATTGGCAAAGAAACGACGGGCGCGCGTGGCAATCAGCGCATAAGCGAAGGCATTGAGAAATGCCAGAACAAGAAATGTACTCTCAAAAACCAGCATCTGTGTGAGAAAATCGCGATGCGGGCTTAAGAACTGCGGCAGGAAAGCCACGAAAAATGTGATACTTTTGGGGTTGAGCGCTGTCACCAGCCAAGCGTGCAACAACATTTTGACCGGCTTAACCTCATCGTGCCGCGCCTTGGCGTCCATTGTGCCACCGGCACGAAACAACTTTATACCCAACCAGATGAGATAGGCGGCACCAAGCCACTTAACCGCAGTAAAGACCGTCGCTGACGCGGCGAGAAGCGCACCGACACCCAGCATCGAAAGCGTCATAGCGGTAAAGTCACCGAGTGCCACGCCAATTGCCATAGGGAGCGCCGCTTTCCAGCCCTGCCCGAGCGCATAGGAAACGACAAGCAAAACCGTTGGCCCCGGAATAATCAAAAGCACAATGGATGCCGCAGAAAATGCCAGCCAGACTTCAATGCTCATGGGAAACTTCCTCTCTTAACAAGAGGAAGCCACTGAACCGAATGTTTGTCTATCTAAAGTTTCTGCGCAGCTTCAATCAACTTGATAGCGTCTGGGCCATCCCACGGTGCGGGACCATTCATCGATGCAATCTGGCAACCATCCTTATCGACCAGCAATGTCACAGGCAGGCCGAATGCGAGATTTTTGCGCTTTAATTCATTGAAGCTTGACATAGTAGCATCACGATTGAGGCTCAGGCTTTTGATACCAATCTCTTCGAGAAATTTCTTCGGCTTCTCGTCGGAGCCGGTATCAATATTGATGGCAACCACATCAAAATCACTGCCACCCTTTGCCGCCTGCAAATTATCAAGCTCCGGCATTTCTTCACGGCAAGGCGCGCACCATGTCGCCCAGAGGTTCACAAGCAGCGTCTTGCCCTTGTAATCGCCTAGCGTCATCTGCTTGCCGTCAGGTCCGGCGAAAGCGATATGCGCCACCGAAATCGGCTTTTCAGCTGCACGCATGGCAGCAACGCTTCCGGTTGCAGCTTGATCTAGGCTCTTCAGACTATCCGCTTTCAGTGCACATTGTGCAGAAGCTTCATCCGATTTCGCAGAAACATTGCTGGCTGTAGCATTGCCAGAAGGCCGTTCCATCACGTATACCGCGCCTATACCGGCAATGACACCGGCCAGAGCGGCAAGATAGACGATCCTGCGATTTCCTGACTTAGCCTTATCGTTGTCTTTTGCCATCTCGCGTCACTTCTTTCCTAGTCTTGCATTCGAGGCATACGAGCATGAGCGAACAAAAATCAAGCAATCAGATGTGGGGCGGCCGTTTTGCCTCAGGACCCGATGCGATCATGGAAGAGATCAATGCATCGATTGGCTTCGACCGCAAACTCTATGCGCAGGATATTCAGGGATCGCTCGCCCATGCAGCCATGCTTGCAAAGACTGGCATCATTGCGGCAGATGATCATAAAAAGATCGAAGACGGTCTGAAAACCATCCTGAAAGAAATCGAAGACGGCAAATTCACCTTCTCGCGCAAGCTCGAAGACATTCACATGAATATCGAAGCGCGTCTGGCCGACCTTATCGGCGCATCTGCTGGACGTCTGCACACGGCCCGTTCGCGTAATGATCAGGTGGCGGTTGATTTCCGCCTCTGGGTTAAGCGCGAAATGCAGAAAACTGCGGTCGCGCTAGAAGGCCTCATCAACGCGTTTCTTGAACGCGCCGAAGAGCATGCGGCAACCGTCATGCCGGGCTTCACGCATCTGCAAACAGCCCAGCCGGTCACTTTTGGTCATCATTGCATGGCCTATGTGGAAATGTTTGGCCGCGATCTTTCCCGCGTCCGCGATGCGATTGAACGCATGGACGAATCACCTCTCGGTGCCGCAGCACTTGCTGGAACCGGCTTCCCGATTGATCGTCATATGACAGCGGCAGCGCTTGGTTTCCGTGAGCCAACCCGCAATTCTCTGGATAGTGTTTCCGACCGCGACTACGCGCTGGAATTCCTGTCACTAGCCGCAATCTGTGCCGGTCATCTGTCACGTCTGGCTGAAGAAATCGTCATCTGGTCAACACCGCAGTTCAATTTCGTGCGCTTGTCTGATGCCTTCTCGACCGGCTCCTCGATTATGCCGCAGAAGAAGAACCCAGACGCTGCCGAACTTGTTCGCGCCAAGACCGGCCGCATCAATGGTTCACTCGTGGCACTGCTGACCATCATGAAGGGTCTGCCACTCGCCTATTCCAAGGATATGCAGGAAGACAAGGAACAGGTTTTCGACTCTGCCGAAAATCTCGAACTCGCAATCGCTGCCATGTCCGGCATGGTGCGTGACATGACCATCAATGTCGCCAGCATGAAAAAAGCTGCCGGTTCCGGCTATTCAACCGCAACCGATCTTGCTGACTGGCTGGTGCGTGAATTGGGTCTTCCTTTCCGTGATGCCCATCATGTGACTGGTCGCGCTGTGGCTCTTGCTGAAAGCAAGCAGGTCGATCTCGCAGCTCTCACACTTGAAGATCTTCAGTCGATTAACCCGGGCATTACGGATGCAATCTTTGGCTATCTGACCGTTGAGCAGTCGGTTGAAAGCCGTCAGTCATTCGGCGGCACCGCACCGCAGCAGGTGCGTAAGCAGATTGCTTACTGGAAAAATCGTATCGCAAAAGCGTAAGCTGACCATCCTGGTGAACTCACTCTTAAAGGAGTGATTTCACTTTCTGATATTTTGGGTTAGACCTGACCCATCGACAAATTCCGGGAACCAAAGCTGATGACAGGCCGCTCCGCCATTTCTTCCGTGCTTCTGATCGCAGCCCTTGCTGCCACTCTTGCCGCTTGCGGACGTAAAGGCCCACTTGAGCCACCGCCAGCGCAGCTCATCACCAATGAACAGGGTCGTACAGTCGAAAAACCGAAGGAAGACAAGCCCTTCATCCTCGACAAAATCTTGTAATTCCTCCCCCATTCGGATTGTTTCCCGTGAATCATTTTGAATATCGCGACGGCGTTCTTCATGCCGAAAATGTAAGCCTGCCCGAGATTGCAAAACAGGTTGGCACGCCGTTTTACGTCTATTCCCGCGCAACGATTGAGCGTCATTTCCGCGTTTTCAGCGAAGCTTTCGCCGACATGAATACGCTAGTGACCTATGCGCTCAAGGCCAATTCCAATCTGGCTGTACTCAAGACGCTTGCCAAACTTGGCGCAGGTGCTGACACGGTTTCAGAAGGCGAAATTCGCCGTGCGCTGGCCGCTGGTATTCCGGCAAACAAAATCGTATTTTCCGGCGTTGGCAAAACACCGCATGAAATGGATTTTGCGCTAGAAGCAGGCATTTACTGCTTTAACGTCGAATCCGAACCAGAGCTTGAAATCCTGTCAGCTCGTGCGGTTAAAGCCGGCAAGGTTGCGTCCGTCTCTCTGCGCATCAATCCTGATGTCGATGCGAAAACTCATGCCAAAATCTCGACCGGCAAGTCCGAGAACAAATTCGGCATTCCACGCGTAAAAGCCCGTCAGGCCTATGCGCGCGCGGCAAGTCTGCCCGGTCTCGACGTTGTCGGCATCGACATGCATATCGGCAGCCAGATCATCGATCTTGAGCCTTTTGACAATGCTTTTGCGTTGATGGCTCAGCTTGTGAAAGAATTGCAAGCCGATGGCCACAATATCCGTCACGTTGATGTCGGCGGAGGTTTGGGCATTCCTTATCGCACTGATAATAATCCGCCACCGCTGCCTGTCGCCTATGCTGAAATCGTTGCCAAGCACATCAAACCGCTGGGCCTCAAGACCGTCTTTGAGCCGGGTCGTCTGATCGTCGGCAATGCCGGATTGTTGGTAACGGAAGTGATTTTTGTCAAAGAAGGCGATGCGAAGAATTTTGTCATCGTCGATGCGGCGATGAACGATCTCATTCGGCCGACGCTTTATGAGGCGTTCCACGACATCAAGCCTGTTCTGGAAACCAAAGATAATGCGCCACGCATTCGGGCCGATTTTGTCGGCCCGGTCTGTGAAACGGGTGATTATCTGGGTGTTGACCGTGAAGTGGCAAAGCCCGCTCCCGGTGATCTGATCGCAGTTTGCACCACCGGCGCTTATGGCGCGGTTCTGTCCAGCACCTACAACAGTCGTCTTCTGATCCCGGAAGTGCTGGTAGACGGTGATCGTTATCATGTCATTCGTCCGCGCCGGACCTATGAAGAGCTTCTGGCACTCGATTCTGTACCGGAATGGCTATAATCGCATCCCGAAAAGTGTGAAGCGGTTTTCGGATAAGATGCGCATTGAAACAATGATTAGAGCGCCGATCTGATTTAATCAGATCGAAACGCGCTCTAATTGGGTCGAAAGCCTCGCCTTTGCCATGATGCGTGTTATTCTATGAAACAACCATAGGCGTTACACGCATCAGAAAGACCCGATGACACAACAGACAAAAGACAGCAAAGACTTGCCAATCCGCAAGCGCGATGCGTTTTTCCGCCTGTTTTCCGGCGAGGGTGCGGCCCTTCGGCGCCTGCGTCTGCAAAGTTTTCTGACAATCAGCTTTGAACGGGTATGGCCGCTCGTTTTGCCGCTGATTCTTTTGATTGCCCTTTTTGCAAGCCTAAGCTGGCTCGGACTTTTCGCGCTAATGCCGCGCTGGCTGCATCTTGGCGTGCTCGGGCTTTTTGGTCTTGCTGGAATTGTAGCGCTTTATCTGCCTTTCCGTTTCCGCCTGCCGGATGACGAAGCCATTACCGCTCGCATTGAAGACGTAAACGGACTGATTCACGAGCCATTGGCCGTCCAGACTGGCCAGATGGCGACAGGCGCCAACGATCCATTTGCCATTGCACTCTGGCAGGAACATCAGCGCCGCATGGCTGAGCGGTTGAAAAACCTGCAATCCGGCGTTCCACGTCCGCATATTCCTGAACGCGACCCCTATGCACTGCGCGCTGTCGTGGCCTTGCTGTTTGTGACCGCCGCCGCCTATAGCCTCAGCCCGAATAGCGGTCAGATTGCTGATGCGTTTAACATCCGCGCAGGCTCGGCAAGTGCCGTTGCGCGCATTGATGCCTGGGTAACGCCTCCATCTTATACCGGTCGTGCGCCGATATTCCTCAGCACGGCGCTGGATGATGCAAGTGCCGAAAAGCCAATAACAGTGCCACAAGGCAGCATCGTCAATATCCGTGTCATTGGCGGGAGTTCCGAAAGGCTAACCACAACGGATGCCACGGGCCATCGCGCAGAGATAAAACCCGTTGCACCCAAACAGGGCGAAGAAGAGCAGCAAACAAGCGTCGATGATAGCCGCAACTTCCGTTACGATTTGCAACAGGACCAGACGCTCAATCTTTCAGGCATAGATGCCCGCTGGTCATTTGCTGTCACGCCCGACAATCCGCCGACTATTCGTTTCAGCAAAGAGCCGGGCCATGCGCTAAACGGCACTTTGCAGCTCAGCTATGAAATTTCCGACGATTACGGCGCAGTCAAAGCCTATGGCGAGATCGTTCCGCTCGACATTGACCATGAAGACGAAGAAACGGCGCCACTCTATGACGCGCCGGACCTGCCGCTTGCGCTACCGCGTCGCGGAACCAAAGAAGCGACAACTTCCAAAGACCTGACCCAACATCCATGGGCTGGTCAGAAAGTGGCGCTGACGCTTGTTGCAACTGATGCAGCCGGAAAATTCGGACGCAGTGAGACGAAAATCATCACGCTTCCAGAACGTCCTTTTTCCAATCCGCTCGCGAAAGCCGTCGCCGAACAGCGCCGGATTCTCGCGCTTGATGCAACGCAGCGTGATCATGTGCGCGATATGCTTTCAGCACTGATGATCCGCCCGGAAGAGACGATCAAGGACAAAGCGCATTATCTGGGCCTCGTGACTATCCGTACGCGTCTGCGCCTGGCAACAGGCGATGATGCACTGCGCGATACAGCAGATTATATGTGGCAAGTGGCTCTGGGCATTGAAGACGGCAATCTTTCGGCAGCAGAGAAGCGTCTGCGTCAGGCGCAGGAAGCGCTGCGCAATGCCTTGCAAAATGGTGCCTCACAGGAAGAAATTGAAAAGCTGACTGCGGAACTGCGTGAAGCCATGCAGCAATTCCTGCGTGAATTTGCACAGCGTCAGCAGCAAAACCCGAATGCAAAAAACCAACCGATGGACCCGAATGCGCGCATGCTCACCGACAAGGATTTGCAGCGCATGATGGACCAGATTGAAAATCTGGCGCGTCAGGGGTCACGTGATCAGGCTGAGCAACTTCTTTCGCAGCTACAAGACCTGATGAACAATCTGCAGATGGGGCAACCGTCGCAGCCCGGTCAACAAGGGCAAGGTCAGGGCCAAGCCAATCAGATGCAACAGCAGATGAACAAGCTGGGAGATTTGATGCGCCGCCAACAGCAGATGATGAACGAGACTTTCAAGCTCGATCAGCAAATGCAGCAGCAACAATATGGCAGCGGCGAGTTCGGCGATGAAGATGTGTTGCCGGGTGATGATGGAACCATGGGGCAAGGCGAATCGCAGCAAGGCGGCCAGTCCGGTGAAACATCTTCGGAAATGGCTGAAGCTATGCGCAAGCTGCAACAACAGCAGCAAGCACTTCAACAAGAACTGAAGAAGTTCGGCGAAGACCTGAAAGGCATGGGTATAAATCCAAATAAGGATTTCTCCGACGCCGACAAATCCATGGGTAATGCCGGAGATGCTTTGGGTCGCAGTGAAGGTTCAGAAGCCGGAGACCAGCAAGGCAATGCGCTGGAGGCTCTGCGCCGCGGTGGCCGCGATATGATGCAGCAAATGCAGCAGGCCATGGGACAGCAGGGTGAAGGCCAGAACGGGCAACAAGGACAGAATGGCCGTGACCCGCTCGGGCGTCAGCAGGGCAGCAATGGCATGTCAAATGAGAATGGCGTCAAGATTCCGGGCGAAATTGATATTCAGCGCGCCCGCGAGATTCTCGATGAAATTCGTCGAAAGCTCGGCGACGCGCTGACGCCACAAATCGAAAAGGAATATCTCCAGCGACTGCTGCAATTCGACTGATCAAAGCGCGATCAGTCTTTCCGAAACGCACGCCACTAGCCGCGGGAGATTTTGGTTATAACGTGCCGAAAATGGTGGTTTTTGAGAACCGGCGCGCAGCGTACTTAAAGTACGTGAGCACCGGAAGCGCAGAAAAGCGCCATTTGCAGGCCGTTAGAGCCGAAATCTCTGGGTTAGTCCCGGACGTGACCGACGTAAGGTAGCTGCCGGAACGAGTGTGCGACGTCCATGCCATAGCCGACGACGAAATAGTCCGGGCATTCGAAAGCAACAAAATCTGCATCCAGATCAACCTTGCGCCGCACGCTCTTGTCGAGAAGAACGGCAATGCTGACGCTGCGCGCACCACGTTCGATCATCAGTTCACGCACAAATTTAAGCGTCTTGCCTGATTCGAGAATGTCATCGATCAGAAGAACGTCACGGTCTTTCACATCGCTGTCGATGTCGCGCAACAGACGCACTTCGGTGCTGGTCGTACCCTTGCCATAGCTTGAAACCGTGATGAACTCGACGTCCGGTTCAACACCCGCATCGTGCATGGCGCGAATAAGATCGGCTGCGAAGATAAATGAGCCTTTGAGGATCGAAATAGTCAGCAGATTGTGAAAATCGCGTCCTGCTATTTCTTTTGCCAGCGCGAGATTACGCGCAGCGATTTCCTCCGGGCTGAAAAGCACGTCGATGGTTTTTCCGCCAACCTGAGGCATCTGCTGCGTCTCCTGATTTATAAGCATAACTTCGCTCTGAAAGGCACGCTCTATAGCACGCTTTCAGAAAAATGCACCCTCTTGAAGAGCACGAGTTTGAGAACATCTAAAGTAAGCATAATCATTTGCCATTTCATTGGTTTGATGTAGCGTGCCTGCCATGCATCCGGACATTATCGAACTCCGCTCCTTTTATGAAACCACCCTTGGCCATCTCGCCGAGCGGTCCATTCGCATGGCGCTTGCGGCACTGTGGGGGCATGTTCCAGGTGAGCGACTTGTGGGGCTTGGATATAGCCTCCCCTATCTCGACCGTTTCAGCGCAGATACCGAACGAAGCTTCGCATTCATGCCTGCAGGACAGGGTGCCGTTGCATGGCCGTCATCGGGCAAATCAAGCACCGCTCTTGTCTTCGACGAAGAACTGCCGCTGCCTGATTCTTCGATTGATCGTGTGCTGATGGTTCATGCGCTCGAATATGCCGAAAACGCCTCAGAAACGCTGAAAGAAATGTGGCGTGTGCTGGCTCCCAATGGACGGCTCGTCATTGTGGTTCCGAACCGACGTGGTGTCTGGGCTCGTCTCGACCGCACGCCATTCGGCAGTGGCCGGCCCTATAGCCGCACACAGTTGACTGCCCTGCTGCGCGAAGCCAATTTCAGCGTCAACACAGTCAGCAATGCATTGCATTTTCCGCCCGTGAAACGTCGCTGGATGATGCGTCCTTGCATGGCAATTGAAGGTATTGGTCGCAAGCTCTGGCCACTGTTTTCCGGTGTTCTGGTCGTCGAAGCGCAGAAACGCCTTTATCAAGGCCTGCCTGTCGCACAACGCTCATCGCGTCGTGTCTTTGTGCCGGTTCTGGCCCCACAGGGAACACCAGTTAGCGGGTTGAGAAAAACCGCGTCAAAAGAACCCAAAAAATAGCGCTGCAACCTTTCACAGTAAGGTTTTTCTCGACTTGAACGCGGCAGAGGTTTATGCCCGCTACGCAACCTTAACATCAGTCCTTTTGGCGGAGCCAAAATCATGACCAATACGCAAGACCTTTCCCGTCCCCAGCCTAAAACCGGCCTGCTAGATATCGCAGCCTATGTACCAGGCAAGGAACACGTCGAAGGCGTTGCAAAGGTCTATAAGCTCTCCTCCAATGAGACGCCAATCGGCCCCAGCCCTCATGCAATCGAGGCCTATCGACATTTGGCTGATACGCTTGCGATTTATCCGGACGGTCAGGCGCAGGCATTGCGCGAGGCAATCGCTGAATCTCAGGGGCTTAACATCGGTAACATCATCTGCGGCAATGGCTCGGATGAATTGCTCGGCCTGATCTGTCAGACCTATCTGGCTCCGGGCGATGAAGCCATCATCACCGAACATGGTTTTGCGGTTTACAAAATCCAGACGCTTGGCGCTGGCGCAACGCCTGTGACGGTAAAGGAAAAGAACGAGCGCATCGACGTCGATGCAATTCTGGCCGGCGTAACACCACGCACAAAGATCGTTTTCATTGCCAATCCAGCCAATCCGACCGGCACCTATCTGCCGTTTGAGGAAGTGCGTCGTCTTCATGCAGGCTTGCCGAAGAACGTTCTGCTAGTGCTGGATGCTGCCTATGCAGAATATGTTCGTCGCAATGATTATGAGTCCGGTCTTGAACTGGTATCGTCGAACGAAAATGTCGTTATGACACGCACCTTCTCGAAGATTCATGGCCTGCCAGGTCTTCGCATTGGCTGGATGTATGCGCCATTGCACATCATCGATGCGGTCAATCGTATCCGTGGGCCTTTCAACATGAATTCGGCAGCAATTGCTGCCGGTGCTGCCGCGATCCGCGACCGCGCTCACGTTGTAAAGTCAGTCGAATATAATGAAAAATGGCTGTCGTGGCTCACAGACGAATTCACGAAGCTTGGCCTTCGCGTCACTCCATCGGTCACAAACTTCCTGTTGTTCCATTTCCCGGAAAATTCCGCACATTCGGCAGATAAGGCGGATGAGTGGCTCTGCAAGCATGGCTATATCCTGCGTCGTGTGGGCGGCTATGGCTTCCCCAATGCATTGCGTATGACGGTCGGCACGGAAGAGGCTAATCGCGGCGTTGTGGCAGCTCTGACCGAGTTTTTGAAGTAAGACGATGTCCACGATCCATTTCGAGAAAATCGCGCTCATTGGCATTGGTCTCATCGGCTCATCGCTGGCGCGTGTCGTTCGCCGTGAAGGCCTTGCCAATCATATCGCCATTGCAACACGCAGTGCCGAAACATTAAAGCGCGCCGAGGAACTCAACCTCGGCGACAGCTACTCAACCGATAGTGCTCTAGCCGTCAAAGATGCCGATCTCGTTATCGTTTCGGTTCCTGTCGGCTCGTCGGGCACAGTTGCCAGGCAGATTGCTGCACATCTGAAACCCGGAGCAATCGTTACCGATGTCGGCTCGACGAAAGCTTCGGTGATTGCACAAATGCAGCCGGAATTGCCTGAGAATGTGCATTTCATTCCCGGCCACCCGCTTGCAGGTACGGAATATTCCGGTCCGGATGCGGGTTTTGCCGAGCTGTTCAACAATCGCTGGTGCATTCTCACGCCACTGCCAGACACGGATCAGGCAGCGATAGACAAGCTTTCAGCCTTCTGGACAGCTTGCGGTTCACGCCTTGATCAGATGGACCCGCAGCATCATGATCTGGTGCTGGCGATCGTCTCGCATCTTCCGCATATCATCGCCTACAACATCGTCGGTACTGCCAGCGATCTTGAACAGGTGACAAAATCAGAAGTCATCAAATATTCGGCTTCAGGTTTCCGCGATTTCACACGTCTGGCTGCGTCCGACCCAACCATGTGGCGCGACGTCTGCCTGCATAACAAAGATGCGATCCTCGAGATGCTGGCGCGCTTCTCGGAGGATTTGGCGTCCTTGCAGCGCTCGATCCGTTGGGGCGATGGCGATGCACTGTTTGATCTATTCACCCGCACGCGAGCGGTACGGCGCAGCATCATCGATGCCGGGCAGGAAGTTGACGCACCGAACTTCGGGCGACAGGCGGCTTCCCAAACAAGCGACAAGAAATAAAAAAAGGGCAGTATGTGATACTGCCCTTTTCTTTATAGGTTGGGCAAACGCCCTAGTGGGATAAAGCCAGCGCTGGCTTTCCCCTTACGAATGGTAATATCAATAACAGGGTTGCCATTTTCGTCTTTCGGCATGGCGGAGAGAGCAAAAAGAGCGGTGGCTATATTGCCGCCCTGCTCTGGAAATACCGTCTGTCCGGCCTGCGCGAATGATTGCGAGTTGACCATGGTGACTTTCAGGTCAGCATCGATTTCACCTTGCTGGCCAACTGAAAAAGGCCCTGCAACCGTCAACATTGCGCCATTCGGCATTGACAGAAATGCTTGATTGATAACGCCACTATGACCGCGCATCCGTTCGTTAAATGGTGCAGAACTTGGAGCAAGGAAAGTCGCGGCATCAGCAACAGCTATATCGACCAGTCCATCAATTTCTGGGCTTTTGGCATTACCAATGACGTATGGTTCAAGCTTTAGACCGGCGAAACGACCGTTGATCTTGAGCTGACCTTCCTCATTGCTCATACGGAAATTCATCTGCTCTAGCTTGCTGATCTGCTCCGTGGTCGTGGTTTCGGTTCGCAACCCGACCATGACGTCACGTGCGGTTAGCTCAATCTCGGTTGGAAAAGGTCGTGCTAGACGCGTGTTGGAGGTAAATTTTTCCCAGTTGATTTCGAGCGGCTGCACACCCGGAAACTCGACAAAAGCTGGGCCTGTCAACTCATTGCTCAATGATCGTGGCGCATAGACGGGAGAACCAGACGTGAAGCGCCCGGCACGCAGCGCCATTCCCTCAGAAGGCTTCTGCCATGAGATACTGGCACAAACCACATTCACGCGAAGCGGATAACCGCCCATATGGAGGTTTTCACACTGAACACCAACGCCCTGCGATGCCAGCTTGGCTATGTCAGCCTTAGCGCGTACTTCGATCTTATCGGCAGCATAAAACCAGCCAGCCGTATAGGCGGCTATCAGCACAAGAACGATAATCGCAATTGTGATCGGACGCTTTCTGGATTTTTTGGTTCCAATACCAGCATGCGCCATAGAAAAAGCCTTTGTTTATTAAGCTGCTTTATCAGCCGGGCAACGCATAAGTGACTCTGCCCATTTAAAAACACGAGATAATCTGCTGTCTTCAACACGTGGCTATATTATGGCAAGATTGAGTCTTGTGAAGTTGCGCCAATTAAAAAATACGGGATATCTTGGGACCGCAGATAAAAAGCTGCCATATTCGCAATTATAGATATTAGATTATGGAAATGCGCGCAAATAACAGTCCATTGAATGACTTCTGGGTATTCGGATACGGTTCGCTGATGTGGAAACCGGGCTTCGCTCATGTGGAGACCGTGCGCGCACGTCTGCATGGCTATCGCCGCAGCCTTTGCATCTATTCGCATGTTCATCGTGGCACCCCCGACCATCCCGGCCTTGTATTGGGACTGGATGCCGGTGGATCATGCCTTGGAATTGCCTTCCGCGTTCCGGGCGATATGACCGATGAAGTGATGGTCTATTTGCGTGAGCGAGAAATGTCGCATCAGGTTTATCATGAAAAGCGACTGCGTCTGCGTTTGGCAGATGGTCGCGACGTTGAAGCCGTGACTTACGTGGCAGACCGCCGCCATGAGCAATATGCGGGGTCGCTTAAGCCTGAAGATGCTGCTGCAATTGTAGCTTCTGCACATGGCGAATCTGGCGCAAATGTCGATTACGTTGCCAACACACTCGAACATCTGCACAATATGCGGGTTCGTGATCATACGCTTGAGCATGTGACGGACCTCGTGCGTAAAAACATCGAACTCAATCGACACTCATTATAAATTTCTTCGCTAATGCAATTTTCCTCGCGGCCCAAACATCGCCAGCGCGTTAAAAATTCTAATTACGCGATGCCCCAACCCTTGTTCTTGCCCGATGCAACCGCTACATCTCGGCAAGTTCTCAAGGAGAAGTTTTTATGATCGCATTGTTCCGCACCATTGATCTGGCGCTCGATATCTATACGTGGATCATCATCGCAAGTGCCATTTTCTCATGGCTCTATGCGTTCAACGTCGTCAATTCTTCCAACCGCTTCGTGGCTTCAATCGGTGAATTTCTTTACAAGGTTACAGAGCCGGTTCTGCGCCCAATCCGCAATATTTTGCCCAATCTTGGCGGCATCGATCTTTCGCCGATCGTCCTGCTGCTGATTATCTTCTTCATCCGTCAGTTCATGTGGACGACGCTGCTTCCAGCACTTTTGTAAGAAGAAAAAGCAACACGACAAACAAAAACGCCCGGATTTTCATCCGGGCATTTTTTTAAACCATATAAGATCGATTACTTGTTCTTAGCGCGTTCAATCGCTTCAACGATGAACTTGCGCGCGTAATCTTCATCACCCCAGTCGCCGATCTTAACCCACTTACCTGGTTCCAGATCTTTGTAGTGCTCAAAGAAATGCGCAATCTGCTTGAGTGTGATTTCCGGAAGATCGGAATAATCATGCACTTTTTCATAGCGCTGAGTCAGCTTAGGCGAAGGAACTGCAATGATCTTCTCGTCCTTACCGGAATTGTCTTCCATGACCAGAACGCCGATTGGACGGCAGTTAATCACGCAACCCGGGATCAGCGGACGGGTATTGCACACCAGAACGTCAATTGGATCGCCATCTTCTGAAAGCGTATGCGGAACAAAGCCGTAATTGCCCGGATAGGTCATCGGCGTATAAAGAAAGCGGTCCACAATCAGGGCACCAGCTTCTTTGTCCATCTCGTACTTGATCGGCTGTCCGCCAACTGGCACTTCGATAATTACGTTGATGTCTTCTGGAGGATTGTTACCAATCGAGATAGCATCAATATTCATGATGGGTCCTTTCGTATCGCGCTCTGATAACGGGTTTCATGTTTGCGTGCAAGAAAAACGAAGTTTCAACAAAACGTGACGAATTGTCGTTCCCTCTGACGTAACAAAGCGCATTCGAGTTATTGGGAGGTTTCGGTTATTTCACTGAGTTCCTTCAACCGTTGCACGGCTGTCGGTGGCATTGGGGGTGCATTCACATCACGACTTGCTGCAACGAGCAGTTCATCACAAGCCGTCTCTGTCGTTTCGATCAAACGACGCAAAAACTCTTCTTTCTCAAGTCCTGCTGGAATAAGCGGCAAAACCCTGCAACGAATTGTGCCGGGAAAACGAAAGAACTTGCGTCGCGGCCAGTAAAGCCCGGCATTGTGTGCAATCGGTAAAACTGGAAGTTTGAGCGCATCATAAAGATGCACGATACCATATTTGTACTCCGGCGGCGCTCCCGGTGAACGACGTGTTCCTTCAGGATAAATCAGAATCTGGCGTCCTTCAGAAATCGCCTTCTGCGCACCAACTGTGATCGAATGCAGTGCCTTCACGCGCGATCCACGGTCAACCGGGATCATTTCCATTTTCGCGACATACCAGCCAAACAGAGGTATCCGCATCAACTCACGTTTGAGGATCAGAACCGGATCATCCAGCTGCGGCAGGAATGCATAAGTGTCCCATGCCGACTGATGCTTTGGCGCGACGATATAAGCGCCTTCAGGAATATTTTCGAGGCCTTCAATCACGTAGTCGGTGCCTGCAATATATTTTTGCAGCCACAAATTAACGCGCGCCCATGTTTTCGGCACGATCCATGCCTTTTTGCGCGGAAGCAAAAAGTAAAACGGTGTGTAAAGGACCATCTGCACAAATGTGCCGATGTAGAAGGCGAGATTAAACAAAATGGAGCGCAGATAGAGAAGCATCGTATCGGCGATAACCTTGGTTATGCCCATCGCTCCACATTTCAGCGTGTGAACCGATCAAGCAAAGAAACGGAGAGCTTTTCCGAGAAAGCAGCGGCACTCGATATATCAGGAAGCAGAGAATTTTCCATAAGGAAATCGTTTTGCAAGACGATCAATTGCGCACGGTCTCGAAAGGATTAGGCGGCTTCGCCGAAAATCTTCGCTCCGCCCACGCGAATGGCTGCGCCGATATATTTGATGTATTCGATAAACAGCACGCGGAGCGTATCGCTTTCAGCCACCCAGCTATGAGCACGCTTCTCACCATTAACCACCGGATAAGGCACAAATTCCACATCCTGCATCCGCGATGACATCTCAAGAATACTGCGTGGGATGTGGTAATTGTTCGTAACGACAATCACCCGATGATACTTGTTGGCGCGTATCCAGCGTTCGCTTTCAGTTGCATTCCCCACCGTATTAAGCGCAGAACGATCAAGATCGACGCAACAGTTAAACAGGCTCGCATCCGTGTGTGTGGCGCGCTGCAAATCTTTTTCATTGGTCGAAGGATGCACACCACTGATCAATAGCCGCTTGCCCTGCTTATCTTTCAAAAGATCAAGCGCCGCCTGAATACGCGACTGACCGCCTGTCAAAACCACAATTGCATCAGCAGGCGTGTCCAATGCAGGCGATTGCATGCTTGTCACTTTCTCACTGAACGCAACAAAGCCGATCAGAAAGGCGACAATCACCAAAAACAGAAAAATGGAAACAGGCTGAAGTCGACGGAATACACGCATTAAAAGCGACCATAGAAATTTAGCGCCCGCCAGTGCAAGGCCAGAAGGCGCGTCGATAGTGCTACTGCGGCGCCATACCACAGCGCCCATACGCCCCCCGGCTTCCTTGTCTGCCGCTGCATCATTGCTTTCCCGATACTCAACTGCGTGTTCGTTCGACCTACCATCATAGCTACCATTGCGGCGATATGTCGGAAAGCTGCCAGAAACTCGCGATTTGCGATCGGTATTAGCAAAAAAAGACGTCATTCAGCACGCACTCCCGGCCCATCCATCGTCGCGAGTTGACGGACAACCGTCAGCCGACTTGTCAGCATCGTCAGAAAGCTCACAAGAATGATGATTGCAGCAGCACCGAAATAACCCTCACGGCCAATCGCGAAATTGCCAAACATCGCTGCGGCCTGATCGCCAGCAGGCGTTCCCATACGTCGGGACGCCCACCAGGAGAAGCATAGGAAAACGAACATAGCTGCCCCGCCGCCAAACAAGGCCCCTTTGAGCGCTGTCCGGAAGAAGTGCCATTCAAATTCACGCGCAACAAACTTTGATTCTGCGCCAATAAAATGCAGAACCTCGATAATATGGCCGTTGCCTGACATCGCCCCGCGCGTAGCGAAAATCACCGTCAAAACTGTTGCAGCGATCACGAGTGACAGAACTCCAGTACCTATAAGCACCGTCGTATTGGCCATTGAAACGAGCCTGTCGACCCATGTGCGATGATCATCAAAACTCGCACTTGGAATAGCCCGCGAAATCTCCGCACGCATGGTTTCAAAGTCAGGCGGTGCGTTTTCATCGATGGTGACAACGACGAGACGCGGCACAGGCAGTTCGTCGATATTCAGACCACTGCCGAGCCATGGCTCAAGCAGCCGTGCAGTTGCGTCCTTGTCGATAATATTGGTGTCTTTGACCCCGGAAAAGCCGCGTGCAATACCGCTGGCATCCGACAGAGCCTTTTCCATGTCCAACCCGTCAACAGGCCTGATCTGGATGGTCGCCTCACGAGCAATCTGGCTTTGCCATTGCGCAGCCGATGTTCGCACAAGTGTAACGCCACCAAGCGTGAGGCAGGCAAGAAAGGTCATGATCGCAATCACAGTGACCAAAGCCGTCCCGGTCACACTTCCATCAGGAACAATGGGATTTGGCCCCTGACGCTTTCTGCGTTTACCAATGCGCACCAGCAGCATATCTTTGAGGTCTTCAAAGCGTATGCGCAGATCGTCCATGATCTTGGCGAAAGCGTTCTGCCTGTTTCTGCTCGCATTATTCATAAATATCGAGCCGCCCATGTTCTATGATCATACGGCGTGCATTGACCTGATCCATCAAAGACAAATCATGTGTCGCAATAATAACTGCAGTGCCCGAACGATTAAGCTCAGCAAAAAGCCGTAACAAACGTTTTGCAAGTAGCGGATCGACATTGCCTGTCGGTTCATCAGCCAAAAGCAGTTCCGGCTGATCGATCAGCGCACGCGCAATCGCTGCACGCTGCTTTTCACCACCAGAAAGTACTGGCGGTAGCACGTTCATGCGATCACCAAGTCCAACCCAATGCAGCAGCTCTTCAACTTCGTGACGATAAGTGGCTTCTTCCTTGCCGCGTACACGCAAAGGAAGTGCAACATTTTCATAGGTCGTCATATGATCGAGCAGACGAAAATCCTGAAACACAATTCCAATGCGGCGCCGAAGTAACGGCACGTCCTTATGGTCGAGACGCGCGACATCTTTACCAAAAATGTTGATAAGTCCACGCGTTGGCTTCAGTGCCATGAACAGCAGCCGAAGCAGCGAGGTCTTCCCCGCGCCTGACGGACCAGTCAGAAACTGAAATGAACGCGGCGGAATATGGAAGCTGACATCCTTCAGGATCTCAGGCCCCATGCCATATCTCAGGCCAACATTCTCAAAACGTATCACCGCTGCGCTTCTCTGAATTGTCCGCACACCAATCGGTGCTGCGGATGAAATCTAATTTAAAATGACCTTTAACCTCCATGGTTAATGTGAGGTTAATTATGTCGAAATCGCTCGTAAAAATTACGAGAGACTTGATTTTCTATAACGCAGAAAAATTGGGCAAATCTTGGGGCGGACACACCAAAACACTCCGCAAAAAATAATTGCGGCATAAACGATGCAAATTAATAACCAAAACGGATACGGGTTATTCCCAGCAGCCCAGGTTACGGCCTTTGAGATTATGGGAATCAATGTCAGTGACGAGGCGCGCGTCTTCCCGCAACAAAATCATCGTCGTGCGCTGTTTAAGATCAATCCTCTGCCAACCTGCACATTCCGTTGGCATTGGCGGCCTGCTATCGATCCTGACAGTTTCTGACCATGTCGTCGCGGTGCAGCCGGAAACAGCCGCGCTGATGCCAATTACCATGGCGGATTGTAGAACCAGTCTGCATGTTCGTGCCTGAAATTGAATATTCAAGACTGGCAACTCCCTAAAACGCCCCACGAAACACCCGCTTACCAAGATCGATTTCATCGCAATTATCTGCATGAACAAGCTTCTTATAGCCCGCGCTCACCCATCACCGCAATATACTCGACGAAAACAAGCATGATTTAAATTAAGGCGCAAAAGCGGCTAAATTACGGATTTATCAAGTATATTTGATAAATTAGCAAAACTTTAAATAACTAATGACGAGATAAATCAAAACTTGATCGTAGTATTAAATATTAGAAATATTCATAAAACAAACCAACGATAAAATGTAATTGAAGCTAAAAATAGCTAGATATATATTTGAGAAATTGATTCGCATTGGCATTATCACGACACCAACACTGGGGACTTCCATGTTGAATAAATTGTCTGCGGAATTTTTCGGAACATTCTGGCTTGTTTTTGGCGGCTGCGGCAGCGCAATCTTTGCTGCTGCTTATCCTGAACTCGGTATCGGCTTTGCCGGTGTCGCTCTCGCTTTCGGCCTGACCGTCCTTACAATGGCTTATGCCGTAGGTGGAATTTCGGGTGGTCATTTTAACCCAGCCGTCTCGCTTGGCCTTCTGGTCGCCGGCCGTTTTGAGGCCAAAAATCTCATCCCTTACTGGGTTGCGCAAGTTTTGGGCGGCATTGCTGCAGCGGCGATTCTCTATCTCATCGCCACAGGCAAAGCTGGCTTTACGGTGGGCGGTTTCGCATCCAATGGTTATGGCGAACTTTCACCCGGCGGCTATAGCCTCACCTCTGCACTGATTGCAGAAATCGTGCTGACAGCCTTCTTCCTCATCGTGATCCTCGGCTCAACATCGTCTTCTGCGCCAAAGGGCTTTGCACCAATCGCTATTGGTCTTTCCCTTACGCTGATCCACCTGGTGGCCATCCCGATCAGTAACACCTCAGTTAATCCAGCACGTTCAGCAGCTGCGGCTCTCTTTGCCGAAACCAACGCGCTCGGCCAGTTGTGGTTATTCTGGGCAGCTCCGCTGGTTGGCGCGGCCATCGGCGCAATCATCTGGAAAGGCCTTCTCGGTAAGGACTGACCAACAATACAAATGCGGAATCATCGAAAAGACCGGCTTAGGCCGGTCTCTTTGCTCGAAAACTGAGACTTGGAAGCAAACTACACCAACTCTTTCATAAAATTTCGATTCTCCAAGAAAAAGTGATCATTGCTCGCAATAAATTACTGTAAGAAAGAACTCCCTTTCACAGATGTTCTGAGCAATGTCCCCCAGCACTGATGCCACCCACGCGGATCGCTACGCCGCATTCCGCCATACGTCGTTCAAAAAATACTGGGCCGCGCGCTTTCTAAGTGCCTTTGCCGTTCAGATCGTCAGCGTCGCTGTCGGCTGGCAAATTTATGATCAGACCCGCGATGCATTCAATCTTGGTATGGTCGGGCTTGTGCAGTTTCTGCCTGCCCTGCTGCTGGTGCTCTTTACAGGCGCTGCAGCCGACCGCTTTGGCCGTCGCCTTGTCATGGGCTTGTCGCTCATATTGGAAGCCGGTGTCACAGCATTTCTGCTGCTGCTCACGCTTTTCAGTGATTTCGAACCGATGATCGTCTTTGCGGCGCTGCTGGTGTTCGGCATTGCCCGTGCGTTCCTCGGACCGTCCTCGGCTTCTCTTGTTGTGAACCTCGTCCCGACAGAAGATTTTGCGAATGCAGTTTCGTGGAATTCTTCGGCATGGCAGGTCGCAACGATTGTTGGTCCGGTTGCCGGTGGGCTGCTCTACGGAATTTCGCATGTCGCTGCTTATGGCATTGCAACGGTCTTTCTCGTTGCAGGCTCAGTGCTGATTTTTTCTATCCCGAAACCGAAACAGCACACGACGATGGAGGAGCGCTCGCTCACCTCCATGCTTGCTGGTTTCCGCTATATCTGGAAAGAAAAGATCGTTCTGGGTGCTATCTCGCTTGATCTTTTCGCCGTTCTGCTTGGTGGAACAGTTGCGCTTTTACCGATATATGCGCGCGATATTCTCGATCTCGGACCTTGGGGTCTAGGCCTGCTGCGTTCAGCGCCGGGGATTGGTGCGGTTCTCACCGCGATCTGGCTTGCTGGTCATCCAATCCGCGATCATGCAGGCCGCGTAATGTTCTTCTTCGTCGGCATGTTCGGCCTGTTCAATATCATCTTTGGCGTCTCGACAATCGTCTGGCTGTCGATTGTAGCACTGGCCTTAGCGGGTGCTGCCGATATGATCAGCGTCTACATCCGCGAAACGCTGATGCAGCTCTGGACACCAGACCACGTGCGCGGACGCGTAAATGCGGTCAATATGGTGTTTGTCGGCGCATCGAATGAGCTGGGCGAATTCCGTGCAGGGCTTATGGCTGCGGCTATTGGTGCAGTGCCTGCGGTTGTTATTGGCGGAATAGGCTCTATTGCTGTTGCAGCTGCATGGGCTGCGATGTTCCCGCAACTGCGCAAAGCGCGCAATCTGCAAGGGCGCACCTAGCTCCCGATCACTGCGTCAGGCTTCTGGCGCGGTGATATTTCCGGCCTGAACACGCGTTTCGATCTGATCCCGATCTTCAGCTTTGATGCCAATAAGATCGGCCACACGCCACATCACATCAACCTCGACTTCGCTTGCAACACCATCGGCATAGACGATGTTCCACATCAACGCGATAAAATCGAGCCGGGCTTGATAATCAAGATGCCGTTTGAGAACAGAGGTAAAATCCGAAAGGCTGATTGATTCCTGATCAGCCTCTTCGGCGGCGCGAATAAGCTGCTTAAGGGCATCGCCCTTCAGTCCATATTTCTGCGCAAGCATGGCCGAAAGCTTAGCACGCTCTACCTCACGCGCATCACCGTCAGCATCCATGATGTGAAACATCAATGCTGCCGCAGCCAGTCTCGGATCATCGTCGGAAAACTTTTCGCCCCGCTCACGCAAACCATTTCCGGGCAACTCTTTCAGAAAATCCAGCAACCGCTCGAACATTCACCCTCGCCAAGTCTCAAACCGCAAAAGACCAACTCGGTCTGCTCTTCTTTAGAAGCTTTAAAACTAGCGAGATGAAAATATGAGACAAGACTGTAAAGCGACGATGCCGCCTTTCAACAGCGAAAGACGGCATCGTCGTGGTCTTTAAGCAACAATTTACCCGCTACAAAGGCCAGATCAGAACAGGCGAAGCCCGTTTTGCGACTTTTGCGACGTCTTACGTTCATCAACGCCGGGATCATCCACAATGATATGGGCCGTCCGTTTTTTGTCTGTCTCGTCAATATCCGGCCCAGCTGCATCAATAATTGCTGGCTTCTCTACCTGCTGAATTTCAGGCTTTTCTGGCTGTGGCTTTACCTCAACAGGCTTCGGCTTAGGCAGGACCACTTCCGCTTCGATAACGTCGTCAATCTGCGGCTTGGGCTTAATTTTTTCAGCTGGAATAATTGCATTGTTTTTTACAACAGGTTCGGAAACAGCCGCAGCAATCTCAGGCTTTTCCACTTCAATCACCGGTGAAAGCTGCTCGACAGGTACTTTCCATTCAAAGCTGTTCAGGCGTCCGGTCACTGGCGATACAGGCGACCACTGTTCAGACACATAGCCATCAGCCGTCCATGCCGGATCGCGCGGTGCTTTAACCGCCTGCGCAAGCAACTGACGCACCTTGCCCTGATCGCCGGTCTCTGCCTCTTCAATATCGGCAAGCAGCAGATAGGCACTTTCGCGTGGCGAGCCGCGCAACACCTTATCGGCATTTTCTCGCGCCAGACGATAATCACCCGCATCATAAGCAGCCCGAGCAAGTGCCAAACTGCCTTCGGCATTGTTTGATCTCAGCGTCACCAAGTGCTTTGCCCGCTTGAGACGATCCTGCACGGTGTCGCCAGAACGGCCATAAATATAGGTCGATGCAATATCTGGATGCGGCGCGCGCTTCCACGCAGCCTCAAGAATCTTCGACCCCTTGCGCACTTCGCCATCGGCAAACAATGCTCGCGCTGCAACGACAGCTGCTGGCACCAGATCAGGCGCAAGTTTGTTGGCTTCAAGAGCAATCGCCTTGGCATTTGCGTGATCGACATCAACCGTTGCGATTGCTTTCGCCGTCAGAAGTGCAGCACGCTCCTTCTTCACAACATCCTTGCTATGCGAGAGCGCCTGTTTACGTGCATCAACCAGTTTGAGCGCACCATCCCAATCGCCTTCCGAGCAGAACTGCCCCATCACGGCTGAGGATGCCCATTCGAGCTGTGGTGCATGTTTTGCGGCTTCTGTCGCATAGTGACGTGCGGCTTCTCGTGCACCCATGCGCTGCGCCTCGATATAAAGTCCGCGCAAGCCAAGAAGTCGGGTTTCGGGGTCCTCAACCATGGCCTCAAATGCCTTGCGCGCATCATCCGACCGGCCTTCAAGCATGGCCGTTTGAACTTCCAACAACTTGATCATCGGTTCAAGATCAGGATCAAGCAACGTGCCTGCCTGCTTTGCCATACGGCGCGCGGCTTCCGCATCCCCTGCACCTGCAGCAATCAAGCCTGTTGAAAGCGACTGATATCCCCGGTCGCGTTTGCGCGAACGAAAATGACGACGCAACGTGTAAGGCGACTGAATGGTGCTTTTGATTACCCACCAGATGATCAGAATTGCAGCCACAATTGCCACTACACCTGCGGCAGCGGTAATCAGTGGGACGTTGTAATGATTGCCAGCAAAGGTGACATCAAGCTCGCCCGGACGATCCGCAAGCCATGAGAAGCCAAATCCCAGAACAACGACAATAGCGAAGTAAAAAATCACACGCAGCATAGACGCCTCCTTAGTTTGGCGCCGTGGCGTCTGTTGCGGTTTTTGGCTTAATGCTTTCGGTTACGACGCGCTGGATAAGCGCATCAGCGTCGTGACGCGCTTTTAGCTGGCTCGCAAACTCTGCCGAAACAGCTTTTGCATCAGGCGTGAGCTGCTCCCATTCGGAAATGGCACGCTCCAGATCACCGGCATGAAGCGCTGCTTCCATTCGGGCAGTCGTTGGACCCGCACCGGTTCCGCTGACATTGCCCGCAACCGGACGCACACTCACAAGCCCCTTTGCGCTCGCAAGGAGCTGATCCCAAACGCCAGCATCAGCGGGCAGCTTATTTTCAGTAGCAATGATTTTGTTAGCGACAGGCCCAAACCATGCATTCAGATCAGCAACTGTCGGCACACCTGAATGCGCAAAGGCATTTAGACCTTCAATTGTCTTATCCTGCGGAGCAACGGAGGCATATGTATCAAGCTCAGCCTTATAAGAACCACCGCGATCAATCGCAGTCTTTAGCGCATTGGCTGCAATCAATACAGACGCATCAGGCTGGCGCGCACTCTCACTGACCTTACCCTCAAGCGAAACCAGCTTCTGTTCAAGGTTAGAAATCGTGCCACTATTGCCGGAAACACCAGCTGCGGCCTGATCAGCCTGATTCTTCGCATCACTTAACTGCGTTTCAAGCGCACTGAGGCGCTCGGTTAACGCCGAAACATCAACAGGCGCGGCATCCGCTTTTGGAAGCGACGCAAATTGCTGCTGAACTTCCGTCAAAGTCCCAGCCACGGCCTCCGCCTTGATTTCAGCCGCCTGGACGTTTTTCTGCAAATCAGCAAGCTGCGCCTTGCTGGCATCGTCGAGCGACGCGGGCGCGGGATTGGAGCGCAAGTCCGCAATCTGCTGTTCCATATGGGCCAGCTGTTCAGCTGTCACCCTAGCGCCCGGCGATGGCACAACATTGCCCCATTGCAGCGCAAAAAGGCCCGCCAGTGCAATCACACCGCCTGCAACACCCGCCAGCAGATGAGAGCCACCTGAACCCGATTTCTGTGCTGGTACGGAAGTAGCTGCACTAGCACGTGGTGCCTCCGGCTTCACTCCCGCCGTAAAGGGCGGCTTTTCTGTCTTCGTTTCTGGCTTAAACGCTGGCTTTTCTTCTGGCTTGGGTTCGGTTTTCATCGCCGCATCCCCAACTGGCTCAGCGGCAGGTATCGCTTTCGGCGTTGCTGCTTCGTCAACGCGTTGAACATCCGACGGATCAAGATTGATCGTCACGGGCTTATTGGCCGGTTTGGAATGCCGCGGAGTGCCAGATTTCGCCATGGGTCCTCTCGGTGTAGAAATAATGTTTCTAAAGCTTATCAGATAAAATCGCGAGATGAAGGAAGGTTGCGCTCAAAAGAGTCAAAGTTTGGAAAACAAACGAAAAATTCCTTGCTCGTCAGGATGGTCTGCTATGAGCGCCTGCGCCTTGCATGTCTCTGGTAATTGCTCAGCAACGCGGCCAGAAATACACAAAAACCGCGTATCCGAGCCAAATGCAGCCTCAATCTGCGGCATTATCCGGGCAAAATATTGGGCCGCAACGCCCGAATAAAGCAGAACCGCGACAAATAGACTTTTGGGCAAAAGCGCTCTGACTTCTTCTTCGGAATAGCCAATCTGCTCAACGTCATAAACATCGCAGACCTGCATTTTGAGGCCAGCCTGCAATACTCGCTCTTCAAAGATCGGCTGACGTATCCGCCCCGCGAGATACAAAACCTTTGCGCCTTCCGGCAAATGCTCTGCCATACACGACGCCAGACGAACGGCATCGCCGCCGCCCTCGATAACCCTCTCAAAGCCCGCATAACGCGCAGCGCGCGCCGTGCCTTCACCGACAGCAAACAGCGGCAGCGATTTATAAGGCTTCAGAAACTCATCCTTCACGTGCCGGAAGGCATTGGCGCTGGTTACAGTAAGCGCGTCGAAGGATTGATTCTCGACAGAAAATTCCAGAGTAACAGTACGGCTTAAAGGCATCAAAACCGGCGAAAAGCCGAGTGCGGCAAGCTTTGCTGCCGTCACGGATGCCGATGGTTCAGGCCTTGTTATCAGAACTGAACCGCGCGTTCCGGTCTTGTGCTCTGCTGTCAATGTTACTCCCAGCCCTCAAAGAAATCGGCACCCGCTTGCGCCCGCACGCGCTTGGCGGCATCTGACCCAAGCTCAGCTGCATCCGATGCCAAACCCTCTGCTGTGACTTCATGCGCCTCACGACCATCCGGTGTGAGAATCATGCCACGGAATGAAATCGTGTCACCATTCACAATCGCAAGACCGGCAATTGGCGTGCGGCAGGAGCCGTCAAGCGTCGCCAAAAATGCGCGCTCACAGGCCAGCGCCACATGCGTATCATGATGCGCCAGCGGCTTTAACAATGCGTCGATTTTTTCATCACCAATACGGGTTTCAATCCCGATTGCACCCTGTCCGGGCGCAGGCAGAAACACCGATGGCTCAAGCAAGTCGGTAATCACATCTGCCAAATCAAGCCGCCGCAAACCAGCACAGGCGAGGAATGTCCCATCCACTTCGCCTTCTTCAAGCTTGCGCAGACGCGTCTGGACATTGCCGCGAAACATCACCACCTGAAGGTCGGGACGAAGCCGCTTGATCATCGCCTGACGGCGCAACGAAGACGAACCGACCACTGCACCCTTCGGCAGATCAAGAAAACGCTTAGACGTGCGGCCAACAAAAGCATCGCGAGGATCTTCGCGCTCAAGGAATGCGGAAAGATGAAGACCTTCCGGCAAAACTGTCGGCATATCCTTGGTGGAATGCACAGCCAGATCAATACGGCCATCTTTCAGCGCTGCTTCGATCTCTTCGGTGAACAGCCCCTTGCCGCCAACCTGCGACAGCGGGCGATCCTGAATGCGGTCTCCGGCAGTGGACATCGGCACGATTTCAATCGCATCTTCGCTCAGGCCGTGCGCGGCAATCAGACGGGAACGGGTTTCATAGGCCTGCGCGAGCGCAAGCTTGCTGCCTCTAGTGCCAATCTTCAAGGATGCTGTTTGCATATCGCGCCGTCCATGATACCGGGTTTCTAAAATATTTACGTAAGATTACGAGACAAGCAGGGTCTAACCGCAAATGCGCGTTCTTGGAATAGAAACAAGTTGCGACGAAACAGCCGCCGCCATCGTTGAACGTGACGATAGCGGCAAAGGGCATATTTTGTCCAATGTGGTGCTCAGCCAGATCGCCGAACACGAACCTTATGGTGGTGTGGTGCCGGAAATTGCCGCCCGCGCCCATGTTGAAGCGCTCGACCAGCTCGTGAAACGTGCGCTCAAAGACGCCAATGTGAAGCTCGAAGACGTGGATGCAATTGCCGCGACTGCCGGTCCAGGTCTTATCGGCGGGCTGATTGTTGGCCTGATGACTGCCAAGGCCATGGCCATGGCAGCGAACAAGCCGTTTTATGCGGTCAATCATCTAGAAGGCCACGCGCTCACTGCTCGACTGACTGACAACCTCCCGTTTCCTTATCTGTTGCTGCTGGTTTCCGGCGGTCACACGCAGATGGTTCTTGTGCGTGGTCTTGGCGATTATGAACGCCTTGGCACAACAATCGATGATGCTCTGGGCGAAGCTTTCGACAAAACCGCCAAGCTGATGGGGCTGCCTTATCCCGGTGGTCCAGCGGTTGAGCGCATGGCAATGCAGGGCGACCCGAAACGTTTCCCGCTGCCAAGGCCACTCAAGGGTGAAGCACGGCTCGACTTCTCATTTTCAGGCCTCAAGACAGCCGTGCGGCAGACTGCAACGGAACTTAGCCCGCTTTCTGATCAGGATGTAGCCGACATCTGCGCATCGTTTCAGGATGCTGTTGCCGACACTTTGTCAGATCGTGTGAAGCGCTCGCTAGAGCGGTTCAAGCAAGAGTTCCCGGATTGTGCTACCCCCTCGCTAATCGTTGCGGGGGGCGTTGCGGCCAACAAGACCTTACGCGCATCTCTGGAAAAGCTTTGCGAAAAGCACGGTTTCAGCTTCATCGCACCGCCGCTCAATCTCTGCACCGATAATGCAGCAATGATCGCATGGGCAGGCGCCGAGCGCGCTGCAACCAAAGCTCCTGATTCGCTTAACATCGCACCGCGCTCACGCTGGCCGCTTGATGAAAAATCGACACCCATGTTCGGCACCGGGCGACGCGGAGCAAAAGCATGAGCGAGCGAGCTAAAATTGCGGTGCTAGGCGGCGGCGCATGGGGAACCGCTCTTGCAGCCATGGCAGCCATCAGCGGTCACGACGCATGGCTTTATGCTCGCGATGCGCAAACCGTCGCCCATGTGAACGACCAGCGCCGCAATCCTGCTTATCTTGGCGAGATCGAATTGCCCGAAGGCATTCACGCCAGCACGGACGCCAAAGCAGTACTTGAAAATGCCAACGCAGTTCTTGTTGTCCTGCCCGCACAGGCGATGCGCAAAGGGCTATTGGAATTAAGCGCACTTATTCCACAATCAGCTCCTGTTATTCTCTGCGCCAAGGGCATTGAGCGCGACACCGGACGACTGATGTCGGAAGTGGTGGCGGAAGTTCTGCCACACCACACAATAGGCGCACTCTCCGGTCCTAGTTTCGCAACGGACGTGGCGCGTGGCCTGCCAACAGCGGTGACGATTGCTTGCGAAGATGCAGCCATTGCCGATCAACTGGCGGCGATGCTCTCTGGTCCCGCCTTCCGCTGCTATTCAACCACTGATCTCAAAGGTGTTGAAATCGGCGGAGCGCTTAAAAACGTGCTGGCGCTTGCAGCAGGTGCTGCCATCGGGCGCGGTTATGGTGCCAGCGCACAAGCAGCCCTTGTTACGCGCGGATTTGCCGAACTCCGCCGTGTTGCGCAGGCCATGGGCGCAAAGCCAGAAACCATCATGGGTCTTTCAGGCCTTGGCGATTTGATGCTGACCTGCTCGTCATCGCAATCGCGCAATTATTCCTACGGGTTGGCAATCGGCCGTGGTGAAGACCTCACCAACCGCCCGCTGGCAGAAGGCGTGGCAACCGCTCCGATTGCTGCTGAGCTTTGCAGACAACATGATGTGCCTGCGCCGATCATTTCGGCAGTTGCGGCACTTCTTGCAGGAAAAATCACGATTGATGAAGCCGTAACAGCGCTTCTTAACCGACCACTCAAGACTGAGGATTAAGGCATGATCCCGAAAAGTGGGAAGCCCATTTCGGACCAGATCATGCCCAAACAAGAAGGTTAGAATAACATGCTTTTTGCTCTTCTGTGCAACGACAAGCCCGATCATCTGCAAGTGCGCCTTGATACGCGCCCGGCCCATCTCGACTATCTTAAAGGCCTTGGTGACGTGCTAAAATTTGCAGGCCCATTCCTTGGTGAAGACGGCAAGCCAAATGGCAGCCTCGTTGTCGTAGAAGCAGCCGACAAAGCCGAAGCTGAAAAGATCGGCGCGAATGATCCTTACGCACTGGCTGGACTTTTTGCTGATGTAACCGTGCGCCCATGGAACTGGGCGATTAACAATCCAGCAAACGCATAAGGGCAGATCATGGCTTACTGGCTGTTCAAGTCTGAACCATTCAAATGGTCATGGGAAATGCAAAAAGCCCGTGGCGAACAAGGCGAACAGTGGGACGGCGTGCGCAACTATCTGGCACGCAACAACATGCGCGCCATGAAGATCGGCGATAAAGGCTTTTTCTACCATTCTAACGAAGGTCTGGAAGTAGTCGGCATTGTCGAGATTTGCGCCCTTTCGCACCCCGACAGCACCACCGACGATCCGCGTTGGGATTGCGTGGACATCAAAGCTGTGCGCGATGTGCCAAAGCCTGTCACATTGAAAGACGTGAAAGCCAATCCAAAGCTCGAAAAGATGGCGCTCGTTACATCCATGCGTCTTTCGGTGCAACCAGTGACGGAAGATGAATGGATTGAAGTCTGCCGCATGGGCGGACTGGACGCTAAAGATATTTAATGCTTGATCCGGCACATAAGGCGACGCGTGATTTCATATTGGCCAATACTGGCCTGCAAGCGCCGCCGCACGTGCCGGAAATCAATCTCCATCTGGCCGATGAAGCGCATGACCTTTGGCATAAGACCGAGGAAGAACTGGCAACCATCGGCCTGCCGCCGCCTTTCTGGGCCTTTGCCTGGGCGGGTGGTCAGGGCGTTGCGCGCCATATTCTTGATCACCCGGAAACGGTCTTCGGCAAAACTGTACTGGATTTCGCTTCCGGCTCAGGTCTGGTTGCCATTGCAGCCATGAAAGCGGGCGCAAAAAGCGTTAAGGCTTCCGATATTGATCCATTTGCGCTGCCAGCTATCGAAATCAACGCGGCTGCAAACAACGTTACTATCACCCCGACACTCACCGACCTGATCGATCAGGATCATGGCTGGGAAGTCGTGCTTGCGGGTGATGTGTTTTACGAGAAGCCGCTCGCGGATCGTCTGATCCCTTGGTTTTCAAAATTGGCAGAACGCGGTGCCCGCATCATTGTTGGTGATCCGGGCCGTTCCTATCTGCCCAAAGACCGGCTTGAGCAGCTTGCCGTTTACACAGTGCCCGTCACCCGTGCGCTTGAGGATGCAGAAGTCAAACGTACGACTGTCTGGACGTTTTTTTAACGTTACCTAGGCGAATTTCTTCGCACCAGCCACACAAAGCACCACCACACCAGCTGTCAAAACCATGCCCATGCTGACCGGTTCACCGGCAATCGATGCAGCCAGCATCAGGCCGAAGAATGGCTGTAACAATTGCAGCTGTCCGACGGCTGCCGCACCGCCTTGCGCAAGGCCGCGATACCAAAAGAAAAAGCCAATCAGCATGGAAAACAGCGTTACATAGGCAAGCCCGCCCCATGCCATAACGCCGATTCCAGCCCATGTTTCTGGACGGGTTAGAATGCTGAGCGGCAGCATCACTGGCAACGAAAACACCAGCGCCCAGCAAATCACCTGCCAGCCACCCAGTCTGCGAGAAAGGCTCGCGCCTTCTGCATAACCCAGCCCGCAGACAATGATCGCGCCGAGCATCAGCACATCGCCCAGCAATGTTGACTGGCTCCCCTGCCCGTAAGCATAAGACGCAACAATAGCGCTACCCACAACCGAGAACAGCCAGAACAGCGGCCGTGGGTTTTCGCCGCCGCGCAGTACGGCAAACACAGCTGTCGCCAAAGGCAGCAGGCCGATAAAGACAATCGCATGGGCCGAGGTCATGTGTTGCAGCGCAATGCCTGTTAGCAATGGAAAGCCCACCACCACACCAAGCGCCACTACAATCAGCGAAACAACGTCATTTCGGCTCGGAAATGGCGCGCGGAAAACGAGCAGTAGCGCGAGCCCCAACAGGCCCGCAATCGAAGCTCGTGCCATAGTTAAAAAAGTCGGGTCTATATCAATGACGGCCAAACGCGTGGCTGTCAGTGACCCGCTGAAAATAAGAACGCCAATAAATCCGTTAATCCAACCCGCAGTCTTGTTCATATGTCTTTTCGATCTGTTGCAGTTTCATGTAGATGATTCTGGCAAAGTGTCGTGAATTCGGCAAAATAAGCAGAGACAGTTTCCGTACAATTTTGCTAAACTGTACTGATACGAAGGATGGTACAGATGATTTCAACGGGCCTGTTGCGCAGTCTTGAAGCAGTGGAAGCAGCCTATCTTGGCGGAAACAGCGAAGAGAAAACGAACGCTGAAAAAATCTCGCTCGTTGACAAAGTCATGACCATCATTCGTGACCGCATTGCTGCCATGAGCCTCGCGCCCGGAGCGCGTCTGCCATCGATCCGCCGCTTGGCCGAAACCATGAATGTCTCTAAATCCACTGTGGTTGAAGCCTATGACCGGTTGGTGGCTGAAGGTGTTATTCAGTCACGCCGGGGTGCAGGTTTTTATGTGTCTGAGCGCGGACGCCAACCATTTACCGTTGCCGCAACCACGCCCCACAAAGACCGGCAGATTGACCCTTTCTGGGTCATGCGCCAATCTCTTGAAGCTGATATCGAGACTTATAAGCCCGGTTGTGGCTGGCTACCCGATGAATGGCTGCCGCTTGAAGGCATTCGTCGTGCCATGCGCGCAATCGCCCGCGATGAGAACAGCAATCTTACGACTTATGGCGAACCTCTTGGCTTCCGCCCTTTGCGCAACCATCTGGCGCGCAAACTGTCTGAACAGGGCATCGATATGTCCGGCGGCGATATCTTGCTGACCGATTCAGGCACCCACGCAATTGATCTCATCTTCCGCTTTCTGTTGCAGCCTGGCGATACCGTGCTGGTCGACGATCCCTGCTATTTTAATTTTCAGGCAGCGCTTCTCTCACATCGCGTAAAGCTTATTGGCATCCCTTATGCGCATACTGGCCCCGATCTGGAGGCCTTTGCAAAGGCTGCTGAGGAACACGCGCCGAAGCTCTATATTTCCAATGCAGGACTGCATAATCCCACAGGTGGCACGATGACACCTGCCATTGCACACCGTTTGCTGAAGCTTGCGGAAATCCATAACATAACACTGGTTGAAGATAATATTTTTGGCGACTTTCATCCATCGCCAACACCACTTCTTGCCGAACTCGACGGCTTTGATCGCGTGCTGCATATGGGCAGTTTTTCAAAGACGCTCTCGGCTGCGGCTCGCGTTGGCTATATTGCCGGTCGTCGCGACTGGATCGATGGATTGACCGATCTCAAGCTTGCAAGCACATTTGCGGGCAATACTGTCTCGGCACAAATCGTGCATTCACTGCTAACTGACGGCACCTATCGCCGCCACATCGACAGCCTGCGCGCCAAGCTCGCCGATGCTATGACGCTGGTCGCTAAGCGACTGAAGGCTACCGGACTTGAAATATGGACCGAGCCACAAGGCGGGATATTTCTCTGGGCGCGATTACCCGAAGGCATGGATTCAGGCCGCATCGCAGCCTATGCGCTTGAGAAAAATGTTCTTCTCGCGCCCGGCGACGTATTCAGCCCATCGCGCAGTGCCACGCGCTATCTTCGTTTCAACGTTGCGCAATCGATAGAGCCATATATCTATACCGTTCTCAGTGATGCCATGCGCGAAGCGTCGGTGTGAGCGCATCCCGAAAAGTGTGAAACGGTTTTCGGACAAAGGTGCGCGTAGGGCAAAAGCATTAGGCCGCTAAAGCCGAAAACAACTTCAAGCAAAAGCAATGCAGTCAGTCTGCGCATGAGGGATATACTCGCCCCCTGTCTTTGAGGAGAGACATCGGGAGGAATAATCGTGAATGCACACCCAACAGGGATGATGGCCAGTCCGCGTCCTGAAGACGAAAAACTATCCGTCGCCGCCAATCTTGCCTATGGATTTCAGCATGTTCTAACAATGTATGGCGGCATTGTCGCCGTGCCGTTGATTATCGGTCAGGCGGCAGGCTTGAGCGCCAGCGAAATTGGCCTGCTGATCACCGCTTCGCTTTTTGCAGGCGGCGTTGCAACCGTTTTGCAAACCATCGGCATTCCATTTTTTGGCTGCCAGCTTCCGCTGGTGCAGGGCGTATCATTCGCTGGTGTTGCCACAATGGTTGCCATTGTAACTTCTGCCGAAACCGGCGAGGCAGGCATTCAGGTCGTGCTGGGTGCGGTTATGGCTGCATCATTAATCGGCTTTCTCATCACGCCAATCTTTTCGCGCGTTACGCGCTTTTTTCCGCCACTTGTCACCGGCATTGTGATTACCACCATCGGTCTTACCCTGATGCCCGTTGCTGCGCGCTGGGCCATGGGCGGCAACAGCAAGGCACCTGATTTTGGCAGTATGGGCAATATTGGTCTCGCAGGCCTCACACTTCTGATTGTGCTCTTACTCAGCAAAATCGGCAACGCCACGATTTCACGCCTCTCGATCCTGCTTGCAATGGTGATCGGAACAGGCGTTGCATGGGCGCTCGGCATGACGGATTTTTCGCGTGTAGCAGAAGGTCCAGTGATGGCCTTGCCCGAAATATTCCATTTTGGCTGGCCGATATTCAGCATTGCAGCAACACTATCGATGTTCATCGTGATTATCGTGACATTGGTCGAAACCTCTGCCGATATTCTGGCAGTCGGTGAAATTCTAGGAACGAAAGTCAACTCCCGACGGCTCGGCGATGGTCTGCGCGCCGATATGGCATCAAGCATTCTCGCACCTGTCGTCGGCTCTTTCACGCAAAGTGCCTTCGCGCAGAATGTGGGTCTGGTGGCCGTAACGGGTGTGAAGAGCCGCTATGTGGTTGCCACGGGCGGACTTATTCTCATCACGCTCGGGCTTCTGCCAGTGATGGGCCGCGTAATTGCCTGTGTACCGCCAGCCGTGCTCGGCGGTGCGGGCATTGTTCTGTTTGGAACCGTGGCCGCAAGCGGCATCCGCACGCTGTCAAAAGTCGATTATCAGAACAATATCAATCTGATCATCGTAGCAACCTCGATTGGCTTCGGGATGATCCCGATCGCAGCACCGGAATTCTATCACCACTTTCCAACGTGGTTTGAGACGATCTTTCATTCGGGCATCAGCTCGGCTGCATTGATGGCCATCGTGCTTAACCTCATGTTCAACGAGTTCAAAGCTGGCAACTCAAACCAGATGTCAGTCTTTGCCGAAGGCACTGAGCGCATCATTCGCCACCACCAGATCGCAGAACTGCACGATGGCGATTATATCCAGAACGGTAAACTCTACGATGTGGAAGGAAATGAAGTGAAAATCGTTCCGGCAGGGGCACATTAAAAGCACTTCCAGCAAAAGTGCGAAGCGGTTTTGCGTAGGACAGTGCGTAAAAAAAAATCAGAGCGCATAGCGCTCTGATTACCGAAGCACACGGATAATCGTCCTATTCGTCAAATGCGGTAAGAGGCGCGCCATGTCGGCGCGCTTCAACGCTATGCAGCCCTCTGTCGGCGTATAACCTGGACGCGCAAGATGAAAGAAAATCGCGCTGCCACAGCCACGTTTGCGCGGGCTGATATTCCAGTCCATCACAATACAGGCATCGTAAACATCGTCGTTGCGCCACATCTTCTCGTGGCTTGATTTGAATGGAAGACTAACCGGGTGATTGTAATTGGCGTCGTTGGGTGCATCGCACCAGCCATCAAGCTTGCGAACACGCTTCAACGGAAAAGGCGTGAGAGGCCATTGCCGCGCATCGCCGCGACGATAGCCATAAAGCAACCGCATTGAAGAAAGTGGCGTCGCACCGTCGCCTTCGCGCTTGAAAGCGCTGATTCCCCCCTTGCCAAGCGCACATTCGAGCACCAAATTGCCAGCAGCAAGCAGGCCGCGCGTTTTATGGCCGGGCTTTGCCCGTACATCTATGATGCCAATTCCGCGGTTATTGTGATTTCTGGACAAGCCTGCCTCCGTTTTCTGCCTGCTGGTAAAGTTTGGGTGATCGCCTGAAAATCTGCTCTGTTTTTTCACGGCTTCAACTTATCGCCATTAAATGTCATAAAACACGAACCACTATTTGAATCAAAGAGTAACGAGGACAGGCATGACAGGTCGTACAATACTGCTCGTGGACGATGACGAAGATCTCCGCTCCATCCTCGTCGAACAGCTGGAACTATGCGAAGAGTTCCAGATTCTTCAGGAAGACAATGCCACCAAGGGCATTCAGACGGCGCGCAACGGCATTGTTGATCTGTTGATCATGGACGTTGGCCTGCCGGATATGGACGGTCGCGAAGCAGTCAAGCTGCTGCGCAAAGGCGGGTTTAAGGCTCCTATCATTATGCTGACCGGTCACGACACCGAATCGGACACGATTCTCGGTCTCGAATCAGGTGCGAATGATTACGTCACCAAGCCATTCAAGTTTGCCGTTCTGCTTGCGCGCATTCGCGCGCAGTTGCGCCAGCATGAGCAGAGTGAAGACGCGACATTCATCGTTGGTCCTTATACGTTCAAACCGGGCCAGAAGCTGCTTCTCGATGAGAAGGGCGGAAAGATTCGCCTGACCGAAAAGGAAGCCGCGATCATTAAGTATCTTTATCGCGCCGGCGACAAGGTCATTGGCAGAGATGTGCTGCTTGAGGAAGTGTGGGGGTATAATTCGGGCGTCACGACACACACGCTGGAAACCCACGTTTACCGTCTGCGCCAGAAAATTGAAAAGGATCCATCCAATGCATCGCTTCTGGTTACAGAAAGCGGGGGATACAAACTTGTCCCATGATGGACAGCGCATGATACGGGTGTCATGACAAGCTATGGCGCTCGATGACGATATCCGCATTCTCAGCTCAGTAGGCCTGTTCGAGTCTTTCTCACCTGAACAGTTGCGTCTGCTCGCCTTCGGCGCAGAACGTCTTGTGCTGCGCGCTGGTCGTGAACTATTCCGCGAAGGCCAGAGCGCTGATTGCGGCTATATCGTCGTATCGGGCAATATCAGCCTGTTTCATGATGCCGACGAAGGGCGGGTCACAATCCGCCCCGTCGGCCCCGGTGCAATGCTTGGCGAAATGGCGCTGATTGCCCAAACCTCCCGCATGACCGGTGCGTTGGCTGAGGAAGAAACCGAAGTTATCCGCATCAGCCGTTCGGTGTTCCGGCGCATTCTGGAAGAATATCCGGAAGCCGCAGCCTCGCTGCACGCGCATATCAGCAGAAACCTGCTGCAACTGATTGCTGATATTGAAAAAGTAGCACCTCAATTTGGCGGCAGCGACTAAATCATAATTCAATGATCCGCTCGATCCCTATAGCATCCAGAAATGCTTGATCATGGCTCACAAGCAGCAGGCCACCCTCATAATCATTCAGTGCTGTTTCCAGTGCCTGAATTGAATCAAGATCGAGATGATTTGTCGGCTCGTCCAGAATAAGCAGTTCAGGTCTGAGCGTTCCTGCGAGCACACAAGCCAATGCTGCGCGCAGCAATTCACCACCGCTTAAGCTACCTGCCAGACGTGACGCACTCTCACCACGAAATGAGAAACGCGCCAGAGCCGAATGAGCATCATTATCGCTGGAACCTTTGTTCAACCTGCGGAAATTCTCGTAGAGCGTCGCATTTCGGTCCATCAGGCTCATCTGCTGATCAAACATGGCAATAGACACAAAGCACTTGATCTCACCCGAAACAGGCTGCAAATCGCCGGAAATCAACCGTAAAAGCGAGGTTTTGCCAGCACCATTTGCACCGCGAATAACAATGCGTTCTGGCCCGACAATTTTCAGCGAGAAGTCCCGGATAACCGGGCGTTCCGGTACTGGCCCGCCAGAAACATTGAGCATTTCGAGCATCACACGCCCCGAAGGCGAAAGCGCCGCCTCAATATTAAAACGCATTGGCTTATTGCGTTCGACCTTTGCTTCCGCATCACGCAACTGGTTTTGTGCGCGCTCTGCATTGCGCTCAGCAAGCAATTCACCACGACCGCCAGTCTTTTGCGCTTTATCGGCACGCGCATCCAGCAGAAGCTTGCTCATGCCCGCATCGGCTCGCGATTTTTTCCCACGCGCATCGCTTTTTGCCTGCCGTTCAGCGGCTTCCTGCGCTTTGAGCCTGACCTGTTTCACATCGCGCTGCGCAAGCTCAAGATCACGCTGCGCCCCTTCCCGCTCTGCTTCCTTACGCTCGTAATAGAAATCCCAGTTGCCGCCATAAAGCGTCAACGCGCCTTGCGAAAGCTCGGCTATCGCATCCATTCCCCGCAACAATTCACGATCATGGCTGACGACAACAGCTGCCCCCTGCCATTTCGCAAGCATGTCAGCGACAGCCTGACGACCATCGCGATCAAGATTGTTGGTGGGTTCATCGAGCAGAATAAGATCAGGCTTCTGAAACAGTAGAGCTGCGAGTGCTGCCCGTGTCTGTTGCCCTCCACTTAATGCTGAAACCAGGGTTTGTGGAGCAAGCGAAAGCCCGAACATCTGCAAGGCTTCATCAAAATGCTGCGGCAACAGCCAGTCGGCCTGCTCAAAATCAACGTCAGTGCCCTCACCTGCTTGGATACGCGCAAGCATGTCAAAGACAGCACCCGCCTCAAACAGATCGGCTACAGTCTGCTGACCATCACTACCGATATTCTGGGCAAGTACACCAATTCGGCCAGTGCGCGTAACAGTGCCACTAGCAGGCAGCGACGCCCCGCTCATGATTTTCAGAAGGGTGGATTTGCCAATACCATTGCGCCCGACAAGCCCAATACGGCCTTCGGTTACGCTGAAATTGATGCCGGAAAAGAGTGTACGGCCATCAGCCGTGAGCGCGGAAATACCCTGAAGAGTGAGAAGAGAAGACATGAAGAACCCCGGAAACGTTGAAAACACTGGTCATTGAAAACAGTGCTGAACGATCCATTGCTCTTTTCTCCTCTTCTGAACTTCGCTCTATATACGCTTGCGTGTGCGTTTAATCCAGATCGAATGTCGCAATTACTGGTACGTGATCGGATGGACGATCCCAGCCACGCGCTTCGCGCAGGATTTGCAAACCTTGCATATGCGCTTCCAGATCAGCCGAACCCCAGATGTGATCGAGCCTGCGGCCACGGTCAGCTGCATCCCAATCCTTGGCGCGATAACTCCACCATGTATAAATTTTCTGGTCTGCCGGGATGACATGACGCATGAGATCGCTCCAGCCGCCTTTGACGCGAAGATCTTCAAGCGTGGTGGTTTCAATCGGCGTGTGGCTGACGATTTTCAGCAACTGCTTATGCGACCAGACATCGTTTTCCAGCGGCGCAATGTTGAGATCACCAACAAGGATCGACCAGTTTCCATCCTGCCTGTCAGCAACAATCGCCCGCATTTCCTCAAGGAAACCAAGCTTGTGCGCAAATTTTGGATTGATTTCCGGGTCTGGCTCATCGCCACCCGCAGGCACATAAAAATTATGGATACGGAGCTTTTTGCCACCCGCTTCAACCACTGCGCTTAAATGACGGCAATCGCCCATCTCGCAAAAACCGACCTTTTCAACGTCGCTCAGCGGACGTTTCGAGATGGTTGCAACGCCGTGGTAACCCTTCTGACCACTGATCGCGATATGCTCATAGCCGAGTGCGCGAAAGCCCTTGGAAGGGAACTGATCGTCGGGACATTTGGTTTCCTGAAGGCAGAGAACATCCGGCTGATAATCGCTTAAAAACTGCTCGACCAGCGGCATACGCAAGCGAACGGAATTGATGTTCCAGGTAGCAACAGAAAATGTCATGGGAATAAGACTCACAGCCATCAAAAGATGGCCGCGAACGTAACGATTTATCCGGCAAATGCAAATATCGAGCGTGAAGTTTTACTGGCCCTTACGCTTCATCGCGATGCGCTGATAGTCGATCTTGAACATGTCATCGGTAAAGCGAACGCCACTGCGAAGATTGAACACCATGATTGTGGTGTCGAGGCCCTGCGCATCGGTGATGGTCCACTGCTTGAGATCCATGGTCTTTGGTTCAAACATCATGGTGATCTTCGAATTACCAAAAGCCGTTTTATCACCCACGACCAGCGTGGTCATATCCGGGTCTTGCTTAACACTCTGAAGGCGTCCGCCGCCGAGATCAATCCGGTCAGCGAGCAGCATCTTCAACGGCGTGGTGCCGAGCGCATACATATCCCATGTGTCGAGCTTGCGATTGTTGATGACAACCTGATTACCATCGGAGATCACGCGGATCGGTGACTTATCATAGTTGAAGCGAATCTTGCCCGGACGTTCCAGATAGAATGTGCCGCCGGTCTGTTCACCCTTAGGGCCGAACTGTACAAATTCGCCAGTGAGCGTCCGCAACGATGAGAAGTGATCGGCGATCTGCTGTGCAGCCGCAGCACCACTTGCGCCCTGTGCCTGCGCTGCAACCGGCACAAAAGCCGGAGCCACAACACCAAGGCTCAATGCTCCCAATCCGAGGACGGCCACAAAGCGGCTGGCTTTCATAAAGCTCGAAATACGGGAGATCATCATGGGCAAACTCTCTTTTTTCATCGTTGTCTCAGAATAAATCGGCAGTTAGGCGCCAGTATGGCAGCACAAAAGCCGATGAGATCCTGAGAATTAATAGTCGTCTTCAGTCGGCACCAATATCTCGCGCTTACCCGCGTGATTAGCAGGACCGACAATACCTTCTTCTTCCATGCGCTCAATGATTGAAGCGGCACGATTATAGCCAATGCCTAGGCGACGCTGGATATAGGAAGTCGAAGCCTTTTTATCACGCAGCACCACGGCAACAGCCTGATCATAAGGATCGTCGGAGTTTTCAAGGTTGGACGTTCCAGCCGGACCGCCACCTTCGTCTTCTTCCTCATCCTCGGTGATCGCGTCGAGATATTCCGGCACACCCTGAAGCTTGAGATGCTGAACAATACGCTCAACCTCGTCATCGCCCACGAATGGACCGTGCACGCGCTGAATGCGACCGCCACCGGCCATGAACAGCATATCACCCTGACCAAGCAACTGCTCGGCGCCCTGCTCACCCAGAATAGTGCGGCTATCAATCTTGGAAGTAACCTGGAACGAAATACGCGTCGGGAAGTTCGCCTTGATCGTACCGGTAATCACATCGACCGATGGACGCTGCGTTGCCATAATCACATGAATACCTGCCGCACGCGCCATCTGTGCCAGACGCTGTACGGTGCCTTCAATATCCTTGCCTGCGACCATCATCAAATCGGCCATTTCGTCGATGATCACGACGATATATGGCATTGGTTCGAGATCAAGCTGTTCGGTTTCGTAGATCGCTTCACCTGTGTTCCGGTCAAAGCCGGTCTGCACAGTGCGCGCGATATTCTCACCTTTTTTCTGGGCTTCGCCAACGCGCTGATTGAAACCGTCAATGTTGCGCACGCCGACCTTGGACATCTTGCGATAGCGGTCTTCCATTTCCCGCACGGTCCATTTGAGCGCAACCACCGCCTTCTTCGGATCGGTCACAACGGGCGTCAGAAGATGCGGAATACCGTCATAGATCGAAAGCTCCAGCATCTTTGGATCAATCATGATCAGGCGGCATTCTTTTGGCGTCATGCGATAGACCAGCGACAGGATCATCGTGTTGATAGCAACCGATTTACCGGAACCCGTCGTGCCTGCCACCAGAACATGGGGCATTTTTGCAATATCGGCGATGACCGGCTCACCATTAATCGTCTTGCCGAGTGCCAGCGCAAGCTTTGCCTTTGTTTGCTCAAAATCACGGCTTGCCAGCATTTCGCGCAGATAAACCATTTCGCGCTTCTGGTTCGGCAGTTCGATGCCGATCACATTGCGGCCTGGAACAACAGCAACACGGGCGGCAATCGCGCTCATCGAGCGTGCAATATCGTCAGCCAGTCCAATGACGCGAGACGACTTAATGCCTGGAGCAGGTTCAAGCTCGTAAAGCGTGACGACCGGACCCGGCTTCACATTGATGATCTCGCCACGCACGCCGAAATCTTCCAGCACACCTTCCAGCAGACGTGCATTCTGTTCGAGCGCATCTTTGGAAAGCGATGAATCGCGCTGCACAAGCTTTGGTTCAGCAAGGAAATGCAGCGATGGCATTTCAAAAGCGCCGCCATCTTTCAGGAACGACGACTGCGCCTCACGCTGAATACGTCCACCGCTCTTTGGTGCCGGCGCACGTTCGCCAACCCGCGCTTTCGAGCGCTGCGGCGGTGCGTCGTGCCACTCTTCACCCGCCAAAGGCATATCTTCACCATCACCATCCATATCGAATGGCGGTTCTTCCGATGCTGCACCACCAAAGCCCGGCTCATGACGAGTACTGCCCCGCGCTTCTGCACTGCGGCGCACTTGGCGCATATCGCCATATTCGTCGTCGCGCGGCTTGCGACGGTTCATTCCGGTCAGACGTTTGAATGTTGCGGTCGCGCTATAAATCGTGTGGGTAAGAGAACCAACGAACGCAGAGAGGCCACCAGAAGATGCTTCATCGTCTGCATCTTCATAATCCGAATAATCATCTTCAGCCGATGCACCGCGTTCGCTCGCGCCATCAGTCGCCGCGTTGCCGCGACCAATGATTCCGCTTGCAAACAGGCACAGCCAAAGTGCCGGGAAAGCCAGAACCAGTGCAATGCCTGAAGCAATTGCACCTTGCGGGAAGGAACCTAAAAAGATGCCGGGAATGCGCAGAACCAGATCACCGAAAACACCGCCAAGACCAATCGGCATCGGCCAGCTTTCGGGAACCGCAAAGCAGCTCGCAATGGCTGCAAACAACAAAGCCGCGCCAAACCATGCGATGCTACGCTTTGCGATCCGGCCAATACCACCGCGCGTCATCATCAGCAGCGACCAGACTGCAAGCGGCAGAAGTGCTGGAACACTGGCAAGGCCGAAAAACTGCATAGCAATGTCGGAAAAGACGGCACCCGGATAGCCAAGCGCGTTGGTGACAGGATTGTCCGTCGCATGACTGAGGCTGGGATCAGCCACGTTCCATGTGGCGAGCGCGCCAACAGCCATCGCTGCCAGCGAAAGCAACGCCAACCCAAATAGGATATAGAATTGCCTGCGGAAGATATTGACCAGTCGCAGTCTATCATCCGAAATCCGCTCGTCACGCAGCGGGTATGAGGGCGAATATCCTTGCCGCATAAAGCCTGTCCCGAACTATGGTTTGTTGCCCTCGGGCTTGGATAGCCCTGGGCGCAATGAATCGGGATGATCCTAGCCTTGCGATGGTTAATTCCTCATTAACCATGCAGTATCATACACAGGCAAATAATGCTGAATGTGAAAAAGGCGCGGTTTCCCGCGCCTTTTCCTTCTTGAGACAACCCTGTTCTACTGAACAGACTCGCCGTGCAACGCGATGTCGAGACCTTCCATTTCTTCCTGCTTTGTCGGGCGCAGACCCATGATGGCCTTGATCACATAAAGGATGATGGCTGTCGCAACTGCGGTGTAGACAATCGTAACTGCCGCACCGAAGAACTGCTTGCCCATGGTTGCGCCTTCGCCAGCAGCATTGATTGCAACATCAGCAAAAAAGCCAGTGAGGATCGCGCCAACAAAACCGCCAACACCGTGAACACCGAAGGCATCGAGCGAGTCGTCATAGCCAAGTGCGTGCTTGAGCTTAACCGCTGCCACGTAGCAGATAAGGCCTGCGATGATACCGATAATCAGCGCGCCCGTTGGATTGACGAAACCAGCGGCAGGCGTAACGGCAACGAGACCTGCAACCGCACCTGAGATGATTCCAAGAACACTTGGCTTACCGGCAATTGCCCATTCAGCAAACATCCAGGCGAGAGCTGCACCAGCGGTCGCAACCTGCGTGTTGAGCATAGCGACAGCAGCGAGCGAATTGGCACCAGCAGCCGAACCAGCGTTGAAGCCGAACCAGCCCACCCACAGAAGAGCTGCACCAATGACCGAGAGAACGAGGTTGTGTGGAGCCATATTGACGTGGCCGTAACCATCACGCTTGCCAATGATAAGGGCTGCAACAAGACCAGCAACACCAGCATTGATGTGAACGACAGTACCACCAGCAAAGTCGAGAACGCCGTCAGAACCGAGGAAGCCGCCGCCCCATACCCAATGTGCTACCGGCACATAAACGATGAACAGCCACAGAACCATGAAAACAAGCATGGAGGAGAATTTCATGCGTTCAGCGAACGAACCCGCAATCAGCGCAGGCGTGATAACCGCAAAAGTCATCTGGAACACGATGAAGAGATATTCGGGAATTGTTCCAGTGAGCGAGTCCATCGTCACACCCGACAGAAACGCCTTATCAAAGCCGCCGATATAGGCGTTCATCGAACCACCATCGGTGAATGCGAGCGAATAGCCGAAGAACATCCACAAGACCGACATAAGGCAGGTGATTGCGAAGCTCTGCATTACAGTGGAAAGCACATTCTTCTTGCGAACCATACCGCCGTAGAAAAGTGCGAGACCAGGAATGGTCATCATCAGCACAAGCGCGGTTGAAGTCAGCATCCAGGCGGTATCGCCCGTATCAAGGGTCGGGGTAGCTTCGGCTGCATCCTGTGCAAAGGCTGTTCCCGCTAATACGAGCAGCGCAGGAAGGGTGGCAAATGCCGTCTGCTTAAATCTTTCAGTTATGAGCATCGAGTATCTCCGTCGAATGGCGGCTTCAAACGCGTCTGCGCTGAAAAGACCGGTTCGAACTAAGAGAAACAAAAATCGTGCCAGTTACGGACCACCACACCATAAAAATGCAATTTTTCTGATGTTTGATGCTCGCTGATTTCTCAGAACTGTCAGATAGACGCTGTATTTTCGCCCAAAATGCGGGCTTTTCGGCAAACCAGACAAGCGATGCAAATGCCGAAAAAATCTTTCTATGACAGAAAAAAGCGGTCTTACCCCGATGGGCAAAACCGCTTTAAGTGATTCATCGGATTCAGTTTTTAAACCTGGCGCTCAGTTAGCGTAGATAGCCACTGCATAAAAATTAAACACACGTATTATCGGTGATTAAAATATCATCATTTGGCTTTTTCATGCACACGAATAAGACCTTCCTGCGCAACCGACGCGATTAACAACCCATCGCGGGTATAAAGTGCGCCACGGTTAAATCCACGTGCGCCGGAAGCGCTCGGGGTATCCTGCGTGTATAAAAGCCAATCATCGAGCCTGCACGGGCGGTGAAACCACATCGCATGATCAAGGCTCGCCACTTGCAGATCACGATCAAAAATCGTGCGTCCATGCGGGTGCAGCGATGTATCAAGCAATGTCATATCGGAGAGATAGGCAAGAATGGCTGCTTGAAGTGCGCGATCATCCGGCACGATGCCGCGCGCGCGCACCCAGACATGTTGGCTCGGAGCCAGTTTTTCGCGCGAGAAATAATGCTTGAGCGACACCGGCTTGATCTCGATCGGGCGCTCCTGCTCCCAATATTTACGCACGCCCGACGGGGCAAGATGCAGATACTCGTCTTTTAGATCATGATCGCCGACCAGCTGTTCCGGCATCGGCAGACCTTCCGGCATTTCGATCTGATGATCGAGACCCGGCTCATCAATCTGAAATGAGGCCGACAGCGTGAAGATCGCCTTACCGTGCTGCTTTGCCAGAACACGGCGCGTATTGAAACTCGAACCGTCGCGAATGCGGTCGACTTCATAAATAATCGGAATTGCCGGATCACCCGGACGCACAAAATAGCCATGCAGAGAATGAACCTGCCTTTCCGGCTCCACAGTGCGCTGCGCTGCAATCAGCGCCTGGCCGATCACCTGTCCGCCAAAAACGCGCTGCCAACCCACCTGCGGGCTGTTACCACGGAAAAGATCCACTTCCAGCGTTTCAAGATCAAGCGTCTCTAGAAGCTGTTGCATGGCAGCCGTTTGCTCGGCCTGCGATAGATCGGTCTTTTCATTATTCGACATGGACAGCCTGTCTCCTGAAACCTTATATAGAGAACATATTCTTGATGAACTGTTTGGGCTTGCACAAGGGAAACTGTCAAGTTCCCCAAAACTGTCGCAGCCTTATCTGCTTCATCGAAGAGCGATCTGAAAGGAAGAGCAATGTCCGCCGAAGCCACGCAAAATGCAGCCAACAAACGCGATCTTGTTATTGCAGGTGGCGGCTACGTCGGCCTTGTGACTGCTGTTGCTGTCAAATCCGCAGCCCCGCATCTTTCCGTAACCGTCATTGATGGCGCACCCGCAGGCGCATGGAAAAATGACCCGCGTGCGTCTTCCATTGCCGCTGCCGCCTCACGCATGCTTGATAAGCTTGGCTGCTGGCAGGAGATTGTCACAGATGCTCAGCCAATCACTGAGATGGTCGTAACAGATTCCCGCACCTCTGATCCCGTGCGTCCGGTATTTCTGACATTCGCTGGCGATGTTAATCCCGGCGAGCCCTTTGCGCATATGGTCGAAAACCGCGTTCTTAACACCGCCCTTCACAGACAAGCGGATAAACTCGGCATCACGTTCATTGAAGGCATGAGTGTAGAGAATTTTGAAACGCTACCCGAATCCGTCACCGTCACTTTGGCCAATGGCGAAACAATCTCCACGCGCCTGCTGATTGCCGCTGATGGCGCGAAGTCGCGCCTGCGTGATATTGCAGGCATCAAGACCGTTAACTGGGACTACGATCAATCGGGCATCGTCTGCAACGTCGCCCATGAACGCCCCCATGGAGGCCGTGCCGACGAACATTTTCTGCCTGCTGGCCCATTCGCTATCCTGCCGCTGAAAGGCAATCGCAGTTCGCTCGTCTGGACAGAACGCACAGCGGACGCCGAGCGTCTCATCCGGGAGGATGACTTCATCTTTGAAACAGAACTCGAGCAGCGTTTCGGCCATCGCCTTGGCGCACTGACGGTTGAAGGCCCGCGCCGCGCCTTCCCACTCGGCCTCACGCTGGCGCGCGAATTTGTAAAACCACGTTTCGCGCTTGTGGGCGATGCAGCCCATCGTATTCATCCAATCGCCGGTCAAGGTCTCAACCTCGGTTTCCGCGATGCCGCAGCCATTGCAGAAGTAATTGTCGAGACAGACCGCCTTGGCCTCGACATCGGCTCCTTTGCGGCACTCGAGCGCTATCAAGCATGGCGTCGGTTCGACACGGTTCAGATGGGTGTCACCACTGATGTGCTGACCAAGCTCTTCTCCAACGACAATCCGGCTGTGCGCACCATTCGCGACATTGGGCTAGGTCTCGTGGATCGCGTGCCAAGCCTCAAATCGTTCTTCATAAAACAAGCCGCAGGTCTTTCGGGGGATACCCCGCGTCTGCTGCAAGGAGAAGCGATTTAAGCTTCTCACGACCACTGGAAAAAGCTTCCACGTCTGCTAAAAAAGCAAAATAGAATATAGGCGTGGGGGCCTTGGGGCATGCATACCAATAAGCGGTTGATCGATGTGATCCTGCAGGCACAGGCAGGCTTATGGACAACGGCACGTGTTCACAAACTGTCTAAAATTGCGGGCGCGCTTGCCATTATTACCGCTATGGCAGCAGCCGTCATTTATTCAGCCGTTAAGCCTGACAATAATTGGGATATGATCCCCTATATCGCGACAGCACTGGAAAACCGCTATCCCGATGCAAACGCGCTACATACGGAAACATGGCGGCAAGTCGCCGAAGTTGCATCAGAGGGCGAACTGCTCGCTTTGAAACAAGATGGAGACTTTCGAAGCGCTCAGTGGGAGAGCCCGGATAGCTTCAAGTCACTATTGGTCATGTATCGCGTCAAGGCCGGCTATATTCAACTGCTGCGCTGGCTTGAGCCTTACACCGGCCTGGCTCGTGGTGGCCACCTCATCAGCATTGCGGCCTCACTTGCGATTGGGCTGCTCATGCTTTGGTTGCTCGCCAGCTATCAATCGCTTCAGGCTGGCCTCATCGTTGGCCCCGTTCTTTTGCTGGCCGGGTATGGACCAATATCGTCAGCTGTATTTCCCGATATCACCATGGCAGCGCTTTCCTTCGCTGCCATTTTTGCCATTCTGCGTAAGCGTGACTGGCTGGGTGCGATGCTACTCGTGCTTTCCTTCACAATCCGTCCAGACAATATTATCATGATATTCGCTCTGCTGATCACAGCATTCCTGTTCGGCTGGCGAAAACTTCCATTGCTGATCGCCTTCGCCGTGTGCATCGTGGCTGGCTTAATGATGGAGAAAACTGCGGGGCATCCCGGCTGGTGGGCACACCTCTATTTCACCTGCATTAATATGCCAAACTCCATGACGGGTTTTAACCCGGACTTTTCGCTCGTCCTTCTGATCAAAGCCTATATTCGAGGCATCATACTCGCACTTTATCTCGAAAGCTGGCCCTCCATACTTCTGATAGCACTGGTCGCATGGATCGCGATGGCGAGAGCTGGGATCAAGACCAATATACCGCGATTGAATGGCGTTATCTTCGCCATGGTCATCGGTATTCTCGGAAAATTTGCTTATTTCCCGATGCCCTACGATCGCTTCTTCTTCAACATGATTATTATCATGGTTCTCATGCTTTCACTGGCATGGGCAGACGATACAACCCGTAAGATTGTCCATAGCTGACACTGGAACGCATCTGAATACGCCCTATGTGGTTTTTAAACCCAACAGAGGAGTTTCATCATGGATAGAAAAGCAACAGCCGTCTGGAAAGGCACGCTCAAAGAAGGCAAAGGCACGCTCAATACACAGAGCGGTGCTTTGAAAGATCTGCCTTATGACTTCAAAGCGCGCTTCGAGGATGAAAGCGGTCGCGCTGGTACCAATCCAGAAGAACTGCTGGGTGCAGCCCATGCAGGTTGCTTTGCGATGAATCTCTCAGCACATCTGACGCAAAATGGCACTCCGGCAGAAAAGCTGGAAGCAACAGCGGCGGTCACAGTGGTTCCGGCATCCGGTGGCGGTTTTGAGATTACGCGCAGTGCTTTGACGCTTAATGCAACCATTCCCGGCATATCAAACGACGATTTTCAGAAGCTCGCTGAAACAGCAGAAAAGACCTGCCCACTTTCTAAGGCGCTTGGTGCTATCGAAGTAACGCTGGACGCCAAACTGGTGTGATAAAATAAAAGCGGGCATTGCCCGCTTTTTTCATTCCGGCAGATGACAGACTGCTTCGATGTTATGGCCGTCAGGATCGGTCACGAAAGCCGCGTAATAATCGGGGTGGTAATGTTCGCGTATTCCCGGCTTGCCATTATCTTTTCCGCCTGCGGCAAGCGCCGCTTCATAGAAGCGGTCCACTTCAGACCGTGTTCCCGCTGAAAAGGCCACATGCAGAACACCCTCGAGTTTTGCACCCTTCTGTTTGCCGATCCAGAACTCTGGCTTGCCATTGCGGCCATAGCCGACCCAGTCACCGAATTCCATAGCACGCGAAATACCGAGCGGTTTGAGCGCGGCATCATAGAATGCACTGGACTTTGGCATGCTGGAAATATTGAAGCCGATATGATCAAGCATGATGAAACCTTCAAACGAGGAGTAAACTTCTGCTTTCTGATCAGATATGGGCAACACGAAAAAATCAAGTATCAGCCAGATCTTCCGCAAAAGAAAAGGGAGGCAAAACCTCCCTTTAATACAGTATTTGACTGCCGCGATTACACGGGGCGTTCAACCATCATCTTCTTGATTTCGGCACAAGAGGCGTTGAGGCCACAGGCCGAAAGGGAAACAAAAAGGCGATCGCCGCGATTATACGCGGCGCTCAACCATCATTTTCTTGATTTCGGCACAGGAGGCGTTGAGGCCACAGGCCGAAAGGGAAACAAAAAGGCGATTGCCGCGATTACACGCGGCGCTCGACCATCATTTTCTTGATTTCGGCAATCGCCTTGGCAGGGTTAAGACCCTTCGGGCAGGTTTGCGCGCAGTTCATAATCGTATGGCAGCGATAGAGACGGAACGGATCTTCGAGATTATCGAGACGTTCGCCCTTGGCTTCGTCGCGGCTGTCGATCAGCCAGCGATAGGCCTGAAGCAGAACAGCTGGTCCGAGATAACGATCGCCATTCCACCAATAGCTTGGGCACGAGGTCGAGCAGCAAGCGCAGAGAATGCACTCGTAAAGACCATCGAGCTTCTGACGATCTTCGTGGCTCTGCAACCATTCCTTCTGCGGCTCTGGCGAAACCGTCTTGAGCCATGGCTCAATCGAACGGTGCTGAGCGTAGAAGTTGCTGAGATCAGGCACCAGATCCTTCACAACCGGCATATGCGGCAGCGGGTAGACCTTGATGGAACCCTTGATCTCGTCCATGCCCTTGGTACAGGCAAGCGTGTTAGCGCCATCGATGTTCATCGCGCAAGAACCGCAAATGCCTTCACGGCACGAACGGCGCAGCGTCAGCGTCGGATCGATCTTGTTCTTGATGTAGAGAAGACCGTCGAGCACCATCGGGCCGCAATCATCGCGATCGATATAATAAGTATCGATGCTTGGATTTGCGTCGTCATCCGGCGACCAGCGATAAATGCGGAACTCCGTTACATTCTTGGCACCATCTGGACGCGGCCAGGTCTTGCCTTCCTGCATACGGGAGTTTTTGGGAAGTGCGAGTTCAACCATTGCTCATTCCCTCGATCAGTAAACGCGCTTTTTCGGCGCGATTTTGGCCAGATTGATGCCGCCTTCTTCCTCGGTCGTCAGCGGATCGAGATGAACAGGGCGGTAATCAAGCTTCACGTCGCCATTTGGCGACAGCCAGGAAAGGGTGTGTTTACGCCATTCGGCATCATTACGGTCCGGGAAATCCTCATGCGCATGTGCGCCACGGCTTTCCTTGCGTGCTTCAGCCGAAACAACGGTTACCATGGCGTTTGCCATCAGGTTTTCCAGTTCCAACGTTTCAACCAGATCAGAATTCCAGATCATTGAGCGGTCAGAAACCTTAATGTCCGGCAGTTCTTTCCAGATTTCGGCCATACGTGCCACGCCCTGCTTGAGCGATTCATCCGTACGGAACACGGCAGCATCTTCCTGCATCGTGCGCTGCATCTTTTCGCGCAGTTCTGCGGTTGGCGTATTGCCGTTCGCATAGCGAAGACGATGGAAACGATCCATAATCTTGTCGCACGCAGCCTCGTCAATATCCGGAATTTTTGCAGCGCGATCGATGACTTCGCCAGCGCGGATTGCAGCCGCACGGCCAAATACCACCAGATCGATCAGCGAGTTGGAGCCAAGACGGTTTGCACCATGCACCGATGCGCAACCAGCTTCACCCACGGCCATCAGGCCCGGCTGAACGCGATCTGGGTCTTCCTTGGTTGGGTTAAGCACTTCGCCCCAATAATTGGTTGGAATGCCGCCCATATTGTAGTGAACCGTTGGCAGAACCGGGATCGGTTCCTTGGTCAAATCCACGCCTGCGAAAATCTTGGCCGACTCGGAAATCCCCGGCAGACGTTCATGCAGAACAGCCGGATCAAGATGGTCGAGATGCAGATAAATATGATCTTTGTTTTTGCCAACGCCGCGACCAGCGCGGATTTCCATGGTCATGCAACGCGAAACAACGTCACGCGAAGCCAGATCCTTGGCGGACGGTGCATAACGCTCCATAAAACGCTCGCCTTCGGAATTGACGAGATACCCGCCTTCACCGCGTGCGCCTTCAGTAATCAAGCAGCCTGCGCCGTAAATGCCGGTGGGATGGAACTGAACGAATTCCATATCCTGAAGCGGAAGGCCTGCGCGAGCAGCCATGCCGCCACCGTCGCCAGTGCAGGTATGCGCGGATGTTGCCGAGAAATACGAACGACCATAACCACCCGTCGCCATAACCACCATTTTGGCGGAGAAGCGATGAATTGTGCCGTCATCAAGGTTCCATGCAACAACGCCCGTGCAGACGCCATCGGTCATGATCAGATCAAGCGCGAAATATTCGATGAAGAACTGCGCATTGTTTTTCAGTGACTGACCATAAAGCGTGTGCAGGATCGCATGGCCGGTACGGTCAGCAGCGGCACAAGTACGCTGAACTGGCGGACCATCACCAAAGTTCTGCATGTGGCCGCCGAATGGACGCTGATAAATCTTACCTTCTTCGGTACGCGAGAACGGCACACCGTAATGTTCAAGCTCGTAAACCGCAGCAGGAGCCTCACGCGCCAGATATTCCATCGCGTCCGTGTCACCCAGCCAGTCCGATCCCTTAACGGTATCGTACATATGCCACTGCCAGCTGTCCGGGCCCATGTTTTTCAGCGATGCTGCAATACCGCCCTGCGCTGCAACCGTATGGGAGCGCGTTGGGAAAACCTTGGTGATGCAGGCAGTTTTCAGGCCCTGTTCGGCCATGCCAAGCGTTGCGCGCAGGCCGGCGCCACCGGCCCCCACCACGACAACATCAAACTTGTGATCAACGAATGTGTAGTTCTTTTCGCCCGCAGCACCAGCTGCATTATTTTGTGCACTAGCCATCGGGCTATCAACCTCCGAAGCTCAGCTTGAGGATCGCGTAAACGCAAGCCACGCCCACAACCACCGTGAAGAAGGTGTTGAGCATAACCAGCAGGACCTTCAGGCCTTCGCCGTGAATGTAATCTTCAATAACAACCTGCATGCCAAGACGCATGTGGTAAACACCGGTCAGCACGAACAGCGCCATCACCAGAGCGGTGAAGGGATGCGCCAGAACGGCTTTCACTTCCGCATAGCTTGCGCCATGCAGCGAAATGACCAGACCGACGAAAAACAAAACCAGCGGAACGAGCGCTACGGCACTCATACGCTGAAACCAGAAATGGCCGGTGCCTTCCTTGGCAGACCCCAAACCGCGAACTTTGCCGAGAGGTGTACGCATATCGCTCATGTCAGAACTCCTTTCAGCGCACTACGAAAGCAACAACCCAGACAAGGATCGTTGCAGGCAGTGAGAAGGCCAGTGTCAGCCAAGCGATCTTACTGGCTGTGTGCTTTTCCAGTCCGGCACCCATGTCCCAGATGAAATGGCGCACGCCGCCAGCCAGATGGTGCAACAGCGCCCACGTATAGCCAAACAGTACAATATAGCCGATCCACGAATTGTAGACCCAGCTCACAGTATTGAAAGCGTCTTCACCGATTGCAGCGGCAATCAGCCAAGCAGCGAGAAGAATGGTTCCGAAATAAAGCGCAACACCCGTGATACGATGGATGATCGACATCGTCATCGTGATCTTCGGTCGATAAATCGACAGATGTGGCGACAAAGGACGCTGACGCGTAACGGTCGGTTGTGTCATGGCTTTCGTGGGCTTCCCTGACGTTTCCACCCGCTTCTCCATGTGCCGGTTTTGTCTGGCATGATGAAGCAGATGCGGGCTCATTCGGAGCCCGGTTCGATGTCGTTCACAGCGCAAGGAAACGGAACTGTTCGATCCTGCGCCAGCACGACCCAGAAAATGTGTCTAGATCGTGTCGCACGACCCTATGTGGCGCTTTCTACTGCGCTTTCACCACCACGTCAAAGAAGCTTTTTCACGAAAAGACTAACAATTGGTCGCACCCGGACGACACTTTCGCGTGATTTAGGAATTCAAACGATTGAAGTCCCGTGTTTGGCAAAACATGTGTAATTTCATCCACTTTTACAGATGAAACTCAGTTCCCGAAGCGAATCACATAGCTGGACCAGTCAGCAGCCGTGGCGACTTGTTCGTAGAGCTTGCGGCCATCTTCCGGCACGCGCGGCGCATTGAGCACAAGCTTCGACCAACTGCGCTCTTCGGCTTTGTCAGCCAGCACGTCAATCAACGCCTTTGCTATGCCTTTGCCGCGATGATCATGATGGACGTAAATGTGATCCACCTGTCCTGCACGCGAACCAGAGACCGGTTCTGGCAGATCGAAGAAAATGACAAAGCCAACGAGATCGCCGTCAACACGCGCACCAAGAATTTCGGTCGCACGATCCTGCAACAGATGCTCGGCATAAAAATCATCTGGGCGGCGTGGAGCACCACGCTTCAATGCCTGCGCATAGCTTGCAAGCAAAGGCGAGAACTCATGCGCATCTCGCAAATGCAGCAGCGCAATATCGACGGCATGATCTGTGGTCATTTCGGTCTTTTCCTCCAAGTACATCCCCAAGAAGGGAGTGGGGCGATTGTAGACAACAGCTCGTCCAAAGGTAAAGCATGTCAGCATAATTCAACGTGTTTTATCGGGCTCTGTTTGCACCACGCATTTCGACGACATTGTCATCAAGCATCATCGGCAAGGCCGTGCGAACGCAATTGCGACCATTTTTCTTGGCTTCATAAAGTGCTGCGTCAGCGCGCTTGTAGACATCAGAGAAAAAGTCATCAAACTCCATCTCCGTCACACCGAAACTAACCGTGAAGTTAACTTCACCAACAGAAGCTGGCAGAGAAATATCGGCACAAGCCAGCCGCGCGCGCTCCGCAAAACGCCATGCTGACTGGATCGTATGACCGGGCAACAGAACTGCAAATTCTTCTCCCCCCATACGGGCTGCAATGCCACCCTTCGCCGCTGCCGAGCGACGCAATTCATCGGCAAATACAGCAATCACACGATCACCCAAAGCATGTCCATGGGTGTCGTTAATGAGTTTAAAGTAATCAATGTCGCAGACGATCAGAGACAGTGCCTGCCGCATACGCTTGGACTTTTCAATCGCAGCTTCCGCTCTGAACTCAAAGCCGCGCCGGTTAAGAAGTCCGGAAAGCTGATCGGTCTCCGAACGCAGCGTCACGTCGGAAATCAGCTCACCCATGAGGCTCAAAAGCAAAAGTAAACCACCAGCGACCGAAAGTCCGGCACCAATCGACTGGACCAAAAGCGCATAGTCCGTGCGAATGTAATCATCCGGCGATGCACCAACACCACCAACCAGATTAGCCAGCACAGGCTTAATCAGAAAATGAATTGCGCTCACCGTAAACAAGCCCGCCATCAGGCCATCAAGAGCCCCCCAGGCGCGGCCAAAAGGTCTTGTACGGGTTCGACTGCTTGTTCGGCTATGGATCACAATCCAGGCTGCAAGCATAAGAATCAAAAAATACGGCAATTGATAGAGAATACGACCCAGCATTTCACTGCGGGCAATATCGTAAATACCGTAGATTAGTACCACTGAACCTATTGTAAGAATCCCCAGCGGCCACCAGGGAACAGGCACAGAATACATGCGTGCAACGCCGACAACGAGAAATGACATCGTCACGAAGTACACAATAAATGCCAGCATATAGCCAAGTTTCTGACTTGGAATTGAAGGCATCAGCAGTTCGGTGAGAAAATAAAGCATCGCGAAAATGAAGCCGATGCCAAAAACCGGCGCCGCACTGTTGTCACGCGCATAGGCCGCAATACCGAAAAAGGTAAGCGCAAACAGGCCGGAAACCGTCATGTTTATCAGCAGTATGAACTCAGCGCCGTCCATTCATATTTTCCCGCATATATGCCTGCCAGCACATCACAATATAAGCCCATTGCAATAAAACATAATACACTGAAAGCATGAAAAAGGAGCTAATTTAGAGTCTCACCAGCAATACCATAAACAAAAAAGCCGCCGGATTACTCCGACGGCTTTGGTATTCATGGAATAGAAAAATTAGTTCCAGTCGCGAATATCGACAAAATGACCGGCAATTGCCGCAGCAGCTGCCATAGCTGGCGACACGAGATGCGTGCGACCTTTGAAGCCCTGACGGCCTTCGAAGTTACGGTTTGAGGTCGAAGCGCAACGTTCGCCCGGCTTCAAACGATCGTCATTCATAGCAAGACACATCGAGCAGCCCGGCTCACGCCAATCAAAGCCTGCTTCGATGAAAATCTTGTCGAGACCTTCAGCTTCCGCCTGCTCCTTCACAAGACCGGAACCTGGAACGATCATGGCACTGACGCCCGCGGCAACTGTCTTGCCAGCAGCCATACGTGCCGCATCGCGCAGATCTTCAATACGACCATTGGTGCAAGAACCGATGAAAACACGGTCGATCTTGATGTCGGTCATCTTGGTGCCCGGCTTCAAACCCATGTAATCAAGCGCACGCCACTTCGATGCACGCTTGGTTTCGTCCTTGATCTCGTCCGGGTTCGGAACGATGTCAGTTACAAAGACCACGTCTTCCGGCGAAGAACCCCAGGATACAACCGGCGAAATCTTGGCGGCATCCAGTTCAACGATGTTGTCGAAATGCGCGCCTTCATCCGAATGCAACGTCTTCCAATAACCAATGGCCTGTTCCAGCGCTTCGCCCTTTGGCGCGCGTGGCTTGTCAGCGACATAAGCAAAAGTTGTTTCGTCCGGCGCGATAAGACCAGCGCGCGCGCCGCCTTCAATCGACATGTTGCAGACGGTCATGCGACCTTCCATCGACAGCGAACGAATGGCGCTGCCTGCATATTCAATCACGTAACCGGTTCCGCCTGCGGTACCGATTTCACCGATGATCGCAAGTGTGATGTCCTTGGCGGTAACGCCTGCGGCCAGTTCACCCTCAACACGCACCAGCATGTTCTTGGCTTTTTTCTGAATCAGCGTCTGGGTTGCCAAAACGTGCTCGACTTCCGATGTGCCGATACCGTGCGCAAGCGATCCGAAAGCGCCGTGGGTCGATGTGTGGCTATCACCGCAAACAATCGTCATGCCGGGCAGCGTAAAGCCCTGTTCCGGACCAACGATGTGCACAACACCCTGACGCTTATCGCGTTCAGAATAATATTCAACGCCGAAGTCGGCTGCATTTTTAGCAAGCGCTTCAACCTGAATACGGCTTTCTTCGTTCTTGATGCCGTTTACGCGGTCAGGCGACGTTGGAACGTTATGATCGACAACGGCCAGTGTTCTCTCAGGATGACGCACCTGACGTCCAGCCATGCGCAGACCTTCAAAAGCCTGCGGGCTTGTCACTTCGTGCACAAGATGGCGATCAATATAAAGGAGGCAGGTACCATCGTCCTGCTGATCCACTACATGGTCGTCCCAGATCTTGTCATAAAGTGTACGCGGCGCGCTCATTGCGAGAGTTCCTTTGAATAGTTCTTAATTGGCTGTCATATGCACCCGCCGCAGCATTTCGTCAAGAAAGCGCAACCGCAACAGGGTGTCGCAGTAACAATCTTGCGCAATATTGGCGGAATTATGCAATATGTTACGCAGGCTTTTGAATTTTGCAAATAAAAAAGGCGGTCCAAAGACCGCCTTTTTCAGATTCATGCGAAAACTGGCTTATTCAGCAGCAGTCTTTGCAGCTTCTGCCTTAGCAGCAGCGGCCTTATCGGCTTCGCGTTCTGCCTTGGTGCGGTTGTCTTTTTTCTCAGCAATACGTGCAGCCTTACCGGTGAGGCCACGAAGGTAGTAAAGCTTCGCGCGACGGACCTTACCGCGGCGAACGAGTTCAACACCTTCTACGATTGGCGAGTAAACTGGGAATACGCGCTCTACGCCTTCGCCGTAAGAAATCTTACGAACCGTGAAGCTTTCATTGATGCCAGCGCCGGAACGCGCAATGCAAACGCCTTCATAGGCCTGGACACGAGTACGCGTACCTTCGGTAACGCGAACCTGAACGCGAACGTTGTCGCCTGGCTTAAAATCTGGAAGCTTGCGCTTTTCTTCAATCTTTGCTGCCTGTTCGGCTTCAAGCTGACGAATAATATCGACCATCGTCTGATTCCTCTACGAATTATTCTCAAACAGCCAGAGCGCTCTGCACTTACCACCAAGCATCTTTGGCCTTGTGGTTATGCCTGAAAAATCAGGCAGGAGCGGTGCACCATTTATTAGTTAAAAGACGTCGGGTTTTCCCGAACTGGCGCGGCAATACACCATTGCGCGCATTGAATCAATATCACGGCTCAGATTTCGCTATTTCCCGCCAATGCGTCCGAGATGCGTATCCTGAAAACTGGTTCCATACTTGAGACCGAAACCGAGGGCACGATCAATACCAATATGAACCGCCCAGATAAGCGCAACAGCGAAGCAAAGCGGCCAGCTCATCACCCAGCCAAGCACTGCCACGAGCACAACACCGATCCAGCTATGCGCGATGTTATAAATGATCGCACCCGTGCGCGGACCTTTGAGATAGGCAAAGAACGACAGATCCGGTGCGAGGATGAGAATCGCAAATAGCCACCAGCTCACGCCACTTACCCAATAAGCACCCAGCGCCAGCAGCGCGAGTGAAAGACTTTCGAGCCGCTGGATCAGATTCATTTGCGTTTGCCCTCGCGATAAGTGTCCCAAAGGTCCGGACGCCGTTCCTTTGTAATGCGTTCTGCCTGCGCATGACGCCATTTCGCAATGGCACCATGATTGCCGGATGTCAGCACATCCGGGATTGCACGGTCTTCCCAGACTTGCGGGCGTGTATAATGCGGATGCTCAAGAAGCCCGGTCTCAAAACTTTCCGTCTCACCCGATTCCTGATTGCCCATCACACCAGGCAAAAGCCGCACAATGGCATCAAGCAATACAATAGCCGCTGTCTCTCCACCTGAGAGAATATAATCACCAATCGAAATCTCTTCGAGTTGGCGGCCTTCGATCACTCGCTCATCGACGCCTTCAAAACGACCACAGAGAATGATGGCTCCCGGACCGTCAGCCAGTTCACGCACGCGCTTTTGCGTCAATGGCGCCCCGCGCGGGCTCATCAGCAGCATAGGGCGGTCATCAGCAACCGAATCGAGTGCACGCGCCACCACGTCCGCCTTCATAACCATGCCAGCGCCGCCACCCGATGGCGTGTCATCGACCATGCGATGCTTGCCTTCGGCAAAATCGCGGATCTGCACCGTATCAAGCGACCATGTATTATCAGTAAGCGCCTTGCCTGCCAGCGATACACCCAGCGGTCCCGGAAACATTTCGGGATAAAGGGTTAGCACCGAGGCATGAAATCCCTGCTTATCTGTGTCAGGCAGATCGTTCATGACTTCTTTGGCCGCTTCTGTTCTTTTTCAGGTCTATCGCGCTCATTATCCGGATTGTCATCGTCGTCGGCAATAAGCCCCGCAGCATACGGATCGACACGAATAGTACCCTTATCGAAATCGATTTCCGGCACTGCGGCTTCCGTAAAAGGAATTAGCATCGGGCGCTTTCCCTTGAGACTCAGCTCGATCAGATCGCCAGCACCAAAATCAAAAAGGGCACTGACAATGCCATAAGACTTGCCTTCAGCATCAAAGGCTTCAAGACCAATCAGATCAGTCTGGAAAAACTCGTCTTCATCAAGTTCTTCATCATGGAGCTGCGAACGGTCGATGAAAAGCTCGGTGCCGTTCAATGCTTCGGCAGCGTTGCGGTCATTAACGCCTTTGAAGCGAACCACAACCACAGTCTTGGCCGAACGTGCTTCAAGCACTTCATAGGCCTTGCCCTGCGCATCATAAAGATGGCCATAATCAGCAATGGAAAGCGGGTCATCGGTAAATGTCTTGACCCGAACTTCGCCACGTATGCCATGAGCGGCTCCGATGACGGCAAGCTGGATCGGGTTTTCTAGGCGCGACATGAATATTTCCGTAATTGAAGGACTATTTTCCATCGCTTACTCAATTTCCCATGAAAACGCCAAGAAAAACGAAAAGCGGTAAGTTTACCGCCCGGCAACCTATCGCTGGCAAAGTGTACGCAGCCCAACTCAAGTAGCGAATCCCGACCATGACGCGCAAAAGCGAATTCCTTATCCCTGCCCGCGCAGATCTTGCAGCTGCACGCGAGGAATGGCTGAAAACGCTCAAAGATATGCGTCGTCTTTCGGAAAATACGCTGGAAGCCTATGAGCGCGACACGCGCCAGTTTCTGCAATTCATGACCGGACACCTCGGTGAACCGCCTTCGATTAAGGACATCGGCAGTCTGCGCGTCGCTGATCTGCGCTCCTATCTCGCAAACCGCCGCAGCGATGGGGCTGGTGCGCGCACATTGGGGCGTGGCCTTGCTGGTGTCCGCTCCCTGCTTAAGCACCTGGAAAAGCGCGGTCTGGTGAATGCCGCTGGTGCCACCGCCATACGCGCACCGCGCCAGCCAAAATCACTGCCAAAACCGCTGACCGCAGAGGATGCCCGCAAGGTTGTCGCCGCCGATGGTCAGATGGCAGAAGAGCCTTGGATTGCCGCCCGCAATGCTGCCGTTCTGACATTGCTTTACGGCTGCGGCCTTCGCATTTCCGAAGCACTGGGCCTTGCAGGTGATGCATTGAGCGACGCGTCTGCGCTATCCATCACGATCACGGGTAAAGGCGGCAAATCCCGCATGGTGCCACTGCTTCCCGCAGTCCATCGCGCTATAGCGCAATATCGCGAACTCTGTCCGTTTGATCTGTCTGCTGACAAGCCTTTGTTTCGGGGAGCCAAAGGCGGCGAGCTTCATGCAGCCATCATCCAGCGCGAAATGCAAAAGCTGCGCGCAGGTCTCGGCCTTCCTGACACCGCAACGCCCCATGCGCTGCGTCATTCCTTTGCCACGCATCTGCTGGGCCGTGGCGGCGATCTTCGCACCATTCAGGAACTGCTCGGACATGCGAGTCTCTCAACCACGCAGGTCTATACCGGCGTCGATAGCGCAAGGCTTCTTGATGTTTATGACAAAGCGCATCCCCGCGCTTAATCTAGGGTGCCATCTTGCGCTCACCATCCTATATTCACCTTATGAAAAAGCTGTTCTTTGTTTTTGCCTGTGCTCTTGTCGTCAGTTCCGCACATGCCAGCGCTGAAAGCAGGCAAGCCACCTGTACTCCACACGGCGTCAATCTTATTGACGGTCTGGACAAAAAAGACCCAAAACTCTGGGCCGAGCTTCAGAAAGAAGCGAGCGAAATGCCCAATCACAAGGGCATCTTCTGGAAAATCGAGAAGGATGGACTCAAGCCATCCTATTTGTTCGGAACCATTCACCTAAGCGATCCGCGCGTGATGGCCCTGCCCGATGCGGTAGCAAAGGCCTATGATGATGCAGATGCGATTGTCGTCGAAGCAACCGATATTACCGACCCAAAAGCCTTTCTGCGGGTTAAACTTGAGCAGCCGGAACTGATCCAGTTCACAGATGGCTCAACGCTACAATCGCATCTGCCACAGGACCAGCTCGAAGAAATCGATAAGAAACTGGAAGCGCGCGGCATCATTCTTGGTGCCGTTGGCAAGATGAAACCATGGATCATCACAAGCCTGCTTGCACTTCCCAAATGCGAAAGACAGAGAAAACTCGAAGGCGCGGACTTCCTCGACGGATACCTGATCACAGAAGCTCAGGATCAGGGCCGGACGGTCCTCGGCCTTGAAAACGCGGTCGAGCAGCTTGAGGCGATGAACAGGCTTCCGCTTGATTTTCACATCCGCAATCTGATTTCTAGCGCCCAATTTGGCGATACGATTGAAGACGCCATGGAAACCACGATTGCGCTTTATCTTCAAGGCGAAACCGGAATGGTCATGCCAGCATTGCGCAAGATTGTGCCCGATGGGCTTTCAGAAGACGATTACGAGCTTTTCCAAAAAGTGTTGCTGACAGACCGCAATCATATCATGGCAAAGCGTGCAGCACCTATTTTGAGGAACGGCGGGGCTTTTGTTGCCGTTGGCGCATTGCACCTTCCCGGACAAGAAGGACTGATAGAACTCCTGCGTGCGCAGGGCTACACCATCACCGCACAGTAAACTGGAACAATTGCGGCGCGCTCGCGTTAAGTCTTCCAATGGTTGCAACCAACCGGAGGAGAGCAAATGGTTGACCCACTCGATCCCCGTAATGATCCTTTAAACAATCCGCGTCAGACGGACCCGCTTGCAAACCCGGTCGGACGGCCACCGCAGCCGAAAGGTGGCAGCGGTATGATGCTTGCAGTTATTCTGCTCGCCGCAATCCTCATTCTGGGCTTTTTCTTCTACAGAAGCGGGACAACAGATACGGCAGCGCCACCGCCGCCAGCGGCGCAGGGCGAAACCACGATGCCACCTGCGGCACCGCCAGCAACGCCACCTGCAGCAGCACCGGCACCAGTTGAACCAACAACACCGCCGCCGCCTGCACCACCGGCACAGAACTAATCATACGAAAAAGGCCCGCTTGCGCGGGCCTTTTATTATGGAACTGAAACCAGCAATTACATATGAATTGGCTTGGCGAAAGTCGCCAGCGCCGATTCACGAACGGCTTCCGACATGGTTGGGTGAGCGTGGCAAGTGCGTGCCAGATCTTCGGACGAACCACCAAATTCCATCAGAACCGCCAGTTCGTGGATCATTTCACCGGCATTATAGCCGAGGATATGCGCGCCAAGAACGCGATCTGTTGACTTGTCAGCAAGGATCTTCACAAAGCCATCCGTGTGCTGCATAGCGCGTGCGCGACCGTTGGCAGTGAACGGGAACTTGCCAATTTTGTATTCAACGCCAGCGGCTTTCAGTTCTTCTTCGGTTTTGCCGACAGAAGCGACTTCCGGCTGCGTGTAAACAACGCTTGGAATAACGTCGAAGTTTACATGTCCAGCCTGACCAGCGATGATTTCGGCAACTGCAATGCCTTCATCCTCAGCCTTGTGCGCCAGCATCGGGCCCTGAACCACGTCACCGATGGCATAAATGCCTTCGACATTGGTGCGCCAGTGACCGTCAATCGCAACGCGACCGCGATCATCGACATTCACGCCAGCTTCCTGAAGACCCAGACCATCCGTGTAAGGACGACGGCCAGTCGAAATCAGAACTGCATCGGCTTCGATGGTTTCTGCATCGCCACCCTTAACCGGCTCAAAGGTCACTTTTGCACCCTTAGCCGACTTTTCAACGCCAGTTACTTTCGCGCTAAGCTTGAAAGCAATGCCCTGCTTCTCCAGCAGACGCTGGAACTGCTTCGACACTTCGCCATCCATCGCACCAAGCACCTTGTCGAGATATTCAACGACAGTCACTTTCGCGCCGAGACGCGCCCAGACCGAACCAAGCTCAAGACCAATCACGCCACCGCCAACAACAACGAGATGCTCTGGAACCTTGTCGAGCGCAATTGCGCCCGTCGAAGACAGAATGACCTTCTCGTCAATATCGACCTTAACGCCCGGAATGCCAGCGACGTCCGAACCGGTTGCAATGATGATGTTCTTGGCTTCAATTTCCTGAACACTGCCGTCTTCGGCAGTCACAGAAACCTTGCCCTTGGCAATGACCTTGCCGGTGCCTATGAAAGCGGTGATCTTGTTCTTCTTGAACAAGAATTCGACGCCCGAGGTATTCGACTTAACGGTCGCATCCTTATGCGCCATCATCTTTTCAAGATTGAGCTTCGGCTTGCTGATTTCAACGCCGAGCGTGTCGAATGAATGACCGGCTTCGGCAAAGACTTCAGACGCATGCAACAGCGCCTTGGAAGGAATGCAGCCAACATTGAGACAGGTGCCGCCAAAGGTCTTGCGCTTTTCCACCACAGCGACCGATAGGCCGAGCTGTGCGGCCTTGATTGCAGCAACATAGCCGCCGGGGCCGGTACCAATGACAACCACATCATAAGACATTGAACTATCCTTCTTACGTCTGAGCCACTCCCGGCTCGTCAATTATTTTCAACCGGAAATCCGGTCATTCCTCAGGTGTGCAGGATTTAAAGCGGAAGCTTTCAAACTGAAGCGGCTTTTCCGGCTTCGCTGCACCAAAATCATATCCATCAAGCGCTGTCACAAGATCAGGAAACAGAATTGCCTGCGCTGCTGGCTCGTCGGCCTTGGGCAACACATCGGCTTCCGCACCTTCTTTCAGCGCATAAACAACGCTCTGCCAGAGACTGCAATCATCGAGATCTTCCGGCTCCGTGCCGCCATTCTTGCAATTATAGGTGATCAGCGCATACGGGCGCGCAATCCCCTCTTCCGGCCAGATCACAAGACCCGTCAGCTTAAACTCCGGCTTGTCATCAGCAGTGATTGTGAATTCATTGGTGGGTGCTGGGCTCATCTTGAGCGCATTCGACTGCGCCTCATGGAAGGTGAGGGTGTAAGCATCGCCCTGATCGCGATAAGTCGCGCGGTTCTGTGTACAGGCGGCCTGAACGGCGCTCGAGAAAACCGTCACAGCAAGCGCTGATGCAGCCACCACTTTGAAAAGCTTCTTAACGTCATGCATCTGTCGGTTCTCCTCAATCGTCCGGCAGCGATTACTGCGCTTTAGCGATGGCAAGTTTGAGACCAAGCGCAATGAAAACCACGCCGCTTGTTCTGTCGATCCATTTTGAAGCACGCGAGAACACGGCACGCATTTTTGGCGTCGTCATGAAAAGGCTGACACCGATGAACCACGAAATCAATGCCGAGGCCATCACAACACCATAGCCTAGCTTCACTTCATTGGGGGTGTGAAGGCTGACAACGGTCGAGAAAATCGAAAGGAAGAAGAACACGGCTTTTGGGTTCAGCGCATTGGCAGCGAAACCAAGGCTGAACGCCCGAACTGCGCTCTGCGCGGCGCGTGGTTCCTGTTTGCTCATATCCACATCGATCTTGGTTGTGCCTGCGCGCAACGCTTTAATGCCGATATAGACCAGATAGGCCACACCACACCATTTGACGATGTTGAACAAATAGATCGACTGCGAAATGATCAGCCCCAGACCAAGCACCGTATAAGTGACATGCATCATGAGTGCTGCACCAATACCAAAGCTGGTAATGATTGCCTCGCGACGGCCATGCATCAGCGACTGACGAATAACCATCGCCAGATCAGCGCCCGGCGAAACGATAGCGAAAACAAAGATCGCCATCAGGGATGCAAGTTCAAACAGATAGGGATGCATCACTTATCCTTCGCCCCGCATCGTCACGATGCAGGCAAGCATCAAAAAACCAGATTGAAAAACATGAGTGCAAGCCCGGCCAGCGAACCAACCCAGACCAGCGAGCGGATATACGGGATACCCGCCAGATAAAGCGGCACATAGACGATGCGGCAGATAAACCATATCCATGCACCATAAAGCCCGAGAGTTGCCGCATCGCCTTTAAACACAAGGCCCAAAGCGAGCGCAACAAATGCAGGATAAGTCTCGCGGAAATTATTGGAAGCGCGTTCCGCACGACCGGCCAGATGACCAGAGGCTTTCAAGCCATTATCGCGCGGACCCGCATTCCATTTGGAGCCGAGCTCCCTCGTCACCGTCCAGCCCTGCAGGAGGATATGAACCACCAGCAGAACGACACTCCAGCCAATCAGCGGAAGAAAAGACGACGCGGAAAGGATACCCGGCTCCATTATTTTTTACCTCAGAGCATTTCCAGCAAAAGCGCGAAGCGGTTTTGCGTAGGATAATGCGTTGCGATTAAAGATCGAGAACCAGACGTTCTGGATCTTCCAGGCTTTCCTTAACGCGAACGAGGAAGGTCACTGCTTCCTTGCCGTCAACGATACGGTGATCGTAGGAGAGCGCGAGATACATCATCGGACGGATGACGATCTGGCCGCCAACAACAACCGGACGATCCTGAATCTTGTGCATGCCGAGAATACCCGACTGCGGCGAGTTGAGGATCGGCGAAGACATCAGCGAGCCGTACACGCCACCATTGGTGATGGTGAAGGTGCCGCCCTGCATGTCAGCCATCGAAAGCGAACCATCGCGCGCAGCTTTCGCAAGACGACCAAGTTCCTTTTCAACGCCAGCGATTGAACGCTGATCGGCATCGCGGATAACTGGAACAACAAGACCCTTATCGGTGCCAACAGCCATGCCGACATGGGCAAAGTTCTTGTAGATGATGTCGTTGCCGTCAATCTCGGCGTTAACAGCCGGGATTTCCTTCAGCGCATGTGTCACAGCCTTCGTGAAGAAGCCCATGAAGCCGAGCTTAACGCCGTGCTTCTTTTCAAAAATGTCCTTGTAACGAGCGCGAAGCTCCATCACAGCAGACATATCGACTTCGTTGTAAGTCGTGAGCATTGCAGCGGTGTTCTGCGCGTCTTTCAGACGACGTGCAATGGTCTGACGCAGACGGGTCATCTTCACGCGTTCTTCGCGTGGTGCATCATCAGCCGATGAAGCAGGACGTGCCGCGGCCGCAGGAGCCTGAGCGACCGGAGCAGCCGACACACCCTTAGCGATTGCGTCGAGAACGTCGCCCTTGAGAACCTGACCGCGCTTGCCCGAACCATCAACCTGATCAGCTGACAGGCCTTTTTCAGCGAGAAGCTTGGAAGCAGCCGGTGCTGGCTGCATTGCCGGACCGGATGTCGAAGCAGCAGGCGCCGCCGCCGGAGCAGCAGCTGCTGCTGGCTTGGCTTCTTCCTTTTTCGGAGCAGGTGCAGAACCCGCGCCGGAAATCTGGCCGAGCAGTGCGTTCACTTCAACAGTGTCGCCTTCCTGCGCCACGATTTCAGCGAGAACGCCCGCAGCCGCAGCCGGAACTTCAATTGTCACCTTGTCGGTTTCCAGTTCCACCAGCGGTTCGTCAGCAGCGATTGTGTCGCCAACCTTCTTGAACCACTTTCCGATGGTTGCCTCAGTAACGGACTCCCCAAGCGTGGGAACGCGAATTTCGGTGGCCATGGTTTCTTCTTCCGTGATCTTCGATCTTTAGATTTATGTTCAATTCAGTAAGAAGCGGCTTTTCCAAACCGCTTCTTACTGACAATTCAATTAGTTTCCGAGTGCATCCTCGAGGAAAGCCTCAAGCTGCGCAAGGTGCTTCGACATCAGACCTGTTGCAGGCGACGCCGCTGCCGGACGACCGGTGTAGCGAACGCGCTGATGCTTGGCGTCGATATGTGCAAGTACCCATTCGAGATACGGATCGATGAACGACCACGCACCCATGTTCTTCGGCTCTTCCTGACACCAGACAATTTCTGCCTGACGGAAGCGCGACAGCTCATTGATGAGCGCCTTTGCCGGGAACGGATAAAGCTGTTCGACACGCAGAAGGTAGACATCGTCGATGCCACGCTTTTCGCGCTCTTCGTAAAGATCGTAATAGACCTTACCCGAGCAAAGAACCACGCGACGGATCTTGCCATCCTTCTGAAGCTTAATGCCAGCTTCGCCCTTGTTGTACTGTGCGTCATCCCAAAGCAGACGGTGGAACGATGAATCGCCCGACAGTTCGTTGAGGCTCGACACAGCACGCTTGTGGCGCAGCAGCGACTTTGGCGTCATCATGATCAGCGGCTTACGGAAGTCACGCTTCATCTGACGGCGTAGAATGTGGAAGTAGTTAGCCGGCGTGGTAACGTTTGCGACCTGCATGTTATCTTCAGCACACATCTGCAACCAGCGTTCCAGACGAGCAGACGAATGCTCAGGACCCTGGCCTTCATAGCCATGCGGCAGAAGGCAGACGAGACCCGACATACGCAGCCACTTGCGTTCACCCGAAGAGATGAACTGATCGAATACGACCTGCGCACCGTTGGCGAAATCGCCGAACTGGGCTTCCCAGAGAACCAGAGCGCGTGGATCGGACAGCGAATACCCATATTCGTAGCCGAGCACAGCTTCTTCCGAAAGCATCGAGTTGATAGCTTCGTAGATTGCCTGCCCCTTCTGAATATTGTTCAGCGGGATATAGCGGTTCTGGGTTTCCTGATCATAGAGAACCGTGTGGCGCTGCGAGAAGGTGCCGCGTTCCACGTCTTGACCGGACAGACGGATCGGGCTGCCTTCGGAAACCAGCGATCCGAATGCCAGCGATTCAGCAGTTGCCCAATCGATGCCTTCGCCAGTCTCCATCATCTTGGCGCGGTTATCGAGGAAGCGCTGGATCGTGCGATGGACGTTGAAATCCTTCGGCACTTCAACAAGCTTCTTGCCGATTTCCTTGAGCGTCTTGATCGGAACGCCGGTCTTGCCGCGACGCTGTTCGTCGGCATTGTCCGCCGTACGCAAACCGCTCCACGCACCGTCAAACCAGTCAGCCTTGTTCGGCTTGTAGCTCTGACCAGCTTCAAATTCCTGCTCAAGCTTTTCGCGCCAGTCAGCCTTCATCTTGTCGATGTCAGCCTGTGCAAGCAGACCTTCAGCCATCAGCTTGTCGCTGTAGAGCTGAACAGTGGTCTTGTGCGCGCGGATTTCCTTGTACATCAATGGCTGTGTAAATGAAGGTTCGTCACCTTCATTATGGCCGAAGCGGCGATAGCAGAACATGTCGATCACCACAGGCTTGTGGAAGATCATACGGAATTCCATCGCAACCTTAGCCGCAAAAACAACCGCTTCCGGATCGTCACCATTGACGTGGAAGATCGGCGCTTCGATCATCTTCGCCACATCCGATGGATAAGGCGATGAACGTGAGAAGGCCGGATTGGTGGTGAAACCGATCTGGTTGTTGATGATGAAGTGCAGGGTACCGCCGACCCGGTGGCCTTTCAGACCCGAGAGACCAAGACACTCGGCAACAACACCCTGACCTGCGAAAGCTGCATCGCCGTGCAACAACAGCGGCAGAACTTTCGCGCGTTCAGTCAGTGGCACCATGTCGTCGCGGGTACGGCCCACAAGCAGATCCTGCTTGGCGCGTGCCTTGCCCATGACAACCGGATTGACGATTTCAAGATGCGACGGGTTTGCGGTCAGCGAAAGGTGAACCTTGTTGCCATCGAACTCGCGGTCCGACGATGCACCAAGATGGTACTTCACGTCGCCCGAACCTTCCACATCGTCAGGCGCATAAGAGCCGCCCTTGAACTCGTGGAAGATCGCGCGATGCGGCTTGCCCATAACCTGTGAAAGCACGTTCAGACGACCACGGTGCGCCATGCCGAGCACGACTTCCTTGAGGCCCATCTGACCGCCACGCTTGACGATCTGCTCCAGCGCCGGGATCAGCGATTCACCGCCATCAAGACCGAAACGCTTGGTGCCCTTGTACTTCACATCGATGAACTGCTCAAAGCCTTCGGCTTCGATCAGCTTCGATAGAATAGCTTTCTTGCCTTCAGCAGTGAAAGCATAGGCTTTATCTGGGCCTTCGATGCGTTCCTGAATCCATGCCTTTTCGATCGGATCGGAAATATGCATGAATTCAACGCCAACATTGCCGCAATAAGTGCGCTTGAGAATTTCAAGCATCTGCGGAACAGTCGCGTATTCAAGACCCAGAACATTGTCGATGAAGATCTTGCGATCATAATCGGCAGGCGTGAAGCCATAGGTCGATGCATCGAGTTCGCTAAAATCATTTGGCTTTTCAGCAAGACCAAGCGGATCGAGATTAGCATGCAGATGACCACGCATACGATAGGCGCGGATCATCATGATGGCGCGAACGCTATCGCGTGCAGCCTGTGCAATCTCTTCTGATGTCAATGTTGCAGCAGAAGCCTTGGCATCGCCCTTTGCAGCCTTGCCCTTAAGCTTGTCCGTGACATGCTTTTCGACTTCGGCCCAGTTGCCGTCAAGTGCGGAAATCAGCTCGCCATTGGCAGGAATTGGCCAATTCTTGCGCGTCCAGGATGCGCCCTGTGCGTTCTTACGCACATCGTCGGCATCGTCTTTCAGCTCTGCAAAGAAATCGCGCCATTCCTGATCAACCGATGTGGGATCATCCTCGTATTTGGCATAGAGCTCCTCAATATAGTCGGCATTGCCGCCATAGAGAAACGAGGTAAGGGCGAAAACGTCATTGGCTTGTTCTTGCCTTGCCATAACCTAATCCGGAGCCTCCGCTCCGTCTCCTTATAGTAGCTCATCATGCGCGGGCCGGAAGCTTTTGACCTTCATCCCTCACGCCGCCGGGGAGGAACCACAACAGACCCCGGCATAACTCGTTTACAAATCAGTCTCTGCGGGAGAATGATGGCCAAAGCCTGACATTCTCTTAAACCAACCGCATTCAGTATTTTTGCGCGCATCTTATCCAAAAACCGCTTCACACTTTTTGGGATGCGCTTGTCCCGGCAGCAACTTTCGCCGCTGCCGGATCATTTCAATCAACGACGCAGTCTCAGCCCTTGAGGACTTCAACCAGCGTCTTGCCGAGCTGTGCTGGCGAAGGAGACACGCGAATGCCAGCCGATTCCATGGCTGCAATCTTGTCTTCTGCGCCGCCCTTGCCACCCGAGATCACAGCGCCTGCATGGCCCATGGTGCGTCCGGCAGGAGCAGTACGGCCAGCGATAAAGCCAACCATTGGCTTCGAGCGACCGCGCTTTGCTTCGTCCTTGATGAACTGCGCTGCATCTTCTTCAGCAGAGCCACCAATTTCACCGATCATGACAATCGACTTGGTTTCATCGTCTGCCAGGAACATTTCCAGCACGTCGATGAACTCAGTGCCCTTAACCGGATCACCGCCGATACCAACAGCAGTGGTCTGGCCGAGGCCTTCGTTCGAAGTCTGGAACACTGCTTCATAGGTAAGTGTGCCGGAGCGCGAAACAACACCCACAGAACCCTTCTTGAAGATATTGCCCGGCATAATGCCGATCTTGCATTCTTCAGGGGTCAGGATGCCTGGGCAGTTTGGTCCGAGCAGGCGCGACTTCGAGCGTTCGAGACGCTCCTTGACGCGAACCATGTCCATGACAGGAATGCCTTCGGTGATGCAAACAATGAAGCTGACTTCGGCTTCGATTGCTTCAATGATTGCAGCCGCAGCACCTGCTGGCGGAACGTAGATCACCGATGCGTCTGCACCTGTGCGTTCCTTAGCTTCTGCAACAGTTGCGAAGATTGGAAGCTGTTCGCCCTTGGAACCTTCCCAGGTTTCGCCACCCTTCTTAGGGTTGATACCGCCGACCATCTGCGTGCCGTAATAAGCAAGCGCCTGTTCGGTGTGGAATGTTCCGGTCTTGCCGGTCAGGCCCTGTACGAGAACCTTGGTGTCCTTGTTAACGAGAATGGACATGCCTTAGTTTCCCTTCACTGCAGCGACGATTTTCTGCGCCGCATCGTCGAGATCGTCAGCCGAAATAACATTCAGGCCGCTCTCGTTGATGATCTTCTTGCCAAGTTCAACATTTGTGCCTTCAAGACGGACAACCAATGGAACCTTGAGACCGACTTCCTTGACCGCAGCGATAACGCCTTCAGCGATCACGTCACACTTCATGATACCACCGAAGATGTTGACCAGAATGCCCTGAACAGCTGGATCAGCGGTGATGATCTTGAACGCAGACGTTACCTTCTCCTTGGTAGCGCCGCCACCAACGTCGAGGAAGTTAGCTGGCTCAGCACCGTAAAGCTTGATGATGTCCATGGTTGCCATGGCAAGGCCAGCGCCGTTGACCATGCAGCCGATGTTGCCATCAAGAGCGACGTAAGCGAGATCGTGCTTGGAAGCTTCGATTTCCTTTTCGTCTTCTTCCGACAGATCGCGCAGTTCCTGAATGTCTGGATGACGGAACAGTGCATTGCCGTCGAACGATACCTTGGCATCGAGAACGCGCACGCGGCCATCGGTCATGACGATCAGCGGGTTGATTTCCAGAAGGCTCATGTCCTTATCGGTATAAGCCTTGTAGAGGATCGGGAACAGCTTGAGGCCGTCTTCACGCGCTGCACCTTCAAGCTTCAGCGCGTCGGCGAGCTTGTTGGCGTCTTCATCGGTCACGCCCTTGGCAGGATCGATAGCAACGGTGATGATCTTCTCAGGTGTTTCTTCAGCAACAGCTTCAATGTCCATGCCGCCTTCGGTCGAAACGACGAAAGCAGGACGTCCAACGGTGCGGTCGATGAGGATCGAGAGATAAAGCTCACGCTCAATATCTGCACCATCTTCGATGTAAAGACGGTTGACCTGCTTGCCAGCGTCGCCGGTCTGCTTGGTCACGAGCGTGTTGCCGAGCATTTCCTTGGCGTGGGAAACAACTTCTTCGATCGACTTTGCAAGGCGAACGCCGCCCTTTGCATCAGGACCGAGTTCCTTGAATTTGCCCTTGCCGCGTCCACCAGCATGGATCTGGCTCTTGACGACATAAAGCGGGCCTGGAAGCGTCTTTGCCCATTCTTCCGCCTGTTCGACGGAATAAACAGCCACACCATTGGCGATTGGTGCGCCATAAGTGTGGAGCAGGCGCTTAGCCTGATATTCGTGAATATTCATCTGGTTGTCCTCTGCGGATTAACAGCCGGACAAGGCCGGAACGCTTTCAAGAGCGATCCGGCCTTGTCTGGAACTTATTTCAGTGACGGTGCGATACCGACGCAAGCTTCACAAAGACCGGCTACAGAAGCGACCGACTTTTCGAACTCGGCCTTTTCGTCCTTATCGAGATCGATCTCGATAATACGTTCAACGCCATTGGCACCGATTACGGTTGGAACGCCGACATACATGTCTTTGACGCCATACTGGCCAGTCAGCTGTGCTGCCACTGGCAGAACGCGCTTCTTGTCCTTGAGGTAGGATTCAGCCATCTGAATGGCCGAAGCTGCCGGTGCGTAAAAAGCAGAACCGGTCTTGAGCAGACCGACGATTTCTGCGCCGCCATCACGGGTGCGCTGAATGATCTTGTCGAGCTTTTCCTGTGTGGTCCAGCCCATCTTGACGAGGTCTGGAAGCGGGATACCGGCAACAGTCGAATAACGAGCCAGCGGAACCATGCTGTCGCCGTGGCCGCCAAGCACGAATGCAGTGACGTCTTCAACCGACACGTTGAATTCTTCCGACAGGAAGTAGCGGAAACGGGCGCTATCGAGAACGCCAGCCATGCCGACAACCTTGTGCGCTGGCAGACCGGAGAATTTCTGCAAGGCCCAAACCATCGCATCAAGCGGGTTGGTGATGCAGATAACGAAAGCTTCAGGAGCGTATTTCTTGATGCCTGCGCCGACCTGTTCCATGACCTTCAGGTTGATACCCAGAAGATCGTCGCGGCTCATGCCCGGCTTACGCGGCACGCCTGCGGTGACGATGACAACGTCTGAGCCTTCGATTGCGGCATAGTCGTTTGCACCGGTGAACTTCGCATCAAAACCGTCAACCGGTGAAGATTCTGCGATATCCAGTCCCTTACCCTGCGGAGTACCTTCCGCAATGTCGAAAAGGACGACGTCGCCGAGTTCCTTCAGACCAGCAAGATGAGCGAGCGTGCCGCCAATCATACCGGAGCCGATGAGGGCAATCTTGTTGCGTGCCATGTTGTTTCTTTCCTCAAGTTTGATCCAGAAACGCATGAAGCTATCCGGTTTCCTCCCGGAAAACGCGTCTGCGCTGCGAGGGTTCGATAGGACTCTTTCAAAAAAAACTCAACTCATTATTTTGCGACCAATGTTTTCAATCGGTTAGAATTATATGTTCTTACGTAAACGTAAGATATTTTAGCAAAATGAAGGCAATTGAGTCTCTTCGTCCGGCTGTTTTGCATCTCTTGAAACAAGACAGCGCGTCCGCAAATAAATTCCATTGGTGAGCAGAACCGATTAAAAGAAAACCGTGCTACACCCAAGCCATGTCCAGATAACATAGCCTGCGGATGCTATAAGTCGAGTCTGTGGCAGTTAGATGATGGTAAAGGGGCAATACGCCCGCATTTTACTGTGCTGCTTTTTCAGAAAATGCATCCAGATATTCAGCGCTCTGCATTTCAAACAGGCGCGATGCAGTACGATCAAACTCGAAAGCTTCGACACCCTGCTTTGCCTGATAGAGCTTTTCAGGCTGCGCTTCGGCAGAAACAAAAAGCCGCGCGTGATGATCATAAAGAACGTCGATCAGCAGAATGAAGCGCTTTGCCTCATTGCGGCGCGAATGGTCAAGCACCGGCACATCATCGATGAACAGCGTCTGGTAGCGTGAAACAATGGCAATATAGTCATTTGCTGCAAGCGGCTGTGCGCACAGCTCGTCGAAAGTGAAGCGCGCGGCGCCCGGCACCGCCTGACGCACCGGAATATCGCGGCCCTTGATATGGACGACATCAGGCTTTTCTTGCTGACCGTCCTTATGGGCGGTCCATGCGGCATCCATGCGCTTGGTCGTCTCGGAATTAAGCGGCGTCAGATAAACCGGCTGACGATCAAGCTTTTCCAAACGGTAATCGGTGCGTGAATCGAGATTGATCACATCGACATGCTTTTTGAGAATATCAACGAATGGCAAAAATAGCTGACGGTTCAGCCCATCGCGATAGAGATTGTCTGGCGCAACATTCGAGGTGGCAATCAGCACCACGCCGCGTTCAAACAAGGCGCTGAACAGGCGCGACAGGATCATCGCATCGGCAATATCAGTGACGGTGAATTCGTCGAAGCACAGCACCCATGCCTGTTGAGCAAGAGCCTCAGCCACCGGCGGTATCGGGTCTTCTTGCTTGGTTTCGCCGCGCTTCAAAGCCTGACGATGTGCATTAATGCGCTCATGCGCATCCGCCATAAAATCATTGAAATGCGCACGGCGCTTGCGTTCAATCGGCAAAAGCTGAAGGAACATATCCATCAGCATGGTCTTACCGCGGCCAACTTCACCGTGAACATAAAGTCCTTTGACTGTGGCAATTTCCTTGCGCTTACCAAACAGCCAGCCCAAAGCGCTCGATTTGCGCGACAGACGCTTGGTGCAAATCTCCTCAATGAGGCGGTCATAACGCTCAGTCAGCTCAAGCTGTGCGGGATCGGAATCAACCTCGCCTGCCCTTACCAGCGCATCATAATGCTCACGAACCGATGGGAACGCTTTCAGATTACCGTCGAAAGACATGATTGCTTGTCCAACCGCCTAATTGTAGAAAAGGCGGAGCGTCTCGCGACTGCTCCGCCTGTCTTTAACTCAATTGCCTGATCAGCGCGACAGCGAAACAGTCTGGCCGCTTGTGGTCTGGCCATCGAAGCGGCCCTGACCGGAAGAATAAAGTGTCGCGACCGTGCCACCATTGGCATCATAGAGCGAAAGCTGCTTGCCGCTGACAGCCCATGAAGCGAGGCTTCCCAGTTCACCCGGGCAGCGCAGCGGACCAGCGCGGAAACCCTGACCATATTTGGTCTGCGGCGTTGCAATCTTACACTGCTGACCGGCAAGTGAAGCATTCCACACACCAGCAACCTTGCCCGGTGTCAGATCAGGCGCTGATTCGGGCGGAAGGCTTGCAACCTGTGTGCCAGCTTCTGGCTGCGACATGTCCGTTGCTGGCGCGGTCGGGAACGAGGTTGGCGCATTCAGATTTCCAGACTGTACGGAACTTACAGGAGCAGAGCGCAGCGGTGCAGGTGGCGGCGGCGATACCGTATTGTCAAAGCCACCAACCCGGGAGCTCTGACAACCAGCCAGAATTGCGCCCGCTGCAGCAATGCTGAGCAAACTTGCTTTTGAAATTCCCATCTGGTTCTCCAATTCCGCCTTAAGTTCAGGCGTGTTCGTGGGGCTGACTATTCGGGGGAGCGCCCCTCGCACCGTCGAGTTTGAAAGCTCGAGCTAAAACAATATTGCACCGATAAAATGGCGATATGGTTAAAAAATCAACAGTGGGCTATGGCGAATTTATGCAAAATGAGCCGAAGAGGCTTGAAATAGCTTAGAAATTTTTGAAATGGCGCAGGAAGGACACAGTTTTTGAAGAAATTGCTATCAATAATGAATGTCATCAGAGGACGGTGCGGCCAATAGCGCGCCGGTACTGGCAATTTGTGGGCTTTTCCGCCATATAAGGCGCATCCCGAAAAGTGTGAAACGGTTTTCGGACTAAGATGCGGCTTAAAATAAATAAGTTGGAGCGCAGATCTGATCAAATCAGATCGAAACACGCTCCAGAACCTTTCCAGAATATACGGGATCCGGAACCATCAATGAGTAAGGCTATCTTCGCCAAAATGAACGGACTAGGCAACAAGATCATTGTTGCCGATATGCGCGGGCGCGGCGATCATATCGCACCGAGCGCTGCAATCCGTTTGGCCGGTGACGAAGCCACCTCATTCGATCAAATCATGGCGATCCATGATCCAAAAACCCCCGGCACCGATCATTATATCGAGATCATCAATTGTGATGGCACACAGGCGCAAGCTTGTGGCAACGGCACGCGCTGCGTTGTGCAGTGGCTTTCCAATGAAAGTGGCAAACAGGATTACATCTTCCAGACATTGGCAGGTATTCTGACCGCCAATGAACATGAAGACGGGTTGATCACGGTCGATATGGGTAAGCCGCATTTTGGCTGGAAGGAAATCCCCCTCGCCCATGAAGTCGCCGACACACACGCCATCGATCTGTCTGCTGGCCCTGCCGATGCACCTGTTCTGCGATCGCCGTCGATTGCATCGATGGGCAACCCGCATGCGATCTTCTGGGTTGAAAACGACGTCTGGTCCTATGCGCTCGATCAATATGGGCCGGGGCTGGAACATGATCCGATCTTCCCGGAACGCGCCAATATCTCCATCGCTCAGGTCACATCGCGCGACAGCATGAACCTGCGCACATGGGAACGTGGTGCGGGCTTGACCCGCGCTTGCGGCTCTGCTGCCTGCGCTGCGGCTGTTTCAGGCGCACGCACGGGCCGCACCGAACGCAATGTCACCGTGAATGTCCCCGGTGGTCCGCTTAAAATCGAATGGCGCGAGGATGATCACGTCATGATGACCGGCCCTGCCGAATGGGAATTTGACGGCACATTTGATCCTGCAACCGGCGCATGGGAGTACGCCCCAAAGACCAGCCGGGGAGCTGCCTGATGGCTGTGGAAGTTGTAACCTTCGGATGCCGCCTCAACACCTATGAATCCGAGGTGATGAAACGCGAAGCCGATAGTGCTGGCCTTGGCGAACTCAAAGATGGCGCGATCATCTTCAACACCTGTGCCGTTACATCGGAAGCCGTGCGTCAGGCGCGTCAGGCGATCCGCAAAGCCCGCCGCGATAATCCGCAAGCCCGTATCATTGTGACGGGCTGTGCCGCGCAAACAGAATCGGCCAAATTCGAGGCCATGGATGAAGTTGACCTCATTCTCGGTAATGAGGAAAAGTTGAAATCCAACTCCTACCGCATGCTGCCAGATTTCGGCGTGAACCAGTTTGAAAAGGTCCGCGTCAACGACATTATGGAAGTGCGCGAAACCGCAAGCCATATGGTCGATGCCATTGAGGGCCGCGCCCGCGCATTCGTTCAGGTGCAAAATGGCTGCGATCATCGCTGCACCTTTTGCATTATCCCTTATGGTCGCGGCAATTCGCGCTCGGTGCCGATGGGTGGCGTGGTCGATCAGGTCAAACGCCTCGTCGATAATGGTTATGCCGAAGTGGTGCTGACAGGCGTGGACATGACCTCTTATGGTCCTGATCTGCCGGGAAGCTTACGCCTTGGCAAGCTGGTGAAAACCGTTCTCAGTCAGGTGCCGGATTTGCAGCGCCTGCGCCTGTCATCCATTGATTCCATCGAAGCCGACGAAGACCTGATGGAGAGCATCGCCAATGAAAAGCGTCTGATGCCACATCTGCATCTGTCGCTTCAGGCAGGTGACGACATGATTTTAAAGCGCATGAAGCGTCGCCATTTGCGCGATGATTCAATCCGCTTCTGCGAAGATGTACGCGCGCTTCGCCCCGACATCGTATTCGGTGCCGACATCATTGCTGGTTTCCCGACCGAAACCGAAGAGATGTTCGCAAACTCAATGAAGATCGTTGAGGAATGCGGGCTAACGCATTTGCACGTCTTTCCATACAGCGCACGCGAAGGCACACCGGCTGCGCGCATGCTACAGGTCAGGCGCGAAATCGTGAAGGAACGCGCCAAAAGGCTGCGTTCTGTCGGCGATCAGGCTTATGAAAAACACCTCACCTCTCTCAACGGCACCGCGCAGCGCCTGTTGATCGAGAAGGAAGGCATTGCCCGCACGGAAGGCTTTACGCTTGCCGCGGTGGATCAGGGTAATGCTGGCGAAATTATCGAACGAATTGTGACGGGGCATGACGGTGAAAAACTTCTCACCCGTCAGGCAGAGCACAAAGCGGCTTAGACAAGGCATCAAAATTCATGGCAATGGGTTTCATTAAGAAAATGTTCTCCTTCGGCAAGAAGGAGGTCGAGGAAAAGCCGGTCGAACAATCGGCTCCCGATGCTGTGGAAGCAGCGCTTCCGGAAGCCGTCGAAGTATCTGAAAAAGCTGAAATTCCTGCTGCCGAAGTGGTCGTCGCCGAACCTGAAGCACCTCAAGTCGTTCCAGAGCCAGAGCCGGTTGAAGAACCCGTCGCTGTGATCGAACATCCGGTTGCCGAGATCGAAATTCCGATTGAGCAGCCTCCCGTTATGGAACCAATCGTGGTGGAAACGCCAGCGCCGGAACCTGTTGTGAAGCCGGAGCCGGAAGTCGTTGTCGAACCCGAACAGCCGGAAATCGCGGAAGCTTCTGACGCTCCAGTCGTGGAAGTGGTTGAAGTCGCACCGCAGCCAGAGCCGGTTAAGCCTAAAAAGGTCAAGGTCGCAAAGGCCGTTGAAGAACATCAGGACGAAACGCCGGTTGAGGCTGCACCTGAGCCAAAGCTTTCGTGGTTCGAGCGTCTGCGTCGTGGTCTGCTGCGCTCTTCCAATTCACTAAGTGATTCCATCAGCGGCATTTTCACCAAGCGCAAGCTGGATGAAGACACGTTACAGGATTTGGAAGACGTGCTCATTCAGGCCGATCTCGGACTTGAAACCGCTATGCGCGTAACTGATGCGCTCTCGTCTGGCCGCTACGGCAAGGACGTGACCGGCGAAGAAGTCCGCAACATCATGAGCGCGGAAATCGAGAAAGTGCTTGGTCCGGTCGCAAAGCCGCTGGAACTTGATCTTTCGCATAAGCCGCATGTCATTCTGGTTGTCGGTGTTAACGGCACGGGCAAAACCACAACCATCGGCAAACTTGCCGCAAAACTGACCGCTGGCGGCCTTAAGGTCATGCTTGCAGCGGGCGATACATTCCGTGCCGCCGCCATTGAACAGCTTCATATTTGGGGTGAGCGCACCGGCTCGCCGGTTGTTTCGAGCAAGCTCGGAGCGGACGCGGCAGGTCTCGCCTATGACGCATGGCAGCAGGCAAAAGACGCGGGCAGCGACGTTCTCATCATCGATACGGCTGGCCGTTTGCAGAACAAAGCCGAGCTTATGGATGAACTTGCAAAGATCGTTCGCGTTCTTGGCAAGCATGATCCGGAAGCGCCGCATACCGTTCTGCAAACGCTAGATGCCACTACCGGCCAGAATGCGCTCAATCAGGTTGAGATTTTCAAGAATATCGCTGGCGTCAACGGCCTTGTCATGACCAAACTGGACGGCACGGCACGCGGCGGCATTCTGGTGGCGATTTCGGCCAAACACAAACTACCGATCTATTTCATTGGCGTCGGCGAAGGTGTCGACGATCTGGAACCCTTTGCGGCCAATGATTTTGCCCGCGCTATCGCAGGAACAGCCTGATGCAACACCCGGTTTTTGAGCGCGATCCTTCACAAAAGACCGAAGCCGAACGCAAGGAAATCGCACCGCTGCTCAAGCTTGCGCTGGAACTCGGACCGCTGCTGGTTTTCTTTTTCGCCAATGCACGCGGCGAAAATCTGATCGAGAGCTTTCCAATACTCGCCAAGATCGGTGAACCGATCTTTCTGGCAACAGCGCTCTTCATGGTTGCGACGGTTATCGCGCTTGCGGTTTCATGGTCGCTGACACGCACGTTGCCGATGATGCCGCTTATTTCCGGCATTGTGGTTCTGGTGTTTGGCGCGCTGACGCTCTGGCTGCACAATGACACCTTCATCAAGATGAAGCCGACCATCGTCAATACGCTGTTTGGTGCGATCCTGCTCGGCGGACTGTTCTTCGGCAAATCCCTGCTCGGCTATGTGTTTGATTCGGCTTTCAAGCTCGATGCCGAAGGCTGGCGGAAGCTCACTTTCCGCTGGGGGCTGTTCTTCATCTTCCTCGCGGTGGTGAATGAAGTGGTCTGGCGCAATTTTTCGACCGATGCCTGGGTTTCCTTCAAGGTCTGGGGCATCATGCCGATCACCGTTGTCTTCACACTTTTACAAATGCCGCTTATCCAGAAGCACACTTTGCCCGAAGCCCGTAAAGACTAAAAGTCATCAAGGAGGACGCCATGTCCCAAATCGACAAAAGGCTGGACATTGAACAATTCATCTGCCGCAGCGATAATTATGGCGTTCTCATCCACGATCCAGAAAGCGATCTGACGGCGGCAATTGATGCGCCCGACGCGGCAGCCGTTGAAAGCGCTCTCAAGCGCCGGGGCTGGACGCTCGATTTCATCTTTACAACGCATCATCACCTCGACCATGTAGAAGGCAATACAGCACTCAAGGCCAAGTTCGGCGTTAGCATCATCGGCCCAAAGGCTGAGGCCGATAAAATTCCGACACTCGACCGCACCGTGCAAGATGGCGACGAGTTCACCTTCGGACTTTTCAAGGTCAAAGTAATCTCCACACCCGGCCACACGGCAGGCGAGATTTCCTTCTACCTACCGGAAGCAAAAATAGTGTTCACTGGTGATACGCTTTTCGCGCTGGGCTGTGGACGGCTGCTGGAAGGCACACCCGGTACGATGTTCCAGTCGTTGCAAAAGCTTGTGGCGCTACCCGGCGACACACAAGTCTATTGCGGCCATGAATATACGCAAAGCAATGCGCGTTTTGCCCTCACCATCGATCCTGACAATTCGGCTTTAAAAGAGCGTTCAGCAGAGATTGCGCGGCTGCGTGCGGCTGATAAGATGACGCTACCCACCAGCATAGCGCTTGAAATGGCAACCAATCCGTTTCTGCGCTGGCACGATGCCCGCATTCGCACCCGTCTTGGGATGCAGAATGCAACTGATGAAGCTGTTTTTGCGGAAATCCGTAAGCGCAAGGATTTATTCTAGGATTCTATCATGACAAAGATTTTCCCAATTAAACGCTTCCAGACAGCAGCTCTTCTCGGCCTCTCGCTTGTGATCGTGCCGCAAACCGTCAAAACAGCTTTTGCGGAAGACATTCTCGCGATTGCGACACCTTTGCAAACACCAGCAGAAATCAACAATTTCAAGCTCAGCGAAGACCTGCTGGACCGTATGTTGAAAATCCATAACAAGCTTGAAGATATGCAGCTTTCACCGACCGCTGAAGAAGGTCTGGATGCGCGACCGTCGATGGATTCCATGGTCAAAAGCATTGAGTCGCGCCCACAGGTCGTGGAAGTGATGAAGGCGGAGAACATCGCACCCCGGGATTATCTGCTCGCCTATTTCGCGATGATGAGTGGGCTTGCAGCAGCGGATGCCGAAGAAGAAGACCAGCTTGTTGATGAAGTGAAACAAATCAATCCGGAGCATGTCACCTTTGCCAAGCAAAATGGTGATCGTATCCGCGAACTGATTGGCGAATAGGTTTTAAAAAACCGGCGAAGGAGACTTCGCCGGTTTTTCCTTTAAGACGGTTGCCGCAAAAGCCGCAGCGCATTGATCGTGACCAGAACGGTTGCGCCCGTATCAGCCAGAATGGCTGGCCAGAGGCCAGTAATACCCAGCACTGTCGTCACGAGAAACACAGCTTTCAGCCCAAGCGCGATTGCAATGTTCTGATGAATGTTGCGCATTGTCCGCTTGGAGAGATCGACCATTGCGGCCACATCGCCTACACGTCCGTGCAGCACGGCCGCGTCCGCCGTTTCCAGCGCAACATCAGTACCGCCACCCATGGCGATGCCAACATCAGCCGCTGCAAGTGCTGGCGCATCATTGATACCGTCGCCGACCTTTGCAACAATCTGACCTTCATTGCGGAACTCACCGACAATACGCTGTTTGTCTTCTGGCAGAAGTTCGGCACGCACCTCAATATCAAGATCCTTGCCGATGGCTTCTGCTGTGCGACGATTATCGCCGGTCAGCATAACAGTGCGAATACCGGCAGCTTTCAGCGTCTTTAGCCCTGCAATCGCATCGGCGCGAGGCTCATCGCGCATAGCGATAGCGCCCGCGATTTTGCCATCCGCCACCAGAACCGAAACCGTCTTGCCTTCATCGTTGCAGGCTGCAATGCGGGCAGCAAGTTCGTCCGGAATGGCAGAGATTTCATTGGCAGCTTTGCGCGAACCAAGAAACAGCTCAATCCCGTCTGCCGTACCCGACACGCCCTTGCCGCCATGTGCCTTGCCGGTCGAAACTGCCGAGATTTTCAGACCACGCGCATCCGATGCCGAAACAATCGCCAATGCCAGCGGATGACTGGAACCTGCATCGAGCGATGCAGAAAGACGCAGCACTTCATCTTCTGAAAGTGCGCCAGAGAGAACATCGGTCACTTGAGGCTTACCTTCGGTAAGCGTGCCGGTCTTGTCGAAACAAGCGGTCGTGATCTTTCCGATAGTCTCCAGAACCGCGCCACCCTTCAGCAATAGCCCGCGACGCGCACCAGATGATAGCGAAGCTGCAATGGCCGCAGGGGTCGAAATGACCAGCGCACAGGGGCAGCCAATCAGCAGAATAGCCAGCCCCTTGTAAATCCACTCGCCCCATTCAGCACCTGCCACAAGCGGCGGCAGAATGGCAACGAGAGCTGCAACCACCACCACACCCGGCGTATAATAGGTCGAGAAGCGATTGATGAAACGCTCTGTGGGTGCTTTGGCTTCCTGTGCTTCTTCAACAAGCCGAACAACACGCGCAATGGTGTTATCCTGTGCTAACGCCGTCACTTTCACACGCAGCACACCATCGCCATTGATCGTTCCGGCAAACACGCTGTCACCGACGGCTTTGCCAACCGGCGTGCTTTCGCCTGTCACCGGCGCTTCATCGATAGCACTTTCGCCAGAAATAATCTCGCCATCGGCAGGCATACGGTCGCCCGGACGCACGGCAATCACATCGCCAACTTTGAGTTCTTCCGCTGGCACTTCTTTCGTTGTGCCATTGCTTTCGAGAAAAGCGGTCTTCGGCACAAGGGCAGTCAGCGATTGAATACTGTCACGCGCTTTGCCAGCAGCCACACCTTCCAGCAATTCGCCAACCAGAAACAGGAATACGACAGCTGCCGCTTCTTCTGTCGCACCAATGATAACCGCGCCGATAGCAGCAATCGTCATCAGCATTTCTATGGAAAACGGCGTGCCATTAATCGCAGCCGAATAAGCGCGTTTTGCAATCGGTATCAAGCCGATCAGCATAGCTGCTGTGAACGCCCACAACGCAATCGGCGGATAAAGATGGCCCACAATATAAGCCAGCACCAGACCGCCACCACAGGCAAGCATCATCTGACCCTTGTCAGTTTGCCACCACCGCTTCGGCTTTGCGCGAGCGGTTGGCTTCGGTGTCGCATGAGCAGGTGATTGCGCGCTGGCCTTATAGCCCAGAGATGTAACCTTCGCAGCGATCTCATCAAGGCTGACTGAACCGTCATGATTGACGGTCATAGTACCATTGGTCACAGAAACCGAAACATCCTGTACGCCACCAACACGGCGCACAGCCGTATCGATCTTCGTCGCGCAGGACGCACAATCCATGCCTTCAATGCTAAAACGAAGACTATCAGCACTGGCTGCAATCGGCTTTGCTTCGGTTTCATCATGCTCATGATCATGGTCGTGATGATGGCCGCTACAGCCAGCATGATCATGGCTATGTTCATGATCGTGGTCGTGATGTTTTGTACGTTCGGTATGGCTCATCATCTGCCCCAGAAAATTGCCCAGAAATGGTCTGGCACGGCTTCTCTCTTGAATTCCCTGAAACAAGGTTTACATCCTCTAGTGACTAGAGGAGCAAGAGAAAAAATGATCACTAATGTTCCGATTGGCGAGGCATCAAAAGCCAGCGGTGTGAAAGTGCCAACCATTCGTTATTACGAGCAAATCGGGCTGCTGCCAGTGCCACCACGCACGGAAGGCAATCGCCGCCTTTATGACAATGCCGATATTCAGCGGCTGCTTTTCATCCGCCATGCGCGCGATTTGGGTTTTGAGGTCGATGCAATCCGCACGCTTTTGGACCTTCAGGACAACCCCGACCAGTCCTGCTCTGCGGCTGATTCTATTGCGCGCGCACGTCTGATCGATGTTGAACATCGCATCGCGAAACTGACATCATTGAAAACGGAGCTTTTGCGGATGCTCGACTGCACGGCACATGGCCGCATTGACCAGTGCCGGGTTATCGAAATTCTCGGCAATCACGACGAATGCCTGCATCCGAAGCATTGAAATTCAAACTTATTGCTGAATTTTCTCGAACCGCGTTGCTTCGATTTTCAGCGTTCCGAGCTGGGTACCAATGCGCGCCACCACCGGAGCATAGATGCCTGAATTGCCAAGCGAAGCAAACGAGATCGTGATCTTGCTGCGATTGGCAAGATAATCAATGGCCTTCTTGCCCTTTTGATAACCAGCAAGCGGCACAAATTTTGCCGAGCAAATCACCGATTCGCCGGTAAAGCCTTTGGTAGTGAAGGATTCGGTGCCGTTAAAACTCAAAATTATATCAGCGCGGGTCTGACCATCGAAAACGCGAAGTGTGCGGTTGCAGACGGCCTTCGGGTCTTTGGTCGGAATCATCAGCGCGCTGAGCGGATCACTGACATTAACAAGGTCCTGCGGGGTTATCTCCACCCATGGATCGCGTTTTTTGACTGGCGGCACATTCTCAGAAGAGGTCACATTTCCTCCAGAGAAGCGAATGGTCGTGCTCTTGTTCTTTCGCCCATGCTTATAAGCGAGATCAAAGGCGGACGGCGTCACCTTACTCTGGGTCGAACTGCCGCCCACATAAACAGTACCATCGGTATCATCAAAAATGCGAGCAATGCCGGAAGTCTTAAAGCGGCCATTAACGCCGTAATTGGCACCTTTAACCACCGTCTCAATCGCAGAGCGCGCAATAGAAAGCGCAAACATGGAAATATCGTATTCGGTCCGATAGAGATCATCTGCCTGAGCGGAACTCATCACCGACATGCTCGCAATCGTCAGTCCGGTAAGAAATGCAAGTCTTCGCTTGATGACCCGCTTGTTAACCGGTTGCTGGAAATACGATTGCATGATCATGCCAGACTTTCCTTTCGTCTTATCAGCGTCGCATCAATCCCCTCGCAAGAATGATGCCCGGCCACTCGACCCATGAACTTCACCTGTAACCGATTCTCTTTCTCGACAGATGCTGTGTCTTGCGTTTAAGCTTTCGACTATCAATAACTCAAAATCTGCGCCAGATTTCTAATTGATATGCTGTGTCGAACAGAAAAAGCTGGCAAAGTTATGATCGGATGGCATGGTCTGGGCTGAAAACTGCCGGAATTGCGCGCCTTTAGGTCACGCTGACGGAATCTATCTTGACTGTAATCGCTAGTCTCACTATAGAAACGCGACTTTCCCAATAGGCCGCCTGTCCGAGATCGCGCGCCAGCAGCAGAAATACTGCTATGATTGCGTTGAATTCGGACATTCGAGTCGGGGCCTGAGAAACAAAAATTTGAAGGTGAGACCAAAATGTCCCGCGCTTGTGAATTGACCGGCACCTCGGTCCAGTACGGCAACAATGTCAGCCACGCGAACAACCGTACGCGTCGCCGCTTCCTGCCGAACCTCTGCAATGTAACGCTTATGTCCGAAGTACTCGGCCAGAGCTACCGTCTTCGCGTTTCCGCTTCTGCTCTGCGTTCAGTTGAGCATCGCGGTGGCCTCGACGCTTTCCTCGCAAAGTCAGACGACAAAGAACTTTCGCAGCGCGCTCGCCTGCTGAAGCGTCAGATCGCGAAGAAGCAGGCTGAAGTTGCTGCATAAGCAATCAGCTTTTTAAGTTTTGACAAAAAAGGCTGACTTGCGTCAGCCTTTTTTACTGGTGACATCACCCAGGATAAAAAAATGTTTAATACAAGCCCTGCTTTGTCCCGGCTTTTGCCGGCCATATTGTGCATGTGCGCGGCTGTCGCCGCTTCCAATATCTTTGTGCAATATCCGTTTGAACATTTTGGCCTCGGCGAAATGCTCACTTACGGCGCTTTCACCTATCCTTTTGCCTTCCTCGTCAATGACCTGACAAATCGTCGCTTTGGCCCTGCTGCCGCGCGCAAAGTTGTCTATGCGGGTTTTGTGCTTGGCGTATTAATGTCGATCTGGCTGGCAACACCACGTATCGCTATTGCGTCCGGCTCGGCATTTCTGATTGCGCAATTGATGGACATTACGGTCTTCAATGGCCTACGCAAGAAGACATGGTGGAAAGCACCTTTTGCAGCAGCAATGTTCGGCTCGATTGTCGATACGGTATTGTTCTTCTCCATCGCCTTCGCTGCGCAATTTGCATGGCTCGATGCCATAACTGGCCTGCCCGACTCATCCCTGACCGATCCCGCCGCTTTCCTTGGCCTTGGAATGCCTCTCTGGGCTTCGCTGGCTATCGGTGACTTCTTTGTGAAGGTTGTGATGGGAACACTGATGCTTGTGCCTTACGGCGCCATTCTGGCGGTCTTTGCACCACGCCTTTATGCGCCGGATCGTGCGAAATAGATCTGCAATCACAATCCATTTATCTGAATAAAATTCAGTTTCCTCAGAGCGCGGTAAGCTTTATGTACCGCGCTCCGATAATTTTAATGATTAACTATCCTGAATAAATTATCGGACTCGGTTTCTATATTGTTTATAATTAGCAAAGGCTGTGTGGATTTATTTCGCCCTCGGCTTTTGTGCTTTTCTGAAGATATTTATATTTAGATAGAGGTTTATTAGATGTCCGATAATAAGGGAAAGCTGCCGCTCGTCATCATTACCGGCGCGAGTTCAGGTATTGGCGTCGCCACAGCGAAGATGTTTGCTGATCGTGGTCATCCACAGCTGCTGTTGGCACGTCGTCTCGACGCGATGGAAAAGCTCAATCTGCCAAACACATTGTGCAAGTCTGTCGATGTGACGGATCGCAAAGCGCTGCTTGCTGCCGTTCACGAAGCTGAAGCGAAATTTGGCCCTGCCGATGTGATCGTCAACAATGCCGGCGTCATGCTGCTGGGCGATGCAACCAAGCAGCACCCGGACGAATGGGACAAAATGCTTGAGGTCAACGTCAAGGGCTTGCTCAACGGCATTCATGCTGTCTCCGCTGGCATGGTCGCACGCAAGCGCGGCACCATTATAAACATCAGCTCGGTGGCTGGCCGCAAGACATTCGCCAATCACGTTGCTTATACGGCCACGAAATTCGCCGTCCACGGCCTTTCCGAAAATCTGCGCGAAGAACTCTCACCGCATGACGTGCGCGTTGTGACGATTGCGCCGGGAGCCGTTGAAACCGAACTTCTCAGCCACACCAATGATGCAAGCATCAAGGCTGGCTATGAGGACTGGAAGAAGAGCATGGGCGCGCCTGTGCTGGCAGCTGACGATGTTGCTCGCGCTATCCTCTATGCCTACGACCAGCCACAGGGCGTATGCATTCGCGAAATCGTGTTGGCAGCGACACGCCAGCAAGCATAAGAAAAGGGGGCTGAAACAGCCCCTTTTTTCGTTAGCGTTTACCGGCACGGCGTCCCCGCCCTGCCCCGCCTGCACCCTGTTCTTCAAACAGCGATGCGAGCTGCTCAGTCATCGCACCGGCAAGCTCCTCAGCATCCACAATGGTCACAGCGCGCTGATAATAGCGCGTCACATCATGGCCGATACCAATGGCAATCAGCTCAACCGGTGAGCGATTTTCGATCTCTTCGATCACCGCACGCAAATGACGTTCAAGATAATTGCCCGGATTAACCGAAAGCGTGGAATCATCGACCGGCGCACCGTCAGAAATCATCATCATGATCTTACGCTGTTCAGGACGTGCCAGCAGACGCTGATGCGCCCAGATCAGCGCTTCGCCGTCGATATTTTCCTTGAGCAGGCCTTCGCGCATCATCAGGCCGAGATTGTTGCGTGCACGGCGCCACGGCGCATCTGCGCGCTTATAAACGATATGGCGCAAATCATTCAGGCGACCCGGATTGGATGGTTTACCACGGCCAAGCCATGCCTCGCGTGATTGCCCGCCCTTCCAAGCCTTCGTGGTGAAGCCCAAAATTTCGACCTTCACGCCGCAACGCTCGAGCGTGCGTGCCAGAATATCGGCGCAAGTTGCCGCAACTGTAATTGGGCGACCGCGCATGGAGCCAGAATTATCAATGACCAGCGTCACAACCGTATCGCGGAAATCCGTATCACGCTCCATCTTATAGGAAAGCGGCTGCGTTGGGTCGATAACGATACGCACCAGACGCGCACTATCGAGATACCCCTCTTCCAGATCAAAGTCCCAAGAGCGGTTTTGCTGCGCCATCAGGCGACGCTGCAAACGGTTAGCAAGCCTGCCAACCACGCCTTGAAGATTGGCCAGTTGCTTGTCGAGAAAGCCACGCAGACGAGCAAGTTCCGCCTCATCACAAAGATCCGCGGCCTCAACCTCTTCATCAAATTCATGCGTGAAGACGTTGTAATCGACATGCTCGGCGAAATTGGCGAAAGGCTGGTTCTGACGGCGTGTGTCGCCCGGCGTTTCCGCGTCGACATCCTCGCTGTCATCCATATCATCGGAAGCGGCGTCAGTGGCTTCCATTTCGCCCTGTTCGCCTTCTTCACTGGAATTGTCCGATTCGTCGCTTTCAGCGGAATCAGAACCTTCCTGATTTTCCTCGCCGCCTTCTTCGTTTTCGTCCTGCTCCGGCGTCTGCTCGTTATCCTCGTCCTGCTCGTCGCTCTGCTGTTCCTGCGAAAGCTCCTCAGCCATATCCATCGAGGCCAGCATATCGCGCACGGTACGCGCAAAAGCCTGCTGGTCTTCGAGATTATCGCCAAGACGTGCGAGCTCAGGACCAGCCTTCTGCTCGATCCATTCGCGCCAGAGATCAAGCACAGGACCAGCTTCAGCGGGTGCTTTGCGTCCGGTCAGTTTTTCACGCAACAGTAGCGACACGGCTTCTTCAAGCGGTGCATCTTCTTTGTCAGTCACTGCGGAAAAATTGGCGCGGGCATATTTGTCAGCCAGCATTACTGAGAGATTTTCGGCAACACCTGCCATGGCGCGCGCACCGATAGATTCGACACGCGCCTGCTCAACCGCATCATAGATCGCACGCGCCTGCTTGCCTTCCGGCGCAAGGCTTGCATGAATACGGGCATTATGGCGAGCCTGACGCAGTGCCATGGAATCACCAAGGCCGCGTGTGACGGCAACATCATGGGCAGTCGGGCGTTTTGGCAGATCAGGCAGGCGGGCACGGTTTCCCGTCAGCGCTGGGCGATCATTGCTGAAAGCTACTTCCAGTTCGTTCTCACCGGAAATGGCGCGCATGGTAACGGTCATCGCCCGCTTGAACGGCTCCGAATCCACGGGTCCGTTTTTGCGCTCGCGCGAATTATCGCCAATTCCTGACTTCTGGCCCGACATCTGCCTATCCTGCCTTTGTATATAACGCTGCCGCTCTTAATGAGCGGCAGGCATCATCCAGTCTTATGCCAAAACGATATTGGCAGCCGATTCTGGAAGTTCCTCACCGAAAGCACGCTGATAGAACTCAGCCACAGTCTGGCGCTCAAGTTCATCGCACTTGTTGAGGAAGGTCAGGCGGAATGCAAAGCCGACATCGTTGAAGATCGCGGCATTTTCAGACCAGGTAATGACGGTACGCGGGCTCATCACGGTCGAAAGATCGCCATTGATGAAAGCCTGACGAGTCATGTCGGCAACGCGAACCATCTTATTGACGATCTCGCGACCTTCAGCATTCTGATAATGCTTAGCCTTGGCGAGAATGATGTTCACTTCATTGTCGTGCGGCAGATAATTCAGCGTCGTCACGATCGACCAGCGGTCCATCTGTGCCTGATTGATCTGCTGCGTGCCATGATAAAGGCCAGTCGTATCGCCAAGACCAACGGTGTTGGCGGTCGCAAACAGGCGGAACGCCGGATGCGGACGGATTACGCGGCTCTGATCGAGAAGCGTCAGACGGCCCGAGGTTTCCAGAACGCGCTGGATCACGAACATAACGTCCGGGCGACCGGCATCATATTCATCGAAAACCAGCGCAACATTGTGCTGATAGGCCCAAGGCAGAATGCCGTCTTTAAATTCGGTAACCTGCATCCCGTCCTTGACGACGATTGCATCTTTACCGACGAGATCGATACGGCTGACATGGCTGTCGAGATTGATACGGACACAAGGCCAGTTGAGGCGGGCTGCGACCTGTTCGATATGGGTCGATTTACCCGTACCGTGATAACCCGAAACCATCACGCGACGATTATAGGCAAATCCTGCGAGGATCGCGAGCGTCGTGGTGCGGTCAAAAATATAATCCGGGTCTTTTTCCGGCACATAGGAATCGCCTGCCGCATAGGCTGGCACACGCATGTCGGAATCAATTCCGAACACTTCGCGCACCGAAACCGTGGTATCCGGCAAATTGGCTATATCCCGCTCAACCTTGTTCATCATGCCTCCAGAGCGACAGGACTGTCCTGCCGCGACATTCAAATTCAATCAGGAGGCCGATTTCCGGCGAGCCGGATGGCGCCCCTTGAGTTCAGTTGCGGGCATCCGTAATCGCATCTGCACGTAAGCGCAGTAGATGAATGTCCGTCAGGGCAAAGAATGCCCTGATACTCGACTTCACAAAGCCCAGACAGGCTTTAGCAAAAACCTGCCGTCTTGAGCAATTGATAAGCCTGAATGACGTCGCGAAATCTTTCTTCAGACCCGCGGTCACCACCATTTGCATCGGGATGGTGTTGCTTCACAAGTTCTTTATAGCGCGACTTAATCATATCGCTAGTCGAATTCGCATCAAGACCCAGTGTAGCAAGCGCCTTTATTTCCAAAGTACGCGGTTTGCGCTGCACAGCTTTGGCTGTACCGGGATTGCTTTTCGCATCATTCACGAAGGCAAACGGATCGCGCATGCGGTTCTGATAGGCGGCAGAACCCGAACGCCGTTTCGCCATATCGGGCGACGTGCGTGTCGATGCTGTCGGATTGGAGGTCGTCGACCATGTCGGACGATTGCCGGTAATCGCATCCTTCTGGAATTTCGAAATATCGCCGTCGTTCAGACCGGAGAAATAATTGAAATTCTTATTATATTCGCGGACGTGATCCACGCAGAAATGCAGATACTCGCCCTCACGCTCACGCCCAACCGGTGCACGATGCGTACCAGGCTTGTCGCAACCATCCCATTGGCAGCAGGGACCACTGGACTTCTTTTCCGTTTCCTTCTTAGGACGGATACGGATGCTGTCGAAAAATTTTGAGTTCGTTGTCATCGAATCGGATTATGCGGAATAAGAGTGACGAAACAAGAATTGACTTTTCGTCCTGAATGGTTTTGGCCACAAGGTCAGGGCGAAAATTTAATGCAGATTACAATTCCTGTGCGGATTTGCCCCACCGATTGTCGCCGGGGCGACGTCTATATGAAGCACAGCGTCTATATGGGGAGAACTGGCCCAAATGTCCATTCACAATAGCAAACAATCTTCGATGGAAGCAAAACTGCAAGCAGCTTTTGCCCCCGAAAAACTTGAAATCATTAATGAAAGCCATCTCCATGCCGGCCATCATCACGAAGATCGTGGCGAACATGAGGTCTATGACGGCACCGGCGAAACACATTTTCGCGTGCGCATCGTGTCTGACGCTTTCACAGGCTTAAGCCGCATTGCGCGTCATCGCGCGATCAATGATCTGCTGAAAGATGAACTCAACACCGGCGTTCATGCCCTAGCACTTGAGCCTTCCGCACCCGGCGAAGCAACCCGCCGCTGATTTTACTTACGCTTGAGCCTTCAGCATCGGCCCAAAAATCGGAATCGATTTTTGGAAAGCACGATGCGTAGTTTTAATAATTTAGAGCGTCCTTTGTGCGTCCGATAGGGCGCACGGCGCTCTAAGCCATTTGCGCAGACGGCCTCGCGCATTGGCATAGGGCGAGGACGTATTGAACTGGATCATGCGCCCGAGCGTATATTTCTCATACCATTGAACACCATAAAGCTCTGCATCGGTGCGCACAGTAATCAATGCGACCAGCGCATTCTTCGCGCTTTCAAAGCGTGACAGAAGCTCGGCAAACGGCACATCTTCATAATCGCTATAAAACTTGGCTGCGAGCGCACCAAGTTCATTCCATTTGAAACCCGTTTCCGGGAAATCAACAGCAAGCCCCTGATCCTTGCGCTCGCACCATTTCAGCACCAGCTCGTTCCAGCCAACCAAATAGGCAACCAGATCATGCACGCTCATCAGCGTGCCTTTGGCATGGCCTTCCATGGTTTTGAGCGCGTATTGTTCAGGCGACACCCGACGCAGATCAAGCGCCAGCCGTGCATAATTGGTTTCAATCGCCGCAAGCAATTCCTGTTTGTTTGCGGGAACAGCCATCAGGCGATCAGCCGTTCTTTAAGAAACTCAAGCACTGCCACTGGCGGCACATCCTTAGCAATGAATGACTGGCCTATGCCGCGTGTCAGAATGAATGTCAGCGCCCCGCGGGAGACTTTTTTGTCTTGTGCAATGTAGTCCATCAGCTTTTCAGCGTCCGGCAGACCACCCGGCACATCATTTAGCGATGTCGGCAGACCAACAGTCTTCAGATGCGCCTCGACGCGTTCCGCGTCTTCAATGCCGCAAAGATTCATCTTCACCGAAAAACGATGCGCAAGCGCCATACCAATCGCAACGCCTTCGCCATGCACCAGACGGCTTGAATCATATCCGGTCGCTGTTTCCAGCGCATGGCCAAATGTATGACCGAGATTTAGCAGCGCACGATCACCATTTTCATGCTCATCGCGTGCGACGACTGCGGCCTTTGAGCGGCATGATTCAGCAATGGCTTGTGTACGTTCTGCACCGCCTGCAAAAACCGCTTCCCAGTTTTTCTCAAGCCATGCAAAGAAATCCGGGCGATCAATCAGACCGTATTTTGCGACTTCGGCATAGCCTGCACGGAATTCGCGCGGGCTTAACGTGTCGAGCACATCGGTATCCGCCAGCACCAGCTGCGGCTGATAGAAAACGCCAACGAGGTTCTTGCCATATTGTGTGTTGATGCCGGTCTTGCCGCCAACGGACGAATCCACTTGCGCCAGCAGCGAGGTTGGCATCTGCACGAAATTCATGCCGCGACGCACGATCCCAGCAACAAAGCCCGACAAATCGCCGACTACGCCGCCGCCAAAAGCAACCACCGCGTCACCACGCTCAAGACGCGCTGCAAGCACGGCATTGGTGACACTTTCAAGCACGGAAAACGACTTCGACTTCTCGCCCGGAGCAACGATAACCGGCGTTGATTCGATACCAGCGCGGGCAAAACTCTCTGTGAGTGCTTCAAGATGCGCTTTGGCGACATTCTCATCGGTGACGATTGCTACACGAATGCCCGGCAGACGCTTGGCAACTTCTTCGCCAGCGCGTGCAACCAGCCCCTTGCCGATCAGGATTTCATAAGATCGGTCCCCCAGCGAAACCGGAACTGTTACACTGTCGGTACTCAAAGGGGCATTCATTTAAATCGTCTCCTAAATCAGTATCAGGCTTCGCCCTCGGGCAGACTTTTATCCAGATGCGCGATCAAAACGTCGATCAGCTCTCCGGCAATCACTTCTTTTTTGTCGTCGCGAGTCATGGCATGCACATCAGCCAGCGCATAAATCGGATAGCGCTCATTCATCAGCCGCTGCATCACGCCGCGCGGATCATCATTTTTCAGAAGCGGACGGTTTTGACGACGCGAAACGCGGTCCATCAACACATCCAGCTCAGCATTGAGCCAGATCGAAACGCCGTTTGCGGCAATCGCCTCACGGGTTTCAGCGTTCATATAAGCGCCACCACCAGTAGCGAGTACCATTGGACCGTCTTCAAGCAAACGTAGGATCACACGTCGTTCAAGATCACGAAATTCTGCCTCGCCATAAGCGTCGAACAATTCCGGGACACTCATGCGGGCAGCCGACTCGATTTCGTTATCAGCGTCTTTAAACGGCAGATTGAGCATCGTTGCCACTTTGCGGCCAACCGTCGATTTGCCTGCACCCATCAGCCCAACAAGAACAACCACTTTCGCGCCAAGAAGCTGGCGGACCATGTCCGCCTTGTCGTTAAAATCTGTTTGTTTTGCTGTACTGCTCATAGACCTCATCCATTTCCTCCGGTTCCATAGGAAAAACCATGCGGCGTCAATCGCTTTCATCCACAAAACTGAACCAATTACGGCTTTTTAGTGCCAAGCGCGGGCAGTCCTTGCTTTCGTCTCAATAGCACAGCATAAACGCTTCATGCCCACGCTGACGCGCATTCTTCTTCTGCTCGCTGTGATTGCTGCCATTATTTATGGCGCAATGTTCTCACTCGCCAGTTTCGTGAAACCCACCACCCATGAAATCACCGTCGAGATTCCATCATCAAAGTTGAAGCAGACCGTCATTGCCCCCCCGTCAAAACCAGCACCACAACCAGCACCAGTGGTGGAAGACAACACGGATAGTCAGGAATAGACATGCGGGCATCACTGGCGATTGAAAATTTCCTCGAAATGATGAGTGCAGAACGCGGTGCAGCGCATAATACGCTGGAATCCTATCAACGTGATCTGGAAGCGGCAGCCGATATACTCACAGCGCGCGGCACCAATCTCGCTGAAGCAAAGACCGATGATATTCGCCGTGTTCTCGATAGCATGGCCGATGAAGGCTTCGCCGCCACATCACAGGCACGGCGCCTGTCTGCACTCAGACAATTTTATCGCTTTCTCTATGCGGAAGGCTTTCGGCAGGATGACCCGACCAGCGTCATTGACGCACCGAAAAAGCAAAAGCCACTGCCAAAAATCATGAGCGTCGAGAATGTTGGCCGTCTTCTGGACCGCGCAGCGCTGGAAGCACAAGAAGCAACGGAGCCAGCAGAGCGTTTCAAGGCTCTGCGTCTTCATGCGCTTCTCGAAACGCTTTATGCAACTGGCTTGCGTGTCTCGGAGCTTGTCGGGCTGCCTGTCAGTGTCGCCCGCACTGACCATCGTTTTCTGATTGTACGCGGCAAAGGCTCAAAAGACCGTATGGTGCCTTTGTCGCCCAAAGCGCGCGAAGCACTGCAAGCCTTTATTGTGGTCCGCGATGCCTTGTCCGGCAGCGATGACAATCCTTGGCTGTTTCCCGCTTATTCAGAAAGCGGGCATCTGGCACGACAGGTTTTTGGCCGAGAGCTTAAAATTTTGGCAGCGCGTGCTGGGCTTTCAAGCGCATCCATATCGCCGCATGTGCTGCGTCACGCCTTTGCCAGCCATCTATTACAGAACGGCGCAGATCTGAGAACTGTGCAGCAATTGCTCGGTCACTCCGACATTTCGACGACACAAATTTATACGCATGTTCTGGAAGAAAGACTGCATAAGCTGGTAAGTGAACATCATCCGCTTGCCGATTAAGCGCGCGGCGTTTAAGAGAATTTCAGAAAAATTTGCAAGATGCGCTCGAAGTAAATATGTAAGACGCCGTAAAACAGCCTTTATCTGGCTTGTTCTATGGCCAACATCTCCGGAAACGCACAATAGTCAGGCCCGATGTATAACTATCTCGATTTTGAAAAACCCGTCGCAGACCTTGAAGGCCAGATCCTTGAGCTGAAAAAGCTCGCTCAGGAACAGGGCAGTGTTGAGATGAGCGACGAGATCAGCCGTCTCGAGAAACGCTCGGCCGATGCGCTCAAGGATATCTATCGCAAGCTGACCCCTTGGCAGAAGGCGCAGATCGCCCGCCACCCGGATCGTCCGCACTGCCTTGAATATATCAACACGCTTTTTACCGAATTCACGCCTTTGGCCGGTGACCGCCAGTTTGCCAATGACGAAGCCATTCAGGGCGGCTTTGCCCGCTTCAATGGTCAGGCTGTTGCAATTCTCGGTCAGGAAAAAGGCTCGGACACCAAGACGCGCCTTAAACACAATTTCGGCTCTGCCCGTCCTGAAGGTTACCGCAAAGCCGTGCGCATCATGGAAATGGCTGACCGTTTCCAGCTGCCGCTGATCACTTTTGTCGATACCGCCGGTGCTTATCCGGGCGTGAGCGCGGAAGAACGCGGTCAGGCAGAAGCCATTGCACGCTCCACCGCCGAATGCCTCAAGCTGCGTGTGCCTGTCATTTCGATCATCATCGGTGAAGGTGGCTCCGGCGGCGCGATTGCGATTGCCGTGGCAAACCGCGTCTATATGCTTGAACATTCGATCTATTCGGTGATTTCGCCGGAAGGTGCGGCATCGATCCTCTGGCACGATTCTACGCGCGCTAAGGATGCAGCATCCAATATGCGCATTACTGCGCAGGATCTGTTTGACCTCAAGGTCATCGACGGCATTATTCCTGAACCGCTCGGCGGCGCCCATCGTGGCAAGGAATCGACCATTGCGGCAGCTGGCGACATCATCACCGCCTCGCTGCGCTCGATGAAGGATGTTGATGGTGAAACACTCAAGCAAGAGCGTCGCCAGAAATTCCTAGAGATCGGCAGAAATATTTAGAGCCTGTTCCGATCTGATTTAGTCAGATCGGCGCTCTAAACTTTTTTACTCCAAGCATAATCTTATCGATCCTAGTTTCGCTCCGGTCGGATTAAGCTTCAATTAACTATAAAATTCAAAAACTTGCCCCGGCGCAGCTCAAACTGCGCCGGATTTGCATCATGTCGCCATTTCCGCCATATTGCGGACACGCTGTTTTTTAGGTATTTGAGCAAGGAATTATCAACGATACCGAAAGGTTTTGTTGTTAATAAACGAATACTGAAAATTCAGATTTCGAAACAGGCTTGATGCGATATGAAGATCAGAACCGCACTTTTTGCAACTCTCATGGCCTCCGCTTTGCTTGCGGGTTGTCAGGGTTCGTCCGTTTCCGATCTCAGCCTGCGGGCTGAAAAGCCACTTTCCGAGAAAATTGTCGCCAAGATGAAGACGAAGGGCATGACGCGCACATCGCCGGTCATGGTTCGTATTTTCAAGGAAGAAGGCGTCCTCGAAGTCTGGAAGCAGAAGAATAACGGTAAGTACGATCAGATTGCATCTTATGAGATTTGCAAATGGTCCGGTAAACTTGGTCCGAAATTCGTAGAGGGTGATCGTCAGGCGCCAGAGGGCTTCTATAACGTTCGCCCCGGCCAGATGAACCCGAATTCGCAATATCACCTCGCCTTCAACATCGGCTTCCCGAATGCCTATGATCGCGCCCACAACCGCACCGGACAGAATCTGATGGTCCATGGCGCTTGTTCGTCGTCGGGCTGCTATTCTATGACCGATGAAAGCGTGAGCGAGATTTATGCCTTTGGGCGTGACGCCTTCAAGGGTGGCCAGCGTGATTTCCAGATTCAGGCTTTCCCGTTCCGCATGACAGCAGCCAATATGTCACGCTATAAGAGCGATCCGAATTACGGCTTCTGGAAAATGCTTAAGCAGGGCTACGACACTTTTGAAGCGACCAAGGTACCGCCGAAAGTTGACGTCTGCGAAAAGCGTTATGTCTTCAACGTACCAACGCCGGATGGCCAGCCGCTTTCGGCAACCGATGCCTGCCCGCCTTCGGCCAATGCTGAATCGATGGCCTATACAACATCGTATGAAAAGACCTTCCAGTCGGCTTTCAGTGCAGCACAGAAGAAGCCTTCGCCATCCATTCAGGGCATCTCGGAAGCCAAGCTCGTCTCGGCATGGAGTGCAGCACGTGCGCGTGGCGAAAAAGTAACGCGTGAACCGCCGTCGCTTTCGCCAACATCGGCTGAAACGCCAAATGCTCCAGATATTGCGCCTGCGGCAACACCGATCTCGGTGCAGCCAGCCACCGCAATTGCAGCAACACCAGCGGTCGTTGATGCGACACAGACAGCTTCCGTTCCTGTTCCGCAACAGAACCCGGCTGTGGTCTCTCCCATGACCACGGCAAACACAGTTGCAGAAACTGTGCCAGCACCCGCGCCTGAAAAGAAAAAGGCATGGTGGAAGCTCGGCGGAAACTAAGACGCAATGCGTGAAGACATTCCCGTCTATGATCTAAGAGGGCTTAAATGCCCTCTTCCCGTTTTGAAAACGCGCAATCGTCTGAAAGATATGCCAGCCGGTGCGCTTCTTTGGGTGGAAGCAACCGACCCGCTGTCGGGCATTGATCTTCCACATTTCTGCGCGCAGGAAGGACACGCTCTGCTTTCGCAAGAGCGCCATGAAAACCTTCACCGTTTTCTCATTCAGAAAAAATAATTATCGCGTAGAAAATCCGGGAATAGCCAGCGGATTGTCCATCATCGCCGCACGGTCCGGACGATCAATCCCCGCTTTGCCGAGAAATGCGTCGAAAAGCTCGCGCACATAGGCTTCCGGCAAATCCTTGACGATCATCACAAGAAGCGTTTCACGCTCGTCTTTGGGCCATTTTGGCAGGCGTGCGGGCGGATGGAAAATCTTCTGCACACCATGAATGACCAGCGGACGATCCGGGTCTTCGGCAATCTGCACAATGCCTTTCACGCGCAACAGCTTCTCGCCGTGGGTCGAGCGCAGCAGATCAAGAAACATCTCGAACGTTGAGAACGGAATCGGTTCCTTGTGGCGCAGCGAGAAAGAGCGGATCGCATCATCGTGATGATGATGATGGTGGTGGTGGTGATGGTGGTGTTCATGATCACAATCAGGGCCACACACATGCTCATGATCATGGTCGTGGTGCGAATGATCGTGATGATGATCATCTTCATAGGCTTCAGCGTTCAGCCAGTGCTGCACATCTGCCGTCTTGGTCTCAGGATTATAAAGCCCGCATTCAAACAGAGCCGCATAGCCCGTGCGCGTATCCGACGCTTCCAGAATGTCCGCGCCCGGATTAAGCAGTTTCAAACGTGCTTTAAGCGCTCCAATCCCTGCCTGCGCTTCCGGCATATCCGCTTTGGTGATGATAATACGATCAGCCATTGCTGCCTGCTTGACCGCTTCCTCATGATTATCGAGCGTCGTCATGCCATTGACGGCATCAACCGTTGCCAGCACACCATCAAGTCGCAGCGCCTGCATCAGAACAGGATGCCCCATGATCGAATGCAGCACGGGTGCCGGATCTGCAAGACCGGTGGTTTCAATGATTATCCGCTTCAACGCCTTGATCTTGCCCGTCTGAAGACGGTCAATCAAATCGGCCAGCGTATCAACCAACTCGCCGCGCACGGTGCAGCACAGGCAACCATCGGCAAGCTCAATCACGCCTTCACTGGCTTCTTCAACCAGCAGATGATCGATGCTGACTTCACCAAACTCATTGATGATGACAGCCGTATCGGTCAGCGCCGGGTCTTTGAGCAAGCGATTTAGCAGCGTGGTCTTGCCCGAGCCAAGAAAGCCGGTCAGCACGGAAACAGGAATTGGATGCGCCATGGTACTATCTTAATTGATTGAAGCGGAAGTGCGCTGCGGACGTGGCATTGGAACAGGAACCTGCGAAATATCGAGCTGACCAACGCGTGTTATCTTCGCTGGTGGCGCAGAAACAAGTCCGACCTGAACCGGCACCGGCTCGCGGGTCATCGCGTGAATATAAGGTGAGTTCAGCTGCAAACGCCCTTCAACATCGCGACCATCCCAGCGATCAGCCATAGCCTGCTGATTGCAAATCGCTTTGCGCATATCGACGGCCTGATTAACCGCGCTGCTTGCAGGCGGAACCATGGTCCCAAGCGTTGGCACGCCCGCACCATTGGAGCGGAATGCATCGGTCATCAGCTGTGCCGCCTGCACCGCACGCGCTTCCTGACGATCAGAACCCAGAACCACGGCCAGAATTGTCCGACCCTGACGGGTTGCGGAACTGGCGAGATTAAAGCCAGACGCACAAACGAAGCCGGTTTTCATGCCGTCGGCGCCGTCAAAACGACCCAGCAGAATGTTGTAATTGGCCTGTGGCTTCTTGCCGTCGCCTGCGTCAATCGCTTCGGTATTAAAATAATGCGCATATTGCGGGAATTCGCGACGCAACTGCACGCCAAGCACTGCCAGATCATGCGCGGTCGAATAATTATTCGGATCATGCAGACCGTTTGGATTAGCGAAACGCGATCCGCTCATGCCGATGCGCTGAGCTTCCGCATTCATGCGCTTGACGAAAGCAGCCTCGCTACCACCAACAGCCTCTGCAACGGCAACCGAAACGTCATTGGCTGACTTCACCAGCATAATTTTCAGCGCGTTATCAAGCGTCAACACCGAACCCGGGCGATAGCCCATCTTGCTCGGCGGCTCTTTGGAGGCATTGACGGTCATCTTGACCGGTGACCCTAGCGTCAACTGTCCCGACTGAAGCGCCCTGAACGTAACATAAGCCGTCATCATTTTGGTGAGCGAAGCCGGATACCAGCGCTGGAACGGATCTTGGGCCGAATAAACCTTACCGGTTGCCACATCGACAGCAATCGATGGGTTCGCCAGAGCACTCGACAAAGTCAGGGCTGAAAGAGCCGCGGCTGCACAGAGGATTTTCAACGACTTCGAGATCATTCGTAGTTCCAATCAGCAAAAGCGATAACCGCTTGCAAATACATCAGTCAAAAAGGAGAATTAACTCTCTGTTATCTATGCCATGTGGCAACCAAAAGGCAAATAGAGCATGCCCAGAAAAGTGGGAACCGTCTTCGCAGGGAAATCAGTTCACTGGACTGATTTCCGATCCTGCTTCGATCCGATAATGCATGCGTAAAACCAATAACTTAAAGCGCAAAGCGCTTTTGGGATTGCCCGCTTTCACCGAAACGTCATATCCTGACAACTTCTGTACATAAAGAATCTCAGGATATTTTCGAAATGCCAGTGCTTAATCGTGTCGTCGAAACCCAAGCGGAGATCGCCGCATGGCGTCGTCATCTGCATCAGAACCCTGAACTGCTTTATGACGTTCACGACACGGCGCGATTTGTCGAAGAAAAGCTGAAATCTTTTGGTTGCGATCTGGTCGAAACCGGCGTTGGCCGCAGCGGTGTTGTCGCCGTCATCAAAGGTCGTCACGGGGATGGACCGGCGATCGGACTGCGCGCCGATATGGATGCGCTGCCGATTACCGAGACCAGCGGCGTCGAATGGAGCTCGACAAATCCGGGCAAAGCGCATTCATGCGGCCATGATGGTCACACGGCAATGCTGCTCGGAGCTGCGCAATATCTCGCAGAAACCCGCAACTTCCGCGGCTCAGCAGTTCTGCTTTTCCAGCCAGCCGAAGAAGGTGGCGCAGGCGCACTTGCCATGGTTCAGGATGGCGTGATGGACCGTTTCGGCATTGCGGAAGTCTATGGCGTGCATAATCTTCCAAGCCTGCCTGTTGGCCAATTTGCCATGTGCAAAGGCCCGATCATGGCAGCAACTGACGAATTCGATCTTTCCATCAAAGGGCGTGGCGGTCATGCAGCACAGCCGCACCGCACGATTGACCCGATCCTTGCCGGTTCACAACTGCATATCGCCATTCAAAGCATCGTTTCACGCAATATCGATCCGCTGGATTCGCTCGTGATTTCGATCACAAAGTTCAATGCTGGAGAAGCCTATAACGTCATTCCGGAAACGGCGAAGCTTTCGGGCACGGTGCGCACATTGAGCAAAGAAACGCGCGCCTATGCCGAAAAGCGCATTCGCGATGCAGCGGCTGGTATTGCCGCTGTAACAGGTGCGGAAATCAGCGTTCGTTATAAGAACAATTATCCAGTGACCTATAACCATGATGACCAGACCGATTTTGCCGCCCGCGTTGCAAAAAATGTCGCTGGCGAAGGCAAGGTGAAAACCGATGTAGCGCCGATGATGGCGGCAGAGGATTTTTCCTACATGCTCGAAGCGCGCCCCGGCGCTTATATCTTCCTTGGCAATGGCGACACACCGGGCCTGCATCATCCAGCCTATGACTTCAACGACGAAGCTATTCCTTATGGCGTGAGCTATTTTGTGTCTGTGATTGAAACTGCCCTCGCCGCCTGAAACCCAATAAACAAATAAATGCGCCCACCCCGCTTTTTGCGGGGTTGGCGAAAGCCATGAAAAACAGTATGTGTCGGAAAATACACAGCTTAGGCTGGAGTATTGATAGTGCTGGTCCCGTAGCTCAGTAGGATAGAGCGCAAGATTCCTAATCTTGAGGCCACTGGTTCGAATCCAGTCGGGATCACCATCACGCTGCCGATCTGCACTTCACTCAGAGTTTGAGACAGAGAGCTACCTCAGATGATCTTCTTTTGACCGTTTCTTGAGATCAAAAACCATCCCATAACAGTCAGCACAAGACCTCCGATTGCAAACGGCAACACCAGCACCATCAGCCAGAAGATGAATGCAGTCATCTCATCATTGCGTCCGGATGCATTGCTTTTCATAAGCTCAAATATATTTATGTCAGAGCTGACCACAGTAGCGATCAATCCACCAAGAACAACCAGCCCAAGTATCAAACAGCCCCAGCCCAAACGCAGTCTCGTATCTGCAAGTCGCAACAGAAAAAACGTCACTGCGGCGATAATAATCAATTGAACCAACAGGCTGGCGATAATAATCGCGTCAACATTACCTGAATCCGATCCTGCTCCACCAAACTGAGACAATATTGCTGGCACGAAAAGAGTGGATCCAGCGCGAGCAATTATCACGCCGAAAACAAGACTGATAATCCATTTTTTCCAGACAGGATTCATGTAATTCATTCCTTGTTGAGCCTGCTTTATCTGAAACAAAGCACTATCAATTTTGTGATGTTATATAGCACGAGGCTCAGACAGGCCAACTGGCTTGCGAGAATACCCCGCCATCAACCCAGAGTGTCTGACCTGTCACGAAACATGCAGCATCCGATGCCAGAAAAAGTACCGGCCCTGAAATATCTTCGGCAGAACCAACGCGGCGCAACGGGGTGATCCGGCTCCAGCTTGCCGCATAATCTGGCTGTTCTTGCATCGTGCGCTCGTTGAGAATAGCGCCCGGTGCCACACAATTGACCCGGATGCCCTTGGGTCCAAGTTCTACCGCCGAAACCTTGGTGAATTGTTCAATCCCACCTTTTGAGGCCGTATAAGAAACCAGATTGGGAAAAGCCAGCTTATTGCAGCCCGAGCCAATATTGATGATCGAACCAGCTTTACCGACATCAACCATGCGTCTGGCTGCCGCCTGCGTGTTCAGGAAGCAGCCTTTCATATTGGTACGAATAACATCGTCCCAATCATCTTCGGAAAGTTCCAGCAAAGGTGCCCAGGCCTGAATACCGGCATTGTTGATGAGCACGTCCGGCGCATCACCATACCAGCTGCAAACCTCATCAAAAAACTCATCCACTTCGGCAGCGGAACCAACATCGCACTCGATCCCGAGCGCCTGACCGCCTTGTGCCTCCACCTCTTCCATAAGTGTGTTTGAGGGCTCTTCATCGCCTTTGAAGCTGAAAGCAACGGCATATCCGGCTTCCGCAAAAGCCAGAACCAAATGTCGGCCGATACCGGTGCTACCGCCTGTGACGACCGCAAATCCACTCATTCAACCCCTCCCAAAATCTTGTGAGTGAGACTTTAGTTGAGTTTTTCCAATGGTAAAGCCAGAAAGACCGAAATAAGATTCTGGCGAAAGAGGAGTTGCAAATGAATCTTGATATTCAAACTGCCAATGGTGCCTGCCACTGCGGAACCGTGCGCTTTCGCGTCAAACTATCCGATGGACTTCACACTGCGCGCCGCTGCACCTGTTCCTATTGCCGAATGCGTGGTGCTGTCGCTGTTTCCGCAGATCTCAACGGTGTTGAAGTTCTGGAAGGCGAAGATGCGCTGACGCTCTACACATTCAATACGGGCGCGGCGAAGCATTATTTCTGCTCGAAATGCGGAATTTATACGTTTCACCAACGCAGATCCAGCCCGCATCAGTTTGGCGTGAATGTCGCCTGTCTCGAAGGCGTCTCACCTTTCGACTTCAAGGTCATTCCGGTCAATGACGGCGTGAACCACCCATCCGACAATCCGAACCACAAGGGTTCAGGCATTGCTGGCTATCTGCGTTTTGAGGTCAACGAAGACTAACCGCGCGCGCGCCGCTTGTGTTCGTTTTTCTCCCATGAAAACACAGTGGGCAGTAGCGGGTCGAGACCACGAATAATATCCGCACCCTTTTCGCCGACCATGATGGTCGGTGCATTGGTGTTGCATGACGGAACGCGTGGCATGATGGAGCTGTCACAAACGCGCAGACCTTCCAGACCGCGCACTTTGAGTTCCAGATCGACAACGGCCATCGCATCCGTCCCCATCCTGCAGGTGCCGACAGGATGGTGATCGGTCTTGGCATTGGCACAGGCATAATCAAACAGATCATCATCACTGACGACCTTTGGCCCCGGCAGACGCTCCGCCATGACATAGGGCTTTAGCGCGTCCTGCTGCATAATTTCGCGCGCGATCTTCAGACCTTCAAGCGACATTTTGCGATCATGCGGATCACTCCAGTAATTCGGATCAATCAGGGGTGCTGCAGCCGGATCATTGGAAGCCAGCCGCACGGTTCCACGCGAGCGCGGATGTAGATAGGCAGAATTAAGCGTCACGCCTGCATTCTTAAGCTTCTCGACGCCAGCTTCAATGCCCGAACCAAGCCCCAGATGAAACTGAATATCCGGTGAGCGGGCATCCGGGTCCGCATACCAGAAGCCGCCCGTTTCAAAGAGGCTGGACGCCACCGGACCAGAGCGCAGAAACATATATTGCAGGCCAGCGCCCAGAGTCCGATGCAGCTTTGCCACGCCATCATAGGTGTGATCGCCCGTACATTCGGCAATGACAAACAGATCGAGGTGATCCTGCATGTTCTCACCCACACCCGGCAGATCATGCTTCACATTAACGCCAGCCTTTTTAAGATGATCGGCAGGACCAATGCCCGATTGCAGCAGAAGCTTCGGTGAGCCGATAGCGCCGGACGAGACAATCACCTCGCGGTTTGCGCGCAAGACCTCGCCGCTCATCAGCGTTACGCCGGTGACTTGGGTCTTTTCCAGATCGATACTGCGCACCGGCGCATTCATCCGCACGGTGAGATTTTTACGGTTCTTGATAGTGGAGAGGTACGCAAGTGACGCCGATGAACGGCGGCGGTTGCGTTGAGTAAGCTGATAAAAGCCGACACCTGCCTGCTCACGACCATTGAAATCAGGATTATACGGAATGCCGAGTTCTTGACCGGCGCGGATATAGGCGTCGCAAATCGGCAATGGCGCAGACGGCATCGAAACACCCAGCGGTCCGCCATAGGAATGAAAATCATCGTTAAAACGCTGATTGTCTTCGGCGCGTTTGAAATAGGGCAGCACATGGCGATAATCCCAGCCGGTACAGCCGTCTTCACCAGCCCATAGATCATAATCGGCTGCATTGCCGCGTGTGTAAATCTGCGCATTGATGCTGGAGCCGCCGCCGATAACTTTCGCCTGCGTATAGCGCAACACACGGTTTTTGAGATGCTTCTGCGGAACGGTTTCCCAGCCCCAGCTGGCCACGCCTTTGGTCATCTTTGCAAAACCGGCAGGCATGTGAAACAGCGGATTCCAGTCGCTTCCACCTGCTTCCAGCAGCAGCACTTTTATCGCTGCGTCTTCGCTCAGACGATTGGCGAGAACGCAACCGGCAGGACCGCCGCCAACAATAATATAGTCATACTTCATGCGTTTCTCCTCCCGAGAAACTAAAGCTTCGCAATCGACAGGCCACCATCGGCATTGATCGCCGAGCCCGTCGCAAAAATGAAGTCACCACCTGCAAGCCCGGCCACAATAGCGCCGACATCGCCTGCCTCGCCCCAGCGTTTCATCGGCACCAGACCACCTTCGATCAGTCCATCATAACGTTCGGCAACACGCGCTGTCATATCCGTGCGGATGATACCGGGACGCACCTCGAACACACCGATCCGTGCTTCTGCGAGGCGCAGAGCAAGCCCCTGCACAAAGGCTGTCAGACCCGCTTTGCTGATGCAGTAATCAAGCCTTTCGGGCGACGTCATCACAGAGGAAACCGAACTGATCGTCACGATACTGCGCGGAAACCGCACATCCGTCACCGCCAGCATGGATTTCACCACCGCTTGCGTAAAAAACACCGTACCGCGCAGGTTCACATCAATAATCGTGTCAAAATTCTCAGGTTTCAGCCCAATAAAATCACCGCGCTCAACCGAACCCATACCTGCATTGTTGACCAGACAATCGATGCCCCCAAGTTCATTCACAACGGCTGCAACCGTCGCTTCATGCGTTTCGATAGACGCCAGATCGCTTTCAAAGAAAGCCACCTTTCCCCCAAGCCCGCGCAATTCATGGACAACCGCCTCATCACGTTCACGGTCGGTAATCGCCAGATCAAACCCTTTGGCGGCCAAAGCGCGCGCTATGCCAAGCCCGATACCACGCCGCCCACCAGTCACCAGTGCCACAGGTCTTTGACGGTTCATGCCAGTATCTCCCTTTGAATATGGTCGGATACGCGCAGAGCTTGCGCCGCAATGGTCAGTGCGGGATTGACCGCTGCCGAAGTCGGCAGAAACGACGCATCGACAACAAAGAGATTGGGGTGATCATAAGCGCGGCAGTAGGGGTCAAGCGGCGCTGTTGCTCCATCATGACCAATACGCACGGTGCCGCATTGATGCGATGGTGTTCGGCGATCAAAAGCGCGCGACAGCACGATTGGAAATCCTGCCTGTCGCAACGCGCATTTCAGCTTATCAACCAGCATCAGATGCGCTTTCCAATTGGTCCGCACCCAATGAAGCGTGATGCGTTCACCATCCACGCTCACGCGACTTTCCGGCGATGGCAGATCTTCGCTCATCGCGTAAAAATCAATCGTATGCCCGGCAATGCGGTTCAAAAACCATTCCGGCACACGCAGCATGCTCGATTTCAAGACTGCACCCGACACCCGCCCCAGCAATTGCACATTGCCGAGTGGCGGCCCGCCTGCTCCGTCGCTGAGATAGTAATCGTTAAAGCCAAAAGTCTTCTGGTAAACGCTGTCATTGCGATAACGCGGATCAAACCCGATCACCGCACTGGCATTGTGGTTCATGAAATTGCGGCCCACCTGATCGGAACGGTTCGCCAGTCCAGAACGCAACAAAAGTGCTGCTGACTGCACCGCTCCCGCGGACAGAATGACCATCTTTGGACGCAGGACCAGCGCCTCGCCGTTCTTCACATAATGAACTGCCGTAATGGTTTTGCCATCCGGCCCGGTTTCCAACTTCGTCACCCGCGCTTGAGTTTCAAGACTGACATTCGGATGTTTGAGCGCAAGTGCTAAGGGACAAGTCTCCGCATCCATCTTGCCATCATTGCTGTTGGGATGCGCGTCCCACGGCGTTTTTGCCTTCGCCAGCCAGCGCTCAATATCAACGCCAAGCGGCAGGGAAGCCGGATGCAGCCCCGCCTTCTTCAGCCGTGCCCGCACATCAGCAATCGGGCTTTCATCACGGATGGCCGGATAAGAATAAGGTTTTGAATGATGCGGTTCGGTCGGATCATCGCCCAATTCACCGCGAACCTGAAAAAGCTCTTCCGCCTTGCAATACCACGGCTCAAGCTCGTCATAGCCAAAAGGCCACGCCGGAGACACGCCTTCGAGATGCGCAAGCTCGTCAAAATCCTCACGCCGATAGCGCACCAGCACGGCGCCATAGAATTTGGAATTGCCCCCGACATTATAATAATTGCCGGGATTGAACGGCGTGCCATTGGTCTCATACCAAAGCTCTTTGGGGCGAAAGAAACCTCGCTGGAAAATGGCCCGAGGGTCACGGTTTTCCGGCCTGTCAGCCAGATGCTCACCTGCCTCAAGAATAAGAATCTCCGCACGTGATGTGGCCAGACCAGCGGCCATTGTTGCGCCACCGATACCCGATCCGATGATGACGATATCCGGCTGTCCTCCCAAAGCCGTCACTCCTTTATTTTGCTTGCGGCATCCACCAGCCGGTGCGCGCACCGATATGCATGTTGAGCGTCTTGGTCTCGGTATAATCCTCCACCGCATGACGACCCAATTCGCGGCCCAGACCCGACTGGCGATAACCACCAAACGGCAGTTCCGGCGTGCCGTCCATGAAGGTGTTCATCCAGACAGTGCCAGCCCGCACCTTGCGGCCAATGTTCATGCAAGTGTCGAAATCGCGGCTCCACACGCCGGCCGACAGGCCATAATCAACCGCATTGGCAATGGAGATCGCCTCATCCACTGTATCAAAAGACAGCACCGACAGAACCGGCCCGAACACTTCTTCACGCGCAACGGCCATGTCGGCTTTCACACCTGCAATAATGGTCGGTCCCATATATTGGCCAAGACCGAGATCCAGCACATCACCACCATGGGCAATTGCTGCACCTGCCTTTTTCGCCTGATCCACATAAGCGCCGACCTTGCTCAAATGCTGTGGCGTAATGATCGCGCCCACTTGCGTGCTGACATCGAGCGGATCGCCGACGATCACTGTCTTCGACAGATCAGCGACGCGCCCAACAATCTCATCGACAATCGAGCGATGCACGATCAGCCGCGAACCGGCATTGCAGCACTCGCCCGCATTGAACCATGCGCCGAACACGGCAGCATCGATAAAGGCATCCATATCCGCATCCGGAAACAGGATTTGCGGATTCTTTCCGCCAAGTTCCAGCGACACTTTCTTCAGCGTCTGCGCCGCATTGGCCATGGTGAGCTTGCCCACACCAGTCGAGCCGGTGAACGATACCATGTCCACATCCGGATGCGTGCTCATATGCTGGCCAACGTCCGCACCGGTCCCGGTGATGATGTTGACGACACCGTCAGGGACGCCTGCTTCAGCCAGAATTTCGCCGAGTAACAATGTTGATCCGGAAGTCAGCTCCGAAGGCTTAACGACTGCCGTACAACCCGCAGCGAGTGCGAATGGCAGCTTTTGGCCCACGATCAGGAACGGGAAATTCCACGGCGTAATGATCGACACAACGCCAATTGCCTCGCGCAGCACGACGCCGAGCGTCCCATCGCCCAGATTATTGTAGCTCTCGCCATGCAGATCGCGCGCCAGTGCTGCCGCATAGCGCCAAATATCAACTGATCCTGCAATCTCACCACGCACCTGAGAAATCGGCTTACCCGCTTCAATTGCATCGAGATAGGCCAGCTCTTCGGCCCGCGCTTCGATCAGATCGGCAGCTTTGAGCAAAATCAGCGAACGCTGCGAAGCCGTTTTAGACGACCAGCGCCCGTCATCGAAAGCCTTACGCGCGCTCGCAACCGCGCGCTCCACATCGGCTTTATTGCCAGCAGGATAGCGGCTCACGGTAACGCCATGGCCGGGAGCCACACGCTCGATTGTCTCACCGCTCTGGCTTCCAACCCATTTGCCATCAATCAGCATGGAGAATTCACGGACTTCCAACCCATTCAGCGGCTGTGGCTTTACGACAATGCTCATTACCATTTTCCTTCAAAATTCGCTTCGCGCTTTTCGGTAAACGAGCGCACGCCTTCGTTCAGATCGCCGGTCTTGGCGACGAGGATGGAACCTAGCGCCTCGACTGCGCTGCCATTATCCTCGCCATTGGCGACCGACAGCATCAGTTTGGAAATCTCAAGCGCAGCCGGTCCGCGCTTGGCCACCCGCAACGCACAGTCCTGCGCGGCTTGCAGAGCTGCACCCGTCTCCACCACATGATCGACCAACCCATGCGACAGCGCTTCGTCTGCGGTAAACATTTCGCCACCCAGCACCATGCGGCGCACGATCTGCGCACCGAAACGGCGCACAAGACGCTGCGTGCCCGACCAGCCGGGGATCATACCAAGCGATGTTTCCGGCAGGCCGATTTTTGCTTGTCGCTCTACAATGCGGATATCGGCGGCACCTGCCAGTTCCAGACCACCACCCAAAGCATGACCATTCATCGCTGCGATTAGCGGCACACGCAAAGTCGCAAGCCGCTCGAACACACGATGACCGTAGCGCACCCAGGCATGGCCGAATTCTGCCGGTTCCATGCCGCCCCAGGCCTTGATGTCGCCGCCTGCGGAAAAAGCCTTGCCTTCGCCAGTCAGGATCGCAACGCGCACGGTGCACTCCGCTTCCACCCGATCACAGGCCGCAGACAATTCCTGCAAAAGCTCGATATCAAACGCATTGAGCTTTTCGGGCCGCTTGATGGTCATGACGGCGATGTGGTTCTCGATCGAGATATCTATCCGTTGAGCCATTTATGCCTCCAGCTTTCGCGCAGGCTTTTGCTGCAATTCAAGCCCGATCGGCTCGTCACGGAACAGTGCCTCATCCATGAGTTTAAGCTGGTCCGAAACAATCAGCGGAAACTCGGCCTGGTCCAGAATATGCGTCTGCAAATCCACACCCGGCGCAATCTCTGTGAGCACAATGCCCTCTGGCGTCAGCTTCAAGACGGCGCGTTCGGTGACATAGGTGATATCCTGTCCCTGCTCGACGCCACGCGGACCGGAGAAGGTGACATGCTCAACTTCATTTACGAGCTTTTTAAGCTTGCCTTCCTTCTCGATCACCAGCTTACCGTCAGCGACCGACAATTTCGCCCCTGCATTGAACATGCCGGAGAAAACGATCTTCTTGGCCCTTGCAGTAATATCAACAAAACCGCCAGCACCAGCCGTCACATGCGGACGGAATGACAGCTTCGACACATTGACCGAGCCGTCGCGTCCGATCTCAAGGAAGGACAGAAGCGAGGCGTCGAAGCCTGCGCCCTGAAAATAAGTGAACTGATAGGGTGACGGCATATAAGCATCGGCATTCGACGCACAGCCAAAGGCAAAATCGAGAAGTGGCACGCCGCCAACTGCACCCTGCTCAATCACCCATGTTACGGCCCCATGCAGACCTTCTTCCAGCAAAATGCGCGGCACATTGGCGGAAATACCGAAGCCAAGATTGACAGCACTTCCCGCTTGCAACTCCTGTGCGACACGCCGCGCAATCGCCTTTTGAATATTAAATTCAGGCAAGCGGAACGTATCAAGCGGACGGAAAATCTCGCCGGAAATTGCCGGATCGTAAAGTGTCTGCGTTGTCTGTTTCTGATCAGGATCAACGACAATATAGTCAACCAGAACGCCCGGAACGCGCACATCATGCGGTTTCAGCGTGCCTTCCTTGGCAATGCGCTTCACCTGCGCAATGACGATGCCGCCATTGTTGCGCGCAGCCAGCGCCTGATCCAGCCCACCAAGATAAGCACCCTCATGTTCATAAGTGAGATTGCCGCGTTCATCGGCAGTGGTGGCGCGGATGATCGTCACATGCGGCACGATATTGGGGAAATAGAGCCAGTCCTCACCTTCAAAACTGACCCGCTTGACGACCGGCTCCTCACGCGCCTTGTCGTTCATTGCCGATCCCTGACGCTTGGGATCAACGAAAGTATCAAGCCCCACTTTGGTCAGTACACCGGGACGCTTAGCAGCTGCCTCACGATGCATGTCGAACAGAATACCAGACGGTATATTATAGGCCGGAATCTCGTTATTGGTGATCATCTGCCAGATCAGCGGCGGCTCAGAACTTGATGGCCCTGACGGATAAGAACCACCGATGATCTTTTTAAGAAGCCCCTTTTTGGCGATGTAATCAACGCCCTTAATGCCGCTCATATCGCCCGCAGCAATTGGGTGCAGCGTGGTGATATTCTGGGGATGACCGGTTTCATCAAACCGTTCGCCAATGGCTTTCAGCATCATATCTGGACAGCCAAGACCGCTCGATGAAGAAACCGAAACAACAGCATTGTCGGGGATGAGTGCGGCTGCTTCAGCAAATGAAATATGTTTGCTCATTATGTTCACAGTCCTGAATGAACGGTCGGGGCCTTGCCGGTCTTTGCAGCCTCAAGCACGGCAAGCCCGGTCGCCAGCGACCAGATGCCATCCTCCAGTGTGGCTGATGGCTGGCCTTTGCCCGCAATCGCATTATGGAAGGCCAGCAAGGCGGTTTCGTAGAGATTCTTCTGGTCGAGCGGCAATTCGTGCTCGCCATCCTTGTCACGCAGAATGACGGTTCCCACGGGCTTCTGCGTCATGACATTGCGTGCAATGAGCGAGCCTTCACGCCCATGCACTTCAAAACCGGTTTCCGCATATTTGGTGGTGAACGCATCGTGGAACTGAGCAATCGCGCCGGAGGAGAAGCGCAGCACACCCATCACACCGTCTTCCAGCCCTGCGCCGCTTAAGCCACCCTGCTGGCTGAAAGCCACAGCTTCGACCGGGTCTTCACCCAGCACAAAGCGCAATGTGTCAGCATCATGCACTGTAATATCGAGGATCACACCACCGCCCGCATCAGGGCGTTCAATGCGCCAGCCTTGCAAATGGGGCGGCAGATAAACCGCATGAAAAACCCGCGCGCCCAGCACCTTGCCGATCCTGCCTTGAGAGATCGCATCACGCATGGCGAGGTGGCTTGCAGCATTGCGCAAGTGATGGTTGGTGCCCGCCACAACGCCCGCTTCACGCACTGCTTTCAGCATTTCGTGGGCATCGCCAATCGTCAGCGCCAGCGGCTTTTCACAGAGGATGTGCTTGCCTGCTTTGGCGGCAGCAATCGCCTGATCGCGGTGCAGTTCATTGGTGGTGGAGATATAGACAGCGTCGATTTCCGGATCAGACAACAGCGCATCAAGGCTTGTCACCGAGCGGCCAATACCGTTCTCGCGTGCATAGGTTTCGCCACGCTCAGCATTGGTGCTGTAGACGGAAACGACTTCGCCGCCAGTGGCGCGAATGGCACCGATCACCCATTCTTTTGCAATGGTGCTTGCGCCTATAAGGCCCCACTTTGCCATGCGAATTTCTCCTCCTTTTTAGATTGCGCACCACAACTTGCACGCACCGCAAGACGCACCGCCAAGCGCTGCGCCTCCGCCTCCACCCGTTCCGAATTGATTTGTTTAAGCAAAAGCTGCGCCGCACGTTCTCCCAAACCTTGCGGATCAACAGCCACAGTTGTCAGTGCCGGAACAGCGGTCTTTGCTTCGATCACATCGTCAAAACCGACCACTGCGAAATCCCGGCCTGGTTCCAGATTTGCAGCGCGCAAACCATCGCAGACTCCAAAAGCCACAGCATCATTGAAGCACACTGCTGCCGTCGGCTTCATGCCGTGCCGCAACATGCGCTCAACTGCTTCAACACCGCCTGCGCGTGAAGGCGCAGACGTGAAGACCAGCGCATCATCAAACGCGATGTCCGCCTGCTCAAGCCCCGCACGATAGCCCGCAACGCGTTCAGCAAAAACAGCGGTATCAGCATAGCCGCCCATGAAAGCGATTACGCGATGCCCCAGCGACACCAAATGCTCAACTGCCTTTGCCACGCCGCCGCGATTGTCTGAAACAATGGACGACACACCCGATCCCGGCACATCACGCACCATCTGAACAACTGGCAGGCCACTTTTTGCTAATGGTTTCAGATCACTAGCCTCGGTGCCACGCGCCGGCGAAACAATCAGCCCTGCAATGCCATGCTCACGCATCGAAGCAATCACCTCACGCTGGCGATCAATGCTTTCCGCTGTATTAGCGAGAAACTGCACATAACCTGCCGACTGCATGACACGATCAACACCTACGGCAAGCTCGGCAAAGAAGCTGTTTGTCAGATCATTGACCACAAGCCCGATGATCTTCGATTTCGACTGCCTGAGATTGGCGGCTGAGCGATTATAGACATAGCCGAGCTTCTCAATCGCTTCCTGAACCTTAGCCCGGGTCTCGGCATGAACCAGAGGACTATCGCGCAGAACAAGCGATACAGTCGACTTCGACACGCCTGCTTCGCGTGCGATATCGATGACCGTGATGCTGCTCTTGCTCATATCCGTCTCCTGTTCCCTTAAGTTAATTGGAACGATCCAAATTTGTCAACTTTTTTAGTAAACACGGAATTGCCATATTGTTAACATCAGCTTGCCTTAATTTTTGAAGCATTTTGCAATGCTAAAATGAAAAATCAGGCTCTGGAATCGCATTTTTTAAGCATCTTCTTGAAATTTGGAACGATCTAAATTATTCATGTCGTCGTGGAGTTGGAGGACTGACATGTATGCATCGTCGGAAAATATGCTGAGCCTGCCATTCGCAGATGGTGGTATAAAACCCTATCGCTTGATTGGCACCCCGACGCCGCGCCCTGCATCTCCTCCGCGTTTTAACCGCATTGCCTATGCAGCCGCGCATGTTGTGTCAGATCCCCTTAGAGACCGTAATCCATGGAACGACCCAGCGATTGACTGGGATGCGACCATGGCCTTCCGGCATCATCTCTGGAGCCTCGGCTTTCAGATTGCGGAAGCGATGGACACCTCGCAGCGCGGCATGGGTCTCAACTGGGCTGGCGCTCAGGAATTGATCCGCCGCTCACTAGCAGAAAGCAAAACCGTAGCAGGCGCTGATCTGGCCTCTGGCGCTGGCACCGACCATCTTGATCCGTCTGAGGCAAAAAGCCTTGATGACGTGATCAAGGCCTACGAAACTCAGGCTGAATTCATCGAAAAACACGGTGGTCGTTTCATTCTGATGGCCAGCCGCGCGCTCGCCCGCATTGCAAAATCACCTGATGATTACGCAAAAGTTTACGGGCATATTCTCTCCAATGCCCGCGACAAGGTCGTACTGCACTGGCTGGGCGACATGTTCGACCCACAACTCAAAGGTTACTGGGGTTCAGACAAGTTTGAAGACGCGCTTGATACGGTCATCAGCATTATAGAGGCCAATCGCGACAAGGTTGAAGGCATCAAGATTTCACTGCTCGAAGAGCGCTACGAGATCGCACTGCGCAACCGGCTCCCTGATGACGTCCTCTGTTTCACGGGCGATGATTTCAACTATGCACCGCTGATCGAAGGCGATGGCAACAAGCACAGCCATGCGCTGCTTGGCATTTTCGACGCCGTAGCACCACAGGCTTCAAGCGCTCTCGCCGCTCTTGCCGATAGCGACAATGCCCGCTTCCGCGCAATCATCGAGCCAACAGTGCCTCTGTCACGCAAAATCTTTGAAGCACCAACGCAATATTACAAGGCAGGCGTTGTGTTTCTCGCCTGGCTCAACGGGCACCAAAGCCATTTCACCATGCCTGCAGGAATGCAATCGGCACGCGGCATTTTGCATTATGCTGATATTTTTCGCCTCGCAGATCAGGCGCACGTGCTGGATAATCCAGAACTTGCAATCATCAGGATGAAAACTCTGCTGGCTATTTACGGTGTGAAATAAACCAGCAAAGATAATATTCATATATATTTATGTTAAGTAAATTTATCATCTCTTAATAAGCAATAATTAAAATGAAAATCAAATATACTCTATTCAAATAACATATTTAATATCAATTATTTATAATAATAACATATATTTCAAATAGTAAAAATTAACTTGATTTTTACATTTCAATCAAACAAAAATATCAAAACTAACGACTATCGGTTTGTTGTATTTAAATTATAACAGTCTTGTGTAGAGATGAGTTAAATTTATGTTAGTAAATAAGATAATTCTAAACTCATCAATACTTGTATCACTGAGTTCTTATGCATTTGCAGAAGCTCCTGTTTATGAGGTTCATGGCTCATTTGGAGGGGCTCGTGCTGATGCGGTCAGTGTGTCTGCAAACGGAAAAGTATTTGGCGTGCGCCGTATGTCTTCCAGTGGCGCTTACGACAAATCATTTATCGTCACTCCAGACGGAATAACGGATATCGGATCACTCATCGACGCTGGTGGAACCGCACTCATGGCCGTCTCGGCAAACGGGGTTGCTGCAACAGGCATCAGCAATATCAACGCAACAGAAAGCCACGCTTTCTGGTGGTCATTCGATACAGGCATGATCGACATAGGCACGCTCGGAGGAGCTGCTTCTTATGCCAACAGTATTTCATCAGACGGAAATGTCGTTGCGGGAGATAGCCAGACCAACAATAACGCAACAATTGCTTTTCGATGGACACCTCAAGACGGAATTTTAAGTCTTGGTACTCTGGGTGGAGAGGTATCTTTCGCAAATGCTGTGTCCGCTGATGGCAGCACCATTGTTGGATATTCAGCAATCGAAACTTTTGAAACAAGAGCATTCCGCTGGACACAAGCTTCAGGAATGTTCAGCCTCGGAAGTCTTGGCGGCAATAACTCAACAGCCCGGGGTGTTTCATCCGACGGATCAGTTATCGTCGGAACCAGTGATACCAGCGACGGCCAACAGCATGCATTCCGTTGGACGACGCAGACCGGAATGGTCAATATACATTCGCTTCTGGGTTCTCAACAAAGCATCGCAGATTTGGTTTCTGGCGATGGAAATGTTGTCGCCGGAGCGGCCATTTTCGATAACGGCTTTAATCAGGCATTTCGCTGGACCGCACAAACGGGGATGATTAGCCTCGGCTCGTTTGGCGGGGGGATTTCTCAGGCTCTGAGCACGTCCGCTGACGGCAGTGCCGTGGTCGGTTACAGCTATACAGACACTATGGCAATGCATGCCTTCCACTGGACCGCACGTGACGGCATGGTCGACCTTGGAACCATTGGCGGCACCAGCGCAGTTGCATGGGATATTTCTGACGACGGCAGCGTCATCGCAGGAATGGCGGAAACGGCAGATGGCGATCTTCATGCGACCTTGTGGAAATTCCCCAAACGTGAACCTGCTATTGATCCAGTGATCAACCCTGGAACCCCGCCAACTGATCCCGGGGCTGAGCCGAAACCTGAAACCGGAGGCGGAACCGATCAGGGAACAACACCTGAAGAAAATCCCGGCACTGGCCCCATAGCTAGTCCATCGCCAACTGAACCATCAATTGAGGCGCCTGTGATCATCGACGTCGATCACACGGTTGCCACAGTTCTTAAGCTGGCCAATATTGGTTTCTCCGCAATGGAAGCGCAGCGCCTCACACTCAATAAATTGCAAGGGGTCTGCAATGTAGATGCAGCAGGTAAGACCTGTTTCACGCAATTCACGGATTTTAGCGGATTTGGCGATCAGCGAGACCTCTTATCTGGCTTAACTCTGGGCCATGGCTTTACAGAAAACTTCTCAGCTGGTTTGACGCTGGCGCATTCATTCTGGCGTCAGCAACCAGACGGTTATAATTCCGGCAGCGACAATTTCGGCGGCGGCGCTTATGCGCAGTGGCAAGACAAGACCAAATCCGGCGAATGGTATATGCGTTTTAGCCTCGCCGCCAACCGCTACGATGCCGATATTATGCGACCCCGCCTGAACTATACCGAAGCCGGAACCGGCGAAAGCCGCGTGCAAGGCTGGAGCACGACGCTGGAAGCCGGACGCACTGAAAATCTAAACTTTAACGATGCGCATTTCGGCTATTATGGTGGCCTTCGTTATAGCGATGTATCCATGGACGGCTACACCGAAACCAATGCGGAGTTTCCGTTCACATATAGCGATATGACCTATCGGCTCACGACTGCTTATGCAGGAGCCAATTATACGGCAACGCTCAACAACCGGCTTCGCTGGTCCGCCAATATCGAAATCGAACAAGATCTTTCGCACGACGATCCGGAGTTTAACGCAAGAGCAGACTATATCGGCGGACTGGTATTCAGCTCTGACTTTGCCCACACTCGAGGTTCGGCATCCACAAGTCTGATCTATGCTATCAATGACACAGTCGATCTGTCATTCACGCCCTATCTCATTCGTACTGCAACCCGGGAAAATGCGCTTGGAGCAACCGCCAGAGTTTCTGGCAGGTTTTAAACGATCCTCTTAAACATGTCAGAACAAAGGTTTGCACCCAATAAAAAGCCTCGCAGAATGTTATCCTGCGAGGCGGTTGTGCGTCTCGAAAACTGTGAAACAGCTTTCGGGATGCGCTCTGATAAAGCAACTCAGCGCCAGCCGAGAGCGGGTGCCACATGCTTGAGGATCGCCTCAATCACGTGCGCATTGTATTCCACGCCAAGCTGGTTTGGCACAGTAAGCAAAAGCGTATCGGCTTCAGCAACCGCTTCGTCCTGTGCAAGCTCTTTGATCAGCGCATCCGGTTCAGCCGCATAGGAGCGACCAAAGATAGCGCGGGTATTCTCATCGATATAGCCGACAGAGTCCTGATCTTTGCTGCCACCACCAAAATAGTCGCGGTCGCGATCATCAACCAGCGCAAAGATGCTTCGGCTTACTGAAACACGTGGCGTTCTGGTATGCCCGGCCTCTTTCCAAGCTTCACGATAAGCACGAATTTGCGCGGCCTGCTGGACATGGAACGGCTCGCCCGTTTCATCATCTTTCAGCGTCGAGCTTTGCAAATTCATACCAAGCTTTGCAGCCCAGCGTGCTGTTGCATTGGAACCGGCACCCCACCAGATACGATCGCGCAAGCCTTCCGAATACGGTTCAAGACGCAACAGGCCGGGAGGGTTCGGAAACATCGGACGCAGGTTTGGCTTGGCAAAGCCTTCGCCTTTTAGCGCGTCAAAGAAAACCTCACCATGTTTACGGCCCATATCCGCATCGCTTGCGCCGTCTTCAGGCGCATAGCCGAAATAGCGCCAGCCATCGATCACCTGCTCTGGCGAGCCACGGCTCAGACCAAGCTGTAAGCGGCCTTGCGAGATAAGATCGGCGGCACCCGCATCTTCCGCCATGTAAAGCGGATTCTCGTAGCGCATGTCGATAACGGCCGTGCCAATTTCGATCTTGCTGGTTTTTGCACCAACAGCTGCCAGCAGCGGAAATGGCGATGCAAGCTGACGGGCAAAATGATGCACGCGGAAATAAGCACCGTCTGCGCCCAGTTCTTCAGCTGCAACTGCCAGATCAATCGACTGCAAAAGCGCATCACTTGCCGAGCGGGTGCCCGACTGTGGCGAAGGCGACCAATGTCCGAATGAAAGGAAACCTATCTTTTTCATATTCATTTTCCTCAAGTGCCCGTTCTGTGAGCGCCCGTCCTGTGCGTGGGGAGGCACTTTTAAAGTGTTCTCGCAGAATATGGCTCTGCACGATAGCCATTGAAAGTGGGCTGAACACAGTGTTCATGAAACAGAATATAGCGGCGTATTAAAACAGGTAATGCGGACACGTTGACAGTCTATACGGACCCGATTAAGCCTTGTTATCAGGTGGATAAACCTTCAATTCCGGCAGATAGCCGTTGTTGAACATTCGGGTGTAAGCCAACAAAATGCCTTCACAGGCAACGCACCAAAACAGGGGAGATTTTTCATGCGTTCTATGCTTCTGGCCTTGCTGGCCGCAACAGCTCTTGCCACGTCGGCGCAGGCTAAGGATGTGACGGTTGCTGTCACTGCTATCGTCGAACATCCGGCACTCGATGCTGCGCGCGACGGTGTTAAAGATGCGCTGGCTGCTGCTGGCTTCAAAGAAGGCGAAAACCTCACCTTCGTCTATCAGTCGGCACAGGGCAATCCGGCAACCGCCGCACAGATCGCACGTCAGTTTGTTGGTGATGGCCCGGACGTCATCGTTCCAATTTCGACACCTTCGGCTCAGGCTGTTGTTTCTGCAACGCGTGATATTCCGATTGTCTTTACCGCAGTTTCCGATCCGGTTGGCGCGCAGCTTGTCAAGGACATGGCAAAGCCGGGCGGCAACGTCACGGGCCTTTCCGACATGTCGCCGGTTGTCGAGCACATCAAGCTCATCAAGGAAGTAATGCCGAACATCAAGAAGCTCGGCTATCTCTACAATTCCGGCGAAACAAACTCGGTTTCACTTCTTGCAGCACTGAAAGAAGCCGCGAGCGCTGAAAACATCGAAATCGTTGAATCGGCGGCCACTAAGTCAGCAGAAGTTCAGGGTGCAGCCCGTGCGCTCGTTGGCCGTGCCGATGCAATGTATGTCCCAACCGACAACACCATCGTTTCAGCGCTTGAAAGCGCTGTCGGTGTGGCGGAAGAAAGCAAGTTGCCACTGTTCACTGCTGACACGGATTCCGTGAAGCGCGGTGCCGTTGCAGCTCTCGGCTTCAACTATTACGATGTTGGCAAGCAGACCGGCGAAAAGGTCGTGGCCATTCTGAAGGGTGAAAAGCCGGGCGATATTCCGGTTGAAATCGCCAAGGGTACCGATCTGGTCATCAATCTTGGTGCAGCCAAGAAGATGGGCGTTGAATTCCCGCAGGCTGTCATCGACCGCGCCACCAGCAAGATCGACTGATTGCGATCTATATTGTAAATGAGAAGGGCGGGATCAATTCCCGCCTTTTTATTTTAAACCTGTCGAGTTTCTGAAATGCCCGCAATACGCATCCTTCCAGCCGATGACAACACCAATGGCTGGAGCAAAATTCTTAGCCCTCGCGCCCCGAATGCATCGCTGAAAGGTGACATCAAGGCTAACTGGATTGTACTTGGAGCGGGTTATGCAGGTGTGGCTGCGGCGCGACGGCTGGCAGAGAACCGCCCGAACGACCAGATAGCACTGATTGACGCGCAGGAAGTCGGCAAAGGCACGTCAGGTCGGGCAGCCGGCTTTGCGATTGATCTGCCGCATAATGTCAGTTCCTCAATGGAAGAACTGGCGAAGTCTCATAGCTATCGCGCACTAGCGCGTGCAGCGATTGATCATCTGAAACAGCAGGTTGATCAGCATGGTATCGACTGCGACTGGCGGCAGGATGGCAAGTTTCACGCTGCCGTCTCCGATCAGGGTATGCGTGAAGTTCTGGAACCAACGGTTAAAGAACTCGAACGCCTCAAAGAGCCTTTCGACTGGCTCGAAGGCGATGCTTTGGCCAAACGACTCGGAACAAATCATTTCAAAGCGGCGATTTTCACTTATGGCACATCGCTGTTAAATCCGGCTGCTCTGGTGCGCGGCCTTGCCGACAGCCTGCCGGACAATGTGACGCTTTATGAGAATTCGGCTGTTACCAAAATTGATTATGGCGAGCGTATTCTCATCACCACGGCAAAAGGCAGCATTCAGGCGCCAGCGATGATCCTGACTGTCAATGGCTTTGGCGAACAGTTCGGTTTTTTCAGACGAAAACTGCTGAATTTCGCAGCACATGCCAGCCTCAGCCGCACGCTGACCGATGCTGAATATAAAGCGATCGGCGAAGTCGCTCCGTGGGGGCTGACACCTGCAAATTCCTTTGCTGGCATCACCATGCGCCTGACATCGGACCGACGTATTCTCGTTCGGCAGAATGTGCATTTCTGCCCGTCGCTGCGTCAGTCGGATGCGCGCCGTGAAACAATCAAGCGTGAACACAAACGCCTGTTTGACGAGCGTTTCCCGGTGCTGGCTAATGTGAACATGGAACATACATGGACAGGTTTTATCTGCCTGTCACGCAATGGCGCTCCGGGGTTCGGGCAGATTGCAAAGAATGTTTACACATCGCTTTGCCAGAACGGTGTCGGCATCACCAAGGGCACTATCGGCGGTATTCTCGCAGCCGACATGGCCTGTGATATCGACAATTCGCTGATTAATGACATGTTGAAACTGGGATCCCCAACCGAACTTCCGCCACGCCCTTTCCTTGATATTGGCGTTCGTGCGCGTTTTGCATGGGAGTTGTGGCGCGCACGCGGAGAAGTGTAAGCTGAAATAAGCGCCTCAAATGTTGTAACACGCCCACAGAACGCGGCTTTTCAGCGCTTTTTCATCGATAATGCTTGCGCGTTGAAACTTTTGAGTTGTATCGGAAAAGATAACTAGCCAGAACAATCGCAATCGATGCGATTGCGCATGAAAAACCGGGAACTGGTTTCGTAAGGCATAAGCTTACGAAACGAACTCAAATCAAAACCGGTCGTGATTGAAACAGTCCTCCGGGCATGAGTGGCAGAAGTCATCATGTTTGAAGGCCAATGAATAGTGTTTGCCGCAAGGCCATGTTCATGTTCAGCCACGGCAAAGAACAAGGAATCTCAATGTGAGTCAGATCGCCTTCTGGGGTGCGGTCGAATTGGGCCTCGTCTTCTCTTTTGTCGCCATCGGCGTCTATCTGGCTTTCCGCGTGCTCGATTTCCCCGATCTGACCGTGGATGGTTCGTTTCCGCTGGGTGCAGCTGTAACCGGCGTTCTGATCCTTGCTGGCTGGAACCCATGGCTGTCCGCAGGTGTTGCGATGATTGCCGGTTCGCTTGCCGGTCTCGTCACCGCAACGCTGAATGTGCGCTTCAAGATCCTTAATCTGCTGGCATCCATTCTGACGATGATTGCGCTGTTCTCGGTTAATCTGCGCATTATGGGCCGTCCGAATATCGCGCTGATCAATCAGGATACCATGCTGTCGCCGTTCTTCGGCCATGGCATTCCTGAATATTATGTGCGCCCGGCTTTCCTTTTCGTGCTGGTTGCGATCACGGTCTTCCTCGTCTGGCGCTTTCTCGAAAGCGACATGGGCCTTGCCATGCGGGCAACCGGTGCCAATCCGAAAATGGCGCGTGCGCAGGGCGTGCGCACCGACCGCCAGATTTATCTAGGCATGGCACTCTCCAACGCGCTCGTGGCGCTTGGTGGCTCGCTTTTCGCCCAGACAAACGGCTTTGCTGACGTAACTTCCGGCGTGGGTACAATCGTGGTTGGCCTTGCCGCCGTGATCATCGGTGAAACATTGCTGCGCTCGCGTCTGATCCTCGTGATCCTGATCGGCTGTGTGCTTGGTTCGATCATCTACCGTATTGCCATCCAGCTCGCACTTTCCAACGGCAATATGGTTGGGCTTCAGGCTTCCGATCTCAACATCGCAACGGCGCTTCTCGTGACCTTCGCGCTTATCCTGCCGCGCCTGCGCCGTGGAGGAGCATCATCATGATTGAAGTCTCCAATCTTGAAGTTATCTTTGGTCGTGGAACACCGCTCGAAAAACAGGTTCTGAACAAGATCAACCTGACAATGGATCAGGGTTCGTTCGTCACCGTGATTGGTTCCAATGGTGCGGGCAAATCGACCATGCTCGGCGTTCTGGCAGGCGATGTCATCCCGACCGCTGGCAAGGTGGTGATCAGCGGGCAGGACGTGACCCGAAAATCAACCGCAGACCGTGCCGGTCTTGTGGCGCGTGTGTTTCAGGATCCGCTTGCTGGCAGCTGTGGAACACTGACGATTGAGGAAAATCTGGCACTGGCTGCATCGCGTGGAACACGCCGTGGTCTGACCCATGCGCTCAATTCCAAGCGCCGTGAATGGTTCCGTGAACGCGTGGCAAGCCTTAATCTCGGTCTCGAAAACCGCATGCAGGATCGCATGGAGCTTCTCTCCGGCGGTCAGCGCCAGGCGCTTTCGCTGATCATGGCAACGCTTTCGGGTTCAGAAGTGCTGCTGCTTGATGAACATACCGCAGCGCTTGATCCGGGCATGGCAGAATTTGTCATGGAACTGACCCGCAATCTTGTTACCGAAAACAAGCTCACAGCACTCATGGTCACACACTCGATGCGTCAGGCATTGGATTATGGCGACCGCACCATCATGCTACATGGCGGGAAGATTCTGCTCGACGTGACCGGCGACAAGCGCAAGACGCTCAGCGTGGAAGACCTTATCGAAATGTTCCGCAAGGTGCGTGGACAGACGCTTGATGACGATGCTTTGCTGATCGAATAGCGTTGCAAACAGCTTTGTTTCACAGCCGCCGCTCAGTTTGACCGGCGGCTGTTTCTGTTTATAGGCAGGATTATACAGATTCAGGTTAGGGACAGCCGAAAATGGTGTCTTTTCGAGACCCAGCGCGCAGTGTACTAAGAGTACATGAGCACTGGAAGCGCAGAAAAGCGCCATTTGCAGGCCGACATAACCTGAATATGGATATATCCTAATGGCGCAGAAGAAAGCACACGAAGTAGATCAGTTCATCAGCAAACCGAGCAGCTCGTTTCCGGTTGTGCTGCTCTATGGCCCTGATAAGGGGCTGGTGAACGAACGCGCACGTCGCTATGCAAAGGCCACAAAACTGCCGCTTGATGATCCCTTCGCGGTCATTCGTATGGAAGCCGATGAGATCGACGCTGATCCGGCAAAGCTTGCCGATGAAGCGCGTACAATTTCGATGTTTGGCGGCGAGCGGCTGATCTGGATCAAGAATGCTGGCGGACAAAAGAAGCTTGCCGAAGCTGTGAAACTTCTGGCGACCGAGCCGCCGCGTGAAACATATATTCTGGTCGAAGCGGGCGATCTGAAAAAGGGTGTCGGTCTGCGCGGTGCCGTTGAAAACGCACCAGCTGGCATGGCACTGCCCTGCTATTCAGACGATGCACGTGGCATTGATGGTGTCATCGACGATGTGCTGGCCGAGTGGAAAATGCAGATCACCATGGACGGCCGCCAGCTGCTGCGCGCCAGCCTGGGCGGTGACCGGCTGGCCACGCGTGGTGAGCTGGAAAAGCTTTGCCTTTATGCGCGTGGCAAAGAACGCATCGATATAGACGATGTGCGCGAAGCCGTGGGTGATGTAGCAGGGCTTTCGACCGATGAAGTGGTGGATGCGGTTCTGACGGGCGATCTGCGCCGTTTTGAGACGACATTTGACCGCGTTGTGAAATCGGGAACTGCTCCGTTCCTAGTGCTCAATACTGCTGCACGTCAGTTCCAGCAGATTCAGACGCTTCGTCATATCGCAGATACCGAGCGTAAAAGTGTCTCTGTCGTGGTCGCCTCTGCGCGTCCGCCGGTCTTCTTCAACCGCAAAAAACTGATTGAAAATGCCGTCAGTCGCTGGACTGCAGAAAGCCTTTCGCGTGTCATGGAACGCCTGCAACGCGCAGTTCTGGAAAGCCGTCAGAATGCAGCTCTGGCAGTGCCCATCATCCGTCAGTGCCTGCTAGCAATCTCGGTGGAAGCCGTGAAACTATCGCGCAAATAGGCTATAGTTTCACATCTAGCCCAGCTTAAGCTGCGGGCTTTCCTGATATTTCCGCCACAGCGAAATGAGCCAGCCGCCGAAATAGCCCGCTGAAGCACCTGAGACCACCGCGGTTACATACATCAACGTCGTGTGTTCCTGCGGATAAATCGCGTTCAGAACTGCCAGCACATATTGCGCGCAGAAGAAAATCACATTGCGAATAAGAGGCAGCGTTGTGCCTGCGCGTTCTATGCGCTTGGTTTCACGATCAACCGCCAGAATGCGCGGCCCAGTCAAAAAACCCAGCGGTGTAAACAGTGCCAACCCTACAAACCAGCCGATTAGAAACGAACTGAATTGGTCCGACGTATCATCAAAGTGCAAAAAGCCAACGCCGATGAAAATAACCGGCACAAAAAGCATTCTCCAGAGCGAAACCGTTTGTGTTTCACGCCCCTTTATCCCTGTTATGATCAGATAGACAAGCAATCCCCAGACATAGACAGGCGTGTGAATAATGATTTGCGTCAGCAGTTCCATGAATTGCGCTCTCTCCCCGCCCCTCTGATCCGGGCACTTTGACTCTCAATCATATAGGACTTTTAGCGCTTCGATGAAAAGCCGTTAAAAGCAGGCACAGTACAAAGGTCAAGAACCCGTTCAACAGGCTGTGAGACCGTGATCGAGATCTTGAGATTGCAGTTCTGTTCAGCAATATTAGAGCCAACGTAATAATCGACAATTCCCTTATTCTGGTTCGCTATTCCGCTTCTCTGGTCTGAGGAATATTTTATACAAGCCATTGGAATAAATGCATGATTGGCTGCATCCCTCCTATTCTCCTGATCATGATCAGCGCAACTCTCGGCTGGCTGATTGGCGGCGACTACGGAGCTTTCTGGGGAGGTGCGGTGGGTGCTATCATTGGTGTTATCACCATGATCATTGTCGTCTTCGCGCTCATCAAGGCACGCACACGATAAAGAAAAAGCCGTGAAACAAATCACTGTTCCACGGCTTCAGATTTCAAACGCTCAAAAGAAACGATCAGCTCTGCAAGCGACGGCAAATCTCATCGAGCTGTTCCAACGAGCTATAGCGCACCTTCACTTCGCCACCGCGTTCACGGTGATTGATTTCAACCTTCATACCGGTAACATCAGACAACAGCTTTTCAAGCGCCTTGGTGTCAGCATCTTTCTCAACTGGCGCACTCTTGTTTGGCTTCGGCTCTGCACCATTGCGTGCCTGCGACAGAGCTTCAACCTGACGCACGGACAAGCCTTCCTTGACCACGCGCTCCGCCAATGCGGTCGGATCTTCCATGGTGATCAGGCTGCGCGCATGACCGGCCGAAAGAGCGCCATCCGAGATAAAGTCCTGCACGCGTTGCGGCAGTTTCAGAAGGCGGAGCGTATTGGCAACATGGCTTCGGCTTTTACCGATCACCTGTGCGAGATCATTCTGCGTATAATCATGATTATCGATAAGCTGTTGATATCCCATCGCTTCTTCGACTGCGTTAAGATCGGCACGCTGCACGTTTTCGACAATTGCAATCTCAAGCGCAACGCGATCATCCACATCGCGGATGATAACCGGGATCGTATCAACGCCCGCGCGCTGCGATGCGCGCCAGCGGCGTTCACCAGCAATCAGCTCAAAACGGTCAGGTTCATTCGGTGCTGGACGAACCACAATAGGCTGAACAACGCCATGTTCCTTGATCGATTGCGCCAGATCTTCCAGCTCGACTTCCGAGAACATACGGCGCGGGTTGCGTGGATTGCGCGTTACGAACTCGATCGGAACGTTACGTTCACTGGAAATGGGCACTTTGCGCTCTTCCGCCGGGCGGTCGATTTCACCAATCAGTGCGGCCAAGCCGCGGCCAAGGCGCTTTTTTGAAGGATCGTCGTTCATCGTCGGCAGTTCCTGAAATTGTTACGTAGTCGAATCGATAAAAGCACCGCAGCGCGATGCTGGCTCATTATGCGGCTTTAAGCTGCCGCTCACGCTGAATAACTTCGGATGCCAGTTGCAAATAAGCCTGACTGCCTGCGCATTTCAGATCATAGAGAATGGCCGGCTTTCCGTGCGAAGGCGCTTCCGATATGCGCACATTGCGCGGAATAACGGTGCGATAGACCTTTTCACCCATGAATGCGCGCACATCATCCACAACCTGCGTCGCAAGATTGTTACGGCTATCGAACATTGTCAGGACAATTCCCTGAATTGTCAGCTCAGAATTAAGGCTAGCGCGAACCTGATCGACAGTCTGCAAGAGCTGACTTAGACCTTCAAGCGCGAAGAATTCGCATTGCAAAGGCACCATCACAGAATCGGCTGCGGCCATTGCGTTCAGCGTCAAGAGGTTCAGCGACGGCGGGCAATCAACGAGGATATAGGAAAACTTTTCAGCAACAGTAGAATCAAAGCGCAATGCATCGCGCAAGCGACGCGTACGGTCCGGTGCCTGCGCAATTTCCATCTCGATACCGAGAAGATCGAGCGTAGATGGCACAATATAAAGGTTCGGAACATCACTCTGCATCGCAGCATCATTCGCAGAAGCAGCCTGAGTCAGGACATCATAGGATGACAAAGGGCGGTTTAGACGATCAATACCGAGACCCGTGCTGGCATTACCCTGCGGGTCGAGGTCAACAATCAGCACCGTCTCCCCGATGGCGGCCAGCGCTGTCGCAAGATTAATAGCGGTCGTGGTTTTGCCAACGCCGCCCTTCTGATTTGCAATGGTTATGATCCGGGATCTTTTGTTCATTACCGTCGCCCTGCCACTTTCTGTCATATCGATGCTGGTTTAGCCGGTGATGCGTCGCAGATTGCTAATCTCGAGTATCACCGAACTGGTATCGATAGCACTTTCATGTTGTACCAGATCAAAACTCCAGCCGACACGGCTTTCATCGATTTCCCTCTGGTAATCCCGGCCTTTTTGAAAAAGGGCCTTGGAACCATTCGTCAGCCAAGGTTCTGCAAGCTCGAAAAGTACGTTGAGCGATGCGAGCGCACGAGCCGTAACAACGTCTGGCGTCTCAATTTTATCCCACATCGCCTCAATACGCTCGGAATGAACACGCGCTGGCACCCCAACATGCCCCGCAGCAGTGCGCAAAAAGGCCGCCTTTTTGCCAGCGCTCTCGATCAGATCAATCGAAGCGCCCGGCTTTTCTTTGAGGAAGCAGGCCGTCACAACGCCTGGAAATCCACCGCCGGATCCCAGATCAAGCCAACGCTTTGCGTCTGGAGCCAACGGAAATATCTGCGCACTATCCAGAATATGCCGTTTCCAAAGGTCGGCAAGTGTGGATGGAGATGCCAGATTGATCGCGTTTGACCACTTACGAAATAGTTCTTCAAAGGCAATTAGGCGTTCAGTTGTTTCACGTGAAACAACGGGAACAATCTTTTTCAAGCTCGAATATCGGCTATCCACAGTCATGCTACGCCTTTCTCGGCGTTCAGTTCGAGCGCCGCACGTTCGCGCGCACCATGCTTCTTGATATGCGTAATCAACAAAGCAAGTGCTGCCGGCGTAATACCCTCTACGCGCTGCGCTTCAGCAATAGTCTCTGGTTTGCGCTGCTTAAGCTTGAATTTAAGCTCATTGGAAAGGCCGGAGATCGCATCAAAATCCAGCGTTGCAGGAATGAAGAGACGTTCTTCTCGCTCCATCACCGCAATATCACTTTGCTGGCGGTCCATATAGACCGCGTATTGAGCTTCGATCTCAAGCGCCTCGCGCGTGATGGAATCAATGCTATTCAACTCGGGCCAGATAGCCTGAAGCTTTGGCAGATCAATATCTGGGTAAGACAGAAGATCATAGGCCGAGCGACGCACTCCATCCTGATTGAGATGAAGGTCATAACGGCTAGCCTGATTGGGCGTGATCGTCAGTTCTTTTGTCATATCGCGTGCAGCTGACAATGCATCCTGCCGGGCGGCAAACTTTTCGCGACGCTCCGAACCAAGAATACCGAGCTCATCTGCAAGCGGTGTCAGACGCTGATCGGCATTATCTGCTCTCAGCGAGAGGCGGAACTCAGCGCGGGATGTGAACATACGATAAGGCTCGCTAACCCCTCGTGATGTCAGATCATCGACCATAACACCAATATAGGCTTCCGTACGCTGAATAATAACCGGCTCACTGCCGCCTGCCCGCTTGGCAGCGTTCAATCCCGCGAGCAATCCCTGCGCACCGGCTTCTTCATAACCGGTCGTGCCATTGATCTGCCCTGCAAGGAAGAGGCCAGTCACGCGACGGGTTTCAAGACTGCGCTTCAACTCCCGCGGATCAATAAAGTCATATTCAATAGCATAGCCAGGCTGAAGCATGGTCGCTTTTTCCAAACCGGGAATGGTCTTGAGGTATTCGAGCTGCACCTCTTCCGGCAAAGATGTCGAGATACCATTCGGATAGACGGTATGATCGTCCAGCCCTTCTGGTTCAAGAAATATTTGGTGACCGTCGCGATCACTAAACTTAACGATCTTGTCTTCGACCGACGGGCAATAGCGCGGGCCGATCCCTTCAATGGAACCGGAATACATCGCCGAACGATGAAGATTGGCCCGGATGATCGCATGGGTTTCCGGCGTCGTTCGCGTAATACCGCAATCAATCTGTGGCGTGGTAATCTTATCTGTCATCAGCGAGAAGGGAACCGGATTCTCGTCTGCTGACTGCATATCCAGGCTCTGCCAATCAATAGTGCGCCCATCAAGACGTGGCGGTGTGCCGGTCTTAAGGCGCCCTACTGCAAAACCTAAACCGCGCAACGTATCCGACAGACCAAGCGCCGGATTTTCACCCATGCGTCCAGCCGGGATTTTTTTCTCACCAATATGAATGAGGCCATTCAGGAATGTGCCGGTTGTCAGAACGACAGCCGCACAACTAATCTCACGACCATCTGTTAGAACTACCCCAGTGATAGCACCATCGCTCACGCGGATGTTCGATGCACCGCCTTCAACGACCGTCAGATTTTCCTGCTCTGAGATCAGTTCCTGCATTGCAAGACGATAGAGTTTACGGTCGGCTTGTGCGCGCGGACCACGCACAGCGGGTCCTTTGCGACGATTGAGCAGTCTGAACTGGATACCTGCCTTATCGGCAACGCGGCCCATCAATCCGTCCAGCGCATCAATCTCGCGCACGAGGTGACCCTTGCCCAAACCACCAATCGCTGGATTACAAGACATGACGCCAATTGTATCGAAGCGGTGCGTGACCAAGGCGGTACGCGCGCCAGCACGTGCTGAGGCAGCCGCAGCCTCACAGCCGGCATGTCCCCCACCAATTACAATCACGTCGAAAGCTGTCGCTTCGGCCGAACTTTTGATGTTCATCCTGATGCATCCGAATCCAGTTTAGAAAGAAGTCTCTTTGACACGTTTGGGTCTTCAACGGAAGGGGTAACCCGACCGAGCTTCGATCAACTCTTTGATAAACTTGATACAGAAATCGACTCACGGATCGATATGGGAGTCAATAAGTCTGGGCAGATTCCACAGATGTTTCACGTGAAACATTTCGCTCGGCTACTTCCAAAGCCATCACTGTTTCACGTGAATCACTCATTTTCCAATGCAAAACTGAGAGAAAATAACGTCGAGAATCTCTTCAACATCAACGTCGCCGGTAATGCGTCCGAGATATTGCGATGCCCTGCGCATATTCTCAGCGCGGAGTTCCAATGGTAAATCTTCGCGCTCCGCTGCAATATCAATTTCGGAGATTGTTGATTGTAAAAGATTGATGTGTCTCTGCCGCGTCGGTACAGCATCATTGATAAGGCCAATGCGCGCTTCGGCAAATTGCTGTAATGCTTCCAATAGACGATCAAGTCCGTCTGTGGTTCGAGTTGAAATGCGATACTGCCAGTTTCCGCTATCGCTTGTAACCAGGTCCGCCTTAGTCCCGACTGTCCAGATGTCAGCATCGCCATTCTCAAGCGAGACCGGAATTGGATTTTGCATATCCTCAAGCAGTAAAACCAGATCGGCTTCAGCTGCGCGTTCGCGCGCACGCTCAATACCAATCCGCTCAACCTGACTTGTCGTCTCGCGCAGCCCAGCAGTGTCTGTCACATAAACCGGAATGCCGCCAAGGTTCAATTTAACTTCCAGCAGATCGCGCGTCGTGCCCGCCTCTTCCGAAATAATCGCAATCTCGCGGCCCGCCAGAAAATTGAGTAGGCTCGACTTGCCAGCATTTGGAGCGCCAGCAATGACTACATGCAAACCATCGCGCAACATGGCAGCACGTTTGCCGCCTTCAATATGGTTGATGATTTCGCTACGCAGAGTTTTGAGATGCTCCCATACCTGCACCGAAACGGAACCCGGCACATCACTCTCATCAGCAAAATCGAGTTCCGCTTCAATGAGCGCACGCGCGCGGACGAGCCTCTGTCTCCAATCTGTATAAAGCTGACGCTGCGCTCCAGATGCGACCTGTAATGCAAGACGGCGCTGCCCTTCAGTTTCCGCTGCTATCAGATCAGCCAGGCCTTCGGCAATCGTCAGGTCCATTTTGCCGTTGGTAAAAGCACGACGAGTAAATTCACCCGCTTCCGCGATACGACAATTCGGAAAGGTACCCAGTTCTTCGAGCAGCTTTTCAACGACGGCAATACCACCGTGGAGATGGAATTCTGCACAATCTTCACCGGTAAAGCTGTTGGGTCCAGGGAAGAATAGTGCAAGCCCCTTATCAATAGCATCGCCATTACGCGCGCGAATAGTTTTATACGCGGCATATCTTGGCTTCATCATCGCACCAACGATCGTTTCGATTACGAATCGAACTTGCGGGCCGGATATACGCACTACAGCTACGCCGGAAGGAAGGCGTCCGCTCGATAATGCGAAAATCGTATCGGTAAGATGTTGCCGCTCGCTCATTTAATTTCCCGTTCTATATTGATAGTCACACGCATATTCATTCATGTCAGGAAAGAAAAGCCCTATGACCGATATCAGCAGCAACAGGCTCAGGACCGCTCCAAGCGCCTATCTGCGTCAGCACGCCGATAATCCGGTTCACTGGCAGGTTTGGGGCAAAGAGGCGCTTGATGCAGCGCAGGAACTCAACCGCCCTATTCTACTTTCGATAGGATATGCCGCCTGCCACTGGTGTCATGTCATGGCACACGAGTCCTTCGAAGATCCAGCCGTGGCTGAAGTCATGAATGATCTTTTCGTCAATGTGAAGGTTGATCGCGAAGAAAGGCCAGATATTGATCAGATTTATATGGCAGCTCTTGGCGCTATGGGACAGCAAGGTGGCTGGCCGCTTACAATGTTTCTGCGTCCCGATGGAAAGCCATTTTGGGGCGGAACTTACTTTCCACCTAAAGCGCGACACAATCTTCCCGGATTTATCGACGTGCTAAAAGCGGTCAATAATCTTTGGCAAGGAAATAAAGAAAAAATTAACCATAATGCGGAGGCTGTGTTCAGTCATCTCGAAACACGTCTCGCTGCGCAAAGCGAGGCGAGCCTGAATGACATTGCGCATTTCGATACTATAGCAGATCGGATCAATTCAATGTTTGATCCTATACGCGGCGGTATTGATAACGCGCCAAAATTCCCCAATGTTCCCTTCATGGATGCTTTGTGGCTGTCGTGGCTCTATGGAGGACGAAGCGATCATCGCAATACGTTTCTGCTAACGCTGAGAACAATGCTGCAAGGTGGCATTTATGATCATCTCGGTGGCGGGCTTTGTCGCTATAGTGTCGATGCCGACTGGTTGGTGCCGCATTTTGAAAAGATGCTCTACGACAATGCACAACTGATCAGACACGCGACTTATGCCTATGCTGAAACGCAAGATAAATTGTTCCGTATCCGAATCGAAGAGACAGTAAGCTGGTTGATCCGCGAAATGCGACTTCCCGACGGAAGTTTTGCGTCCAGTCTCGACGCCGACAGTGAGGGTGAAGAAGGGAAATTCTATATCTTCACCGAGGCTGAGATAGATGCAGTATTGGGTGATCAGGCAGCGGCATTCAAAAACTGGCATGGCGTAAAAGCTGAAGGCAATTTTGAAGGCCAAAATATTCTCAACAGACTTCACGCGGTGAATAAGAAGGCCGAGCTTCCCAGAGAAATTGAGGCATCAAGACAAGAGCTTTTTGATTATCGCAGCAGGCGCATTCGTCCGGGCCGCGATGAAAAAGCACTGACGGACTGGAATGCGTTAGCTATACGGGCACTGGCAGAAGCGGGTCGGTGTTTTCAGAACCTCGAATGGATTGATTATGCCATTGCTGCCTATCGTTCGATTGGCTCATCGTTTGAAGCCGGACGCATGGCGCATTGCCGGATGGATGATGAATTGGTTTACCCTGCCCTATCATCCGATTATGCAGCGATGATCAATGCAGCACTCTCGCTTTTTGAAGCGACAGGCGACAGAGTATTTATCCGCGATGCGCTCGCACTCAGAGATGCGCTCAATCAAAACAATCGAGATGCGTCGGGCAATTACCGGCTTTCAGCGATAGAGGCGGAAGATGTTATTCTTCACAGCTATGGAGATTATGACGAAGCCATTCCATCTGCTACCAGCCAGATCATCGAAGCATTCACGCGGCTATTTTTGGCCACCGGTGATATGCATCTTTATCATCAGAATGAGCGTCTGGTTGAACAGGCAATGGGTCGCGCGCTCGTTCAGCAATATGGACAGATCGGCATTCTAAATGCGAGCCGCTTTGCTGCTGAGCCACGTTCGCTTGTAATAGCTGACACAGGAGCAGATGGCGAACTCTTAGCCATAGCTCAGCGCAATCCTGATCCACGAAGGTTGGATAAGTTTGTTGCCTTTGAAGCGGGGAAATTGATTGAGCTTCCGACAGGCGGCACAGCACATGCGGATAAACCATCAGCATGGTTCTGTAAGGGGCAAGTTTGCTTGGCACCTGTTGAGACCGCTGCAGCGCTCGAAATCCTGCTTAGAGGCCATTCCTGAGCTTTTATGAAGCAAAGAAACGAAAACGCCGCGCTGATTTCTCAACGCGGCGTTTTTATAATGATAGTCGATCAGAACTTACGTGTTCATTGAATCGAAGAAATCGCCATTGCTCTTGGTCTGCTTGAGCTTGTCGATCAAAAATTCGATCGCATCGGTCGTGCCCATTGGCGCGAGAATACGGCGCAGAACGAAGATCTTCTGAAGATCGGCGCGTGGAACAAGCAGGTCTTCCTTACGCGTGCCGGACTTGAGAATATCCATAGCCGGGAAGATACGCTTGTCAGCAACCTTACGGTCGAGAACGATTTCCGAGTTACCTGTGCCCTTGAATTCTTCAAAGATCACTTCATCCATCCGCGAACCGGTGTCGATCAGTGCCGTTGCGATGATGGTAAGCGAGCCACCTTCTTCGATGTTACGGGCTGCACCAAAGAAACGCTTTGGACGCTGCAAGGCGTTCGCGTCCACACCACCGGTAAGAACCTTACCTGACGACGGAACAACGGTGTTATAAGCGCGGCCAAGGCGAGTGATCGAGTCGAGAAGGATCACGACGTCACGGCCATGTTCGACAAGACGCTTGGCCTTCTCGATGACCATTTCCGCAACCTGAACGTGGCGTGTTGCTGGCTCATCGAAGGTAGAAGAAACAACTTCACCCTTCACCGAGCGCTGCATGTCGGTCACTTCTTCCGGACGTTCATCGATCAGCAGAACGATCAGATAGCATTCAGGATGATTTGCTGTGATCGAATGCGCGATGTTCTGCAAGAGAACCGTTTTACCGGTACGTGGCGGAGCAACGATCAAACCGCGCTGGCCCTTACCGAGCGGAGCAACGAGATCGATAACGCGGGATGACAGATCTTTAGTGGTCGGAACTTCGAGTTCCATCTTGAAGCGCTCATTTGGATAGAGCGGCGTCAGATTGTCAAAGTGGACCTTGTGTTTGATTTTTTCAGGGTCGTCAAAATTGATCGTGTTGACCTTAAGAAGTGCGAAATAACGTTCGCCTTCTTTTGGACCACGGATCGGGCCTTCAACCGTATCGCCGGTCTTCAGTGAGAAGCGACGAAGCTGGGAAGGCGAAATATAAATATCATCCGGGCCGGGCAGATAATTGGCGTCGGCTGAGCGCAGGAAGCCAAATCCGTCCTGCAGCACTTCAACAACGCCCTCGCCGATAATTTCGACGTCCTGAGCAGCAAGACTTTTGAGGATCGCGAACATCAGTTCCTGCTTGCGCATGGCGCTTGCATTTTCGACCTCAAGCGTATCGGCAAATGCCAGCAGCTCGACCGGAGTTTTATTTTTAAGTTCTTGTAGTTTCATTTCCTGCATGGGTGAGGAACTCTTTTGAAATATAAGGAGAAAAATGCAGTTGTTCGGAAAGGTGGGTCACTTGGATCGTGACCGGCATCGAAGGCCTGCTGTCATGGTGGGAAGAGGACTCACTCATACCTTTTTGCGGTATGAAGAGCAAGTCTCAGATAAGGATTAACGATAGTTTCTTCAATAGGAAAAAAGTTGAAGCCCGGAAAAACAACAGAATTTCCGGGCTTCTTTAAAAAATCATTTGCAATTAGAATGGCTTCACGATCACCAAAATAACAATCAGGATCATCAAAACGGTTGGAACTTCGTTAACGATTCGCCAATGTTTGGCTGATTTCGTGTTCTTATCCTGCGCGAAAAGACGTGTAGCCTTCGACAAGTAACCATGAACACCGGACATCAGCACCACCAGCAAAATCTTTGCGTGCAACCATCCGCCTTTGAACTCAAAGATTTCCCATGCAAGCCAAAGACCGGCAATCCATGTTACAATCATTGCGGGATTTATGATAAAGCGCAGCAACCTGCGTTCCATAATTTTGAACGTCTCAGAGGTTTCTGAACCGGGTGTCGCCGCACAATGATAAACGAAGAGCCGCGGCAGATAGAGCATTCCGGCCATCCAGGCGATCACCGCAATGACGTGGATCGACTTGACCCAAAGATAAGCATCAGCTGGATTCACGTGAAACAATCCCCATAGTCCAAGCACCACCACGGCAAGAGCCACAATGGTACGGATCAGCGCGGCCTTGCCGCTGTTTGTCTTATCGGAAGTGCTCATCAATAGCCTCCGCGGACCCGGTCAATCATCCGCTGCACGTTTTCAATTGGTGCCTGTGGGGTAATTCCATGACCGAGATTGAAGATCAGCGGACCTTGACCCAGATTTTTGAGGATCGCGTCAACGCCTTCATCCAAAGCTGAACCACCAGCGACAACGCGCAGCGGATCGAGATTCCCCTGAATAGCGCCTTCTTTCTGCAGTTCCTGTGCAAAGGAAACTGGTACTGACCAATCGAGACCCAGAACATCAACGCCGGTCTTTTCGCGATAGCCCGCGTAAAGCATTCCCGCGCCTTTCGGGAAACCGATAATGCGAGCTTCAGGATAAACAGCCCTCACCTTTTGCACGATACGGGCAACCGGGCGAATGCAGAAGCGCTCAAAACAATCTTCATCAAGCACGCCCGACCATGAATCGAAAATCTGTACCGCATCAGCGCCTGCATCAAGCTGTTCGATGAGGTATTCGGCTGAAACATCAGCCAGATTATTCAAAAGCTTCTCAAAAGCTTCCGGGAAGCGATAGGCAAACAGACGGGCGGGAGCCTGATCCGGAGTGCCATGTCCGGCGATCATATAGGTCGCAACGGTCCAGGGAGCGCCACAGAAGCCCAATAGCGTCGTTTCGTCAGGCAATTGTGCCCGCAGCAGCCGAACCGTCTCATAGACGGGCTCCAGCCGTTTAGCGACACCTTCTGTTTCAAGCCAGAAAATCTCATCCGCATCAATCGGTGTCATCAAAGGCCCTCTTCCTTCTTCAAAGCGAAGGTCTCGTCCAAGGGCGTGAGGGATGACAAGAATATCTGAAAACAAAATGGCTGCATCAAAGCCATAACGGCGGATTGGTTGAAGTGTCACTTCAACGGCCAGATCAGGTGAGTAGCAAAGGTCGAGAAAGCTTCCTGCCTGTTTACGCACTTCGCGATATTCAGGAAGATAACGTCCAGCCTGACGCATCATCCAGATTGGTGGTGGAAACACTGCCTCACCGTCTATGACTTTCAAGACTTTGCGCTTCATTGCATTCCACCTTGTCTGATTTTCGTTATCTCGTGTGAAAGTTTTCCCGTGCTTCCTTCATAAAGAAAGGAGGAATCTTGAGTCTTCTTATTCTTAGAGTCTGTTGGAATCGGGGATTACGTTTTGCTCACCTTTTTCCCACAGCTCTGCTTAGCAACAGCTTTGCCTGTGGGATCATTCACCGATAGTCTCGTTAAATGCAATGGAAACTCAAATCATTCATTGAATCTAAGGAGTTACCAATTGCCGCACTTTGACGCTCTTTGTGGACAAGCTGGGTATATCGCAGGCGTTTTCCAAATGTTACGAGTCTTGTACACAAGCGCTTTCTAAAGCTTCCCACATGTGCACTCGCTGTGGATGACTTGCCAAGTTTCCCACTGCCTGCCATGGCTTGTGGATTAAGCCTCTAATTTACGCACAGTCGTCAACAGGGAGGGGAGAAAACTGTGACCAGACCGCTTTCTTACTTTCATCTTCATCTGATTTCTGATGCGACAGGAGAGACTCTCCTTGCCGCAGGGCGTGCTGCAGCCGCTCAATATGCCAATGCGCGTGCGATTGAGCATATCTATCCGCTCATCCGAACCGAGAAACAATTGCGCAAAGTTCTGGAAAACATCGACGCCGAGCCCGGCATTGTTCTCTATACAATTGTCGATCAGAAGCTGGCCGCGATCATTGATGAAGCCTGCGCTGAAATGGGCGTACCGAGCGTTTCGGTTCTGGAACCAGTGCTCAATACATTTCAGTCCTATCTGGGCGCGCCTGCGCATCGCCGCGCCAGCGCACAACATGTATTGAATGCCGATTATTTTCGCCGCATCGATGCGCTTAATTTCACAATGGAGCATGATGACGGGCAATTGCCGCTTGATATTGAAGAGGCAGACCTCATTCTGGTGGGCATTTCGCGAACCTCAAAAACGCCAACCAGCATTTATCTGGCCAATCGCGGCATCAAGGCGACCAATGTGCCGATTGTTCTTGGCATCCCCCTCCCCGATCAGCTTTTTACCGCAAAGCGTCCATTGATTGTTGGCCTCGTGGCAACGGCAGAGCGCATTTCTCAGATAAGGCAGAACCGCCCGCTCGGCAGTGTTCCTTCGCTTGATATCGGACTTTACACAGACCGCGTTTCAATTTCGGAAGAACTGGCTTATGCCCGCAATCTCTGCAACCGGCATGGCTGGCCGATCATTGATGTGTCGCGCCGGTCGATTGAGGAAACAGCAGCGGCAATTCAATCTCTGCTGCGTGATGGCAAGAAGGAAGACCTGACATGACCATAAAGCTTATTCTCGCCTCGAAAAGCCCGTTTCGTTCGGCTCTGCTAAAAAATGCGGGCATCACTTTTTCGGCTGAAAGCGCGGATATCGACGAGCGCTCGGTGGAAGCACCGCTTTATAAAACGGGTGCAACACCAGAAGATGTGGCGCAGGTTCTAGCTGAAGCAAAAGCCTTGTCGGTCAGCGAAAACCATCCCGATGCGGTGGTGATTGGCTGCGATCAAACTCTTTCCATGGGGGACGAAATTTTCCACAAGCCTGCTGATATGGAGGCGGCACGCCGCCAGCTTTTGCAATTTTCCGGTAAAACCCACCAGCTTAACAGCGGCGTGGTTCTGGTTAAAAATGGCGAGACGCTGTGGCGTCATGTGAGCGTCGCGCGCATGACAATGCGTGATCTCGATCCGGGCTTTATCGGACGCTATCTCGGGCAGGTTGGCGATATTGCCCTTTCCAGTGTTGGCGCTTATCAGGTCGAAGGTCCGGGCATTCAGTTGTTCTCGAAAATCGACGGCGATTATTTCACCATCGTTGGACTGCCGCTGTTGCCGCTGCTTGATGAACTGAGGAAGGAAAATCTGATCGATGGCTAATAAGGCATTTGTCACCGGCTTTCCGATAAAGCATTCGCGTTCACCGCTTATTCACGGCTTCTGGCTGAAAGAGCATGGCATTGAAGGCTCTTATGAAGCCATTGAAGTAGCACCGGAAAATTTCGCCGAATTTGCTACTTCGCTTCAAAAAAATGGCTTTGCTGGTGGCAATGTTACGATCCCGCATAAGGAAGTAGCTTTTGCAACGGTGGCGAGCCGCGATAAGGCCGCGGAAGCTATCGGCGCGGTCAATACGCTCTGGCTTGAGAATGGAAAACTCTGCGGCGGCAATACCGACGCTTATGGCTTTGCCGCTAATCTTGATGCGCTGGCTCCGGGCTGGGATGATGCGGATACGGCGCTTGTTCTGGGTGCTGGTGGTGCAGGACGTGCGATTGTGCACGCTTTGCAGACACGCGGCTTCTCACGCATTGCAATCGTCAATCGCACGGTGAGCCGGGCGCTAGAACTGGCAAGTCATTTTGGCGCGGGCGTTTCGGCCCATGGATGGGATGCGGCACAGGCTTTGGTCAAAGATGCCGGTCTCATCGTCAACACGACATCTCTTGGCATGAGCGGACATGGTGAGGTTGAAGAGTTTCCACTTGATCTGAGTAACGCGCAAAAATCAGCCGTTGCCACCGATATTGTCTATATTCCGCTGAAAACTCCTTTTCTGGCCAGCGCCGAAACCTCAGGCCTCAAAACCGTCGATGGGCTTGGCATGTTGCTGCATCAGGCCGTTCCGGGTTTTGAACGCTGGTTTAGGAAAAGACCAGAAGTGACAGATGCTCTGAGAAATCATATTCTGGATGATATGAAAAAGGCTGGCGCTTTATGATCATCCTCGGACTGACCGGCTCCATCGGCATGGGAAAAACCACTGCATCCAACATGTTTGCAGACGCTGGCGTGCCGGTCTATAGCGCCGACGATGCTGTGCATCGCTTATATGCGGGCCGTGCTGCACCGCTGATTGAAGCGGCCTTCCCCGGAACGGTTGTGGACGGCACTGTTGATCGGGCAAAATTATCCGCAGCAGTTCTCGGAAAGCCGGAAGCGCTCAAAAGGCTTGAATCGATCATTCATCCGCTCGTGCATGAAGAGGAAGCCAGCTTTCTTGACCAAGCGCGTGCCGATGGCGCTGATATTGCTCTGATTGATATTCCGCTGCTTTTTGAAACTGGCGGTGAAAGCCGCGTAGACAAGGTTGCGGTTGTTTCCGCCCCAGCCGACATTCAGCGGGAGCGCGTTCTGGCGCGCCCCGGCATGACGGATGAGAAGTTTGTGGCGATTCTAGCCCGACAAATGCCGGATGCTGAAAAACGTGCGCGTGCGGATTTTATCATCGATTCTTCGGGCGACTTTGAGGAAACGCGGGCGCAGATTAATGCCATTATCGCCGAATTGCGTGGAAAGCCTGTTGATCAATCCTGATTGCCAGCGCGGGCGTGTTATAAGACACAAATCATTTGAAAGGTTTTTCCATGCGTGAGATCGTTTTCGATACGGAAACCACCGGCCTTGAACGGCTGGAGGATCGCGTGATTGAAATCGGCGGCGTGGAAATGATCAACCGCTTTCCCACCGGCAAAACTTTTCACAAATTCATCAATCCGCAGGGACGCAAAGTGCATCCGGATGCATTGGCCGTTCACGGCATTACCGATGAGCAATTGCTCAAAGAGCCGAGCTTTGCGGAAATCGTTGACGAATTTATGGCTTTTATTGATGGTGCGCAGCTCGTCGCGCATAATGCCATGTTCGATCTTGGCTTTATCAATGCGGAACTGGATCGTCTGGGCAAGCCGGGCATTGCGGTTGATCGTATCGTCGATACGCTGGCACTGGCGCGCCGCAGAAACCCGATGGGTCCGAACTCGCTCGATGCGCTTTGCAAGCGCTATGGCATCGACAATTCGCATCGCACATTGCACGGCGCATTGCTCGATTCCGAAATTCTGGCGGAAGTTTATATTGAGCTGATTGGCGGTAAGCAGACGGCCCTTGGCCTTAGCATGTCTGGTAATTCAGGCGGCAATAATGGCTCAGATAACAATAGCGGTATTGTTCTGCGCCAACGCCCGGTTCCACTCGCCTCACGCATTTCCGAAAAAGAACGTGCTGCACATGATGCGCTTGTTGCAAAAATGGGCGACAAAGCAATCTGGAAAAAATACGTGAACTAATTCAAGCATAAAAAAACCCCGCATAAAGCGGGGTTTTCTTTTGATAGGAACCTAAGATCAGCTCTTTACAGCGTTCTTGGCTTCTTCTTCGGCCATACGGGCCTGGAACATCTGCGCGAAATCGATTGGATCGATCATCAATGGTGGGTAGCCGCCATTGCGGGTTGCGTCAGCAACGATCTGACGCGCAAACGGGAACAGCAGACGTGGGCATTCGATGAACAGCAGCGGAAGCATGTGTTCCTGCGGGATGCCCTGAATGCGGAATACGCCGCCATAAGTCAGTTCTGTGTTGAACAGAACGTCCTTGCCGTCGACAGCCTTGGCTTCAAGCGTCAGAACAACGTCGAAATCCGTTTCGGAAAGCGGATTGGCGTTTACATTCACATTGATGTTGATCGAAGGAGCCTTGTCGCGTGGGCGCAGCGACTGAGGCGCGCCTGGGCTTTCAAAGGAAAGATCCTTGATGTACTGGGCCAAAATGTTGAGGGACGGCTGGGCGGTTGCGCCATTGCCGTTCTTTACTTCGCCCGCAGCGGCCTTATCGCTCATTATCGGTATGCCTTCTCTTTAATGATTTATCTTGTTGCCAAAAAGCAGTGCTGCTTGGCTAGCATGTGTCGGAACATCAAGCAAGGAACGCTTTTTACGTTAGTATTTGCTCGATTAACGATCTTTGTGGTCCGGGTTCCATGGTGAGTTTTCATCCGGTTTTGCGGTGTAATCTTCCGGGTCGAGATCGATCACGTTGTTATCCTGACGCTGATACGGGCTATAGGCCTCCGAATAGCGCGTGGATGCAGTTGCAACCACCAGACGATTGCGGACAAATCTGTTCCAGACGAGATCACGGATGAAGGGCACGAAAAGCAGCAGGCCAATGGCGCTTGTGACGAAGCCCGGAACAATCAGCATAATGGCCGCGACGACGATCATCGCGCCATGCATCATTTCGCGATCCGGTACACGTCCCGCAGCACTTTCAGCACGAATGCGCTGCAATAGTCCAAAACCCTGCACGCGCAGCAGGAAAAAGCCAAGAACGGCACTCAAAACGACAAGACCCAGCGTTGCCAGAACACCGATTTCACTGCCGACGATCACAAAACCAGCAATTTCGATGAACGGCATGGCCAGCATGAGAAGAGGGGCGAAAGAAGGTGACACGGCAATTAAGACCTTATGTTGATGGGTGTTTGCAAAAAAGAAACGGAATTGAAGCAGTCTATCATAGATTATCACATAGGTATTCGTGATCGGGATTTGAATGATCTATCAAGCCGATCTATATGTATATGTAACGAAATTGGTGGCGGGAGCAAAATTTGCGGTCGTTATCCGTTAACTGGTGGCAGGCGGTATGGAATTTTTTGATTTTGGCACGATATTTTTCTTCATAGCAGCGGTGGTAATATTTCTTCAGCTGAGGAATGTTCTTGGCCGCCGCACAGGAAACGAAAAACCGCCAGTCGATCCTTATACCTCTAACCGTAGTTCTGACACGCAGACGAGTGGCGCGGACGCCGATAATGTAGTGTCGCTGCCGCAGCGCACCGGCGAAAAAGATTTCAGTCGGATAGACAAGATTGCCCCTGCGGGCACTCCAATTAATGACGGATTGCGCGCCATTCAGGCGGCTGATCCATCGTTTGACCCGCCAGTCTTTGTCGATGGTGTGAAGATCGCTTACGAAATGATCGTGATGTCTTTTGCCGATGGCGACCGCAAGGTTCTCAAAAATCTTCTTTCGAAGGAAGTCTATGAGGGCTTTGTATCCGCAATTGATGAGCGCGAAGCGCGTGGCGAAAGCGTGCGCTCAACATTCGTTGGTATCGATAAAGCCGAAATCGCCAATGCTGAAATGAAGGGTTCGGAAGCGCATGTGACGCTGAATATCGTCAGTCAGATGATTTCTGCAACCTTCGATAAGGATGGCAACGCGGTCGAAGGCGATCAGGAAAACGTTGTTGAAATCCGCGATCTGTGGACTTTTGCCCGCGACACGCGTTCGCGTGATCCAAACTGGAAGCTTGTCGCGACGGAAGCGGAAGACTAAAGAGAGTTTATGAATCAGGGCCGCTAAATTAGCGGCCCTTTTAATATTGACGGATGCGGCTTGTGCATAATCTGGCGAACATCATACGACCGGTCAGCTATTCAGACTGTCCGGGCTGGTATCAGGACGATCAGGCTTCAGCCTTTTCGGCCTTTCGTCGTTCAGCCGATTACGCAGAACATAATCGCTATAACAGCGGCAGTCTGGGCATCAGCTTTGAGGCACTACAGGTGACTTTTGCTGCGGCACGGTTGCTGACACATCCCAATATCGCGCAGGCACGTGCGTTTTTTGAAGAGCATTTTGTTCCCTGCCATATTGATGCGGAAGGCTTTGTGACAGCCTTTTACGAGCCGGAAATTGCCGCATCGCGGACGCCTGACGCGCATTTCACCGTGCCTTTTCTGAAAAAGCCGGACGATCTTTTAAAAGTCACCGATGAAAACCGTCCTGCGGGCATGGATGTGTCTTACGCTTTCGCACGACAAACAGCGCACGGTGTCGAAGAATATGATGATCGACGGGCTATTGAGCAAGGGAGCCTGAACGGACGCGGGCTTGAGCTTGCTTATGTTGCGGACCGTGTGGATGCGTTTTTCGCGCATGTGCAGGGTGCAGCTAAGCTCAAGCTCACCGATGGCAGTTTTATGCGGATCACTTACGCCGCTAAAGCTGGCCATCCTTTTACGGGCATTGGGCGTATTTTGGTGGCAGAAGGCGAGATTCCGGCTGATAAAATTTCCATGCAGACAATTCGGCAATGGCTGAAAGATCATCCGGAAAAAGCCGATGATCTCATCTGGCAAAACCGTTCTTACGTTTTTTTCCGCGAAGCACCGGTGGATGACCCGAATGTCGGACAGATTGCAGCTGCCAAAGTTCCGCTCACAGTAGGACGTTCCATTGCTGTGGACCGGCTTTTGCATACATTCGGAACACCTTTTTATGTGAATGCTCCAAGCGTGACCGAGTTCGACAATGCGCCCTTCTCCCGGCTTATGATCGCACAGGATACCGGAACGGCGATTGTCGGCCCCGCGCGCGGCGATCTTTTTGCGGGTTCGGGTGATGCAGCTGGTGAAATTGCTGGCGGCATTAAAAGCAAAGCCGATTTTTATGCGCTTGTTCCTCGCGCTCTGGTGATCTGAACCATGGTGCCAAAGAACGAAAACTCCGACAAAGATTATCTACGCCCTGAAGACCGCATTCTGTGGGAAACGGTGGCTAAAACCGCAAAGCCTTTGGCTGGCAAAAAGCTTCAGTTTGAAGAGCTTTCGGTTTTCAGCGAATTGATGGCGGAGAAGGCTGAGAAGAAGCCAGCGAAGCAGGTGTCTACGCCTGTGGCCGACCCCGTCGAACCTAAAAAGAAAATCACCGCTCTTAAAGAACTGCCGATCCATGCCTTTGATCGGCCAACGCACCGCAAGATTTCCAAAGGGCGTGTGGATATTGAAGCGCGGATTGATTTGCATGGCCTGACGCAGAACGACGCTTATGAACTGCTCTACGGTTTTCTTCTGGGCGCCCATGCACGCGGCTTGAAGCATGTGATGGTGATTACCGGTAAAGGCCGCTCATTTGGCAGCGAAGGCTTGCTCAAACAGGCAGTTCCACATTGGTTCTCGACGCCCCTCTTCCGGCTTCTGGTCAGTGCCTATGAAGATGCAGCGCATCATCATGGCGGGCATGGTGCGCTTTATGTGCGACTGCGCAAGCAAACGCAAAACGGAGGTCTTCTGCGATGACACCGTTTGGCAAGCGTTTGCGAGAGTTGCGTGACGAACGCAATGTTACCCAGAAAGAAATGGCAGCGGCTTTGCGCGTATCGCCAGCCTATCTCTCGGCACTGGAACACGGGCGGCGCGGCCAGCCGACATGGGATCTGCTGCAACGCATCATTACGTATTTCAACATCATCTGGGACGAAGCGGAAGAGTTGCAAAACCTCGCTTCGGTCTCGCATCCGCGTGTGGTGATCGATACGTCCGGTCTGTCTCCACAGGCAACGGAACTTGCCAATTTGCTGGCGCGCAATATCCGCATCATTGATCGCGAGACGATCAAGCATTTGAGCGATGAAATAGAAGCGGCGCGAAAACGCCGCCGTGGCTTGAAGCCTTTAGTCTGAAACCCGCATTCTAGAGCGCATTTCGATCTGATTTAATCAGATCGGCGCTCTAATCACTTGTTTTTAAGCACATCTTGGTCCGAAAACCGGTTCCCACTTTTCGGGATGTGCCCTAAAACAGCGCCTTCAGCTCATCGAGCTTGGAATTGACCAGCCAACCATAATAGTTTTCCTGCGGCATCAAAGCTGCCTGACCAGATGCTTTGCGCTGTGCATTTTCATTGGCCAGCGCACGGGCGCGGGCATCTGCACCACCGGTGTTATAAAGCGTTGCGGTCAGACCGGGGTTCTTGGAAATGTCGAAATCTGCAATCTGACGATAGGCGGTGATCGACTGCTTTAGCGTGGCCGCGATGTAGGGCAGCGTCAGATCGGGGTCCATGATGGTCTTATAGACCGTGTTGCCATTTTCGGCATCAAGCTTTGGTAGGCCGGAAACGCGATTGACTATATCCGACATTTGCAATGCAGTGAGCGGGTTCATCTGACCAAGACCGAAGGTCTGACCAGCATAAAACGGCTGGAAGAAAACGGCGCTGAACCGGTTGTTCGGATAGTTTTTGCCGCCGACGGATTTGCCACGGAATTGCTTGTTCCAGATATTCTCACGGCAAGCCCAGAGCGAATAGCTGTCCTTGAACTTGAGGCATTCGGAGAATTCAGGACGCTTTACGAACTGGCCAATGCTCTCGCCATTATAGCCGAAGCTCACACCCTGGTTCACATAGGACATAGCCTTGACATAGTAGGTCTGCAAACGATCATAGACGTCGACATTGTAAGTGTGCTCGCCAACGATAGCGCCGACAATATGGATCGGATCAATGCCATAAGCGGAAGCCGTCGATTTGATCTTTGAGCGTAACGATGCATCTTTTTTCAGAAGGTTATAAATCTTCTGATACTTCTTTTCATAAGTGGTGCTGAGTTCCTTGGTGCGCTTGGCAGAAGCACCGGGAATGGGCGGCTGTTCGGCATTGCGGTTGCCGGCTGGCACGGAAACGGCTGCAAATGCGCTCTGGCAGGAAAAAGCGACAGCGAGGCAGATGCCCGCAATACGGTTCAATCGACTGGTCATTGCGCGGAAACGGCCCCAAATATGGTAAACGACATGTAAAAGTTGCGGCAAAATAAAAAACCCCCTCGATGAAGTCGAGGGGATTTTTGTTTTTCAGGATTATGGGACTGAAGCGTGACTTTATGGTCACGTTTTAATTTACAGAATGAAACGCGAAAGATCCGTGTTTCGGGCAAGATCGCCGACAGTCTTGCGGACGTAATCGCCGTCAACCTTGAATTCCGAACCGGATTTGTCGGGTGCATTGTACGAAATATCGTCCAGCACCCGCTCCATTACCGTCTGCAAACGACGTGCGCCGATATTTTCCACTGTCGAATTGAGATCAACTGCAATATCCGCAAGAGCTTCAATCGCATCGTCGGTAATATCGAGCTTCACCTCTTCCGTCGCCATCAGTGCAATATATTGCTTGATCAGACTGACTTCGGTTTCAGTGAGAATCCGGCGGAAATCTTCACGCGTCAGGGCGCTGAGTTCTACGCGTATTGGCAGACGGCCCTGAAGTTCTGGCAGAAGGTCAGAAGGCTTGGAAACGTGGAAAGCGCCCGATGCGATAAACAGGATATGATCGGTTTTCACCGGGCCATATTTCGTTGCAACGGTGGTGCCTTCAACGAGTGGCAACAGATCGCGCTGTACGCCTTCGCGTGATACGCCTGCTCCCATACCGCCTTCGCGCGAAGCGATCTTGTCGATTTCGTCCAGGAAGACGATACCGTCATTTTCAGTCGAACGCAGGGCTTCCTGAATGAGCTGATCCTGATCGAGCAGCTTGTCGGACTCGTCATTGATCAGAATCTTGTAGGATTCTTTGACCGTGGTTTTGCGCGTTTTGGTGCGACCGCCCATGGCCTTGCCGAAAATATCGCCGATATTGATCATGCCAATATTGGCACCCGGCATGCCCGGAATTTCGAAATTCTGACCAGCACCGGTGTCGGCAACTTCGATTTCGATTTCCTTATCGTCGAGCTCGCCTTCACGCAGCTTCTTGCGGAAACTGTCGCGAGTGGCCGGACTTGCGGTCTTGCCAACCAGACCGTCAAGCACGCGCTCTTCGGCATTGATATGCGCTTTGGCCTTCACTTCCTCGCGCTTCTTTTCGCGCACGAGGCCGATTGCAGCTTCGACCAGATCGCGGATGATCTGCTCGACGTCGCGGCCAACATAGCCCACTTCAGTAAACTTGGTGGCTTCCACCTTGATGAACGGCGCACCGGCAAGCTTCGCCAGACGGCGGGAGATTTCCGTCTTACCAACGCCGGTCGGTCCGATCATCAGAATGTTTTTTGGCATAACTTCTTCGCGCATCTGGCCATCCAGCTGCTGACGGCGCCAGCGATTGCGCAAGGCGATAGCCACGGCGCGCTTGGCGTCGTTCTGACCGATGATGAAGCGGTCAAGCTCGGAGACGATTTCGCGGGGAGAAAAATTGCTCATGATTATAACCCGGTTTGCCACTGCTTGATGAACTCGAACGGATGCAGCAGCATGATCACGTTGAGCGTAAGATTGTCGCGAATAATGATAAGCGCCAGAATTTCGAAGAACAGCGCTATGGCGACGGTGATTTTTGTCGGTAGTTTTGCAGCAAGCAGAAAGCCGATCAGGGCGGCGATGGTATCGGAAACTGAATTCACGATGCTGTCGCCAAAATAGTCGACGGAGGACGTATTTGCGCGATAGCGCTCGATAATGAAGTTCGAGTTTTCGACCAGTTCCCAGACGGCTTCAACGCCAACTGCCATGGCAAGCCGCAGACCCAGCGGCGCTTTTGGCGCGATGATTGTCAGAAGCCAATAGAACAGAAAGCCATGGATGATGTGCGAAAGCGTATACCAGTCGGATATATGCTGCGAGTTTTCGGACATCAGCGAACCGGACCATAATTTTATGGTGCCGCATTCGCACATAGGAATTCGTCCATCGAGATAAAGCCAGAAGGCCTGTATCACGAGAATGGCAAGGACGATCAGAGCACCTAAGCCCCAACGCTGTGGTTTAGAGGCTTGCACGGTTTGCGTCATTCTGCGTTGAGACTTTCAACCAGAATGCTGTGATTGGTGTAGATACAGATGTCTGCGGCAATCCCCATCGCTTTGCGGGCGATTTCCTCGGCATCCAGATCTGTATCGACCAGAGCACGCGCTGCGGCGAGAGCATAATTGCCGCCCGAACCAATCGCCATAACGCCATGTTCTGGCTCAAGCACGTCGCCTGTTCCGGTTAGGGCCAGCGTAACTTTGCTGTCGGCAACTAACATCATGGCTTCGAGCTTGCGCAGATAACGGTCGGTGCGCCAGTCTTTTGCGAGCTCGACGGAGGCGCGCATCAGCTGGTCGGGATATTGTTCAAGCTTGGCTTCAAGGCGCTCAAGCAGCGTGAAGGCGTCGGCAGTGGCACCTGCAAATCCGGCAATGACATTGTTGCCCTTACCGATGCGGCGCACTTTGCGCGCATTGCCCTTCATGACGGTATTGCCGAGCGAGACCTGCCCGTCACCGGCGATAACGACCTTGTTACCCTTGCGAACGGTAACGATGGTCGTGCCGTAAATTGTCGTGGGATTGTGTTCGATCATGGATCACTCCTTTGGCGGCCGATACGTTTCCATCTGGCAAACGCATAAGCCCCTGATATGGGCGAAGCCCCATTTTGCTCGTTCAAGAGCTAACTGAATCGGGTTTCGTTGTGAATATTTAAGAACCGTCTGGCAAAATGCAAATAGGTTCACGCGCATTCCAAAAAGTGGGAACCGGTTTTTGGGTAAATTGCGCGTGAGGAAATAAGTGCATTCCAAAAAATGGGGTCCGTTTTTTGAAGAAAAAATGCCTGAATAAAAGTCAGATTATTGGGAGGTGTTCTAAAAGCATTGGCAAAAGCAGCCAGCTGTTCTAGAACGCGAAAAGATTTCAACTGAGGAAATGCAATGACGGCTGAAAGCGCCCGCAAAGCAAGTATCGAACGTTCAACAAAAGAAACAAGCATTGCTGTTTCTGTCGATCTGGACGGCAACGGCAAGTTTGACATTACAACCGGTGTCGGCTTCTTCGATCATATGCTGGAGCAGCTTTCCCGACATTCGCTCATCGACATGCGCGTGATGGCCAAGGGCGATCTGCATATCGACGATCATCACACAGTGGAAGATACCGGCATTGCGCTTGGTCAGGCTGTTGCAAAAGCGCTTGGCGAGCGTCGCGGCATCGTGCGTTATGCATCGATGGATCTTGCTATGGACGACACGCTGACGGGTGCTGCGGTCGATGTTTCTGGCCGGGCTTTTCTCGTATGGAACGTAAATTTCACGACGGCCAAGATCGGCACATTCGATACCGAACTGGTGCGTGAGTTCTTCCAGGCTTTTGCAATGAATGCAGGCATCACCCTGCATATCAATAATCATTATGGTGCCAACAATCACCATATTGCAGAGTCGATCTTCAAAGCCGTGGCCCGGGTTCTGCGCACAGCGCTCGAAACCGATCCGCGCCAGAAGGATGCAATTCCATCGACCAAGGGGTCGCTGAAGGGATAAGCTAATGGCGCAATTCGTGGTGCTGGAGAAAGAAGGCGCAAACAGCGCTGAAAACTCTGTCTTCGTGCGCGACGGATTCTACACATTGGCGCTGATCCTGCCGGTTGTCTGGCTGTTGTCGCAGCGGCTGTGGTTTGAAGCGATTGCCGCTCTTGGCGTAACGATCCTGCTGGGTGTGGCAGGTTCTGCATTGGGGATATCCAATGCAGTGCCGCTGATCACTTTGTTGTTTTCGCTGTTTGTGGCGCTGGAAGGCGCTAATTGGAAAATCGCGAAACTCAAACGTCAGGGCTATGTCGAAAAAGCGGTCATCGATGCTTCCGATCTGGAAGAAGCGGAAATCCGCTATTTCTACAGCTTTGAGGAAGCAGCCTCATCCGCAGAGTTGCCAACGCCCGAATGGGCTGAAAAAACTCCTCGTCCCACTTATTCCTCATTTGGCTCGACGATCGGATTTGTCGGTCATCGCGGAGAAAACTGAAAATGCGTGTTGCTATTATCGACTATGGTTCCGGCAATCTTCGCTCGGCCACCAAGGCCTTTGAGCGTGCCGCCCACGAGAGCGGTGTGAAAGCTGAAATCGAATTGACTGCGGATGCCGATCGCGTGGCAAGCGCTGACCGCATCGTTCTGCCGGGCGTTGGCGCTTATGCCGATTGCCGTCGCGGTCTTCATGCTGTGCCGGGCATGGTGGAAGCACTGGAAGATGTGGTTCTGAAAAAGGCCCATCCTTTCCTTGGCATCTGCGTGGGTATGCAGTTGATGTCAGAGCGCGGCCTTGAAAAAGAAGTGACCGAAGGTCTTGGCTGGATTGCTGGTGATGTGCGTGAAATGACGCCGTCCGACCCGACGCTCAAGATTCCGCAGATCGGCTGGAACAGGATTCACGTGAAACATTCGCATCCTGTCTTCGATGGAATCGCTACCGGCGAGAACGGCTTGCATGCCTATTTCGTGCATTCCTATATGTTCGATGCGAAGAACAAAGCGGACGTTCTGGCCGTCACTGAATATGGTGGCGATGTGACCGCAACTGTTGGTCGCGACAACATGATCGGCACGCAGTTCCATCCTGAAAAGAGCCAGCTGCTTGGCCTTTCGCTTATTGCCAATTTCCTGAAATGGAAGCCTTGAAGATATGATCCTTTTTCCCGCCATCGATTTGAAAGACGGTCAATGCGTGCGCCTGAAGCTTGGCGACATGGATCAGGCGACCGTTTACAATGAAGACCCCGCAGCGCAGGCCAAAGCTTTTGAGGATCAGGGCTTTGAATGGCTACATGTGGTCGATCTCAACGGTGCTTTTGCTGGCGAAAGCGTCAACGGCAAAGCTGTTGAAGCCATTTTGAAAGCGACCAAAAATCCGGTTCAGCTTGGCGGCGGTATCCGTACGCTTGCCCATATCGAGAGCTGGCTTTCCAAAGGTCTGCGCCGCGTCATTCTCGGCACCGTTGCCGTGCGTGATCCAGCACTGGTGATTGAAGCCTGTAAGGAATTTCCGGGACAGGTTGCGGTCGGCATTGATGCCAAGGGCGGCTATGTTGCCGTTGAAGGCTGGGCCGAGGCTTCTGAGCTTGGCGTGGTGGAACTCGCGAAAAAATTTGAAGGCGCGGGTGTTGCCGCCATCATCTATACCGACATTGACCGTGACGGTGTTCTGGCTGGTATCAACTGGGATTCCACACTTGGTCTTGCCGATAGCGTTTCCATTCCGGTGATCGCATCGGGCGGCCTCGCCTCGATGGATGATATCAAACGCCTCGCCGCTCCTGATGCACGCAAGCTTGAAGGTGCGATTTCCGGTCGCGCGCTTTATGACGGCCGCATTGATCCGGCAGAAGCACTGGCATTGTTGAGGGCTTCGGTATGACACTCAAAGCACGCGTCATTCCCTGCCTGGACGTTAAAGACGGACGTGTCGTTAAAGGCGTAAACTTTGTCGATCTGATTGATGCCGGTGATCCGGTGGAAGCAGCGCGCGCCTATGATGCCGCGGGCGCTGACGAATTGTGCTTCCTCGATATCACGGCGTCTTCGGACAATCGCGAGACAATTTTCGATGTCATCGCCCGTACAGCAGAACAATGTTTCATGCCGCTGACTGTTGGCGGTGGTGTGCGTCAGGTTTCTGACATTCGCAAGCTGTTGCTTGCTGGGGCCGACAAGGTTTCGATCAACACGGCTGCGGTGAAGAACCCGGAATTTGTTGGAGAAGCCGCTGACAAGTTTGGCGACCAGTGCATCGTTGTGGCCATCGACGCCAAGAAAGTTTCGGGCGCAGGCGAGAGCGACCGCTGGGAAATCTTTACCCATGGCGGACGCCAGACGACGGGCATTGATGCGGTGGAATTTGCGCAGAAGGTGGTGAGCCTCGGTGCCGGTGAAATTCTGCTGACCTCGATGGATCGTGACGGCACCAAGGCTGGTTACGATGTGGCCCTGACGCGGGCTGTTGCTGACAGCGTGCGCGTTCCGGTGATCGCATCGGGCGGCGTTGGCAATCTCGATCACATGGTTGATGGCATTCGCGAAGGTCACGCAACGGCAGTTCTCGCAGCATCCATCTTCCACTTCGGCACCTATACGATTGGCGAAGCCAAGCGCTATATGGCCGAGGCCGGCATTCCGATGCGGCTTGATCCGGTCCGTTGAGAATATAGCTTGTCGCGGAAAAGTGGGAACCGGTTTTCCGATAACGACATGCGCAAAAAGAGTTGAAGGAAGTTCGATGGCTGAGTTCACACTTTCCGATCTTGAACGCATCGTTGCGGAACGTGCGACTTCGACGGATGGATCGTCCTATACGGCTAGTCTCTTTGCCAAGGGTCAGACGCGGGCCGCCAAAAAGCTTGGTGAAGAAGCCGTCGAAGCGGTGATTGCGGCAGTCAGTGGCGACCGCGCTGAAGTGGTCACGGAAAGCGCTGATCTGCTCTATCACCTGCTGGTGGTTCTAAAAATTGCAGACGTGCCACTTGATGAGGTTCTTGCAGAGTTACAACGCCGCACGGCGCAGACTGGCCTTGAGGAAAAGGCCAATCGTCCGAAAGCATAAATGCAAACTAATCCAAAAACTGTGAGTTTAGAATTGGCGTTGAGGGAGAGCAGCGACAATATGTGGGAAAAAGTGGACCAGCTAACGCCGTCGCGTTACTCGCCTTACCGTTTTTTTTCGGCCGAGGAATGGGCAGGCTTTCGCGCCGACACTCCCCTCACCCTCACCTATGAAGAAGTCAAACGGCTGCGCTCGCTGGGCGATCCGATTGATCTGGATGAGGTGCGGCGCATTTATCTGTCGCTGTCCCGCCTGCTCTATGCGCATGTGGAAGCGAGCCAGCTTTTGTTCCGCCAGCGTCAGCAGTTCATCAATATGGAAGAGCGTTTCAAGACGCCTTTCATCATCGGCATTGCAGGCTCGGTTGCCGTCGGAAAATCCACGACTGCGCGTATTCTGAAAGAACTTCTCGCCCGATGGCCTTCCAGCCCGAAGGTCGATCTGGTGACGACGGACGGCTTCCTCTACCCCAACGCGGTTCTGCGTGATCAGAACATGATGGAACGCAAGGGCTTTCCGGAAAGCTATGATGTGGGCGCGGTCTTGCGTTTCCTGTCAGCGATCAAGGCAGGCATGAGCCATGTACAAGCGCCGCTCTATTCGCATTTGAGCTATGACGTGCTGCCCGGCGAATATCAGATTGTCGACAAGCCTGACATTCTGATCTTTGAAGGCATCAATGTTTTGCAAGTCCGCGATCTGCCGGAAGACGGTAAGATGGTGCCTTTCGTTTCCGACTTCTTCGACTTCTCGATCTATATCGATGCAGAGCCGGAGCTGATCCACAAATGGTATATTGATCGCTTCATGCGGCTGCGCGAGACGGCCTTCGTCAATCCGCAGTCGTTCTTCCATCGCTATTCGCAGCTTTCAGAAGATGCGGCGCGTTCCATCGGCGAAGGCCTTTGGAACAATATCAACATGAAGAACCTGCGTGAGAATATTCTTCCCACACGCCCCCGCGCCGATATTATCCTGCGCAAAGGCAGCGATCATTTGATCGAAGAAGTGGCACTCAGAAAGATATGAAAAAGGCCGGTTTAACCGGCCTTTTCTTTGTGTCTTTAGCCTTCCAGTGGCGGAATGCGCAGCACCTGGCCCGGATAGATTTTGTCCGGATGCGTCAGCATTGGCTTGTTGGCTTCAAAGATAATGTCGTTCTTTGCGCCTTTGCCTTTGCCATATTGGGCTTCGGCGATTTTCCAAAGATTGTCGCCCTTCTTGACCGTGTAGAAGACAGGTTCGGCGCCCGTTGTTCCGGCACCCTCGACTTTCAGCTCTGAAGCTTCAACCTTCGATACACCAAGCGAGTTGCCGACGGCGATAATCGCTTTTTCAAAAGCCGACTGATCTTTCACATTGCCGGTCAGAACGGCCTTGTCACCCTGCACGCTGACCTGCACGCCATCGGTGCCGAGATTATGCGAGTCGAGTTCCTTCTTCAGATCATCGGCTTTGGGTTCATTCTCGCCGAAACCAAGCTTGGTTCCAACTGACTTCACGAAATCGAAAATTCCCATGGGCAAATCTCCCTGTTGTTGCTACTCAGTCGTTGCATCAAACCCGTTATCGAAACCAGCGAGGCTCCCGGTCAGTCAATAGCCAGTAAGGTACAGCGCTCGTCAAATTGGTCAAGTGCCAATTGATCCCGAATTATCCAATGAGTACGGGCACTTAATTAGCACCTTAATAAGCTCTAACGACCAAGATTGGTCTTTGCCAGTTCGACGATTTCATCACCACGACCGCTGATGATGGCTTTGAGCATATAAAGGCTAAAGCCCTTCGCCTGCTCGGCCTTGATCTTGGGCGGCATCACCAGTTCCTGCTTAGCTGTCACAACATCGACCAGAACCGGACCATCATGGGCAAAAGCTTGTTTCAAGGCTTCCGGCAGATCAGCGGATTCCTCTACGCGAAAACCTTTTATGCCGATAGCTTCCGCCATGGCTGCAAAATTCGGGTTTTCGAGATCGGTCCCGGAGGTCAGATAGCCGCCCGCTTTCATTTCCATGGCCACGAAGCCAAGTGAGCCATTGTTATAAACAATGATCTTGGCGGGCAGATTGAGTTGTTTGAGCGACAGGAAATCGCCCATCATCATAGTGAAGCCTCCATCGCCCGAAAGCGAAACGACCTGTCGTTCCGGTGCCGCAGCTTTTGCGCCGATTGCCTGAAGCATGGCATTGGCCATGGAGCCGTGGCTGAAAGAACCGAGCAGACGGCGCTTGCCATTCATGGTGAGATAGCGTGCAGCCCAGACGGTTGGTGTGCCAACATCGGCGGTAAAGATCGCATTCTCGTCAGCAATCTCATCAATGAGACGCGTGAGATATTGCGGGTGGATTGGCTGGCCAGGTTTTGATGGTGCTGCCAGATCATCCAGTGCCTCGCGCGCTTTCGTGTAATGCGTCTTTGCAGCATCGAGGAACTTCGTGTTGCGACCGGATTTGAGTTTGGGCAGAAGGGCTGCGATTGTTTCCGACACATCGCACGTCACACCCAATGTAAGCGGCGCGCGGCGACCAAGCTGCGAGGGATCATTGTCGATCTGAATGATTTTGGCCTTTTCGGGATAGAAGTTGCGATAAGGGAAACTGGTGCCAAGCATCAGCAGCGTGTCGCAGTTGAGCATGGCGTGATAGCCGGATGAAAAGCCGATCAGGCCGGTCATGCCTACATCAAAGGGATTGTCCCATTCGACATGTTCCTTGCCGCGCAGCGCGTGAACGACAGGCGCTTCCAGCTGTTCGGCCAGAGACACGACAGCATCATGGGCGCCAGCGCAGCCGCTGCCTGCCAGAATGGTGATCTTCTCCGAACCGTTGAGAATATCTGCGAGTTTTGCAACATCCTGATCTGACGGAACCATGCGTGGAAGCGAGATTGGCGTCCAGGTCTGCTTTGCCCCTTCAGGTGCCTGCTTGAGCGCAACGTCACCCGGAATGACGATCACAGCCACGCCGCGCTTGCCGATGGCGGCACGCATGGCGCGGTTCAGCACTTCGGGCATTTGCGCAGGGTTGGAAACTAATTCAACAAAATGGCTGCATTCGCGGAACAGTTCCTGCGGATGGGTTTCCTGAAAATAGTCGAGACCGATTTCGGACGAAGGAATATGGGCTGCAATCGCCAGCACAGGTTCGCGGTTGCGATGGCAATCAAACAGACCGTTGATGAGGTGCAGATTGCCGGGACCACAGCTGCCAGCACAAACGGCCAGTTCGCCGGTAATGGCGGCTTCGGCACCCGCAGCGAATGCCGCGGTTTCCTCATGGCGGACATGCATCCAGTCGATCTTGCCAAGTCGTCTGAGGCTGTCATTCAGTCCGTTGAGGCTATCGCCCGTAACACCCCAAATACGCTTAACACCTGCTTCGGCTAAAGTTTGAGCCAGAAGATCCGCAACAGTCATGCCCATGATTTTGCCCTTTCACAATCTTGAAGATCAAGTTAGGGCGCGGGGCTGATGTGGGAAGCCGTCAAACGGCATCAATTGATGCCGTTTGAATGGGAAAAGTTATTTTGTGCAACTCTCGATGAAACGCGCAAGATAGGCATCAAATTCCGCTGGCGTTTCGCGGAATGGCGCATGTCCCGCATTGTCGATAACGTGGGTTTTGCCTTCCCAAAGATTACCGAATTTTACCCTGGAGACGAAGTCGAGTTCGACGAAAGGTTCGTCGCGTCCATTGACGACTGCAATGGGAAGCTTCGCTTGAGCGACGATGTCGCGCTGGTTGCCGCCGGTGCCAGAACCAAATTTTTCAAACATGATGCGGCGGGCGCGACCGTCGGTACGGGCAACAATATCGAGAAGCGATGCCTCGAATGGTTCGCCACAGGTACTGCGTGCGTAAGAATCCACATCGCGTTCAGAGAATACTTCCTGTCCGGCAAGCGCCATGTCGGGTCCACTCTTAAACCCCTGCCCCACTTCTTCACGCGCCACGGGCGGCGTTCCGGTAATCATCAGGCCACGCATTTCTGGGTAGCGCTCAATCATCTCGATACCGATATGTCCACCGAGCGACCAGCCGAAAACGACAGCATCGGCAATACCGAGCTTCTGCATGACTTCCGTCATCGCATCCGCATAGCCTTCCATCGAATAGCTGCGATCGGGATCAATCGCATCGGAAGATTTACCATGGCCCGGAAGATCAGGCGCTATCACGCGCCATTTTTTGCCAATTGCACCTTCGAGCTGTGGTGCGAAAATTGCGCCCGAACTTGAATTGCCATGGATCATCAGGAGGGGCGCGCCTTGGCCCTCGCTTTCACGCACGGCAATGCGGCCATGGCTGGTTTCAAGCTCGTGATAATTGATCGTCATGTTGTCTGTTCCCAAAGTCTGAATGGTCTATTTTTTTACGCGCATCTGTGTCCGAAAACCGGTTCCCACTTTTCGGGATGCGCTTAATCGTAAGAAACCTTGCCGCGGCCTTTTTTAATGTCAGCGCGTCCGGATTTAGCCTTGAGGCGGCGTTCAACGGAGCCTTTTGTCGGCTTGGTCTTTCTGCGTGGCGGCGGCGGTGGAACTGCCGCTTCTTGTATCAAAGCAATCATCCGCTCGCGCGCATCTTCGCGGTTGCGCTCCTGCGTGCGAAAACGATTGGCTTCGATCAGCACATCGCCATCCTTGGTGCCGCGCTGACCGGCAAGTTTGAAGAGACGGGAAAGCACATCCTCCGGCAGACCGGACTGGCTCGCATGAAAACGCAGCTGCACGGCGGTCGAAACCTTGTTGACGTTCTGACCACCGGGACCGGATGAGCGGATAAAGCTCTCCTCAAGATGATCCTCGTGGATCGTCAAGCGGTTTGTGATGCGGATGGTGGTGCGGCTTTCTTCCATGAGGACGAGTGATACACCGCTTTCGAACGCATGTCTCCCAAAAGTGGGAACCGGTTTTGGGATAAAGACATGCGCAAAAACAAATGGATAGAGCGAGCGAGGTGGATACGATCAAGCGCGACACGCTCTACCCATTGCAAAAAAGAAAAACCCGGCCTTTCGACCGGGCTTCCCCTCCTCCTCAGGATTTCATTTTCTCTTACTCAGCTGCAATCTGCGTTGCTGGCGCTGCATCGCGCACATCATGGTCGACATGGCTTTCGAATTTCTCGAAATTGGTCACGAACATATCAACCAGCTTTTGCGCCTGTGCGTCGTAAGCAGCCTTGTCAGCCCATGTCGAACGCGGATCGAGAATGGCGGTATCCACACCCGGCACTGCAACCGGAACGGCAAAGCCGAAATTCGAATCAGTACGGAATTCCGCATCATTGAGCGAACCATCAAGCGCTGCCGCGAGAAGTGCGCGGGTGGCCTTAATCGGCATACGCTTGCCGGTGCCATAGGCGCCGCCGGTCCAACCGGTGTTGACCAGCCAGCAATCGACCTTGTGTTCGGCGATCAGCTTACGCAGCAAATTTCCGTATTCCGATGGATGGCGCGGCATGAATGGCGCACCAAAGCAGGTAGAGAATGTCGCTTCCGGCTCGGTCACGCCTTTTTCGGTGCCAGCAACCTTGGCGGTGTAGCCAGACAGGAAGTGATACATGGCTTGCGCAGGCGTAAGCTTGGCGATCGGAGGCATGACGCCGAAGGCATCAGCGGTGAGCATGATGATGTTCTTTGGCTGGTTGCCTTTGCCCGATGCAGATGCATTGGGGATGAAGTCCAGTGGATAAGCGCAGCGGGTGTTTTCGGTGAGCGAGACGTCATCGAAATCCGGCTGGCGGTTTGCATCCAGCACGACATTTTCCAGCACAGTGCCGAAGCGCTGCGTGGTCGCGTAGATTTCCGGCTCTGCTTCCGCAGAAAGGCGGATGGTCTTGGCATAGCAGCCGCCTTCGAAATTGAAGACGCCATGTTCGCCCCAGCCATGCTCATCATCGCCGATCAGCGTGCGGGTCGGGTCAGCCGAAAGCGTGGTCTTGCCGGTGCCGGACAGACCGAAGAAGACAGCCGTGTCGCCATTCGGGCCTTCATTGGCCGAACAATGCATCGGCATGACGCTCTTGGCAGGCAGCAGGTAATTGAGCGCGGTGAAGACCGATTTTTTCATTTCACCAGCATAGGACGTGCCGCCGATCAACACGATCTTGCGGGTGAGATCAACCGCGATCACCGTTTCGGTTCGCACGCCATAGCGTGCAGGATCGGCCTTGAAGGAAGGCAGATCGATAATGGTCATTTCAGGCAGGTAAGAAGCAAGCGCTGCTTCTTCCGGGCGGATCAGCAGGTTGCGGATGAACAGCGAATGCCATGCATATTCAGTCACAACACGTGCATTGATCTTGTTGTCTTCGTCAGCACCGCCGATCAGATCCTGTACGAAAAGCTCTTTGCCCTTCGCATGGTCAATGAAATCGGCATAGAGAAGCTCGAAAGCTTCCGGCGTCATTGGTTTGTTGTTGTCCCACCAGACCTGATCTTCGGTGTTTGCATCGCGAACCACGAACTTGTCTTTTGGTGAGCGACCAGTGTGTTGGCCCGTTCTAGCAACAAGGGCTCCTTGTGCCGAAAGCTCTGCTTCACCGCGACGGATGGTCTCTTCATAAAGCCGGGCCGGTCCAAAATTATAAAAGACTGCGGACAGTTCCTTCAATCCTGAAGTGGAAATGGAAGCGGCAGTATTATGGATGCCGATCTCTTTCATGGTCTCTCCGCCATATGGTTCAAAATTTGGTTGGCCCCGGTCTTTTTTAAACGGGATGGCAGTCAGAAACAGATTAATTAAATTAAATCAAATATTTAATCGATTTAAAAATATTGAATTTTTTTAAATCGTTTAATTTAGATGTTATGTTGGCTATCCACAGTCTGGAACTGTTCTCGACTGTGTTAACCACTCCGCTAACCATCGCGAAAAAAGCCTATCAGCGGTCTTGCCGGGAAGTTAAGCCGTTGCCACATTTTGTACCTAATTTGTACTGCACAAGCGGCAGGACTGTAATAAGATCAACGCGCTTACCGGCGTTTGGTGATTTGCACCGCTGCTGTAACGGGGCGGTTAACAAAGGAGAAGGTTCGCATGAAGGAAGCTTCGGCAACGCAGACAATTGCGCTGGTCGACGATGACCGCAATATTCTGACCTCCGTTTCCATTGCTCTGGAGTCGGAAGGCTATCGCGTCGAGACCTATACCGATGGGGCTTCTGCTTTGGACGGCCTGATGACCCGCCCACCGAACCTCGCGATCTTCGATATTAAGATGCCGCGTATGGATGGGATGGAACTGCTGCGCCGTCTGCGCCAGAAGTCCGATCTTCCGGTCATCTTCCTGACGTCCAAGGACGATGAGATCGACGAACTCTTTGGCCTCAAGATGGGCGCGGACGATTTCATCACCAAGCCGTTCTCGCAGCGTCTTCTGGTCGAGCGTGTAAAGGCTGTTCTGCGCCGCGTCGCAGCGCGTGACGGCACCGCGAAGCCAACCGGACAGCAGGCAAAGTCGCTTGAGCGCGGTCAGCTTGTCATGGATCAGGAACGCCACACCTGCACATGGAAGGGTGAGCCAGTAACGCTGACCGTTACTGAATTCCTCATCCTGCATTCGCTTGCCCAACGTCCCGGTGTTGTGAAAAGCCGTGATGCGCTGATGGATGCGGCTTATGATGAACAGGTCTATGTTGACGACCGCACCATCGACAGCCACATCAAGCGTCTTCGCAAGAAGTTCAAGTCGACGGATGATGATTTCGAAATGATCGAAACGCTTTACGGCGTCGGTTATCGTTTCCGCGAAGCGTGATATAGAGATTAAATCGCCAGACATTTTCAGTCTGGCGATTGTTTAAGAAGGCAAGATTGCAGCGACATGGTCGCCGAGACACGCAAAGATAGCGCAATGACGATGAGAGAACGCAGGGCACGGCGGCAACGCTCGCTGTTTCTGCGTCGTCTTTTTGCGCCTTTCAGCCGGTTTCTGGGTCAGTTCCTGTTTTCCAGCCTGACGCGCCGCATTCTGTTTCTGAATATCGCGGCGCTTGGCGTTCTTGTTTCCGGCATTCTTTATATGAACCAGTTCCGTGAGGGGCTGATCGATGCCAAGATTGAAAGCTTGCTCACGCAGGGCAAAATCATTGCCGCTGCAATTTCGGCATCAGCGACGGTCGATACCAATTCTCTGATGATTGATCCTGAAAAGCTGTTGGAGCTTCAGGCAGGGCAAAGCATTACCCCCTCGCCCGATTCTCCGGACAATTGGGAATTTCCGATTAATCCGGAAAAAGTTTCACCCCTGCTGCGTCAGTTGATTTCGCCAACCAGTACGCGCGCTCGTATTTACGATCATTACGCCAATCTGCTGCTGGATTCCCGTTCGCTTTATGCACCGGCATTTGCTTCTGGCGGTCCGGTGTTCCGTTATGATCTGCCCGCAATTGAAGAAGACGCACCGAGCACATGGGAACGCTTTACCATGTGGTTCTCACGTCTGTTTTATGGTGGTGGTCTTCCACTATATCAGGAACAGCCGGGTGGTAATGGTCTAGCCTATCAGGAAATCGTTCGCGCATTGAGTGGCTCGCCGCAAACAGCGCAGCGCCGCAATCAGCAGGGCGAACTGGTGGTTTCGGTTGCCGTGCCAATTCAGCAATCGCGTGCGATTTTGGGTGTGCTTCTGCTTTCAACTGAAGGCGACGACATCGACAAGATCGTTCAGGGCGAACGTATGGCGGTTTTCCGCGTGTTCGGCGTTGTTGCGGCGGTGATGGTGATCTTATCGCTGTTTTTGGCTTCGACCATTGCAAGCCCGTTGCGAAAACTCGCTGCCGCAGCGGACCGTGTGCGCCTTGGCGTAAAAAGCCGCGAAGAAATTCCGGATTTTTCCGAGCGTCAGGATGAAGTAGGACATTTGTCAACGTCTATCCGCGCGATGACTGACGCGCTTTATACGCGTATTGAGGCGATTGAGAGCTTCGCTGCCGATGTGAGCCATGAGTTGAAAAACCCGCTCACCTCGTTGCGCAGTGCTGTTGAAACGCTGCCGCTTGCGAAAAATGAGAATTCTCGCAATCGCTTGCTTGATGTCATTCAGCATGATGTGCGGCGTCTTGATCGTCTGATCACTGATATTTCGGATGCATCGCGCCTTGATGCAGAATTGGCACGCGAACATTCTGACCGTGTGGATATGAAGACGCTGCTCAATAATCTGGTTCTTGCAGCACGCGAAGTCCGTCGCAACAAGGTTGGCACCGAGATTGTTTTCAATACGGGCAAGTTGCCGTCCGGCAAGAAGGGCTTCTTCGTTGCGGGACATGATCTTCGTCTCGGTCAGGTTATTAGCAATCTGATCGAAAATGCGCGGTCTTTTGTTCCAGAGGATACTGGCCGCATCGTGGTGACGCTGAGCGGTGAAGGCAGTCGCTTGCGCGTTCTCGTTGAAGATAACGGCCCCGGCATTCCAATTGAGAATATCGAACGTATTTTCGAGCGTTTTTATACGGATCGTCCGGCCTCCGAAGCGTTCGGACAAAATTCTGGCCTTGGTCTTTCAATCAGCCGCCAGATTATTGAAGCGCATAATGGCACGTTGAGTGCTGAAAACATCATCGATGCCAATGATCCGGATCATATGCTGGGCGCACGCTTCACCGTTGATCTGCCAGCCATCGCGTGACCTGACATGACGCCGGAAGAACAGAAAAGTGGTCTTCACGCAACGACGGTGCAAATACGCGGTCGTGGTGTTATGCTGATGGGAAAATCGGGCGCGGGCAAAACAGAGACCGCACTGACACTGATTGAGCGAGCTATCGCGCGTGGTGAAGCGGCTTCACTTGTCTCTGACGATCGCACTTTGCTGCATGTGGAAGGTGGCAAGCTGATAGCCAGCGTTCCCGATTCTCTCGCCGGCGGCGTTGAAATTCGTGGCGCGGGTCTTTTCACTGTTGCTTATGTGAAACAGGCGCCACTTGATCTTGTTGTCATTCTGGTCAGCCGCGAAGAGGCTGAACGCTATCCAAGCAGCGAGAACTGGCAGTTTGAAGGTATCGAAATTCCGCGTCTGCTGTTGCCTGCACTCTCGTCAAACGGCGATTCTAACGCGCTTTCGCGTGCTATCGAGGCAAGTCTCTTTTACAAACCCTGGCCATAAGCGCTTCGCTGAAAGAAATGCCCAACGCTGCGGCATTTTGCTTTTTTCAAGGCAAATGTGAAATTTTTCACTTGCTATCAAGATTTGCAATGCCAAGATGCACAACTCGTCGGCTGAGTTCCGGCGATTTTTGTGTCATCTGCGCCTTTGAAGGGGTGAAGCGGCGGGCACGCGACAGGAGCTTTTAAAGTATGATCGGACTCGTGCTTGTTACGCACGGAAGGCTGGCCGAAGAGTTTCTCCATGCTGTCGTGCATGTGGTTGGCCCGCAAGACAATTTCGAGACCGTTTGTATCGGTGCCGAAGATGACATGGAACAGCGCCGCCGCGATATCGTGGATGCGGTGGACCGCGCCGATAGTGGCAGAGGTGTTATCGTTCTGACCGATATGTTTGGTGGAACTCCGTCCAATCTCGCAATTTCGGTGATGGAAGAAGGCAAGATCGAGGTGATCGCAGGCGTGAACCTGCCGATGTTGATCAAGCTCTCCAGCGTTCGCATTGGCGGCGACATCAAGACAGCGTTGCGCGAAGCGCAGGATGCAGGACGCAAATATATCAATGTTGCAAGCCAGGTCCTGACAGGAAAGTAATTCATGCATCCCACAGTGGTTGTTACTGGCGAATATGATGCCGACAGCTCTCTCCTGCGCTCCTTCGAGATCGTCAATAAGCGTGGTCTGCATGCGCGTGCATCGGCCAAGTTTGTCCAACTTGTGGACAGCTTTGATGCCCATGTCCGCGTCAGCAAGGACGGCATGACGGTGGGCGGAACGTCGATCATGGGCTTGATGATGTTGGCGGCCTCACCGGGCTGCTGCATCGAAGTGCGCGCATCGGGTGAACAAGCCGATGCGGTGCTTGATGGGCTTCAGGCGCTTATTGCTGATAAGTTTGGCGAAGAAGCCTGATATTAAAAAATATCGCTAAGTTGATATGCACACATAAAGAACTCTTTATGTGATGTTGTGCTGACGCGAGTGATCTGCTAATCAAATGGCCAGTCGAAGCCCCTCCTCCGATATTTTTTATTTCGGGGCTTCAAAATCAATTTGATTGGAGCAGATGATGACCGCAAGTCAGGATTTCGTCGTCAAGGATCTTAGCCTCGCCGATTGGGGCCGCAAAGAACTCGATATTGCTGAAACCGAAATGCCGGGCCTGATGGCCGCGCGCGAAGAGTTCGGCAAATCGCAGCCGCTCAAGGGCGCACGCATTTCCGGTTCCTTGCATATGACAATCCAGACTGCCGTGCTGATCGAAACCTTGAAGGTTCTTGGTGCAGATGTGCGTTGGGCGTCCTGCAATATTTTCTCGACGCAGGATCACGCAGCAGCTGCAATCGCTGCAACTGGCACGCCAGTTTTCGCCATTAAGGGCGAAACCCTTGAGGAATACTGGACTTACACCGATCAGATTTTCCAGTGGTCGGATGGTGAGCCATCCAACATGATCCTCGATGATGGTGGCGATGCCACCATGTATATCCTGATCGGTGCGCGCGCTGAGGCTGGTGAAGACGTTCTTTCCAAGCCTGAAAGCGAAGAAGAAGAAGTTCTGTTTGCACAGATCAAGAAGCGCATGGCCGAAACACCTGGCTTCTTCACGCGTCAGCGCGATGCGATCAAGGGTGTGACCGAAGAAACCACCACAGGCGTCAACCGTCTGTACCAGTTGCAGAAGAAGGGCCTCCTGCCCTTCCCGGCAATCAACGTCAATGACAGCGTCACCAAGTCGAAATTCGACAACAAGTATGGTTGTAAGGAATCGCTGGTCGACGGCATCCGTCGCGGCACAGACGTGATGATGGCTGGCAAGGTTGCTGTCGTTTGCGGCTACGGTGACGTCGGTAAAGGCTCGGCTGCATCGCTCGCTGGTGCTGGTGCCCGCGTGAAGGTTACGGAAGTTGATCCGATCTGCGCGCTTCAGGCTGCAATGGATGGCTTTGAAGTCGTAACCCTGGATGATGCGGCTTCGACTGCTGATATCGTGATTTCGACAACCGGCAACAAAGACGTCATCACGCTTGATCATATGCGCAAGCTGAAAGATATGGCGATTGTTGGCAATATCGGTCACTTCGACAATGAAATTCAGGTTGCTGGACTGCGTAACCTGAAATGGACCAATGTGAAGCCACAGGTTGATCTGGTTGAATTCCCGGATGGCAAGCGCATCATCCTTCTGTCGGAAGGTCGCCTGCTCAATCTCGGCAATGCAACGGGTCATCCAAGTTTCGTGATGTCGGCTTCGTTTACCAATCAGGTTCTGGGTCAGATCGAGCTCTTCACGCGTACTGATGCGTATAAGAACGAAGTCTATGTTCTGCCAAAACACCTTGATGAAAAGGTTGCCCGTCTGCATCTCGACAAGCTCGGCGCGAAATTGACCGTGCTTTCGGACGAACAGGCCGCTTATATTGGCGTAACACCACAGGGTCCGTTCAAGTCAGAACACTACAGGTATTAATTATCTGTTAACCATACTGCTACATCTTGTAGGCCGGACAGTTTAACACTGCCCGGCCTTTATTTTTGCGCGTAACATGCTTCACGCGGAATCCCCGGAAGGGTATTGTGAAGACGAATCAATGTGTTTTGACGGGTGTTTGCGTTCAGCGTTTTTTGCCAATTGGGGTGAAAGACGGATGGCGTATTCAACCGCGAAACATGTCTGGCTCTTTGCATTTGGCGATGTGAGAGAGGCAGAATGGCGTTTTTTGAAATACGGCTGCACCTTTTTAAGGATCGGCAGTCGGGCGGCGGAGACACGGAACATATGCCAGAAGTTGGCTCAACGGGGAGTTTGCAGACACAATCTGCAATCAGCGCAGGCAGGCACCTGAAAGCAACGCTTTCGCTTGGCTTTCGTCCTTTGAAATGGGTTGTTCTCAAGGCTTCAGTCTCTTTTGCCGCATTGGTTGCGGCTGTTCCAGCTTTTGCACAAGGCGCTGAAAACGCAACGCGTATTGCTCTGCCGTTTGGTGGCAGCGTGGGTGCTTTTGAAGTCATCCAGTTTTCGATTTTTCTGGGCGCTTTGGGTGCAGCCCTTCTCTCGGCTGGCTGGCTTATCCGCGATCGCTCGAAAACCGCACAGGAAAACAATGAGCTGCGGTCGCGCCTATCAGATATGAATCTGGCAGCACAGCGCAGTGAAGCACTGCTTAATCTCAAAGACCAGCGCGCCATTGTCTGGGACGCAAATGGCGCGCGCGCTGATGTTGTCGGCCAACTGCCATTTGATAGTGGCGCGCCGCAGGATCGTTCACACTTCCTCGCTTTTGGCCGCTGGTTGCGCCCGCAATCCGTGACCGAGCTTGAGCGTGCGGTTTCCTCCTTGCGCGAACAGGCCCATGCATTCGATCTGACGGTCGAAACCAGCAATGGAACCCTGCTTGACGTCTATGGCCGCACATCGGGAAGTTTTGCGATTGTGCGTTTCTTGGGGCTTCAGGGCGTGCAGGCAGAGCGCGCAGCGCTTCAGGCACAGAACCGCGAATTGTCTGAAAAGCTCGCACTTCTTCGCCACCTGCTTGATCGTCTTGAGCAGCCGGTCTGGCTACGCGGCGCAGATGGTCGTATGGAATGGGTCAATGCCGCCTATGCGCGTGCTGTGGATGCAGTGGACGGCACACAGGCCACATCTGAGCGTCGTGAACTCTTCGGTGCGCAGGCGCGCCAGCGCTTGGAACGTGATCGGTTTGCCGAGCCTGATCTCTATGAAAAACTTCCCGCCGTCATACGTGGCGACCGCCGCGTGTTCGATGTGACAGATGTGAGTGCAGAGGCGGGTTCTGCTGGGCTTGGCTTTGATCTGAGCGAAGTTGAACAGATACGCGAAGAACTGAGCCGCACCCTGAAAAGCCATGCCGAGACGCTCGATCAGCTTTCAACCGCTGTGGCGATTTTCGATCCCGACATGAAGCTGCAATTCTTCAATCAGGCTTTTGTTTCGCTCTGGTCGCTCGACACAGCTTGGCTTGAAACGCATCCAAGCAACACACTGCTGTTTGATCGTCTGCGCTCGGAAGGCAAGCTTCCAGAGCAGCCGGAATGGCGCAAATGGAAGGATTCGCTTCTCGCCGCCTATCGCGCTGTCGAGCCGGAAGAGCATATGTGGCATCTGCCGGATACCCGTATCCTGCGCGTCGTTGCCAATCCGCATCCGCAGGGCGGCGTGACGTGGTTCTTCGAGAACATGACCGAGAAATTCGAGCTTGAAGGCCGTTACAACACGCTGATTAAGGTACAGGGAGAAACGCTCGACCACCTCGGTGAAGCGGTCGCTGTGTTCGGTTCTGACGGTCGTTTGCGTTTGTCCAATCCGTCTTTTGCTGACCTCTGGTCGCTGCCTGCAGCCATTACCGTTGAAGGCACGCATATCTCAACCATTTCCAAGCTTTGCGGTCAGCGCGGCGGAAACGGTCTTTGGGATGACTTTGTTTCCTCTGTCACTGGCTTCCTTGATGAGCGCAACGGCCGTATGGGACAGGTGGAACTGGATGATGGCATCATCCTTTCCTATGCCGTGGTGCCGCTGCCAAAGGGCCAAACGATGCTGACCTTCATCGATGTCAGCGATACGGTGCGCGTTGAACGGGCGCTTAAGGAAAAGAATGAAGCGCTGTCGCTTGCCGATCAGATCAAGAACGACTTTGTGCAGCACGTTTCCTACGAGTTGCGCTCGCCGTTGACCAATATCATCGGCTTTACCGAATTGCTGCAAACGCCTGCCTTCGGTTCGCTGAATGAACGTCAGCTCGAATATCTCGATCATATTGGCACGTCATCTGCCGTGCTTCTGACTATCGTCAACGATATTCTCGATCTTGCAACAGTCGATGCTGGTATCATGCAGCTCGATATTGACGATGTTGCTGTGATGGACGAGATTTCGGCCGCGGCAAAGCGCGTGAGTGAGCGCCTGCAAGAGCATGATATTGCGCTCAATATCGAAATCGCTGACGATGTGGAGTTGTTCAGAGCCGATGCCAATCGCGTGCGTCAGGTGCTGTTCAATCTTCTATCCAACGCTTCCAATTACGCGCCGGAAGGCTCGACTGTTTCGCTGCAAGTTGTGCGCGATGGCACGGATATCCTGTTTGCTGTGCATGATGACGGTCCGGGGATGCCGGGCGATGTGCTTGATACGGTGTTCAAGCGTTTCCAGGCCTATCAGAACGGCGGGCGCAGACGCGGCGTGGGGCTTGGCCTTTCCATCGTGAAGAGCTTTGTCGAATTGCATGGCGGGCGTGTGGAAATTGAAACTGGAGCTGATATTGGTACGACAGTAATTTGTCGCTTCCCATCTGAAGCGCGCAGCTTCCGTGTTGCCGCCGAATAAGGTAAATGGGGCTTTATGAGCACCCCAATCAGTAGCCCGATAACCCATCTTGAATTGTTCCTGCCCGATGAGGCCGCGACCAAACGCTTTGGCGAGGATTTCGCTTTGGCACTGGTCAAAGGCGATCTCGTCACTTTATCGGGCGATCTCGGCGCAGGTAAATCTTCACTTGCACGCGCTGTCATTCGCGCGATTGCCGATGATGAGGGGCTTGAGGTGCCAAGCCCGACATTCACGCTGGTGCAAAGCTATGAGGCGCTGCGCTTGCCCGTCGCTCACGCTGATCTTTACCGGATTTCGCATGGCGAAGAGCTGGATGAACTGGGGCTGGTCGAGTTTCTCGAAGATGGTGTTGTGCTGTCCGAATGGCCGGAGCAGGCGGAAGGTTTTCTGCCAGAGCCAAGCTTTGCCGTCACCTTGACCCACGAAGGGGCGGGACGGCGCATCGCAATTAGCGGGACAGACGCTGCGATTGCTCGTCTTCAACGCACGCTGAAAATCCGCAGTTTCTTAGACAACAACGACCGGGCAGGAGCCACGCGCCGCTATTTGCAGGGCGATGCTTCACCGCGTAAATATGAGATTATCGACAGCGCGCATGGCATAGAAGTGCTGATGAATGCGCCCGCGATGCCCTACGATCCGCCCTTGCGCAATGGCAAGTCCTATCGTCAGCTTGCGCATATTGCAGAGAATATTCAGGCTTTCGTGGCCATTGATGATCTGCTTGCGAAAAATGGCCTGCGCGTGCCGCAAATGCGCGCTGTTGATATTGATGCAGGACTGCTGATCCTCGAAAATCTTGGGCTCGAGGGCATCAGGGCTTCATCGGGTGAGCCTGTGGCTGAACGCTATGAAGCGGCTGGACGGTTTCTTGCGCATCTTCATGGGGTTCAGTGGCCGGATCATGCGCCGGTTGCAGGCTATCCAGATCACATCGTTGCATCTTTTGATCGTGATGCGATGGTCATGGAAGTGAGCCTTGTCGGGCAATGGTATGCGCCACGCATGATGGGCCGCAAGCTGAGTGATGCAGAAGCGCAAGCTTATGAAGCGGCATGGGACAAAGTTCTCGACGCTATTGCCGATTGCGAGAAAAGCCTGCTGCTGCGCGATTACCATTCGCCAAACCTGTTCTGGTTTGAGGATGCGCAAGGCGCAAATAAGATTGGCACAATCGACTTTCAGGACGCGATGATCGGCCCTGCTGCCTATGATGTCGCGTCGCTGGCACTCGATGCTCGCGTGACGATTACGCCGGAGCTCGAAAAGGCAGTGGTGGATGCCTATTGCGATGAACGCCGCAAGCTTGGCCATGTGTTTGATGAAGCGGCTTTCCGCATGGCCTATGCCGCCATGGGTGCGCAGCGCAACGCCAAGCTGCTGGGTCTTTTCGTGCGGCTTGATGAACGTGATGGAAAGCCGCATTATCTCGCGCATCTGCCGCGTATTCACGACTATCTCAGCCGCGTATTAAAGCATCCGGTCATGGCGCCGGTCGCCCGCTGGTTTGATGATCTCGCATTGCTGGAGAAACAATGACACGTCCTGATACAGCGATCATGCTTGCAGCAGGTCTTGGCAAGCGTATGCGCCCGATCACCGAAACCATGCCCAAGCCACTGGTTAAGGTTTCCGGCAAGCCGCTGATCGATTGGGGTTTGGATGCGCTGGCGGGTGCAGGCGTTGAGAATACAATCGTCAATGTTCATTATTTAGCCGACCAACTGATCGATTATCTCGGTAATCGTACAGCGCCGAAAATCACGATCTCCGACGAGCGCGCTCTTCTGCTTGATTCCGCTGGCGGTATCGTCAACGTGCTGCCCCAGCTTCAGAACAAGCCGTTCTACGTACTCAATGCCGATACATTCTGGGTTGGTGATGAAGCGCAGCCGAATATTTCGGCGCTGGCGCATGTCTGGGACGATGCCCGCATGGATATTCTTCTCATGACGGCCCGGCTCGATCAGGCAACGGGTTTTGAAGGCAAGGGCGATTTCGTCGCGGATGAAGAGGGCCGCTTGCGCCGTCTGCGTGATGTCGCGGGCGACCCGGTCATCTATGCCGGTGCAGCAGTCATTCATCCGCGTATTTTTGCCAAAGCCGAGCCGGGTGTTTCATCGCTCAATCGCTATTTTGATGAAGCCATTGCAGCCGGACGTCTTTATGGTATGCCCATGACCGGGCATTGGCTTACGGTCGGAACACCGGAAGCAATTGGCGAGGCGGAGGCTGTGCTTTCCGCAATTGCGTAAGGAGAGCATGGCGGAATGACCATTACGAGGCCGAAGCTTTTTTCCATTCCATCCGGCACAGCTTTTCTACCGGCCTTTGCCAAGGCGCTTCTGGAAGGCCGCCTGATTGAAGGCTTTCCGGGTAACGCATCTGATCCACTGGCATTAGCGAACGCGACCATCTATGTGCCGACGCGTCGTGCAGCGCGTGCGCTTCGTTCCATTCTGGTCGATATGAATCCGGCTAAATCTGCAATCCTTCCGACCATTCGCCCGCTGGGCGATGTGGACGAGGACGCAGCTTTTTTCAACGCAGCCACAAGCGGCGTATTCGATCTTAATCCGCCAATTGGCAAGGCTGAACGGCTGTTGCTGCTGGCGCGGCTCATTCGTCCATGGCGTGAATCGCTGCCTGCGCATGTGCGGGCGCTGTTTGGCGTCGATGATGTTTCAGTTCCCGCAACGACCTCTGACGCGATTTGGCTTGCGCGTGATCTGGCTGGCCTGATGGATCAGGTCGAAACCGACAATGCCAAATGGAGTGAGCTTGCCAGCATTGCGCCCGATGATCTTGCCGACTGGTGGCAGGTCACGCTCGGCTTTCTCGATATTGTCACGAAACTCTGGCCGGAAATTCTGGAAGAACGCAAGCTCTCCAATCCCGCAGCGCACCGCAACGAATTGATCTGGGGTGAGGTGCGGCGACTGCGCGATCATCCGCCGCAAGGTCCTGTGATTGCGGCTGGTTCCACAGGCTCAATCCCCGCGACTGCCGAGCTTGTTTCAGTCATCGCCCGACTGCCGCAAGGTGCTGTGGTTCTGCCCGGACTGGATCGTGATCTTGATGAAGGCGCGTGGAACCTGCTGGGGGCTTCGGATGATAATCCGTCCACCTTCGGCCATCCGCAATATGGTCTCCACAAGTTGCTTAGGGCCATCGGCGTTTCCCGCGATGAAGTCGAGCATATCGAAAATATGCCGGTTAAGAAGCGCGTGCTTGAACGCGTCGTTAGCCAAGCATTGCGCCCGGCAGAGACGACTGACGCATGGAGCCTGCTCAATGATGAGCCTGATATGCGCCCTGAAATATTGCTTCAACACGCCAACAAGATCGATCTGATTGAAACCGCCAATGAGCGCGAGGAAGCGCTGGCAGTGGCTCTGGCGCTTCGCGATGCAATCGCTGATGAGAAAAAGACCGCAGCACTTGTGACCGCAGACCGTAATCTTGCGCGCCGCGTGGTGGGCGAACTCGCCCGCTTTGGCATCGACGCCGATGATTCCGGCGGCCGCCATTTGCGCGATATCGAAACCGCGACGCTGATGCGCCTCATGGTCGAAACCGTGTTCAACCCCGGCGATCCGGTGGCTCTATTAGCGCTGGTTAAGCACCCGATGCTACGGCTTGGCGGCAAGCGTATCGAGCGGCGACTGGCTGCGGAAACGCTTGAACTGGTGGCGTTCCGTGGCGGTACGGGCAGGGCATCGATCATCGATCTTCCCGGCTTTTTCGATCGCCGCATGGAAGAAAGCGCCAGCCAGTCATGGCAACCGGCATGGCACGCGACTGTTACGCCTGACATGATCGAAGCGGCGCGCTCGCTTTGCGTGAGCCTGTCGGAAGCGGTTGCGCCGCTGGCACCTTTTGCCACCATTAACCGGCGAACGGATATTGGCGAGATTACACGGGCAACTGTGGAAGCGCTCGAAAATCTGGCACGCGATGAGAGCGAAAGCGTCACGCGCTATTATTCCGGCGAGCATGGCGAGAAGCTGGCTTCATTTCTGCGTCAGCTTGTGGCGAGTGAAGCGGGACTGGATTTTGAGGCTATTGAATGGCCCGCAATTCTTGAAGCTCTGATGTCGGGCGAAACCGTCAAGCCGCATCCGGGCGGCCATCCGCGCGTTTTCATCTGGGGTGCGCTGGAAGCGCGTTTGCAGACCATGGATACGTTGGTGATTGGTGGTCTCAACGAAGGAACATGGCCCGCCAAGACGCGCAACGACCCGTTCATGTCGCGCCCTATGAAGGCGATGATCGCGCTTGATCCACCTGAGCGCCGTACTGGCCTTGCAGCACATGATTTTCAGATGGCGCTTGGCATGGATCATGTCGTGCTTTCGCGTTCGCAGCGTTCTGATAATGCGCCGACGATTCCGTCGCGCTGGTTGCAGCGGCTTGAAACGGTGCTGGGTTCAGATGTGACCAAGGATATGCGCTTGCGTGGGCAACGTTTCATCCATTGGGCGCGTGAAATCGATCAGGCACCCGATGTGCCGTTCGTTAAACGCCCGGAACCGGCACCGCCTGTAAGCGCGCGACCCAAGCATTTTTCAGTCACGGAAATCGAAACCCTTCGTCGCGATCCTTATGCGATCTTTGCCAAAAAAATTCTGAAGCTGCGCCCGCTGGAGCCGCTGATCCGCGATCCGGCAGCCGCAGAACGTGGGACGCTTTTTCACGACATTCTTGGACATTTTACCGAAGAGGGCATCGATCCGCTGGCGCCGGATGCGAGCGCGCAACTTGAAGAATTTGGCCGGCATTTCTTTGGCGAAATGGATCTGCCCATTGAGATCGAAGCAGTCTGGTGGCCGCGTTTTACCGCTCTTATTCCGCAATTCCTCGAATGGGAGCGGGAACGCGCTTACAATGTTCAAACCCGCTTTGCCGAAATTTCGTCGGATAAGCGCGAGGTTGAAAGTCTTGGCATCACTTTGTCGGGCCGTGCCGATCGTATTGATCTGATGCGCGACGGAACTGCGGAAGTGATCGACTATAAGACCGGCTCCACGCCATCTCCACGACAGGCGCATGTCCTCTTGTCACCCCAGCTGGCGCTGGAAGCCGCTCTTCTTGTGCGCGGTGCGTTTCGCGAACTGGGTTCTGTTCGCGCGTCTGATCTGACCTATGTGCGCTTGCGGGCAGGCGGAGAGGTGAAGCCGGAATCGATTTTGAAGATCGGTCGGCCACCATCAGAAAAGACCGCACCCGCCCTTGGCGAAGAGGCTTGGCAAAGATTGGCGCAGCTGCTTGCTGAATATCAGAATCCGGCTAAGGGTTATCTTTCCCGCGCGCTTCCTTTTCGTGAGACAGATTTGACTGGCGATTATGATCATCTTGCACGCGTGCTGGAATGGTCCGCTGGTGGTGATGCTGGCGGGGAGGGCGGCGAATGAAAAAGCAACGGATTATTCCAAAGGAAACAATCGAGGCACAGGCCAGTGCCGCCAATCCACTGGCCTCTGTCTGGGTGTCGGCGAATGCCGGTTCGGGTAAGACTCACGTTTTGACCGAGCGCGTTATCCGGCTGCTGCTCGAAGGCACTGACCCGTCAAAAATCCTCTGTCTCACCTATACCAAGGCGGCAGCAGCCGTCATGCAGAACCGCGTCTTTGCGCGATTGTCCGAATGGGCAATGTTGCCAGATGAGGATCTGGCTGACAGGCTTATCAAGCTTGAAGGCAGGCGCCCGGGAGCGACACGACTTGCCGTTGCACGCAGGCTTTTTGCGCGCGCGCTTGAAACACCGGGCGGGTTGAAAATCCAGACCATCCACGCATTTTGCGAAGCGATCCTGCATCAGTTCCCTCTTGAGGCGAATATTGCAGGCCATTTTGAGATGATGGATGATCTCATGCAGGTGGCTCTTGTCGGCGAAGCGCGACGCACACTGCTTGAGACCGCACATGGCGGCGGTGATCCGGAACTGGCAAACGCCTTTGCCGATGTCATGCAGGCAGCAGGCGAGATGGGTTTGCAGGCACTGCTTGATGAGGCTGTTGGTCGCCGCAATGGCTTGCAGCAATATATTTCGGCGCTTGGTAATGCGGATGAGCGCAGCGAGACTTTGCACAGGCATTTCCGTTTCCGGCCAGACACGCGCGAATCCGATTTGCTGGATGATATGTGGCCGGTGCCGGAATTTTCCGACGATGCACTCGATCTCATTTTGTCGATCCAAAAGGGTGCGGCACGCGCGCATGATTTTGCGTTGCAGCTCAAGCAATATGACAAGGTCAAAAGCAGCTTCGACAAGGAAGCCGTTCTGCGCGCTTCCTTCCTGAAAGCCACCGGCGAAGCCAAATCTGGTTCCTATGTCAGATCGAGCGCGGTCAAAAAGCTGCTGCCGGATTTCGAAGAAGATTTTAATGCTGCCGCTTCCCGGGTGGAACTTGGTCTCGACAAGATCAAGGAATTGCGGCTGATCCGGCTCAATCTCGCGGCACTCACACTCATTGATAATCTTCTGCAGCGCTATCATGACTTGAAGCGCAAGCGCGGTCTGCTCGACTTTGAAGACCTGATTACCCGCACGGTTGCACTTCTGGCGCGTGATGGGGCGGGGCAATGGGTACAGTATAAGCTTGATCGCGGCATTGATCATATTCTCGTCGATGAAGCACAGGATACCAGTCCCGATCAGTGGCAGGTTATCCGTATGCTGTCGGAGGAGTTTTTCTCCGGCCTCGGTCAGCGTAATGTGCAGCGCACGCTGTTTGCCGTCGGCGATGAAAAACAGTCGATCTACTCGTTTCAGGGCGCTATCCCGGAAGATTTTGCAGCACAGGGCAGGGCGGTCAGCATCAGAGCGCAAGATGCCGAGCTTAAATTCGAGCGCGTCAGCCTCAACTTTTCGTTCCGTTCGGCACCCGACGTTTTGCAGGCCGTGGACGAGGTTTTTGCACGCCCCGAAGCCAATCGCGGCTTGTCAGGGGCCACCGTTCACTCCGCCATCCGCGACAACGAGCCGGGCGAGGTGGAAATTTGGGATATGCTGACGCCGGACGTGGTGGAGGAGCCCGACGACTGGCGCGTTCCGGTCGATCATTTGCAGGCACCCGCCATAAAGCTTGCCGAGCAGATTGCAGCAACCATTCGCTACTGGCTTGATCGCGGCGAGACCATTCCGGGGCAGAACCGCAAACTCGCGCCAAAAGACATTATGGTGCTGGTGCGTAAGCGTGATCAGTTCATGCCAGCACTTTCGCGTGCACTTAAAAACCTCTCCGTGCCGGTGGCTGGTGCTGATCGTCTCAAGCTGACAAGCCATATCGCTATTCAGGATCTGATGGCATTGGGACGTTTCGTGTTGCAGCCGTCAGATGATTTGTCATTGGCTTCGCTTCTCAAAAGCCCGCTGTTTGGCTGGGATGATGACAGGCTGTTTGCGCTGGCCCATCCGCGCAAGAGTGGCGAAACGTTGTTTGAGCGCCTTTATCATGCATCCCTTGAAGAACCGACGCTGATCGGCGTGCATAAGACGCTGAGCCGTTGGCGCAATATGGCCGACACCATGCCGATCTTCGAGTTCTATGCGCGAATCTTGAGTGCCGATGGTGCAAGGCGTAAGCTTCTGGCGCGGCTTGGACCGGAAGCGGGCGATATTATCGATGAATTCCAGAACTACGCGCTTTCGGCTGAACGCGCTGGTCTGCCGGGTATGCAGGCTTTTCTGGAAACGCTTGATGCAGCCTCGCCGCAGATCAAGCGCGAACTGGATCAGGGCCGAAACGAAGTGCGTATCATGACGGTTCATGCCGCCAAGGGGCTTGAGGGCGCTGTGGTGTTTCTGGTTGATCCGGGCAATGCCGTCTGGAGCGGAACACGCGCGCCCAAGCTGATCCCGTTTGATCTCAGCAGTGACGGGCCACAGGTGAAAGGCTATCTCTGGCAGCCCAATGCGGGTTATCAGACCGGCTTTCTGGCATCGCAGATTGAAGGCTTGAAGGCCCGTGCCGAAGAAGAATATCGCCGCCTGCTTTATGTAGGCATGACGCGTGCGGAAGATAAGCTGATTGTCTGTGGCTATCGCGGTTCGCGTGAAAGCGGCGAGACATGGCACAGGCTGGTTGAAGATGCTTTGACCACAAAAGCCGAAACTTTCGTGCATCCGGTATCGGGTGTTGCCGCCCGACGCTATCGCAACACGCCGCGCAGTCTTACAGAGATTGCAGAGCCGGAAGTGGAAAAGGTGGCAGAGCTGCCGCCGTTGCCGCTCGACTATCTGAAGCCCATAAAGCCAGAGCCGGGTCTGCCACGTCCGCTTGCGCCGTCTGGTGCATCGGCACTGATCGAAGCGGATGAGGAGCCACCGCTCGATACGCTGTCACCGGTTCTGGGATTGGGTGGCGAGACGTCGGCTTTCGCGTTAAGGCGCGGTACTGCGATCCATATGCTGCTGCAATATCTGCCAGAAGTGGCCGCGAATGAGCGCGAGAATCTTGCACAGGACTATCTGGCACGCATTGCTGCCGACTGGCCGGAAGCTGAACGCGCGAAAGCCTGGGCGAGTGTTGCAACAATTCTGGCCGATCCAAAGTTTGCGCCGGTCTTCGCCAGCGGATCGCGTGGTGAAGTGGCGGTCATGGGCACGATCAATCTCGGCGGAAAAGATCATGCCGTATCGGGCCAGATCGACCGCATCAGCGTCGATGAAAACCGCGTGCTGATCGTTGATTATAAAACCAATCGCCCTCCACCAAAGACCATTGAAGCCGTGCCTTTTGCCTATCGCGCACAACTGGCGCTCTACCGCGAATTGCTTGCGCCCCTTTATCCGGGACGGGTCGTCGAGGCCGCTTTGCTTTTCACCGAAGGCCCGTATTTGCTACCATTGCCGGAGAATGTACTCAATGAAGCATTGCAGGCTCTAAGTGACTCTCAAGGAAAGGTTACTAACCAGAACTTGACGGATGGCAGTCAACACGCCACATGATATGGTCAAAGGAGCGATTTCTTGATGAGTCTTTCGCTCTCAAACAGATATGAGGATAGCCCTATGGCAACCGTAAAGGTCGATAACAGCAATTTTCAGTCGGACGTTCTTCAGTCGAGCGAGCCAGTCGTCGTGGATTTCTGGGCTGAATGGTGCGGTCCTTGCAAGATGATCGCTCCTGCTCTTGACGAAATCGCCGCTGAAATGGCTGGTCAGGTGAAGATCGCCAAGGTCAATATCGACGAAAATCCAGAACTCGCAGCACAGTTTGGCGTTCGCTCGATCCCAACATTGCTGATGTTCAAGGACGGAGAACTTGCAGCCAACATGGTTGGTGCAGCTCCAAAGAGCCGCCTTGCTGACTGGATCAAGGCTTCTGCTGCTTAATCAGCGAAGTTTGCTAAATATGAAAAACCCGGCCTATAAGCCGGGTTTTTTGTTAATTTGGTGGTGTTCCATTGTCGCGCAGCACTTCACCTGCCAGATAAAGTGAGCCACCAATCAGAATGCGCGGCGGGGCTTCATCAGGCGCCCATGTATCGCGTAGAATCTTGAGCGCGTTTTCAACCGAATGTACCGGTTCTGCCGAAAGCCCGGCCTTCTGTGCGCTGATTGCCAGCTCATTATTCGGGATGCCTGCATCGCTTGACGGGATCGGCACGGTAAAGACATGGCGTGCCATGCCCGCAAAGGCCTCAAAATAACCGACAGGGTCTTTGGTGTTGATCATGCCGGTTATCAGGAACAAAGGCCGTGTGGAGCGCTCTTCAAGATCGCCAAAGGCTTCCGCGATTACCATGCCTGCGCCGGGATTATGTCCGCCATCAAGCCAGATTTCTGATGCCGTGGGTGCCAGATCAACAAGTGCGCCATGGGTCAGGCGCTGCATACGCGCAGGCCAGTCCACAACCATCATGGCTTTTTCAGCGGCCTTGTCGGTAATGGTGAAACCAGCCATTTGCACGGCTTCAATGGCAGCAGCAGCATTGGCAAGTTGGTGACGGCCAGGCAGACGGGGCAGCGGCAGATCAATCAGCGCGTCCTCGTTCTGGAAAACCATACGGCCATGTTCCTCGAATGCGAGGAAATCCTGACCATAGATCGAAAGTGGGCAATCGAGCCGGTCAGCAGTCGAGATCAGCACTTCACGCGCTGCGTCAAACAGCTGAAAGCCAATGACGACAGGGCAGTCTTTTTTGATAATGCCAGCTTTTTCCGCGGCAATCAGTTCAACGCGGTCGCCCAGAAATGCCTGATGATCGATAGAAATCGGCATGATCAGCGATACGGCTGGATCAGTAATCACATTGGTCGCATCAAAGCGTCCGCCAAGGCCAACTTCCATGATCACCACATCGGCGGGATGCTCGGCAAATAGCACAAAGGCAACGGCGGTGAGTATCTCGAAAACCGTGATGTACTGACCGTCATTGGCGGCTTCAACGCGCTCAATGGCTTCGGCCAGAACATCGTCGGAAACGAATTTACTGCCATTTTTGGAAGCGAGCCGATAGCGCTCATGCCAGTTGACGAGATGCGGCGAGGTATGGACGTGAACGCCAAAGCCGCTCGCCTCCAGAAGCGCGCGGCAGAAGGCAGTTGCCGATCCCTTGCCGTTGGTTCCGGCAATGTGGATGACGGGCGGCAGGTTCAGGTGCGGATTGCCAAGCTTTTCCAGCAGACCGCGAATGCGGTCCAGTGAAAGATCAAACCCTTTGGGATGCAATTGCATCAGCCGTTCGATGACGGCATCCGCTTTTCCTGTCACGATTAAGCCGCCTTGCTGTCAGCTTCTGGCTTCTTTGGCGCAGGTGCCTTTACCGGCACATCACTGTTGGCTGGCTGCCGGGTCATGATTTTGAGCAAGCTCGCGATGGTTGATTTCAGCTCAAGGCGCGAGCAAACCATATCCACCATGCCATGTTCCATCAGATATTCAGCGCTCTGGAAGCCTTCTGGCAGCTTTTCGCGAATGGTCTGTTCGATCACGCGAGGACCAGCAAAGCCGATCAGTGCCCCCGGTTCTGCAATGTGAATATCGCCGAGCATTGCATAGGAAGCCGTGACGCCGCCGGTGGTCGGGTTAGTGAGAACGACGATGTAAGGCAGACCTGCTTCTTTGAGCATTTCGACCGCAACAGTGGTGCGCGGAAGCTGCATGAGCGACAGAATGCCTTCCTGCATACGTGCACCGCCTGATGCTGCAAACAGAACCAGCGGACGCTTCAATTCAATGGCTTTCATGAAGCCCTGAATGATGGCTTCGCCAGCACCCATGCCGAGCGAGCCGCCCATGAAACCGAAATCCTGAACGGTTGCGACAATCGGCAGACCTTCAATTGTGCCAAGACCATTGGTGATCGCGTCTTCCATGCCGGTGCGCGCACGATAGTCTTTCAGACGGTCGATATATTTCTTTTCGTCGCGGAATTTCAGCGGATCGACCGGAACTTTCGGGCTTTCCAGCGTTGTGTATTCGCCATTGTCGAAGAAGAAACGCAGACGGTCCTTGCCCTTGATGCGCATGTGATGGCCGGAACCCGGAATCACGAACTGATTGCTTTCAAGGTCTTTATGGAACACCATTTCGCCGGTCGATGGATCCTTGATCCAAAGATTTTCCGGCATCTCGCGACGTCCGAGCATCGAATTGATCTTTGGACGAACGTAGTTGGTGATCCAGTTCATGACGTTTGCTTCCGTTTCTTGTTCTTCAAAAAACTCGTTATTTTACGCATGTCGTTATCGGAAATTGGCTTTCCACTTTTCCGCGACATGCTCTCTTGCTGCCTAAATGGACGATTTATTGGGCAGCTTCAAGGCGTGTTGCGCGAACACTTGCTGCCAATGCACTGACAAGTTTCGTCACAGCGGCTGCCGGATCGCCCTTTACCTTGCCATTTTCATCGAGCTCGAGCGCCACTGCATTGACGATTGCAGTACCCACAACCACACCGTCAGCAGCTTCCGCAATGGCTGCGGCCTGTTCCGGGGTCTTCACACCAAAGCCCACACAAATTGGCAGATCGGTGCTCTTCTTGATGTGGCGCACAGCATCGGCAACGCGGCTTGTATCGGCAATCGCCGAGCCGGTAATGCCGTTCATCGAGACATAATAGACAAAGCCCGACGAATTATGCAGCACTTTGGGCAGGCGCTTATCATCGGTGGTTGGTGTCGTCAGGCGGATGAAATTGAGACCCGCAGCCGTTGCCGGAATGCAGAGTTCCTTGTCCATCTCAGATGGCAGATCGACAATGATAAAGCCATCAATGCCGGATGTTTTTGCATCGGCAAGGAAGCGCTCGACGCCATAAATATAAATCGGATTGTAATAGCCCATCAGGACGATTGGCGTGGTGTCGTCTTCCTTGCGGAAGTCAGCAGCCAGTTGCAAGGTCTTTTTCAGAGTCTGTCCGGCATTGAGCGCGCGCAGACCAGCGGCCTGAATAGCAGGGCCATCGGCCATCGGATCAGAAAAAGGCATACCAAGCTCGATCACATCGGAGCCTGCTTTTGGCAGCGCCTTCATGACGTTGAGCGATGTTTCATAATCGGGGTCGCCGCCCATGAAATAGGTAACCAGCGCCGGACGTCCTTCGGACTTGAGCGATGCAAATTTGGTGTCGATGCGTGTGGTCATACCGTGCCCCGTGGCAAAATGCGCGTAAGATATTCGGCGGTGGATTGGCCAGACATGGCCGTTTCCATCCAGGCGCGCCGTTCAAAGTCAATGATTCCAAGCTCCCAGACGCAGGCCATCAATAAAGGCTGCGCTGGTTCAAATTCGATCTCGTCGCCAAGCTCAGACTGCCAGAGAATCTGCGTTGCGATGCCGCCTTCCAGCCACCAGTGCAGAAGCAGCCACAGGCTTTCTTCGCCCTGATGCAGAATGGCAAAGCCAGCACCCAGATGCGGCGTATGCTCTAGCTTGTCTGCAGCAGATGCGATCTGCCTGCGTGTAATGCCGAGAGCTGATTCAGCCAGTGGATTGGAGGGATCGGCTTCAATGATGCTGAGCTTGATTGTTGCCGACCCACACTCCGTCAGTCCGTCGAACCATGCGGCGCGCGGTCTGTAAGCATTGGCGTCGACAACAGTATTGCTCATGTCGTCCTCACATATCCATGCCGAGCAGCTGCCCGACCGTGTGAACATCCTTATCGCCGCGACCGGAGAGATTGACGATCATCACCTGATCCTTGCCCATGGTTGGGGCCATTTTCACAGCTTGCGCAATCGCGTGAGCGGATTCAAGTGCTGGAATAATGCCTTCAACGCGGGTGCAAAGCTGGAAAGCTTCCAGCGCTTCGTCGTCGAGGATTGGCACATATTCAACGCGACCTGAATCCTTGAGCCATGAATGCTCAGGACCAACGCCCGGATAATCAAGGCCTGCGGAAACCGAATGGCCTTCAAGAATCTGGCCGTCTTCGTTCTGCAAAAGATAGGTGCGGTTGCCATGCAGAACGCCGGGGCTGCCTGCGCTCATCGATGCGCAATGCTCAACGCCATCGAGGCCACGCCCGCCCGCTTCAACGCCAACGATCTTAACCGATGAATCATCTAAGAACGGATGGAAGAGACCGATTGCGTTCGATCCACCACCGACAGCAGCGACGATCACGTCGGGCAAACGGCCTTCCTGTTCGAGAATCTGCTTGCGCGCTTCCACGCCGATGACCGACTGGAAATCGCGCACCAGTTCCGGATAAGGAGCGGGACCCGCAGCGGTACCGATCAGGTAATAGGTGTCATCAACATTGGTGACCCAATCGCGCAATGCTTCGTTCATCGCGTCTTTGAGCGTGCCATTGCCAGCGGTAACAGGGATTACTTCAGCACCCAGAAGCTTCATGCGGAACACATTTGGCTTCTGACGCTCAACGTCAGTGGCACCCATATAAACAACGCAAGGCAGGCCAAAACGCGCTGCAACGGTCGCCGATGCAACACCGTGCTGACCAGCGCCGGTTTCAGCGATGATGCGGGTTTTGCCCATGCGCTTTGCAAGCAGAATCTGGCCAAGGCAATTGTTGATCTTGTGGCTGCCGGTATGGTTCAGATCTTCGCGCTTGAAGTAAATCTTCGCGCCGCCCAAATGCTTGGTCAGTCCTTCAGCATAATAGAGCTTGGAAGGGCGACCGGCATAATAGGTCGAGAGATTGGAAAGCTCGGCCTGAAATTCAGGATCGGTCTTTGCCGTCTCATAGGCTTCCTGCAATTCGAGGATCAGTGGCATCAGTGTTTCGGCGACAAAGCGTCCGCCAAAAATGCCGAACATGCCTTCTTCATCCGGGCCTGTCTTGTAGGAATTGGGTTCAACCGGCTTGTTCAATGCTGCCACTCCGTCATGTGCAGGCTATTGTCTGGCATCAGACACAGCCTGAAAAAAATCATTGATAAGACGCACGTCCTTTTCACCGGGCGCGCGCTCTACACCGGACGATACATCAATACCCGGCGCACGCGTTTTGTGCAGCGCCTCGGCAATGTTGCCCGCATTTAGTCCACCGGAAAGCATGTAATCGACGCTGTCGTCAAGCGCGTCGAGCAATGCCCAGTCAAAGGATACACCATTGCCGCCCGGAAGGTCAGAACCTTTCGGCGGCTTGGCGTCAAAAAGAAAGCGATCCGCGATGCCCTGATACGGCGCGATTACCGCAAGATCGTCGGCCTCGCGAATGGCAAAGGCTTTTATCACCGGCAGGCCATAGCGCTTTTTTACATCAGCCACGCGTTCCGGCGTTTCATGGCCATGGAGTTGCAGTATATCCGGCTGCAATTCACGCACGATTTCATCAAGCGTTTCATCATCGGCATCAACGGTGACGGCAACCACTTTGGCGCGGCCTTTCGCTGCTTCACGCAGACGTCCGGCATCGGCAGGCGTTAAGTGCCGCGGGCTTTTGGGAAAAAAGATAAAGCCAATATGCGTCGCACCGCCATCAAGCGCAGCAGCGACTGCTTCCGGCGTTTTAAGGCCACATATTTTTATATCAAAAACCATGGGGTTTCCGTCGCACATATTGTGAGCCGACTCAAGCTGTTCCGGCTTCAACGCGCGGGGCCGCGTCATCATAGCCCCGTGATATTAGGTAGTCATAGGCTTCCATAACCTCAAGGGGAACGGCTTGCGCAACCTGAAAGCCAAGTGCCGGATATTCGAGAATGCGTCGCAGATCACCAACCATCTCGCGCACCAGCTTCTCAAAATCATGCCCCGCTGTTGGCTGATCTCTAAAAGATGTCGCAGGTGCGGTGACGAATGCGCGTGCTTCCGGCCATTGCCTGTCAACGGTTGCCCGCACCCGGCGCTGGGTTTGCGGTTTGGTCACAAAGATCGGGCTGATTGTTCCTGCAACCATGATTTCGCGTGCGAAAAGTATGTTCTCGCCGATATTGGTGGCTTTCGGCTCAATAATGATCGCGCTCTCAGGTACACCTTCAGCGATGGCGATTTCCGCGAAGGCTTCGGCCTCTGATGCCTTGTAAAGCCCTTTGGTCCAGTTGCCGCTATGGCCTGTGAACATGAGCCAGTTGGCAAGGCCTTGCAGATAAAGTTCGGCAGCGTGCTTTGCGACGCGGGTGTCGTAGCTGCCGAGCCCGATAATCACATCGGCGGCGATAGGTTCATCCGAGAGGCAATGGTAATCCCACAGCGCCCGTGCAGCAGTTTGAATGTCTGATGTCATGTAAAATCGATAGCCTGTAATGCGCTGCCATTGCGCTTCAGCCATGCTTTGCAGCGCTCTGTATCAGGGCAAAGCTCATGGCAGAGTTTCCAGAATTTCGGCCCGTGGTTCATCTCAATCAGATGGGCCACTTCATGGGCGACGAGATAATTAATGACGGGCGCAGGCGCCATGCCGATACGCCACGAAAAAGAAAGCACGCCATCGGAAGTACACGACCCCCAGCGGCTTTTGGTATCCTTGAACCGAACCGCTTTGGCTTTGCGACCCACGGTTGCCGTGTGACGGGTAACAAGCTGTTCAATATCGCGTTTGACTTCGCGCTTAAGGTAATCGGCAATACGCCGCGAAAGATGTGCGGGATCGCCATGAACGAGCAGAACATTGCCTTCCAGCAAATCCACTGTGCCGCGTCCGGGCTGATGGGTGATGAGATGCGGCACGCCGCGAATGGGTATTTTTACACCCGCACGAAGGCCAGCCTGATCGGGCATTTTGGCAATGCGGCTCTCAATCCAGCCCTGATGGCGGACCAGAAAACTCTGAACTTCGCGGTCTGGTAGGCCGGGCGGAATGGTTACGCGCAGCCCTTTGCCGCCGGTTTCAATTCGCAATGTCAGACGTTTGGCGCGTGGGTTTTCCAGCACGCGCAAAGGCAGTTCGCGCCCCGCAACCGCATGTATGCGTTCGCGTGTGACGACAGACGGCTTTTTCGGTGCAGATCGAAATAAGGAAAAACCCATGCCTTAAAGATAGGTGATTCGCATAAAAATCCAGAAATTTTTAATGTTCCAAGCAAAACGGCGCAGACAAAGCCTGCGCCGTTTACAGTTTAGATCGGGATTATAGCCACTAGATCGTAGTTATATCGCTCGCATCATTTTTCTTTGCAGAAGCACGGCGTTCATTCATGAAGCGGTCAAACTCTTCCTTGTCGCGGGCGCGGCGAAGTTCTGTCGCATAGGCTTCAAACTCAGCCCGGGCTTCTTCCAGCTTGCGGCGTTCTGCGGCCAGGCGGTCGAGTTCTTCACGACGCCATTCGTCGAAAGCAGCATTGCCGGTGGTGCCACCAAAATTGAAGCTTTCGCTTTTGTTACAATTGCGGAAAGAGCCAAACACAGAGTCGGTCTTTTCGTTGACTTGGCGTTTAAAATCACCGAGGCGATCACCCCAGATGATATAGGCAAGCATGGCGAGGCCAAGCGGCCAGAAGAAGATAAAGCCCAGCACCATCAGCGCAATCGTCGCTGGTGTCCATGCGGGGCGGATCAATGCAGAATTGGTCATGGTCTACTCCGTCAGTTTAAAGGCCGTTCGCTTAGTCTCGCGGCTTGAAATTGACGTGGTAAATCAATTAGGGCTTTTCAAGAATACCGTCTGCTTGCTCCCGCCAAACGGGAGCTAAGCAATGTGATTATCTCGGAAATTTTTTACGTAAATGTTCGAGTGCTGCCACCCCAAGACCAGCAACCAGTGCCCAGAAGGCGGAACCGACGCCAAAAAAGGCAATGCCGGAGGCAGTCACTGCGAAGGTGACGATAGCTGCAAGCCGCTCTTCTTCAACTTTTAGCGCCAGCGCCATCGCGTTGATGAACGGGCCGCTTAATGCAAGACCAGCAACCAGCGCGATGAGTGTGACGGGCAGCACGGCAAAGATTGCGACCAGCGACGCGCCGAACAGTGCAAATATTATATAATAGACCGCATAGACCGGGCCGGTCATCCAGCGCTTTTTAGGGTCAGGATGCGCATCTGGATTGGTGCAAAGCGCCGCTGAGATTGCCGCAAGATTGCTGGTTGCTGCACCAAAGGGCGCGGTCAGCAGCGAGAAAAAACCGGTTACACGCAGAGCAGCACTTGTCGGTGGCTCATAGCCTGAAGCGCGCAACACCGCGAAGCCCGGCAGATTTTGCGAGGCCATGGTCACGATATAAAGCGGCAAAGCGATGCCGATCATTGCGCCAATGTGAAACTCCGGCCAGATCAGTGTGAGTGTCGAGATTTCCGGCGCAGGCAGTTGAGGCACGCGGGCGGACATAAGCGCATAGGCCATACCCAGCACGAGCACGGCAATGACCGCCAGCGACGGATTAAACAGCCGCACAATGAAGAACAAAGCCACCAGAGGCAGCACGAAAGCAGGATCAAGCGAAACGGATTTCGCAGCCGCAATCACAAAACTCAGCAGCACACCTGCCAGCATGCCAGATGCGACCGATGCCGGAATACGCGAAACCAGCGTGGAAAGCGGACGGATTAGTCCGGTCAGGATCAGCGCTAGCGCTGTGACGATGAATGCGCCCACCGCTTCCGGCATGGTGAAGCCAACGCTTGCACCAATCAGTGCCAGTCCCGGCGTGGACCATGCGGCGATGATCGGCATTTTGTAGCGCACACTTAGCCATGCGGATGAACCGGCAATGGCTAAGCACACCGCTGTCACCCAGCTTGCAGTTTCGGCTTGTGTTGCGCCGAGTACATTGGCGGCTGCAACAATCAGCGCCAGCGTACTACCAAAGCCAACGATTGCTGCGACTGCTGCGGACGCAAAAACCGAAACGCGCATGCTTATTCTCCGAGAGATATACGTTCAGCGAGACCTGAAACGGTGCGGATCAGAAGTTCCAGATCCTGCGGACGCGACAGACGATGGTCGCCATCGCGCACCAGTGTCAGCGTCACATCATCGACAGGCAGATGCTCAACGAGCTTGAGCGCATGCTGATAAGGCACCGCCTCATCCTGCATTCCCTGCAGAATATGCACTGGGCAACCCGTTTCGATGATTCCTTTGAGAACCAGATTGTTACGACCATCTTCGATCAATGCGCGCGTATAGATATATGGGTTTGGCGAATAGTCCGAAGGTTCTTCAAAATAACCCTGTTCGATCAGGTCTTTTTTCTGCGCATCGGTCAGCGAGGGTTCGACAAGCTCCGCAGTGAAGTCGGGGGCGGGTGCGATCAGAACAATTCCTGCTGGTGATTTACCGATCTTCTTCAATTCCTGCGCCATACGCAGCGCGATCCAGCCGCCCATGGATGATCCGACGAGAATCTGTGGGCCTTGCGTATATTTGGCTAAAACCGCGAGGCTTTCATTCAGCCAGCGTGAAATTGTGCCCTGATTGAAGTCACCACCCGACTCACCATGGCCGGAATAATCAAGACGCAACACGGAACGTCCGGTTTTTTCAGCCCACTCATCAAGAACGACAGCTTTGGTGCCAAGCATGTCCGAACGATAGCCACCGAGCCAGACAACGCCCGGCGCAACCTGTCCCGTGCGATTGCGGACGGCAATATTCGCGCCATCAACGTCAATAAAATCTGGTTCAGCGGCACTCATGTCTCGTCTCCTGATTTGGCAGGCAATTTTTCAAGTGGTTTTCATTTGCCATTTATGACGGGCGGAGAAAACCTCACTCCCTTGAAATAATAGGAATTGTGACCGATATGTCGCTTACCACTCCCGAAACACTTCTTTCTTTGCCTTTATTTATCGGGGGGTGATTTTCCCTGTCAAAGATGCTATTGACTTTACCGCTCGCTTGACCACATTTCCGCGTTAAACAGGGGTTTGATGGGAAACGGTCGTGGCGGGCCACGAAATTGAATTGCCTATATCGTTAATAATCAGGAGATAACGACCATTCGCCGACCGTTCAGAGCGACGCCGGTCCAGAAAGACGGACCGCGCTCCAACCGTGATATCCGGGTTCCCCGGGTCCAGCTTATTGATGCCGAAGGCCACAACCACGGCAGTATCGCCACTCAGGACGCCATTGCGATGGCGGAAGAAGCGGGCCTCGATCTCGTTGAGATCGTGCCAAACGCTGAACCACCTGTGTGCAAGATCGTGGATCTCGGCAAGCTGAAATATCAGAATCAGAAAAAAGCCTCCGAAACACGCAAAAAGCAGAAGACGGTCGAAATCAAAGAAATTAAGATGCGACCAAACATCGACACGCATGATTATGACGTGAAGATGAAAGCGGCTCAGCGTTTCTTTGATGATGGCGATAAGGTGAAGTTCACCCTGCGTTTCCGCGGTCGTGAAATGGCGCATCAGGAGCTCGGTATGAAGCTTCTCATCCGCGTCAAGGAAGACACTGCGGAGATCGCAAAGGTCGAGGCAGAGCCTAAGCTTGAAGGCCGTCAGATGATGATGGTTCTTGCTCCACGCTGATCTAATGTTTTTTTGCCTTTGAAAAGCCGCCTTCGGGCGGTTTTTCTTTGCCCGGAATAATCCTCTCTTAGAGATCATCATGAAAACACTAAGTGAACTGGGCAAATATCAGCAAAAACGTCGTCTTGCGATTGCCATTGTAATCGGGTTTCTTGTGTTCGCGCTGTTGTTTGTGCGCTCGCAATCAACCGACCATATGCACGAATATATCGAAGCCTTCGGTATCAGTTTGATCGTTGCTGCGATTCTCGGTCGTATGTGGTGCACGCTTTATATTGGCGGTCGCAAAAGTGCGGAAATCGTGCAGACTGGCCCCTATTCGATGACGCGCAACCCGCTTTATGTGTTCAGCAGCATCGGCGCGATTGGTATCGGCGCACAGACCGGCAGCATCATTATTGCGCTTGCTTTTGGTTTGCTTTGTTATCTGGCTTTCGCAACTGTCATCCGTACCGAAGAAAAGTTTTTGAAAACCAACTTCGGCAAGCCCTATGAAGCTTATTGTGCGAGCGTGCCGCGCTTTTTTCCAAAATTCTCGCTGTTCCGCGATGAAGACGAATTGCGCGTAAAACCGGATCGGCTTTATCGCACATTCACCGATGGTCTGGTGTTCTTTGTGGCCTATCCGTTCTTTGAATTCATCGAATATCTTCAGGACATCGGCTCATTGCCGGTTTTGCTGCGACTTTATTGAGTTTGAGGCGCGATTCAGCTTGATTCAGGCCGATTCAGGCATTGCGTTTTTCAGGCTTTACGCCTATAAGCCGCCTTCGAACCGCCCGGCAGGGCATGCCGTGGCGGTTTCGCATGCTTTTCGGACTTGGTCGGTCCGGGAGTAAATCAAGGTTCCGGTATTTTGCAGATACGGACGCTTTTTAAACAAGAGGCGTGGAGTGCTGCAAGCACGACAGGGACTAAACAAAGGAGTAGCAAAATGCCCAAGATGAAGACCAAATCGGCTGCTAAAAAGCGGTTCAAAATTACTGGCACTGGCAAAGTTGTAGCTGCGGCTGCAGGCAAGCGCCATGGCATGATCAAGCGCTCGAACAAGTTCATTCGCGATGCACGCGGCACCATGGTGCTCTCGGACGCAGACGCGAAGATCGTAAAACAGTTCCTGCCTAACGGCCTCTAAGCCGTCTATCCTCTAAGGAGATCATCACATGGCACGTGTAAAACGCGGCGTAACTTCCCACGCCAAGCACAAAAAAGTTCTCGATCAGGCTTCCGGTTTCCGTGGCCGTCGTAAAAATACAATCCGCACCGCTAAGGCTGCTGTTGATCGTTCGAAGCAGTATGCTTACCGCGATCGCAAGAACCGCAAGCGTACATTCCGCGCTCTCTGGATTCAGCGTATCAACGCTGCTGTTCGTGAGCATGGTCTTACCTACGGCCGTTTCATCGATGGTCTTGGCAAAGCAGGTATCGAAATCGACCGTAAGGTTCTTTCCGACATCGCAATCCATGAACCAGATGCATTCGGTGCGCTGATTGCTTCTGCTAAGAAGGCACTTGAATACCTTAAGGGTACAGAGACGCCAAACGCTTTTGAAGGCGCTGTTCGCTAAGCCAGCCCTTCCCAAGTGATATTTTGAATTTTGGGAACCCGCGCTGGCTTGGCTGGCGCGGGTTTTTCTTTCTGTTATGCCTTGCAGGCCTGAGAGTATCACTGCCCAAGAGGCGTAAAGTGCCGCAGGCGCGACAGGGACTTAAATCAAGAGGCGTCGAGTGTCCCTTGGACACGAGAGGGATATAGACAATGAGCGATCTTGAACAACTCGAACAAACTATTCTTGGCGAAATCGCCGCTGCCAATGATGAGCAGGCGATTGAAGCGGTGCGCGTTGCAGCACTCGGCAAAAAGGGCACTATCTCTGAAAAGCTGAAGACGCTGGGCAGCATGTCGCCGGAAGAGCGGCAGGCGCAGGGTCCGGCTATCAATGGCCTAAAGAACCGCGTGACCGAAGCACTGACCGAACGCAAAACAGAGCTGCGCAAGCAAGCCATTGCAGCGCGCCTTGAGCGCGAAAAGCTTGATGTCACGCTTCCTGTTCGCGAAGGTGCAGCATCACGCGGTCGCATTCATCCGATTTCTCAGGTTATCGATGAAATTACTGCGATCTTCGCGGATATGGGTTTTTCGATTGCCGAAGGTTCGGACATTGAAACCGACTATTACAACTTCACGGCGCTGAACTTCCCCGAAGGTCATCCGGCGCGCGAAATGCACGACACGTTCTTCTTCAATGCTGATGAGAAGGGCGAGCGCAAGCTGCTGCGCACGCACACCTCGCCGGTGCAGGTGCACACGATGGAGAAGTTTGCCGCCATTCGCGATAAGGAAGGCCGCGACGAGCCGATTCGCATCGTCATTCCGGGCAAGACCTATCGCATGGATTCCGACGCCACCCATTCGCCGATGTTCCATCAGGTCGAAGGTCTGGTTGTCGATAAGTCGGCCAATGTCGCGAATATGAAGTGGGTGCTGGAAGAATTCTGTAAGGCATTCTTTGAAGTGCCAAACGTCACGATGCGGATGCGTCCGAGCTTCTTCCCGTTCACCGAGCCATCGGTTGAAGTTGATATTCAGTGCGACCGTTCTGGCCCGCATGTGAAATTTGGCGAAGGCACTGACTGGCTCGAAATTCTGGGCTGCGGCATGGTGCATCCGAATGTGCTGCGCGCTTCAGGCTATGACCCGGACGTCTATCAGGGCTTCGCATGGGGTATGGGTATCGACCGTATCGCGATGCTGAAATACGGCATGCCTGATCTGCGCGCCTTCTTCGATGCCGATGTGCGCTGGCTCAACCATTATGGTTTCCGTCCACTCGACCTGCCGACGCTGTTCGGCGGTCTGAGCGCGTAAAGACAGGAAGGAACAGAAAAATGAAATTCACGCTTTCCTGGCTCAAGGATCACCTTGAAACTGATGCGACGCTCGACCAGATCGTCGAAAAGCTCACCGATATTGGTCTGGAAGTGGATGGGGTTGATGACCGCGCCGCTTTCAAAGCTTTCAAAATCGCTAAGGTTCTGAATGCTGTTCAGCATCCGGATGCCGACAAGCTGCGCGTTCTGACCGTTGATACGGGCGAGGGCCAGCCGGTTCAGGTCGTTTGCGGTGCGCCGAATGCTCGTACAGGCCTGGTCGGTGTTCTCGGTCGTCCGGGCGACTATGTGCCGGGCCTCGATGTGACGCTTTCGGTTGGCAAAATCCGTGGTGTCGAAAGCTTCGGCATGATGTGTTCCGAGCGCGAGCTGGAACTTTCTGACGAACACAATGGCATTATCGATCTGCCAGAAGATGCGCCTGTTGGCACAAGCTTCGCGGCCTATCTCGGTATTGACGATCCGATTATCGAAATCGGTCTGACGCCAAACCGCGCGGATTGCACCGGCATTCGCGGCATTGCCCGTGATCTGGCAGCCGCTGGTCTTGGCACGCTCAAGAACACTTTGCCGGAAGCGGTGAAGGGCGAAGGCGAGACACCTGTTAAGGTCATTCTTGATCAGGATGCCGAAAACCCGTTCTGCACAGGGTTTGCACTGCGTCTGGTTAAGGGTGTGAAGAACGGCCCAAGCCCAAAATGGATGCAGCAGCGCCTGAAAGATATTGGTCTGCGACCTATCAATGCGCTGGTCGACATCACCAATTATGTGACCTTCGATCAGGGCCGTCCGCTGCATGTTTTTGATGCAGCTAAGGTTAAGGGCAACTTGACTGTGCGTCTCGCCAAGGATGGCGAGACTATCCTTGGCCTTGATGGGCGTGAGCATAAGTTCAAGCCGGGCATGTATGTGATTGCTGATGAAAACGGCCCCGAATCGATTGCCGGTATCATGGGCGGTGAGCATTCAGGCTGCGATGAAAACACTGTGGATGTGCTCATTGAGTCGGCCCTTTGGGATCCACGTATGATCGCACGCACGGGCCGCGAACTCGGTATCGTTACGGATGCACGCTATCGCTTTGAGCGTGGCGTGGATCCTGAAATGATGATTCCGGGTGCGGAAATTGCAACCAAGCTGGTGCTTGAACTTTGTGGCGGTCAGCCAACGGTTCTCGACGTGGTTGGTTACACCACTCCCAGCCAGCGCGTGATTGATTTCCCAGTTTCTGAAGTCAAGCGTTTGACCGGCATTGAGGTTTCCTATGATGCATCGTTCGACATTCTGAAGCGTCTCGGCTTCGGCGTTGAAGGCGACGGCAAGGTCATTAAGGCAACGGTGCCCACATGGCGCAATGACGTGGAAGGCAAGGCTGATCTCGTTGAAGAAGTCATGCGTATTCACGGCATCAATCAGATTGCACCACAGCCGCTGCCGGGTCTTGGCACGGTTAATGGCCGTATTCTGACAACGCTGCAAATTCGCACGCGTCTGGCACGTCGCACACTTGCTTCGCGCGGCATGATGGAAGCTGTGACCTATTCCTTCATTTCCGAAAGCCAAGCCAAAGCTTTTGGTGGCGGCAAGCCGGAACTGAAGCTGGCAAACCCGATTGCAGCCGATATGTCGGATATGCGCCCTTCGCTTCTGCCGGGCCTGTTGACTGCTGCGCAGCGCAATGCAGATCGCGGATTTGGCGATACAGCACTGTTTGAAGTCTCGGGCATCTATGAAGGTGACAAGCCTGAACAGCAGCGTCGCGTAGCGGGTGGTGTCCGTCGTGGCACGGCTGGCGTTGAAGGTTCGGGCCGCTTCTGGTCGGGCAATGCGGCAACTGTCGGCGTATTCGATGCCAAGGCTGATGCGCTGGCCGCACTTGAGGCTGCTGGTGCGCCGGTTGATCGTATCCAGATCGAAGCTGGTGGACCTGAGTGGTTCCATCCGGGCCGTTCGGGCACGCTGAAGCTCGGACCAAAGGTCGTGCTTGGCTATTTTGGTGAGTTCCACCCTGATACGCTCGAAGCGCTTGATGTGTCGGGCGCGCTCTGCGGCTTTGAAGTCTATATTGATGCGATCCCTGAGCCGAAGGCAAAGGCAACCCGCACCAAGCCAGCGCTCAGCCTCTCGCAGTTCCAGAGCCTCAAGCGTGACTACGCATTTGTCGTGGATGCAAATGTGGAAGCTGGCAGCCTTGTGAAGGCAGTCTCTTCTGCCGACAAGAAGCTGATTGCCGGTGTGCAGGTGTTCGACATCTTCACAGGTGCTTCGCTTGGTGAAGGCAAGAAGTCTATTGCGGTTGAAGTGCTGTTGCAGCCACAGGACCGCACTTTGACCGATGAAGATCTCGAAGCTTTGTCAAAGCAGGTGATTGCAAATGTCACCAAACAGACTGGCGGCGTCCTTCGCGGATAACAATAAATGAAAAGAAAACCCCGCTCGTGAGAGCGGGGTTTTTTCTAACCACGCAAACCGATGCAATTACCCCACGGGTCTTTGACCTGACACATGCGCATATTGTCCTGAATATCGAGCGGCCCTCGATAAAGCGTGCCGCCAATGGCGATCAAATGCGCGAGCGATTCATCGAAATCATCGACGTGCCAATAAACAACACTCCCCGCAGCACCCGATGAAACCTTTTCATCTGCCGGAACTATCTCCAGATCAACATCGCCGATTTGCAGATAGCTGAAATCATAGGTTTCGAGATGTTTGAGGACCGCGTGCGGGAAGGCTTTTCGATACCATTCGATTGCTGCCTCTACATCACTGACATGAACGAGAACAGCCGATATTGCGCCGCTCATGCGGGAACAGCTACGCGTGCAGGCATGGCAAGCATCGCCATGTCGATGATTTTCTGCACGGCTTCGCGTGAATTGCCATCGCGGGCTTCAAAAGAAATGCTCTGCTGGATCATATGATAGAACTCGGTCATCTGTGCGATGTCGGTTTGTTCGGGCAGATCGCCTGCCGCAATAGCGCGCTTCAGACGGCGTGAAAGCTGTTCGTGATTGGTGTGACGAACATCCTGCAGAAATGCCTTCACATTGGCGTTTTCCGGTTTGCACTGAATAGAGCTAACACTGATCATGCAGCCGCCAGCAGGACACGCAAAAGCGCTGTCAGCGCTCAATTCAAGCCATTGCCGCATGCCGTCCTGAATGGTTGGCGCTTTTTCAAGTGCATCGAAAGGACCAGCGCCGATTGTGCGGGTATAATAGTCCACGGCTTCGCGAAACGCCTGCTCTTTATTGCCAAAGGCGGCATAAAAGCTTGGCGGCGTAATGCTGATCGCCGATGTAAAATCGTTGATCTGGGCGCATTCATAGCCCTTCGCCCAGAAGACTTTCATGACTTTTTCCAACGCAGTATCGCGGTCGAAACTGCGCGGACGCCCGCGCGGAACCATTTTTCGCCCTTTCTGTAGTCATCCTTATATAATTTGCTTGACGCTCTGGCGCAAGACGATATGAATTATGTAGTATCGACTATATAAATAGGACTCGTCCCATGAACGAAGTGTGTGATTCTGCCATTGCGGCGGAAGGGGTTTCTGCGTCTTCAAGCCAAGCGCGCGAGATTCCACTGGTGGTCTATTGCCTGACATTGGGTATTTTTGCGCTGACCACCTCTGAACTGATGATTTCTGGCATGATGCCAGCGCTTCAGGAGGCTTTCGGGCGCTCGGTTTCCGATATTGGCAATCTGATTTCGGTCTATGCTTTGGGTATGACGATTGGTGGTCCGCTGGTGACGGTGTTGTTTCTGGCACTGAAAATCGAAAATAAGCGCGGGCTGCTGTTGCTTCTGATTCTTTATGCGGTGGGGCAAAGTGTGGCTGCTTCGACCAGCAATTTTCATGTGATGCTGGCGGCGCGTGTTTTCACCGGCATGGCAGCTGCGACCAGTTTCGGCCTGATGCTGGCAATTACTGCGCAGCTCGTTGTGCCTGAACTGCGCGGTCGCGCGTCTTCGCTGGTCTTTGCGGGGCTGATGCTTTGCACGGTTTTAGGTGTGCCGCTTGCAACGCTCATCACCAACAGCTTTGGCTGGCGTGCAGGTTTCTGGGCGATTGTGGTGCTGGTGCTGTTTTGTGCGCTGGTGATTGCGCTCAAGATCGAAGCAAGGCCAAATAATGCCGAAGTAAATCTGCGCTCCGAGCTCAATGAAATGCGCAAGCCAAGGCTTTGGGCCGCTTACGCAACCAGCGCTCTGGTGATTGGTGCCTCGTTCTCAGTCTATAGCTATTTGTCGCCTATTACGGCGCAACTTGCGGGCTTCCCGGAAGCGCAATTGCCATTTTTGCTGGCCATCTATGGTGCAGCCAATATCATCGGCAATTATGTGATTGGTCGTTTCGCTGACCGCCATACGATTGCGACGATCTTTATCGGCATTCTGATCATGCTGGCGGCAATGCTGATCTTTGCGCTGTTTGCTGAACTGAAAATTGCGACGGTGCTGGCAATTGTGCTGATCGGTCTCACAGGTATTGCGCTTAATCCGGCGTTTATTGCCCGTGTGATGCGCATCGCGCATCCCGGCGCGCTGGTCAATGCAATGCATGCTTCGGTTATCAATATCGGCCTTGGCCTTGGACCATGGGCTGGCGGCTTTGCGCTTTCAACAGGCTATAGCCTTCATGCGCCGCTCTGGGTGGGTTTCATCATGACGCTTCTTGGCTTGCTAACCCTTGCACCGCGCGCCTTGCGCCGAATGTAATGATCCACATCACACAAAAAAGCCGGGGTCGATGCCCCGGCTTTTTGATCGAAAGGAAATTAGTCTTTTGCAAAAATTGTCGCGTTCTGCGATGTCGTGACCATAGTGTTGTAGTCACTGACGATCCACTGGAGATCAGAGGCAACATTGCCCTTGCGGGCATCGCCTTTGGTCTTTTCCAGCTTTTCCTGGAAGTCGCGCAGCTTGCCCAGAAGGCTTGCAGGGCGGGATTCAAAAACATGGAACGAGTTTGGATGCTCGGTCGCGTAATCATCCATTTCACGAACGGCAGCAGCATAGCTATCCATAGCTTTGCCAAAGGCTTCCATATCGACAACCGGCTTTTCATTCTCTGGCAGCAGTTCAACAACCGCATTGGCACGCATCATAACATTGCGAACCTGCCAGTTGGCTTTTTTGCCTTCGGCTTTTTCAAGCGCATCAAGTTCTGCCAGATCGATCTTGGCTTTTTCCTCGCCTAACAGTGCATCGACGCGCTTGCGTTCTTTGGTGAATTCCGGCGCATATTCGGCGATCTGTTTGTGAAACTCTTTCGCGCCAGCAAACTTGTCAGACTTATAGTCCTTGCGGTCGTAATATTTGCTCGCCTTTTCAACAACCGGGGCAAGCTTCTGATAGATCGCAATATAGCTCACCATTGCTTCGTCGAGCGCTGGAAGTTTTGGGTCCGCCTTGGTGGCTTCTTCAGCGGCTTCAATTTCGCTGCGCACATCATAGAGCGAATAAAGGCCATAGACATTGCGCTCCTTGCCAGTGGGACCCTTCTTCATGTCGACCCAGCTATCGTAACGGTCGAGCGATTCCGAAGCGCGGATGGTGCGGTTGAGAAGCGAAACATAGGCGTTCATCTTGCCAATCGCAGCGTTTGGGTCAGTCTCATCGGCAGATTGCGCAAAGGCTGTAACTGGTAGGATGACCGCCAGAAGCGTGAAAAGGATCGCACGAGGCGAGAAGCGTTTCATATGTTTTCCCTCATTGAGTACATTCTGAAATTGGTGAACTGACTGCTATGCATTCAGTTCCAGGCCGGAAGCATGTCCCCCTCCGACCGGCTTTTATGATGGGGATGATCGTCGCGACCATGGAAAGCACGATCAGATATTCAGGTCGACGAAACCAGCCAGCAAGAAGAAATTTTCTCGCGATGCCATCAATCAAGATGACGCCATGGATCCCATGTGTGAAGCCAAGCCCCACATAGGAAAAGCAAGCAATAGCAGCGGCGGCGATGGCAATTATGCCAAGCACTCTCGTGATGGTCCCTGTTTGCATAGCAGGCAAAAAGCACGCAGCCGCAAGAATGACAAGCCTTATTAGGAACTTCTACTTAATCAGATGGGTCATTTAAATATTTATGCTTGTTTCAGTCTGTGAATGCGAAAGGCGGGGATGATCCCCGCCCTCGTGTTTAATTCTCTCAGTTTTAAAGTCCGGTCATGGCCAGCGAGGCATCGGTGTATCTTTTGCCCGCAATCTTTTCGAAATCAAAAAGAGTGTTGAGCTGTGCCAGTTCATTGCTGCTCAATGATACATTTGCAGCGCCGGCATTGTCTTCGAGGTGATTGACCTTGCGGGCGCCGGGGATCGGCACGATGAAATCGCCCTGATGCAGAACCCAGGCAAGCGCCAGCTGTGCTGGTGTAACCTGTTTTTGAGCGGCTATATCGACAATGAGATCCACCTGCTTGTTATTGGCTTCAAGGTTACCCGGCTGGAAGCGCGGCAGCGTCTTGCGGAAGTCATCTGCTGCGAGATCGGATTGCGAGCGAACCTTGCCCGTCAACATGCCACGACCCAGCGGGCTGTAAGGCACAAAGCCAATGCCAAGTTCGGCACAGATTTTCAGCACCTCATTTTCAGGATCACGTGCCCAGAGTGAATATTCACTCTGCAGAGCAGCAATCGGATGAATAGTATGAGCACGGCGTAGCGTGTTTGCGCCCGCTTCTGAAAGACCAATGGTGCGGATTTTTCCCTCGTCAATCAGGTCTTTCATTGTGCCGATGACATCTTCGATTGGTACATTCGGATCAACACGATGCTGATAGAACAGATCGATCGTTTCAATGCCAAGGCGCTGCAAAGAAGCCTCTGCCACGGCGCGGATGTTTTCTGGGCGGCTATCCACGCCCACGGGCGTGCCGTCTGCGATTTTAAAGCCAAATTTTGTAGCAATCGTGACTTTATCGCGGATCGGCTTCAGCGCCTTGCCGAGCAGCTTTTCGTTTTCATAGGGGCCGTAGACTTCGGCTGTATCGAAAAATGTGATGCCAAGATCAAAAGCACGGTGCAATGTGGCAATGGCATCCTGTTCGTCCTGTCCGCCATAGGCATAGCTCATGCCCATGCAGCCGAGGCCGATTGCGGAGACAGTCAGGTCCTGGCCAAGCTTGCGCGTTTTCATAGATATTCCTTTCGGGACGAGTTTTGAAATCTGGGAGCGCGGTTCTCTGAAAGCACAGAGCGTCCGGCGAGACTGAAACTACTCCTCGATCCGGCGTTCGATAATACTGATTTATTTTCACGGGCTATTCTATATTTTAGAACAATGAATCGAAATCAGCTTTCCCAATTGGCCGTTTTGGCAGCCGTCGCAGCCCAAGGCAGTTTTCGCGGCGCAGCGCGTGAATTGTCGATTGCGCCATCCGCAGTCAGCCATGCAGTCTCAACTCTTGAAGAAAGCCTTGGTATCAGGCTGCTATCACGCACTACGCGCAGCGTTGCGCCCACGGATGCTGGACGACAATTGCTGGAGCGGCTCGCTCCGGCGCTTGAGGAAATTCATCAGGCGCTGGGTGCTGCAATCGAGGCGCGCGAACGCCCAGCGGGCATACTGCGCATTACGATGCCGCATATTGCAGCGCAGTTTGTCATTGCGCCGCGGCTTCATGCTTTCGCCGAAGCCTATCCCGACATTACGCTTGATCTGACAATAGAAAGTGCGCTCACAGATATTGTTGCAGAAGGTTTTGACGCTGGCATGCGGCTTGGTGAAAGTCTTGAGGCTGATATGATCTGCGCCCGGCTGACAGGTGACCTGCGCGCTGCGATTGTGGGAGCGCCGTCCTATTTTGAAACGAAAGCCATCCCCGAACATCCGCATGACCTGATGCGGCATCGGTGTGTACGGCAACGCTTTTCCAGCGGACAGATTTACAATTGGGAGTTTGAAAAAGGCGGCAAAGAGATAGAGGTGGCAATCAAAGGGCCGCTTATTCTCAATGATGACAGACTGATTCTTGATACCGTTCTAAATGGTACCGGCCTTGCCTATCTGTTTGAAGATCACGTTCGCGACGCGCTCGCGGATGGACGGCTGGTCAGAGTGCTTGAAGACTGGTGCCAGCCATTTGCAGGGCTGTTCCTTTATTATCCAAGCCGCCGCCAGATGAGACCTGCTCTGCGTGCATTTATCGATTTCTTTCGCGGGTCTTACGACATGCAACATCGTTTTTTGGGGGCTTGAGGTATCTCGCGACTAAGAAACTTATTTGACCGCTTTGGTGGCGAGACATTTTTTTGTTTCGTATTTGGCACCAATCATGGCATCGATAGCCGCAATTATGGGATCATGGCGCTTTGCGCATACTGAAACTGGGCTTGAAAGAAGGAAATCGCATGTTTCGTTGGGGTATTCTTTCCACCGCCAAGATTGGCGTAACACAGGTTATTCCGGCACTTTGTGCTTCGGACAACGGTATTGTTCATGCCATTGCCAGTCGTGATCATGCGCGTGCGCGTGCTGTTGCAGATCGATTTGGTGCACCACTGGCCTTTGGTTCCTATGAGGAATTGCTGGCAAGCGACGAAGTGGATGGCGTTTATATCCCGCTGCCGACTTCACAACATATTGAATGGACGCTGAAAGCAGCTCAGGCCGGTAAGCATGTGCTTTGCGAAAAGCCGATAGCGCTTAAAGCCGATGATATTGATCAGTTGATTGCCGCGCGCGACAAGCATAAGGTCACAATAGCTGAAGCCTTTATGGTCTTTTACCACCCGCAATGGATCAAGTTGCGTTTTCTTCTGGAAGAAGGTGCGATTGGAACGCTGCGCCACGTGCAGGGTGCATTCAGCTATTTCAACAATGATCCAACCAATATGCGCAACCAGCCGGAGCTTGGCGGTGGCGTGCTGCCGGACATTGGTGTTTACCCGACTGTTGTTACGCGTATGGTGACTGGCAAGGAGCCATTATCAGTTCAAGCTACGGTCGAATATGATCCGAAATTCGGCACCGATCGCTATGCCAATGTCTCGGCGCGATTCGACGGTTTCGACATGAGCTTCTATGTCGCCACCCAGCTTGCCGGTCGTCAGACGATGGTTTTCCATGGCGACAAGGGATTTATCGAAGTTCACGCACCTTTTAACACCGGCAAATATGGTCATGGCCGTATTACGCTCTATAATGCGGGACATACGGAGGCGACAGAATGGTCATTCTCCGATACAGACCACTATAAGCTTCAGGCGGAAAACTTCGTGCGCGCCACGAAGGGCGAAGGCGTGATGCTGTTTTCTCTGGAAAACTCAAAAGCCAATCAGAAATTTATCGATGCGATTTATCGCGCTGGTAAAAGCGACGGCTTCGTGAGTGTTTAAAGCATGTCGCGGAAAAGTGGGAACCGTCTCCGCGGGGCAATCAGTTCACTGGACTGATTGCTGATCCCGCTTCGATCCGATAACGACATGCGAGATACAAAAATACAGAGCGAGTACTGCGGTTGCGATTAAAATGCGGCACGCTCTGAGAGCTGGAAAGTTTAACAGGCAGGAATCTTTCACTGTGATGCGTCTTGTGACTTGCAGTGAAAAACTGCCTTTCTTATATACGCCTCGCACAGGGCTTTGATAAAAGGCCGGGTGGCTTGAAAAACGCTTCCCGACTTCACACCTTGAAGCAGGCATTGTGAAACCGATAGGAACCGCTCATGAAACGCTCGGTAGAGGTTTTTGCGGTTTGCTGAATGGAGAGAAATATGGCTAAAGTTATTGGTATCGATCTGGGAACGACCAACTCCTGCGTAGCCGTCATGGACGGAAAAACCGCGAAGGTCATTGAAAATGCTGAAGGTGCGCGTACGACACCTTCGATCATCGCTTTCAGCGATGGTGACGAACGTCTCGCTGGCCAGCCTGCGAAGCGTCAGGCTGTCACCAACCCTGAAGGCACTCTGTTTGCCGTAAAGCGCCTGATTGGCCGCCGCTTTGATGACCCAATGGTCACCAAGGACAAGGACCTTGTGCCTTACAGCATCGTCAAGGGCGACAATGGCGACGCATGGGTAGAAACGCACGGCAAGAAATATTCGCCATCGCAGGTTTCTGCGATGATCCTTCAGAAGATGAAGGAAACTGCTGAATCTTACCTCGGCGAAACTGTGACGCAGGCCGTTATTACGGTTCCGGCATACTTCAACGATGCTCAGCGTCAGGCAACCAAGGATGCCGGCAAGATCGCTGGTCTTGAAGTTCTGCGCATCATCAACGAACCAACTGCTGCAGCCCTTGCTTATGGTCTCGACAAGAGCGAAGGCAAGACGATTGCTGTTTACGATCTTGGTGGCGGTACGTTCGACGTTTCCGTTCTCGAAATCGGTGACGGCGTGTTTGAAGTTAAGTCGACCAATGGTGACACGTTCCTCGGCGGTGAAGACTTCGACATGCGTCTGGTTGAATATCTGGTTGCCGAGTTCAAGAAGGAACAGGGCATCGATCTGAAGAAAGACAAGCTTGCTCTGCAGCGCCTCAAGGAAGCTGCTGAAAAGGCAAAGATCGAGCTTTCGTCCGCTCAGCAGACCGAAATCAACCTGCCGTTCATCACAGCTGACCAGTCTGGTCCTAAGCACCTTGCTATCAAGCTTTCGCGCTCGAAGTTCGAAAGTCTGGTTGACGATCTCGTGCAGCGCACGGTCGAGCCATGCAAGGCAGCGCTTAAGGATGCAGGCCTCAAGGCTGGCGATATCGATGAAGTTGTTCTGGTTGGCGGTATGACCCGTATGCCGAAGATTCAGGAAGTCGTTAAGGCTTTCTTCGGCAAGGAACCACACAAGGGCGTGAACCCGGACGAAGTTGTTGCTATGGGCGCAGCAATTCAGGGCGGCGTGTTGGCTGGCGACGTCAAGGACGTTCTGCTGCTCGACGTTACCCCGCTTTCGCTCGGTATTGAAACGCTTGGTGGCGTGTTCACACGTCTGATCGAACGCAACACCACGATCCCGACCAAGAAGTCGCAGACCTTCTCGACCGCTGAAGACAATCAGTCGGCTGTGACGATCCGCGTGTTCCAGGGCGAGCGTGAAATGGCTGCCGACAACAAGATTCTCGGCCAGTTCGATCTCGTTGGTATTCCACCAGCACCACGCGGCGTACCGCAGGTTGAAGTGACTTTTGACATCGACGCCAACGGCCTGGTTAACGTGTCTGCAAAAGACAAGGGCACAGGCAAGGAACACCAGATCCGCATTCAGGCATCGGGTGGTCTTTCGGACGCCGACATCGAAAAGATGGTCAAGGACGCGGAAGCAAATGCTGAAGCCGACAAGCAGCGCCGTGACGCGGTTGAAGCCAAGAACCAGGGCGAAAGCCTCCTTCATTCGTCTGAAAAGTCGCTGAAGGAATATGGTGACAAGGTTTCTGCTGAAGACAAGCTGGCCATCGAAGGCGCGATTGCAGCTCTTCGTACCTCGCTTGAAGGCGAAGATGCTGAAGACATCAAGGCGAAGACGCAGGTTCTTGCCGAAGCTTCGATGAAGCTTGGTCAGGCCATGTATGAAGCAGCGCAGGCTGCTGAAGAAAATGGTGCTGCCGGTGGCGAACAGGCTTCTTCCAACGACGATGTTGTCGATGCCGATTACGAAGAAATCGACGACGACAAGAAAAAGTCGTAAGCCTAGTCTGTAAACGCTCAAGCCCGGGTCACTCCCGGGCTTTTGCGGCCTTTCGGGACGGTTGCACCGGACGGGTAAACCAAGACTATTCCAGCAGGCACAACAATGTCTGCACGAAATGGGACCGTGGAGCCGCAAACATTGCATGCGCTCCTGCCGTCGGGATAACGAACGATGAAGATCGATTATTACGAAGCTCTCGGTGTGGAGCGTACTGCAGACGATAAGGTGCTTAAAACCGCCTTTCGCAAGCTTGCTATGGAATATCATCCGGATCGCAATCCGAATAATCCGGAAGCTGAAGTCAAATTCAAGGAAATCGGCGAAGCTTATGAGACGCTGAAAGACCCGCAGAAGCGCGCAGCCTATGACCGTTTTGGTCATGCAGCCTTTGAAAATGGCGGCATGGGTGGCGGTGGTTTCGGCGGCGGCGGCTTTGGTGGCGCGGGCGGTTTCTCCGATATTTTCGAAGATATTTTTGGCGAGATGATGGGTGGCGGCGGTCGCCGTCGTTCGAATGGCGGACGCGAACGCGGCGCCGATCTTCGCTACAATATGGAAGTCAGCCTTGAGGAAGCCTTTTCCGGCAAGGCAGCACAAATTCGTGTGCCGACCTCTATCACCTGTGATGAATGTTCAGGTTCTGGCGCAAAAGCCGGTTCGCAGCCAACGACTTGTACGACGTGCGGCGGCGCTGGTCGTGTACGCGCAGCGCAGGGTTTCTTCTCCGTTGAGCGCGCTTGCCCGACCTGTAATGGCCGCGGCCAGATCATCAAGGATCCTTGCGGCAAGTGTCACGGTCAGGGCCGTGTGACACAGGAGCGTTCGCTTTCGGTCAATATTCCGGCTGGTATCGAAGACGGCACCCGTATTCGCCTGTCTGGTGAAGGCGAGGCCGGAACGCGTGGCGGACCTTCGGGCGATCTCTACATCTTCCTGTCGGTCAAACCGCATGAGTTCTTCCAGCGTGATGGGGCTGATCTCTATTGCAAAGTGCCGATCTCGATGACGACGGCGGCACTGGGTGGCGAGTTTGAAGTTTCCACGCTTGATAGTACCCAGACCCGCGTAAAAGTGCCGGAAGGCACGCAGAACGCCAAGCAGTTCCGCTTGAAGGGTAAGGGCATGCCGGTTCTGCGCCAGCAAGCGATGGGTGATCTTTATATCCAAATCGATATTGAGACACCACAAAGCCTTTCCAAACGCCAGCGCGAGTTGCTTGAGGAATTTGAACAACTCTCGTCGAAGGAGAACAGTCCGAAATCGGCTGGTTTCTTTTCCCGGATGAAAGAGTTTTTTGAGGGTATTGGTGAGTGATAAAAAGGGGGCCGTTTGGCTCCCTTTTTTTATTCTGTCCTTAATGTTGCCTTGCGCAGCTCGTTCAATACGTCATAAACTTGTCTGATAACGACAATGGGAGCAGTGAGAATGGCAGGACAACTCGGCAGGAAACTGGCCGCTAAGTTCGATGAGGAAATCCGTTTTTTCAAAGGCTGGATCGACGGACCGAAAGCGGTTGGCGCGATATTGCCGACAAGTTCGATTACGGCGCGCCGTATGGCGAGCGTCATTGATACAAAATCTGGCCTGCCCGTTCTGGAGCTCGGACCGGGCACAGGTGTTATTACCAAAGCCATTCTTGCGCATGGCGTGAAGCCATCCGATCTTTATTCAATCGAATATTCTCCCGCTTTTGTTAAACATCTCGAAAATGCCTATCCCGATGTGAATATCATCGAGGGCGACGTGTTTGATCTTGATACTGCACTTGGCACTATGAGAGATCAGCAGTTCGATAGCATCGTTTCAGCGGTACCTATGCTGAATTTCCCAATGCCAAGTCGTATTCAGCTGATGGATGATCTTCTCTCGCGAATTCCGCGTGGTCGTCCGCTGATTCAGATAACCTATGGCCCACGCCCTCCGGTGCCTGCTGGTAAAGGCAATTATACTGTGCAGCATTATGATTTTGTCGTGCGCAATGTTCCGCCTGCACAGCTTTGGGTCTATCGCCGCCCGATCACCTGATATTTGGAGTAACAATGACTGCACGAATTCTCGTTTTCGCGGGTTCTGTCCGCACGGGTGCATTTTCGGCCCATATGGCGGATGCAGCTGAAAAAGAACTCACGCAACAGGATGCTAAAGTCACACGCATAACGCTTGCCGATTATCCGCTTCCCATCATGAATGAAGATTTGGAAGCCGAAGAGGGTATTCCTGAAAACGCTATGAAGCTTGGCCGTCTGATGGCTGAGCATGACGGGCTGATGATCTGTTCGCCCGAATATAACGCATCGATCCCGCCGCTTCTGAAAAACACGATTGACTGGGTCAGCCGGATTTCAAAAGATGGCGATAAGCCATTCAAGCCTTATGCGGGTTTGACGGTCGGGCTTTGTTCAACTTCCAACGGCGCTTTTGCCGGTATGCGCGGGCTTTATCACCTGCGCGCCGTTCTGATGAATTGCGGTACGCAGATTGTGACGGAGCAATGCTCTGTGAGTGCCGCCGCCGATGCTTTCAACGAGGATGGCACGCTTAAAAACGAACGTCAGGCAAAAATGCTAAGCAACGTTTGCAAAAGCCTGATTGCGCATTCGGCCAAATAGACACGTTGTTTGATTGATATTCAATAATTTCAGGGCGCGGTATCTTTCGTACCGCGCCCTGTTGTGCGAAGAGAGCTAAACTCATCACGGAGAGATTTATGACGACGACAGATGTGCGCGATAAGCTGATCGTGGGCCTCGACGTGCCAAGCGTTGCTGAAGCGGAAAAGGTGGTCGAAGAACTGGGCGATGCTGCCACTTTCTACAAGATTGGCTATCAGCTGGTATTCGCTGGCGGTCTCGATTTCGCAAAGAGCCTGATTGCGGCGAAGAAAAAAGTCTTTCTCGACATGAAGCTTCTCGACATCGACAACACCATCGCCAAGGGCGTCGAAAATGTTGCTAAGATGGGCGTTTCGATGCTCACGCTGCATGCTTATCCAAAGGCCATGCGCTCGGCTGTTCAGGCCGCGCAAGGCTCTGATCTCTGCCTGCTTGGCGTGACGGTGCTGACCTCGATGGATGATGCTGATCTCAAAGAAGCAGGCTATTCCGATACGCCGGAAGCGCTGGTGCTCAAACGTGCGCAGCAGGCACGTGATGCCGGTATGGGCGGGATTGTCGCTTCCGCCGCCGAAGCTTTTGCCATTCGTCAGGCCATTGGTCCCGATATGGCGGTTGTCACCCCCGGCATTCGTCCGGCAGGAGCCGAAAAGGGCGACCAGAAGCGCGTGATGACACCAGCAGATGCGCTGAAAGCCGGTGCGAGCCATCTCGTCGTTGCGCGACCAATTGTCGGCGCGAGTAATCGCAGGGCTGCAGCTCTTGCCATTCTCGAAGAAATGCGCTCGGTTGCATAATCATTTTTCGAGGAGGACAACATGACCAAAGCCTATTGGATCGCCCGCGTGGATGCCCGTGATACGGAGCGCTACAAGGATTATGTATCCACCGCTAAGCCCGCTTTTGAGCGCTATGGGGCGAAGTTCATCGCCCGCGGCGGTAAAGCCGAAGCTGTTGAGGGACCGGGCCGCGCCCGCAATGTCATCATCGAATTTGAAACCATGCAGCATGCGCTGGATTGCTACAATTCGCCGGAATATCAGGCGGCGAAAGCCATCCGCCAGACGGTGGCGGACGGCGAAATCGTGATTGTCGAAGGATTTTAAACTTACAATCGAACCGGCGGGTCGTGACGACCGCTGACCGACAGATCCAGCAACACGACTTTGCCCGCATGTGGATCAGCATTGCGGGCATTTTCATTCATAGCTTCATGCGCGCTGGTGACGATCAGCACAGAGGCGTCTGCACCGATAAAGGCGGGGCAGGTCGGCTGTGTCACAGGTAGTTTGATCGAGCGGATCAACCGCCCTTGCGGTGAATAGGCATTTAGCGCGCTGCCGCCCCAACAAGCATTCCACAAGGTTCCCTCAGCATCCACGACAGAGCCATCAACGCCACCCTCTTCCACATGATGATGAAACACGCTTTTTTCCGATGTAGGCAGCCCGGTTTCGGGATCGGTATCGACCCGCCAGATGATGTTGCGGTCGGTATCCGCAAAATAGGCGATTTTACCATCCGGCGAAAAGCAGATCGAATTGGTGATCGTAATGCCAGAGAAAAGCTTTTTCACTTGTCCCTCGCGATACCACCAGATCGATCCCGCATCCTTCTCGGCCTTCTTACCCATGGTGCCGATCCAGAATGAACCGGATGGATGCACACGCGCATCATTGGAACGGGTGACATTATTGTCGGCTTCTAACGGATGATGCAGCGTGAGGCGTCCGTTAGTGCGTTCGCGTACAAACAGGCCGTGCTCGCTCACGATCAGTTGCCGTTCGCGATCAATAACTGCGAGCGCGCTGGCTTTCATGCCAAGATCATGCGCACGAATTTCACCGCTGTCGTCTCGCTCAATCAGCCGCTGGCCGAGAATATCAAACCACCAGCACTGACCGGTCAGCGGATCATAGCCCGGACCTTCGCCCAGTTCAGCAATATGGTCGGCAAATAGAGTTGTCTTGACTGCGCTCACCTGTTCCTCCCGGGTCATGCTGGTTCAACATAATCAAGCAGGCCGATACGATCCAGCTACAAATATTTGTGTTAGCAGAAAGGACTATGTTGCGGTCAAATTCCGTTTTAAGTTCGCGCAACTAAGAATCGCGAGGAAATCATGTCGCTAAAAGTTGCGGTCCAGATGGACCATATCAGCACCGTCAATATCAAAGGTGACACCACCTTCGCTCTGTCGCTTGAAGCACAAAAGCGTGGCCATGAGCTGTATCATTATACAACGGATCGCCTGTCGATGCGCGATGGTGTTGTTTCAGCGCGGCTTGAAACGCTGGAAGTGCGCGATATTGAGGGCGATCATTTCACCCTTGGCGCGCCTGAGCGTCGCAACATGCTGGATATGGACGTGGTGCTGCTGCGTCAGGACCCGCCTTTCGACATGAATTACATCACCAATACGCATCTTCTGGAGCGTATTCATCCAAAGACGCTGGTGGTCAATGATCCGGCATGGGTGCGTAACAGCCCGGAAAAGATTTTCGTCAACGAGTTTCCTGATTTGATGCCGGAAACGCTCATCACCAAAGACCCGCAGGAAGTGATGGAATTCCGCCGCGAGTTTGGCGACATCATTCTGAAGCCGCTTTACGGCAATGGCGGTGCGGGTGTGTTCCATCTGGCCGATGGTGACCGTAACCTGACCTCGCTTCTGGAAATGTTCGGCCAGCTTTTCAAAGAGCCATTTATTGCCCAGCGTTATCTCAAAGATGTGCGTTCTGGCGACAAGCGCATCATTCTGATCGATGGTGAGCCGGTGGGTGCGATCAACCGCGTGCCTTCGGAAAGCGATGCGCGTTCCAACATGCATGTTGGTGGCCGTGCCGAGAAGACGCTGCTGACCGCACGTGAACGCGAAATCTGCGAACGGATTGGACCATCGCTGAAGGAACGTGGCTTTATCCTCGTTGGTATCGACGTGATCGGCGATTACATGACCGAAATCAATGTAACCTCGCCAACCGGCATCCGCGAGATCGAACGCTTTGACGGTACTAACATTGCTGCCCTGTTCTGGGATGTGGTGGAAGCCAAGCGCAAGTAACACGTGCTTCCTTACAGAGAAAACTTATAGGGCCGGTCTGAAACAATCAGATCGGCCCTTTGTCTTGATTGAACCCCAACTTGATTGAACTCAATGAAAATGCTTAAATCCTATGGTTGTATTTAAGCATTTTCTCACGTTTGAGATGTGCTGCGTGTTATGCGGGGGCATATGGTAGCGCGGGTGGGGACGGTTGCCTTTCAGGGCATAGAGGCGGTGCCTGTCGATGTGCAGGTGATGGTGGCACCGGGTAAAATGGGCATGTCGATTGTCGGCCTGCCCGATAAGGCTGTTGCCGAAAGTCGGGAGCGGGTGCAGGCAGCGCTACATGCTTCCGGGCTTTCCATGCCGACCAAGCGTGTGACAATCAATCTGGCACCAGCCGATTTGCCAAAAGAAGGCTCACATTACGATTTGCCGATTGCTGTGGGGCTTATGGCTGCGATTGGCGCTATCCCGGCGGATGCAATTCAATCCTATATGGTGCTTGGTGAATTATCGCTCGACGGCACGATCACTGCCGTCGCGGGTGTCCTGCCTGCTGCAATCAGTGCGAACCGTGAAGATAAGGGGCTGATATGCCCTTATGCCTGCGGCTCGGAGGCTGCATGGGCGGGCGCGGACATTGATATTCTCGCGCCGCGCAGCCTAATCGCGCTGGCCAATCATTTCAAAGGCACGCAGGTTCTGACGCCGCCAGAGCCGTCTATGCGGGTTTCAAGTGAAGTGCAGCCTGACTTGGCTGACATTAAAGGACAGGAAACAGCAAAACGCGCGCTGGAGATTGCAGCAGCCGGCAATCACAATCTGTTGCTGGTCGGACCGCCCGGATCAGGCAAATCCATGCTGGCGCAGCGTTTGCCGTCAATCCTGCCAAAACTCAGCCCACGCGAACTTCTCGATGTTTCGATGATCGCATCAATCGCGGGCGAACTGTCTGGCGGAAAATTGTCGGATCGCAGACCGTTTCGAGCGCCGCATCATTCTGCCTCTATGGCGGCAATGGTCGGTGGTGGCCTGCGGGCACGGCCGGGCGAGGTGTCGCTCGCACATAATGGCGTATTGTTTCTCGATGAGTTTCCCGAATTCTCGCCACAGGTGCTCGATTCGCTTCGGCAACCTTTGGAAACGGGCGAATGCATGATTGCTCGCGTCAATCATCGCACCAGCTACCCGGCACGCTTTCAGCTGATTGCTGCAATGAATCCATGCCGCTGTGGCATGGCAGGAGAACCGGGGCACACATGCGCGCGCGGCCCGCGCTGCCAGAGTGATTATCAGGCGCGGATTTCCGGCCCTTTGCTGGATCGTATTGATCTGCGCGTTGATATGCCCGCGGTTTCCGCGATGGACCTCATTCAGCCTTCACAGTCTGAACACAGCGAAAGTGTTGCCAAGCGCGTGGCGCGGGCGCGCGCAATATAAAGCGCACGCTATACGGCGCTTGGGCTTGATGCATCGATGACCAATGCACATTGCTCGGCAAATCTGATTGAAGATGTGGCAAAGCCGGATGCGGCAGGCGTCAAATTACTGCGCGATGCCAGCGAGCAGATGCGTTTTTCTGCGCGCGCTTATCATCGTATTCTGAAAGTTGCACGCACGCTCGCTGATCTCGATGGTGTTGATCAGCTCAGCCGTATCCATCTGGCTGGTGCGATTTCGTATCGGATGGGTGCGGAAAGGCTGATCGCCTCTGCCTGAACTTACTTAACTGCGCCAACCAGCAGGTTGTCCGGGCTTTCGATGGTGACCCAGCGGCCCGTATTGTTGGCAGCCTGACGCTTAAGATAGGTGTATTCGGTTTCGTCCCAGCGCAGAACTTCATCGGTCAGATTGTCGAGAACGAAATCGCCGCGATCTGTGCGAACGGTCAGAACTGCATGGCCTTCACCGTCTGGCTTACGAACAACGGTGATCAGAAGGTCGGTCATTGGAATGCCAGCCTTGGCTAGTTCGCGCTGCTTAAGAAGAACATAATCTTCACAATCGCCAACAGTGGTTGGGTAAGCCCAATATTCCTCAACGCCGTAGATTTCCATGTCGGTCATCGGCTTGATACGTTCATTGGCCGAAAGATTGACGGTCTGAATGAGCTGCCAGTTGTTGTTGTTGAGCGAGAGGGCGCGTGTATCACGGCTTACGATGTTGCATTCAGCAGCTTCACGCTTGCAGAATTCGTAGTGGCCAATTGGCTGTGAGGTGAGTTTGCCGGTCTGCATATAAGCGCCGGTTCCAGCCTGTGCACTGAAGCTCACAACGAGAGCAGCAATGCCGATGCTTGCAGCAGCGATAATCTTCATGCCTGAGCGAACTACACACAACATACTCAACGCCCTTTTCACAGCCCGCACAGGGCATTTATTAACGAAAAGTTAAAGTATGAAATGTGGCCTGAGTCAATTCGATCTGCCGCTAGAGCGCCCTACTTCTTAATTAATGGTTAACACGGGTATTTCTATATTAACACACCTTATGCGTGTATATAGGCGCGCAAAAAACCGCCATGGAAGCCCATAGCGGTTTCAAAACATGCTATTCGTTACTGGTTCAGAGCGGCGTGAAGCACACATTTGTGTGGCCGGCACTGATAAAGCCGAGGCGCTGCGCAGCACCCTTGGAAAGATCAAGCACACGTCCCTTGATGAACGGTCCGCGATCATTGATGCGCACGACAAGCGACTTGCCATTGCGCTGGTTGGTGACTTTAACCTTGCTGCCAAGAGGCAGTGTCTTATGGGCGGCTGTTAAGCCCGCAGGGTTCATGCGTTCGCCCGATGCCGTGCGGGACGTGAGTGCATACCATGAAGCACCACCACAGCGCGCGGCCTGAGCTTCCATTGCGGTGATCGAGAACAGACCGGTTGTCGCAACGGCGAGCATAGCCATACGGATTTTGAAGTTCATCGTGATTCCAATAGTCGTTTCGAAGAGCCTTCACAGTCATGACTGGTAAAGACCGGTGCCAATTGGAATCTAAATGTGGCGACGACGTGATGTTATTGAGAGTATAATGAGATGATTGAATCGCTTATTTAAGCGGAATATCATCCTATACTCTGCGTTGTTTATTTAAACTTCCAAGAAAAAATCAGGAATATTTTGAATTGAATCGCATTGTTTCTAAGAATCTATTTAAGATTCACTGGGATTCAACGCAGGACCGCGCCGATCCATGTTTTTAAGCGTGGTTCTCAAGAAGAGCTGCTTACGGGCGGGCGATTGTTTAGCCGGGACAATACAATCTTTATTTGTATCGCTAGTGTTTACCCCGGACTCACAAGATGACAAAATCCGGCCTTTTTTGGTCAAAATACAACTTATTCGTGTTTCTTGGTCGGTAAAGTTTGGAGTCTTTTCTGTAACTTTTGTTGAAATCCCGCGTGATGACGTAGTTTTGTCCACGCGCCCTCTGCACGCTAAAGCCAGAATCCTGCTATAAGCGCCCATCTTCAGAATGGATTATCATGCAGGACGATACGCAAAAGGACGATACGGAAACGCCGCTACCGCCAATCTCGGCGGGAAAGCGCATTCTTTATCTGTGCCTTGGCTTTCTTATGGTAGCGCTGGGTATCATCGGCGCCATTCTGCCGGTCATGCCAACGACGATCTTTATTATTCTCGCTGCATGGTTCTTCGCCCGCTCCTCGCCGAAGTTTGAAGCGCGTCTACTTGCCGATCCACGCTTTGGTCCGATGATTATCAAATGGCGTGAGCGCGGAGCCATTCCTCCAAGAGCCAAACTCTATGCCTGTCTCGGCATGACTTTCGGCTATGGTATGTTCTGGTGGGGAGCCCAGCCAGGACCTTTGCTGGCTATCAGTGTTACAATTTTTATGGCTGGCTCGGCCATATATGTTCTCACGCGTCCCAGTGAGTGATGCATGCTGAGTGATTCATAATATTAGGCATTTTGCATGTGAGCGCACAAAACTGCCTGCATCATGTAATGACACAGAGCTGTAACACTACTGTCATATGACTGTTATATAGAGCGCGTAGATGGCTGCTGACGCTTTCACGTCATGTGTCTTTTACAACAGGGACTGGTACTCATGAACAAGATGATTTCCTCGACCGCAGCGCTTGCAATAGCAGCAGTATTGTCGGTTTCAGCTGCAAACGCACGCGAACAGATTCAGGTTTCCGGTTCCTCGACCGTTCTGCCTTACGCTAAGATCGTTGCCGAAACTTTTGGCGAAACCTATCCGAACTTCAAAACACCGGTTATCGAATCGGGCGGTTCGGGCGCAGGCATTAAAGAATTCTGTAAGGGCGTTGGCGAAAACACCATCGACATCGCAAACGCATCGCGCGCTATGAAGGACACAGAACTCAAGTCCTGCATCGACGCTGGCGTTAAGGACGTTCAGGAAGTTCGTTTCGGTTATGACGGCATCGTCTTCGCAACCGATGCAAAGGGTCCGGATTGGAAGCTCGCTCCAGTTGACCTTTACAAGGCACTTGCCGCTAAGGTTATTGTTGACGGCAAGCTCGTAGACAATCCAAACACTAAGTGGAATCAGGTCAATGCCGACCTGCCAGATTGGGACATTGCTGCTTACATCCCTGGCGAAAAGCACGGCACCCGTGAAGTTTTCGAAGAAAAGCTTATGGCTGATGGTTGTAAGGAATCGGGCGCTCTTGCTGAAATCAAGAAGACCGGCCTCGACGACAAGGCTTCGGCTGCTGCGTGTATCGCTGTTCGTAAAGACGGCAAGGCTGTCGACATCGACGGCGATTACAGCGAAACGCTGGCTCGCATCGACTCGAACAAGCAGGGCGTTGGCGTTTTCGGCCTCTACTTCTTCGAAAACAATGCTGACAAGCTCAAGGTTGCAACTGTTAACGGCGTAACGCCATCGGCAGAAACCGTTGCTTCGGGCGAATATCCAGTTTCGCGCCCACTGTTCTTCTACGTGAAGAAGGCTCACCTTGGCGTCATTCCAGGCCTCAAGGAATATGTAGACTTCTTCCTGTCGGAACAGATGGTTGGCCCAGACGCTCCGCTTGCTGAATACGGTCTGGTTCCTGCACCAGATGCAGAACGTGAAGCACAGCGCACTTCGTTCACCGAAGGCAAGGTTCTGGCTGTTAAGTAAGCTTTGAACTGTGGAACGTGGGGATCATTGGTCCTCACGTTCTTTCTCTTTAGCGCCTTTTCAGTATGACAGGCGCATTCGCGTGGAAGTGGTTCGGCTGCATATTTTGCGTCAACACGCTGCTTCCGCATTTTTTGGGGCAACCGGGGAAATTGAATGTCCTTCTTTCTGGTTCTCGTCAGTGTCGTTGCAATCGGACTGATCGGATTCTTCATAGGCCGACAGCGCGCCGTTGCAATTGACAAAGCGCAGCCTGTAACCAACGGCGTCAGCGCAGAGAAAATGCATTCCCGCCCGCTTTATCATGGCTGGTGGGTTTTCCTCGTTTCCGCATTGCCCGCAATTCTGTTTCTCGCGGTCTGGGCGGTCGGCACATCTGTTTATCTCGATCATACGGCGACAGCGCGTATGCCTGCGGCCGTTGAAGATGGCACTTATTCCGAGCGCAGCTTGCAGCTTGGTATGATCCGCAGTCTGTCAGATGGCTTGCAAAAGCTCACACCTGCAGAGATCGACAGCCTACCGCAGACTTACACGCAAGCGCGTGATGTTCTTGGCTCAAAGGGCGTAGCACTTGCGACTGAAGGTCAGGACTATATGGTCCCGGTTGCAATCTTCCTCGATAAAGCCAGCAAGATTTCGCATACCGTTGGCAGCGCGATTGCGCTGGTTATCGCGATTGCAGGTCTGATTTTCGGACTATCCGGCATTCGCCGCCGCACACGCGCTCGCAACAATGTTGAGCGCATCGTTCTCTGGGGGTTGATCGCTGCGTCCGGCATCGCAATTCTCACAACCATCGGCATCGTGTTCTCTGTTCTGTTCCAGACAGTGAGCTTCTTCCAATCGATTGCTCCGATGGACTTCTTTTTCGGTACCGTTTGGGACCCACGCTTTGCTGCAGCCGGTTCGGGTGGTGAAGTTGGTCAGTTCGGTCTGATCCCGCTTCTGGCCGGTACACTCTACATCGCGTTTGTCGCCATGTTGTTTGCGGTGCCTGTCGGCCTGTTCTCGGCAATCTACATGGCCGAATATGCGTCGCCGCGCGTACGCACCGTCGTTAAGCCGGTGCTTGAACTTCTGGCCGGTATCCCGACCATTGTTTACGGCTTCTTCGCACTGATAACGGTTGGACCGTTCCTGCGTGATCTCTCGATGGCAATCGCTGGTGGTCAGGGCTTCATCATGGCGCAGAGCGTGCTGACTGCCGGTCTCGTCATGGGCGTGATGCTGATCCCGTTTGTGTCGTCGCTATCCGATGACATTATCACGGCGGTTCCTGGATCGCTGCGTGATGGCTCGTTGGGCCTTGGCGCAACGCGTTCGGAAACAATCAAGCGTGTTGTTCTGCCAGCTGCACTTCCGGGCATTGTCGGCGCACTTCTGATGACAGCTTCCCGTGCGATCGGTGAAACCATGATCGTGGTGCTTGCAGCCGGTGTTGCCGCTCGTCTTTCTGCCAATCCGTTTGAAGCGATGACGACGATTACTGTCAAAATCGTCAGTCAGCTGACAGGCGATCTTGAATTTGACTCGCCACAGACACTTGTTGCTTTTGCGCTGGGTCTTACGCTTTTCGTCCTGACGCTGATCATGAACATCTTTGCGCTCTACATCGTTCGCAAGTACCGGGAGCAGTACGAATAATGACCGATTCAACATTGAATGCCGGCACTGCTGTGGCAAAGCCAGAGCGCCGTGATATCGGGATCAAGCGTCGCTACGCTGCTGAACGTCGCTTCCGTCTCTATGGCGTCGTTGCCATTGCGATCGGTGTGTTCTTCCTTTGCGCACTTTTGTTCTCGGTCTTCTCCAAAGGCTATACGGCTTTCGGACAGACAACGATCTATTTGCCAGTCAAACTTGAAGCGAGCGTCATCGATCCGGGCAACAAGCTTGCGACCGATCCAAATGTGCTGATCACTGCCAACTATCCGCTTCTGGTGCGCAATGCTCTGGCTGAAAAGCTCGGTGTTGCAACCACGGATCGCGCAGAAATGCGTGAAGTTGGACGTTTCTTCTCGGATGGTGTGCGTGTTCAGCTTCGCCAGATGGTGATGGATAATCCGTCGCTGATTGGTACGACGCAGACGGTTCCTGTTCTCGCTGCTGCTGATATTGATTCTGCCTATAAGGGCCAGATCGATTTTGCAGTCCCGGAAGCAAACCGCAAGGTTTCCGATCGCCAGTTTGAGTGGATCAAAACACTGACCAATGAAGGCATCATGAGCGAGGCCTTCAACTGGGGCTTGTTCACCAATGGCGCTTCCAGCCGTCCTGAAACTTCGGGTCTCGGTGTTGCACTGGTCGGTTCGTTCTACATGATGATGATCGTGCTGGTTCTCGCACTGCCTATCGGTGTGGCCGCTTCGATCTATCTTGAAGAATATGCCAAGAAGAACCGCCTCACGGATATTATCGAAGTCAACATCAACAATCTTGCTGCTGTTCCGTCGATTGTGTTTGGTCTGCTTGGTCTTGCTGTCTTCATCAACTTCTTCAACCTGCCGCGTTCAGCTTCGCTTGTCGGTGGTTTGGTTCTGACGCTGATGACGCTTCCGACCATCATCATCGCGACACGTTCGGCACTTCGCGCAGTTCCACCGTCGATCCGTGCGGCAGCGCTGGGACTTGGTGCATCGAAAACACAGATGGTTTTCCATCATGTGTTGCCGCTAGCAGCACCGGGCATTCTGACCGGAACGATTATCGGCCTTGCGCAGGCGCTTGGTGAAACTGCACCGCTGCTTCTGATTGGTATGGTGGCCTTCGTTGCCAATATGCCTGCAACCCCGATGGACCCTGCAACGGCTTTGCCAGTGCAGATCTTTATGTGGGCCAATGAAGCCGAACGTGCCTTTGTGGAACGGACATCAGGCGCTATTATCGTCCTGCTCCTGTTCCTAGCCGTCATGAACATCTTAGCAATTATTCTGCGCCGCCGCTTTGAGCGCCGCTGGTAAACGGGAGAGAAATGATGAATCTTATGACAGAACGATCTCTCGAAAAAGCCGTAGGAGACAAAATGAACGCCAACGCTCCATCCATTAAAATGCGTGGCGACAAAGTCTGCGTGTTCTATGGCGAAAAACAGGCTTTGTTTGAAGTCGATCTCGACGTGCCGGAAAAGATGGTGACAGCGCTGATCGGTCCTTCGGGCTGTGGCAAGTCGACCTTCCTGCGTTCGCTGAACCGCATGAACGACACGATTGAAGGCTGCCGCATCGTTGGCAACATCACGCTCGATAATGAAGACATCTACGATCCAAAGATCGACGTTGTTGAACTGCGTGCACGTGTTGGCATGGTGTTCCAGAAGCCAAACCCATTTCCGAAGACGATCTTTGAAAACGTGGCTTATGGCCCGCGCATTCATGGCCTCGCACGTAACAAGACTGATCTTGAAGAAATCGTTGTCACAAGCTTGAAGAAGGCCAGCCTTTTTGAAGAAGTGAAAGATCGTCTTCACGATGCAGGCACCGGTCTTTCCGGTGGTCAGCAGCAGCGCCTGTGCATTGCACGCGCGATTGCCGTCAGTCCTGAAGTGATCCTGATGGATGAGCCTTGTTCGGCACTCGATCCGATTGCAACGGCAAAGGTTGAGGAACTGATCGACGAGTTGCGTCAGAACTACACCATCGTCATCGTGACTCACTCGATGCAGCAGGCTGCTCGTGTGTCGCAGCGCACAGCGATGTTCCACCTTGGTAATCTGGTGGAAGTCGGTGATACCGATGTGATGTTCACGGCACCGACCGAGAAGCGCACGCAGGACTATATCACTGGTCGTTTTGGCTAACCAATATTTCAGCAAAAGCAGGAGCCGATTGCGGTTCCGCTTCCTGCGTTTTTAATCGAGAGGTCTATGATGGCGTCCCAGCATACTGTTAGCGCATACGACGAAGAACTTCAGTTCCTGACCCACAAGATCGCCGAAATGGGCGGTCATGCGGAGCGCATGGTTGAGCAGTCGGTTGCAGCGATTGTGAATGCCGATAACGCACTGGCACAGCGCGTCATCTCCGACGATCTTATCCTCGATGCAAGCGAGCGCGAGATTGACGACAAGGCCGTCATGATTATCGCAAAGCGTCAGCCAATGGCTGTTGATCTGCGTGAAATCATCGGATCAATCCGCATTTCCGCTGATCTGGAACGCGTGGGCGATCTTGGCAAGAACATCGCGAAGCGCGTTGCAGCCGTTTCAGAATCCCGCCAGCCGGGCAAGCTTTATCGTGGTCTCGAAACCCTCGCTGAACTGGCACTGACACAGTTGAAAGACGTGCTCGACGCCTATGCAACGCGTTCGGTGCAGCAGATCAATATCGTTCGCGACCGTGATGACGAAATTGACTCGATGTACACCTCGCTGTTCCGCGAGTTGCTCACCTATATGATGGAAGATCCGCGCAACATTTCAGCCTGCACGCATCTTCTGTTCTGCGCGAAGAATATCGAGCGCATTGGCGATCACGCAACCAACATTGCTGAGACCGTCTATTACATCGTGACCGGCCTGCAGATGCCTGCGGAACGCCCGAAAGAAGACCTGAGCCACGGTATTGTCGTGGACGAGGCGCGTAAATCCTGATGAGATTTGCGCCGTATGATCGCGGCGCAAATTATTCGCATATGTAAGAAAACGCGGCGGCACGCGGCTGAACGGGGGAGTTGCATGTGCCGCCACGCTTAACTCAATAGGAAACACTGCATGTCACAGGCACCTAAGATTGCTGTGGTTGAAGACGAAGAAGCGCTGAGTGTGTTGTTGCGCTATAATCTTGAAGCCGAAGGCTATCACGTCGATACGATCTTGCGTGGCGATGAAGCCGAGATTGCACTGCGTGAAAACGTGCCGGATCTTCTCATTCTCGACTGGATGCTACCGGGTGTGTCGGGCATTGAACTTTGCCGCCGTCTGCGTCAGTGGCCGGAAACCGAACGTCTTCCGGTAATTATGCTGACTGCGCGTGGCGAAGAAAGCGAACGTGTTCGCGGCCTGAGCGTTGGTGCCGACGATTATGTGGTCAAACCGTTCTCGACCCCTGAACTGCTTGCGCGTGTTAAAGCCATGCTGCGCCGTGCCAATCCAAGTGTTCTGTCGCATGTGCTTAAAGTCGGCGAACTTGTGCTCGACCGTCAGCAGCACCGCGTTTATCGCAAAGAAAAAGAAATTCGTCTTGGACCGACAGAGTTCCGCCTGCTTGAATATTTCATGATGTCGCCGGGCCGCGTTTTCTCGCGTAGCCAGTTGCTTGATGGCGTATGGGGACCGGATATCTACGTCGATGATCGCACGGTCGACGTGCATGTCGGACGCCTGCGCAAGGCGATCAATTTGGGGCGCATGCTCGATCCGATCCGCACTGTGCGCGGTGCTGGCTATTCTTTCGGCTAGTCATCAGAGTTCATTTCACGCGTTAAGAATGGCCCGTTGCTCAAAAGGCATCGGGCCATTTTTGTTGCAAATTTCCAAATTCCGATTCGTGTTGTTGATGAAAATCCGTTCCATATCGGCTCGTATCACACGATGTTACAGTTCATTTCAAAGATTTGACTGAAACTGGACATGATGCTCGTGAGAGACGCATGTTCTGATTATTTCAGCGCCAATTTCTATGTCTTAGCAGGATTTTACAGCAGTCATGAATTAAGGCAGCTCTATGGTGCGCGCTGCATTGCAATTGAATCGCGTGTAATCAATACCTTATAAGATTTAAGTGGTTGCGTTAACGATTTGTTAATAATTTAGAACGGCTTAGCTCAGGTTATTGGCCAAAGATTCGACGTGTTGAGTCTCTCGGTTTCAATATGGCTGTGAATTTGAAATATGATTTTTTGCCTTGTTTTTGCCGAAAAATTCTTAATTCTTGCACTCTAAGAAGATTAGCAGAACGTTTGAATTTTAATTTTCGTTCGATTTGGCTTGAACGCCAGCCTGATTTTGCAGCGCCTTGGTGGCGCTTTAAAAGCGGAAGCAGACTGGATCAGTTAAGGGTCGTAATGATGCGCCTAATTAAGAGATTGAGCCGTTGACGCGCGCTCGTAAATGGAAACTGCCGGTTATTCTCGGTTTGCTCGTGGCACCTTTTCTGGTGACGGGCTGCACGACAACTGGTGGTACGAGCAAGACCAAGACCGAAAAGACAGCGGCTGTAAGCCACGTTAAGTCGGTCAATGGCGTGAAGACTTTCACTTACACCGCGAGAGATCGCGAATGCCTCCAGCGCGCGATGTTTTTTGAATCAAACCGTTCAAGCCCTGATGGTTTGATGGCTGTCGGTACTGTGGTGATGAACCGCCTCGCATCGGGCAGCTACCCCGATACAATTTGTGGTGTGGTTGGGCAGAAAAACCAGTTTGCACCGGGCGTTTTGACCCGCAAGATGAATTCCAACGCTTTGCCAGATGTTCAAGCAGCTGCTGATGCAGTTCTTAAAGGCAAGCGTCATCCATCTTTGAAGAACTCGATGTTCTTCCATACTGCAGGGCTCAAATTCCCTTACAACAATATGCATTATGTGCTGGTTGCAGGTGGAAACTCCTTCTACGAAAAGCGTGGTCGTGACGGCGAATTGCAGAACCCGGTTCCGCAAACGCCTTACAACCTTGCTTATGCGTCATCGCCACAATCGCCTTCCATGCCTGAAGGGCCGTTTTATAACGTGACCACGCAGCAGGATGGAACTGTTCCTGAAGTTCAGCCGACTGTTCAGGTTGCGCTTGCTGACGCTTCAAAGACGGCAGAGACGCAGCAGAACGGTGGTGTTGGTCCACAAGCGCGTGGTGATCGTTTGGCGACCTTGCCTGTTACGCCTGCTGAAAAGCCGGTTCTGACGCAGGTTGCAAGCTATCAGCCGACTTTCGATGAAACCGCACCAACGGAGCAGAACGCATCTCTGGCATATACCGCCGATAAGAAGCATGTTGATGCAATTGGTGCGATGCTTCTCGCGCAGGATCGTCCGCAATCACCGCTCTGAAGTTGAGCTGATCACAGAATTAAAAAAGCGCCCCAAAGGGCGCTTTTTTTTATTTTACTGGCACCGCCACCGGAACGGGCTGATAAATCACCATCGGCCTGTCGTAGAAATCAGCTCTATTTTGCCATTCGCGTCGATCCGCGCGGCGGTCGAGATCAAGCCGCATCAGACAATTCGCAAAAGCATCCGATTTCTGTTTGAAACCATAGCCGCGGCAGGTCTGTTCATCTGCCGCGCGGCGCTGTTCAGGTGTCATAGTTTGACAGCCTGCAAGCAGCCCTGCAACACCGAGGATTATAAGCACGCTTTTCTTCATAGCCGTTGCTCTCATTGAATAAAAAAATTCGACCGCATGATCAATATAGTGCAATAGCAGTAAAAAGAGTGGTGAAATTATGCCTTCTGATACACTGCCGCTGATTCTATCAAACACAAGGTTCGCAGCCCTATGGCACATGACATTAACGCTCCCGTCATCGACCCGGTAAAACTCGAACGTCTGGCCGAAGTCGCCGTACGAGTCGGGCTGCAATTGCGCGAAGGGCAAGATCTTGTCATCACAGCCCCGGTTGTTGCGCTGCCGCTGGTGCGCTTGATTGCAAAACACGCCTATAAGGCGGGTGCAGGCATTGTAACGCCCTTCTTCTCCGATGATGCGATTGCGCTGGCACGTTATGAAAATGCATCGGACGAGAGTTTTGATCGTGCAGCCGACTGGCTTTATGAAGGCATGGCAAAGGCCTATGCCAACGGTGCAGCGCGTCTCGCGATAGCAGCTGATAATCCGCTGCTCTTGTCTTCGCAGGATGCATCTAAGGTTTCGCGCGCCAACCGTGCCAATTCCAAGGCCTATCAGCCAGCGCTTGAAAAGATCGCAGGCTTCGACATCAACTGGAACATCATTTCCTATCCGAACCCGGAATGGGCGAAGCTGATGTTCCCGGATGATGCGCAAGACGTTGCAACCCGCAAGCTTGCTGATGCGATTTTCGCAGCCTCCCGCGTTGATGTTGATGATCCTGTCGGTGCGTGGGCCGCGCACAATGCGGCATTGCGCACCCGCACGCGTTTGCTCAACGGCAAGGCTTACAGCGCGCTGAATTTTAAGGGACCGGGCACCGATCTGACGGTTGGTCTTGCCGATGGTCACGAATGGCATGGCGGTGCATCCACGGCGAAAAACGGCATCACCTGCAACCCGAATATCCCGACCGAAGAAGTGTTTACCACGCCGCATGCGCTACGCGTCGATGGTCATGTGTCGAGCACCAAGCCGCTGTCGCATCAGGGCACATTGATCGACAATATCTCTGTGCGTTTTGAAGGCGGTCGCATTGTTGAAGCCAAGGCAAGTCGTGGCGAAGAAGTGCTCAACAAAGTGTTGGATACGGATGAAGGCGCACGCCGTCTGGGCGAAGTGGCACTCGTTCCGCATTCCTCCCCTATTTCGCAGAGCGGGCTTCTTTTTTATAACACGCTGTTCGATGAAAATGCAGCAAGCCACATCGCGCTCGGTCAGTGCTATTCGAAATGCTTTATCGATGGCGCGAAGCTTACGCCGGAACAGATCAAAGCGCAGGGCGGCAATTCGAGCCTGATCCACATCGACTGGATGATCGGTTCAGACAAGATCGATGTGGATGGTGTGAATGCCGATGGCAGCCGCGAGCCTGTCATGCGCGGCGGTGAGTGGACGAACTGATAAACAAAAGGCCGGGAATTTCCCGGCCTTATTCGTATTATCAGCGTACCAAAATCAGTTCTTTTCCTGAACGTGTGCTTCCAGAAACCACAGCGACTTGTCGAGGCTGCGCGAGGCGGCTGTGAAAATATCTGCGGTCGTGTCGTCACCAGCTTCGTCTGCATCCCTGATCGACTGACGCACTAAGTTGGCCACATCGCCATAGCGCTCGATCAATGCTGCCAGATGGTCGTGCACGGCATAAATATCAGTCGGATAGGCTTTAAGCTTGGAGTCTTTGGCGACAACCTGCGTGGTGCCATAGGCAGTGCCGCCAAGCTGCACAGCGCGTTCTGCAATCGTGTCCACATGATCGTCGAGGTCGGCACGGAATGTATCAAGCAATTCATGCACGGCGATAAACTGCGGACCCTTAAGGTTCCAGTGCGCCTGCTTGGTGATAAGAGCAAGATCAATGGTCGCAGCCAGGTTTTCGTTGAGCAGCGCGATCATCGTTGTCTTGGTATTGGAGGGAAGATCGTTGCGGGTTGTATGCATCGACTTCTTGGACATTTGATCCTCATATCCTTTGCACGATCCGACTCATGTCACAGTGATTGGGACATCACTGAGCGAAAGCAGATTTGCTTTCTGAAACCGTCCCCGCCGGATCTCAATGTAAGGCCGGTTTGGATAGCGTTATTATATTCCGTCCCGCATCCGATATTTAAACGCTCCACACGGCATTTTGTTCCCAAAAGTGCTGTTAAATTTGGTCCAATTCATGTGTTTTGCTTGTGGCATAACGAATTCTGATTTACCCGATGGCTTATGAAGATACTTGCCCTTGATACCGCTTCTTCCTGGTGTGCTGCCGCAATCTATGATTCTGGCACCGATACGGTTCTTGCTGAAGTCAGCGAGGACATCGGAAAAGGTCATGCCGAAGTCCTGATGGACTATATCGGGCGGGTAATGACGCAATCCGGAATTGCCATGACTGATCTTGATTGCGTGGCCGTCAATGTTGGCCCGGGTTCTTTTACCGGCGTACGGATTGGCGTGTCGGCAGCGCGTGGTTTTGCGCTGGCGCTTGAGCGCCCTGCAATCGGCATCAGTGCTTTTGATGCGCTTGCATCGGAAGTAGCGATCAGCCATCCGGGAAAGCCGGTTCTGGTGTTGCTTGAAGCGCATCGCGGTGAAATCTATGCGCAGAGCTTTGATGCGGATTCCAAGGCGACAACTGGCCCAATGGTGCTGCCGCGTGATGAAGCGCTGGCGCTTATCCAGCAGCAATCCTCAGAGACGGTGCTGGCTGGCTCTGCCGCAAATGCGCTGAATGAAGTTTTGGCAGGAACATTCAGCACTGCACGCGTTGAGCCGACCGCACGGATCGGCACTTATGCAAAGCTTGCAGCATTGCGCGAGCCGGGCGAAGCGCCGAAGCCGCTCTATATGCGCGGACCTGATGTGAAGCCGCAGACTGGTTTTGCGCTGCCGCGTAAGGCGGACGGAGAATAAGATGCTGGGCTTTTCGCTCCCCCGCTTTGGCCGCAAGTCTGTTTCGGTCGAGCCGCTTAGCGCTAAGGACTGCGGAGAAATTCACCGTGTTCATGCGCTGGCTTTTCATCACAGCTGGAGCTCCGATGATTTCCGCTCGCTGATTGCGCAAGACAATGTTTTTGGCTTCGTTGCGCGGCCTGAAGGTAAACCGGGCAAGGCATACGGCTTCGTGCTGGCCCGGCTGGTTGCAGGTGAGGCGGAAATTTTGACGATTGCAGTTTCCGATGAGGTGCGCAAGCAAGGCGTTGGTCGCTCGCTGATGGATGCGGTGCTGCGCTATCTGTATCAGGAACGGGCGGAAACGCTGTTTCTCGAAGTCGATGAAAACAATGTTGCGGCAATGGCTCTCTATCGCCGGATTGGTTTCAACAAGGTCGGTGATCGACCGGCTTATTACGAAACAGAAAATGGGCGCTCATCAGCGTTCATCCTAAGGCGCGATTTGGTGAGGCCACAATGATCGGTGCCATCCGCATCATTTTGGTCGTTGCGGCGATGGTGGCTCTCAGCCTGTCGCTGATTCCGTTTCAATATGTGTTTTTGAAACTCAAAAACACTTGGAAGCGCCGCCTGCCGAATTTCTTTCATCGTATCATCGCCCGCCTGTTCGGTTTCCGCATTACGATTGTTGGTGAGATCCCGGAAGGTAGGCCGCTTTTGCTGGTCGCCAATCACACGTCATGGAGCGATATTGTCGTTTTGTCGGCGGCGGGGCAGGTTTCGTTCATTGCAAAATCGGAAGTAAAAAGCTGGCCGGTCTTTGGCTTTTTTGCTGTGTTGCAGCGCACGGTCTTTGTTGAACGCGAACGGCGCGGCAAAACGGGCGAACAAACCTCTGACATTGCAAGACGTCTGGCTGATGGTGACGCGATGGTTCTGTTTCCAGAGGGGACGACTTCGGACGGTAATCGTGTTTTGCCGTTTAAGACCGCACTTTTTGGGGCGGCACATGCTGCAATCCGCGAAGCAGGCATTCCGGAAGTGATCGTTCAGCCGGTGGCTATTGCCTATACTGGCATGCATGGAATGGCGATGGGTCGTTATCACCGCCCGATTGCATCATGGCCCGGTGATGTTCAGCTGATGCCCCATCTCAAGGGTATCTTGAAAGAAGGCGCTATCGACGTTGAAATACGCTTTGGCGAGCCGATTGTTGTGACTGCCGAGACGGACCGTAAGGCTTTGGCGCGCAGCATGGAAAGCCGGGTGAGGGCGCTTTTGCAGTCATCATTGCATGGTCGCGAAATTGCTGAGGATTGATACCCAATTCCATCGAGTGAAACTGAATGGAATTGGGTTAAGCCCGAGTGGCGATTGAACTTCTTCAAGGCGTGATGCGTAAGCATCTTAGCGCCTTGGCATAAGAGCGTAAGTTTGTCGCCTTTTAAAGCGGTGATAAAAACGCTAGATAGCGGCCATGAGCGAAAACATGACCGATATTCAAAAAACATCAGATGGCAGCAACACGCGTAAGGTCTTCGTGAAGACTTATGGGTGCCAGATGAATGTCTATGACAGCCAGCGCATGGCCGATAGCCTTGCGCAAGAAGGTTATGTCACGACGGACACGCCGGACGATGCTGATCTGGTTTTGCTCAACACCTGCCATATTCGTGAAAAAGCATCCGAGAAGCTTTATTCAGCGCTGGGTCGTCTGCGAAAAATGACGGATAAGCGCGGACCGAATGGCAAAGAACTGACCATTGGCGTTGCCGGTTGCGTTGCACAGGCCGAAGGTCAGGAAATTCTGCGCCGTGCGCCCAACGTCGATCTGGTGATCGGGCCACAGACCTATCATCGTCTGCCCAACGCGCTGGCGCGTGTCCGTGGTGGCGAAAAGGTTGTCGAAACCGAATATGCTATCGAAGATAAATTTGCTCATCTGCCTGCGCCAAAGCGCGAAGAAACCCGTAAGCGCGGCGTTTCGGCGTTTCTCACGGTTCAGGAAGGTTGCGACAAGTTCTGCACCTTCTGCGTAGTCCCTTACACACGCGGCTCGGAAGTCTCGCGCAGCGTTGCACAGATTGTTGCCGAAGCCGAACGCCTTGCCGAGAGCGGCGTGCGTGAACTCACGCTTTTGGGTCAAAACGTTAATGCATGGCATGGCGCGGGCGATGATGGTCGCGAATGGGGCCTTGGCGAACTTCTGTTCCGCCTTGCACGCATTCCCGGTGTAGCGCATTTACGTTACACGACCAGCCATCCGCGCGATATGGACGATACGCTGATTGCAGCGCATCGCGATCTGCGCCAGTTGATGCCTTATCTGCATCTGCCGGTTCAGTCGGGTTCGGACCGCATACTCAAAGCGATGAACCGCCGTCATAAGGCTGACGAATATGTCCGTCTTGTCGAGCGTATTCGTGAAGTGCGCCCTGATATGGCGCTGTCGGGTGACTTCATTGTCGGTTTTCCCGGTGAAACCGATCAGGACTTTGAAGATACAATGCAGCTGGTGCGCGATGTAAATTATGCGCAGGCCTATTCGTTCAAATATTCGCCGCGTCCAGGAACGCCGGGTTCTGATCTTCCTGATCATGTGGAAGAAGCGGTCAAGGATGAGCGGTTGCAACGCTTGCAAGCGCTTTTGGCCGAACAGCAAACAGCATTTCTGAATTCGCTGGTCGGTCGTGAAATGGATGTGCTTCTGGAAAAGAAGGGCCGTTTCGAGCGCCAGATGGTTGGTCGTTCGCCATGGCTCTTGCCAGCCATCATTGATGATAATGACGATCAGGTCGGTGAGATCATCCGTGTAAAAATTACGGGGACTGGCACCAATAGTCTTATTGCGCAAAAGCTTGTGTGAGAGCATTATAGCATTCAGGCAGTAGTCGCGGTGAGTAGTCTTTGACCGAACGTCCTGCCGGTACTGCGATTGCAATGCGTGAACCTTTGGGAGATGCGTTTGAGCGCTACGGAAAAACTAAAGCCTGCCAAGCCAACCATCCATACGCAAACAAACACAATTTCAAGCCCGGCTGCGAGTTCTGCTATTACTGCGCCATCCGGAGCCTCCGATATGGCCCATATCGTCCTCACCTTCGACAATAATCGCCTTGCCAGTGCGCTTTACGGCCAGTTCGATGAGAATCTGGCGCGTATTGAGCAGAAGCTCGGCGTCGATGTGCGATCACGGGGCAATGAGCTATCCATCCGTGGAGAGCCAACGGCCACCGAACAGGCCCGCCGCACGCTGGATCAGCTTTATGAATATTTGCAAAAAGGCAATGAACTGACCGCTTCGGATGTCGATGGCGCGATTCGCATTGCCGTTGCTGCGGACGATCAGCTGATCTTGCCAACGCTTGAAACCAAGGGGAAAATGTCGGCTGCGCAAATATCGACGCGCAAGAAGACAATTTTTGCCCGCACACCGACGCAGGACGCCTATATGCGCGCCCTTGATCGTTCGGAACTTGTTATGGGTGTCGGGCCAGCTGGTACAGGTAAGACTTATCTTGCCGTCGCCCATGCTGCGATGCTTTTGGAACGCGGTCTGGTCGAGCGTATCATTCTGTCGCGCCCGGCTGTTGAAGCCGGTGAGCGTCTTGGCTTTTTGCCGGGTGACATGAAGGAAAAGGTCGATCCTTATCTTCGTCCGCTTTATGACGCGCTTTACGACATGATGCCTGCGGAAAAGGTCGAACGTGCGATTACGGCGGGTGTGATCGAAATCGCACCGCTTGCGTTCATGCGCGGACGAACGCTCGCGCATTCTGCGGTCATTCTTGACGAAGCGCAGAATACAACATCGATGCAGATGAAAATGTTCCTGACGCGTCTTGGTGAAGGCTCGCGGATGATGGTCAATGGTGATCCGAGCCAGATTGATCTTCCACCCGGCCAGAAATCGGGTCTCGTTGAAGCGCTTCGCGTTCTTGAAAACGTCGAATCGGTTGTCAAAGTGCGCTTTACTGAGAAAGACGTGGTGCGTCATCCGCTGGTCGCAGCCATCGTCACCGCTTATGACAGTGACGCGAAAAAGAACGCTCGCTCAGAATAATTCAAAATTATTCTTGTATTCGCGTAGAATAATGACGATTTATAAATATTACGTCCGCCGAAAGGCGGACGCTTCTTTTAACAACTGGAAGGATAGAGCGGCTGTTTCATCGCAAGCCGCGAGAGAAGTGTCAGATAACGCGATCCAAATCGATATTATGATCGAAGCCGGCAACTGGCCGGAAGAAACAGTCCTTGAAGGACTTGTGCAGCGCTCCGTAGAGGCAGCTTGGAATAATCTCCAGCTTAAGCCCGCTGAGAGCGAATTGAGTCTGGTTTTTACCGACGATGCTTCTATCCGCAAGATCAATGCCGAGTGGCGAAACAAAGACAAGGCGACCAATGTTTTGTCTTTTCCGGCCTATCCTGTAAAGGCTGGCGAGCAGCCGGGCCCGATGCTGGGTGATATCATTATTGCGCGCGAAACGGTCGAGCGTGAGGCTCTCGAAGAGGGCAAGCCGTTCGATAACCATCTCACGCATCTCGTAGTGCATGGCTTTTTGCATCTTTTGGGTTACGATCACGAGACTGAGGAGGAGGCCGAAGAGATGGAACGTCGCGAACGCGAAATCCTTCATGCTCTTGCCATCCCCGACCCTTATGCTGTATCCGATTTAAACGTTGAAACAGATTGATCATGGCTGACCAAAACAATTCCTCTACCGCTGGCGATAGCCGAAGCGACACACAAGACGCCGAAGGGCAAAGTACGCAGCGCTCGCAATCGAGCGAAAAGCGTTCCCTTCTGGCAAATATTTTTCCGTTTATGCGTTCGCGCCAATCATCGTCTTTGCGCGAAGATTTAGCTGATGCGCTTTCAAGCACTGAAAGCGAACAGGATTCGGCTTTCTCGCCTGAAGAAAAGGCGATGCTCAACAACATCCTGCGTCTGCGCGAAATCCGCGTCGAAGATGTGATGATCCCACGCGCGGATGTAGTAGCGATTGAAATTTCTACACCGCTTTGGGAAGCGCTAGAGCTGTTTGAAAGCTCAGGCCATTCACGCATGCCGGTCTATGCTGAAACGCTGGATGATCCGCGCGGCATGATCCATATCCGCGATGTGCTGAATTACATTACACAGCAATCGCGTCAGAAGACCGACGCGACGAGTGCTGCCAAGTTTGACATGGGGCGTATCGACCTCACGAAGACCATTGGCGAACTTAATCTTATTCGCAAGGTGTTGTTCGTGCCGCCATCGATGCTGGCGAGCGGACTGATGGCACGCATGCAGGCGGCCCATATCCAGATGGCACTGGTCATTGATGAATATGGCGGCACCGATGGTCTGGCCTCGCTCGAAGACATTGTCGAAATGGTTGTCGGCGATATTGAAGATGAGCATGATGACGAAGACATCATGATCTCTGAGGAAGCCAACGGCGTTTTCGTTGTCGATGCCCGCGCTGATCTTGAAGAACTGGCTGAGAAGATCGGCCCTTCGTTCGAAGTGGGCGAACATGGTGAGGATGTCGACACTGTCGGTGGCCTGATATTCTCGGTTCTTGGACGCATCCCTGTACGCGGTGAAGTCGTGCAGGCTATACCGGGATATGAATTTCATGTGCTGGAAGTTGATCCACGCCGCGTGAAGCGGGTTCGCATTGTGCCACTTTCGGAATCAGAAAGTCATCGGCCACGTCCAGTTGTCAGCACGGATGATGATGCATCCGAAAACACCACGGACACGTCCAAAGAGGCCTGATGATAGAGAGATTTGCGGGGAAGATCTCTTCTTTGAGCGGCTGGCGCCGGGCGCTGGTCGCTTTTCTCACTGGTGCAGTCGCGACGCTCACCCAACCGCCTTTCGATATTTTTATCGTCGGTTTCCTTACATTCCCACTGCTGGTCTGGCTGATTGACGGTGCAGTGCCTGATAAGGAAAAAGGCCCTATCCGGCGCTTTTTCCCGGCCGCTCTGATCGGCTGGTGGTTTGGTTTTGGCTATTTCGTATCTGGTCTTTGGTGGATCGGTACGGCTCTTCTGGTCGATGCTGAGCAATTTGCTTGGGCTATACCGTTTGCAGTTCTAGGCCTTCCCGCGTTTCTGGCGATTTTCTATGGATTGGCCGCGATGGTTGCGCGGCTTTTCTGGTCGCAGGGCATTGGGCGCATCTTTGCGATGGCGCTCGGCTTTGGTCTGACTGAATGGCTGCGGACATTTGTTTTCACCGGCTTTCCGTGGAACGCAGTTGGCTATGCCGCCATGCCCACGCCGATGATGATGCAATCCGTCGAGATTGTGGGTCTCGTTGGTATGAGTGCATTTGCAGCGCTCGTGTTTTCGGCACCTGCGTTGCTCAGTGGCGGTCGTTTTGCAAAGGCTGGCCTTGGGCTTGCCGCTGTTCTTGTCGCCGCGCATATCGGCTTTGGTGCATGGGTGCTGTCGAATGCGCCAGCGGTCGATACTGATCGGACAACGCTTTCAATCCGCATCGTACAGCCTTCTATTGCGCAGAGCCTGAAATGGGACAACAACGAGCGGCGTGCGATCTTCGATAAATTTATCGCCATGACTGAGCAGGCACCGGCAGATGGTGCGCCGAGGCCCGATGTGGTGATTTGGCCTGAAACGGCAGTTCCTTATATTCTTTCATCAACACCGGATGCCCTGAAGCGCATTGCCGATGTGGTTGGCGACGATCAGGTGCTGTTGACGGGTGCGGTGCGTGAAGAAATCGTACCGCGCCGCGATCCGCGTTATTATAATTCTATCCTGACGATTAATGGCGACGGTAAAATTGTCGATTATACCGATAAGGTCCACTTGGTGCCGTTTGGTGAATATCTGCCTTTCGAGCGGTATCTGCGCAGCTGGGGATTGCAGGAAGTGGTCGAAATGCCCGGTGGCTTCACAGCTGCCAAAGCGCGTCACGCGATCAATGTCATGGAAGGCCAAACCTTCCTGCCGTTGATTTGCTATGAAGCAATCTTCCCTGATGAACTCTCCTATACTGGACGAAAGGTGACGGCGATTGTGAATGTCACCAATGATGCATGGTATGGGGACACACCGGGACCTTACCAGCATTTCCGACAAGCACAGGTGCGCTCTGTGGAGCAAGGCCTCCCCCTCGTTCGTGCTGCCAACAATGGTATATCTGCTGTCGTAGATGCTTATGGACGAATCATTCAGGAGCTACCTCTTGACGCGGTAGGGGTAATTGATGCTTATTTGCCTGAAGAGCGTGTCCCATTTTGGGGCAGTGCGCCCTCCGGCAAACAGGCTCTTGCAATTCTGTTTGTGTTATTCACCGTATGCGTGTGGTTGAGGTTGTCTTTCCGCAAGCGTTTTCATTGACATGGCAATTTTGTTACGATGTTATACTCGGGCGGTGACGGTTTCATTGGAAAACCAGTCTGACTACCTCCCACAATGATTTTTATCTCTGTTCTTTTGAACAGACCATGAATGAAAGCTCGCGGTCGCGAGGAGTGAAACTGTATGATTGAGAATAAGAAGAAGCCCAACCCCATTGATATCCATGTGGGCAGCCGCATTCGTCTTCGCCGCAATATGTTGGGCCTCAGTCAGGAAAAATTAGGCGAAAGCTTAGGCATTACTTTCCAGCAGATTCAAAAATATGAAAAAGGCACCAACCGCGTTGGCGCCAGCCGTCTTCAGGCGATCTCATCTATTCTGACGGTGCCAGTTTCCTTCTTTTTTGAAGATGCGCCGGGTTCTTCGCCTACTCAGGCAGGTTTTGCTGAGGACAATGAAGCGACTTATGTTGTCGATTTCCTTAACTCGAATGAGGGCGTCCAACTGACCCGTGCGTTTACCAAAATTTCCGACCCGAAAGTGCGCCGCAAGATTATCGATCTTGTGAAGTCTCTTGCCGCAGAAGGCGAATAACGCATAATTTTGTCCGCAAAACCGCATGCCGGAAGGATTTTTTCTGGCATCGAGGTGTCGCAACAAGAATATGCATTGACGGTTTAATCCTAACTTCGCTAACACAATGCTGTGCCCGGACCATATGAAACGGTTCCGGGCGCTACTGTGTTTCCATGGCGGATATTTCATCCGTTGGATTTTCAAGAGGGGTTACCCGTGTCGCGCAGTTCTTATCTCTTCACCAGCGAATCGGTGTCTGAAGGTCATCCAGACAAGGTTTGCGATCGTATTTCCGATGAAATCGTAGACATGATCTATAAGGAAGCGCGCCGTACCGGCGTTGATCCTTGGTCTGTCCGCGTTGCATGTGAAACGCTTGCTACCACCAATCGTGTGGTTATTGCTGGCGAAGTCCGCGTGCCTGAAACTTTCCTGAAGAAGAATAAGGACGGCACAATCGCTCATGACGCGGCGGGCCATCCACTGATTAATCCATCACGCTTCCGTTCCGCTGCGCGTAAAGCTATCCGCGAAATCGGCTACGAGCAGGATGGCTTTAATTGGCGCACTGTGAAAATCGACGTGTTGCTGCATCCACAATCTGCCGATATTGCGCAGGGCGTGGATAATGCTGCCGACCGTCAGGGCGAAGAGGGTGCAGGTGATCAGGGCATTATGTTCGGCTATGCTTGCCGCGAAACGCCTGATCTGATGCCAGCGCCGATCTATTATTCGCATAAGATTCTCGAAAAGCTCGCTGAAGCGCGTCACAAAGGTGAAGGCGATCCGGGCAAACTCGGCCCTGATGCCAAGAGCCAGGTCACTGTGCGTTACGAAAACGGCAAAGCTGCTGAAGTAACTCAGATCGTGCTTTCCACGCAGCATCTCGATGCAAGCTGGGATTCAAAGAAAGTTCGCTCGGTTGTTGAGCCTTACATTCGCGAAGCGCTGGGCGATCTTCCAATTGCAGCAAACTGCAACTGGTACATCAACCCGACCGGCAAGTTCGTTATTGGCGGGCCAGATGGTGATGCGGGCCTTACGGGTCGCAAGATTATTGTTGATACTTACGGCGGTGCGGCTCCGCATGGTGGTGGTGCATTCTCCGGTAAGGACACAACCAAGGTGGATCGCTCGGCAGCTTATGCAGCGCGTTATCTTGCCAAGAATGTGGTTGCTGCCAATCTTGCAGATCGCTGCACGATCCAGCTTTCTTATGCTATCGGCGTTGCACAGCCGCTTTCGGTCTACGTCGATCTGCACGGCACGGGCAAAGTGGACGAAGCAGCCGTCGAGGTAGCATTACGTAAGGTTATGGACCTGTCGCCAACCGGCATCCGTAAGCACCTTGATCTCAATAAGCCTATCTATGCCAAGACCTCATCTTATGGCCATTTTGGTCGCAAGGCGGGTCGAGACGGTTCTTTCTCTTGGGAAAAGACCGATCTCAGCAAGGCGTTGAAGGCAGCACTTTCAGCCTGATTGTTTACATTTCCAGCAATACTGCGCAGCGGTTTTGCATAGGACAATGCGTAAAAAAGAGTTAGAGCGGTTCCAACGATACCGCTTTAACTGGAACCGCGATAAATGACCGATGAATCTCATCCAGTACGCGCGGCCGGAAACTTCTTCGGTCGCCGTCACGGCAAGCCACTGCGTCCACATCAGAACAATCTGTTTGAGGATTTGCTGCCGCGCCTTAAACTTGATCTCGATACGCGTGCACCACTGGATTTGCGAACCTTGTTCGATGCGCCAGTTGAAAATGTGCGCATGGAAATTGGCTTTGGTGGCGGGGAACATCTCCATCACGAGAGCGGACGCTATCCGAAGTCTGGCTTCATTGGCGTCGAGCCTTTCGTCAACGGCATGGCCAAGATGTTGGCTGCCCTTCATGAAGCGCCGCGAACGAATCTCCGTCTCTATGATGAAGATGCGACCGATGTGCTTGATTGGTTGCCGGATGCATCGCTTGACGGGATCGATCTTTTCTATCCCGATCCGTGGCACAAGCGCCGCCACTGGAAGCGCCGTTTTGTCAGCGATGCCAATCTCGACCGTTTCGCACGGTTGTTGAAACCGGGTGCAAAGTTCCGCTTTGCTTCCGACATTGAGCATTACGTCAACTGGACGCTGCAACACTGCCGCAGACATCCGGCTTTCGAGTGGCAGGCAGAGGGCCCGGATGATTGGAACAAAGCCTATGATGGCTGGCCGGGCACGCGTTATGAAGCCAAGGCTTTCCGTGAAGGACGCGTTGCTGCGTATCTTACTTTCATTCGCCAATAATCTATCTCGGATGCGGCTCTTGAAAAAATCCGCGATGGCTGGTATATAAGTTTCAAATTCTTGGTCGTTTGAACAAGAGTGGGCCCTCCCGGACCCGCTCTTTTTTGTTACCTGCGACCCAGTGAAGAAGGTTTATCGAGTGAGCGAACACGAACAGGCAATTGAAACCGTAACCGCAGATGCCGTAATTGCAGACGAGCGCATCATTCGCGAAACGGGTCTTGATGCAAAAGTGGCATCCATTGTGGAACCAGTGATCAATACGCTGGGTTTCCGCCTCGTGCGTGTGCGCCTTTCTGGCCTCAATGGGCAGACTTTGCAGATCATGGCAGAGCGTCCTGATGGCACGATGACCGTTGAAGATTGTGAATTGTTGAGCCGCACTGTGGCTCCAGTTCTCGATGTGGAAGATCCACTCAGCGGCAAGTATCATCTTGAAATTTCGTCGCCGGGTATTGATCGCCCGATGGTTCGCAAGTCCGATTTTACCAATTGGGCCGGTCATGTTGCCAAGCTTGAAACATCGATTGTTCACGAAGGACGCAAGAAGTTTCGTGGTCGCATTGTGATTGATGAAGCCGCGCCGGACGATTCGGTTGTGATTGAAAGCGATCAGATTTCTTACGGAAACGAACCAGTTGTTCGCATCCCGTTCGATCTGATTTCTGATGCGCGTTTGGTTCTGACCGATGATCTGATCCGCGATGCGTTGCGCAAGGACAAGGCTGCACGCGAAGGCCGCATTCCCGGAGATATTCTGGATGGCGATCTGAGCGAAGGCGCCAATGAAAATACGGAAGAAGCCGGATCGGCTGAATCCGAAACTGAAAAGTAATAAGTTTCAAAGTGAGTTTCAGGCGTCCGGCTCTCAAAGAAGAACGGATGCGTCACCAAGGAGAGACCTATGGCAGTCAGTGCAAACAGGCTGGAACTTCTGCAGATCGCCGACGCGGTCGCACGCGAGAAGTCGATTGACCGCGAGATTGTTCTCTCGGCCATGGCCGATGCTATCCAGAAGGCCGCACGTTCGCGTTACGGTCAGGAAAGCAATATCCGCGCCGACATCAACGCGAAGTCCGGCGAGATCAAGCTTCAGCGTTTGCTAGAAGTTGTTGAGACCGTTGAGGACTACTCCACGCAGATTTCGCTGTTCACTGCACGCGACCGTAACCCTGATGCGCAGATTGGTGATTTCATCGCTGATCAGCTGCCACCAATGGATTTCGGCCGTATTGCTGCCCAGTCGGCCAAGCAGGTTATCGTGCAGAAAGTGCGCGAAGCCGAGCGTGACCGTCAGTATGACGAATTCAAGGACCGTGTCGGCGAAATCGCTAACGGTACCGTTAAGCGCGTTGAATATGGCAATGTGATCGTTGATCTTGGTCGTGGCGAAGCAATAGTACGTCGTGATGAACTGATCCCACGCGAAGCATTCCGCTATGGCGACCGCATCCGCGCCTATGTTTACGACGTTCGTCGCGAACAGCGCGGTCCACAGGTTTTCCTGTCGCGTACCCACCCATCTTTCATGGCGAAGCTTTTCAACATGGAAGTGCCGGAAATTTACGACGGTATTATCGAAATCAAGTCGGTCGCCCGTGATCCGGGTTCGCGCGCCAAGATCGCCGTTGTATCGCGTGATGCATCGATTGATCCGGTTGGTGCCTGCGTTGGTATGCGTGGCTCGCGTGTTCAGGCTGTTGTGGCTGAACTTCAGGGCGAAAAGATCGATATCATTCCATGGTCGCCAGATGCGGCTTCTTTCATCGTCAACGCGCTTCAGCCAGCTGAAGTTGCTAAGGTTGTTCTCGATGAAGATGCAGAACGTATTGAAGTTGTCGTTCCGAATGACCAATTATCACTGGCAATTGGTCGTCGCGGTCAGAACGTGCGCCTTGCGTCACAGCTGACTGGCTGGGACATCGACATCCTGACCGAAGACGAAGAGTCGGATCGTCGCCAGAAAGAATTTGCTGAGCGTTCGAACCTCTTCATGGATGCCCTTAACGTTGATGAAATGGTCGGTCAGGTTCTGGCTTCGGAAGGCTTTGCCTCGGTTGAGGAAATTGCTTACGTCGAACCGGCTGAAATCGCTTCTATCGAAGGTTTCGATGATGATACCGCTGGTGAAATTCAGGAACGTGCGCGTGAATTCCTGGAGCGTATCGAAAACGAACAGGATGATCGTCGTAAGGAACTGGGCGTAGAAGATGAGCTTCGCGACCTTCCGGGCCTGACGACCGCAATGCTTGTTGCTGTTGGCGAAGACGGCGTGAAGAACATCGAAGACTTTGCTGGTTATGCCGTTGACGATCTCGTTGGCTGGCGTGAACGCAAGGACGGCGAAACCGTTAATCACAGCGGTATCCTGTCTTCGTTTGATCTTTCCCGCGTTGATGCGGAACAGATGATCCTGACAGCACGTTTGAAGGCTGGCTGGATCACAGAAGACGAACTGGTCTCAACCGAGGTTGAGGAAGAAGTCGAAGCAGGCGAAGAAGAAACCGCTTCGTAAAGAAATGGAGCCGCATCGTTATCGTTGCGATGCAAATCGGACGTAAATGATGCGGCACCGCGTTCTTGTTTAGAGTTAGAGCGTTCTTCTAAGAGTTAGTTATTGTGATGTGGCGTTACCTCTGCTAGGTCGCTGCCAGTTTTGGAATTGAATAAAAGGCGGTCTATGGCAAAGCCATCATTGCGTGCGGAGCAGGATATGAACGACAGAACCTGTATCGTCACACGTGAAAGTGGTTCTGCGGATGAGCTGATCCGCTTTGTGGCTGGGCCTGATGGTTCGGTTGTGCCTGATCTTAAGCGAAACCTGCCGGGCAGGGGCTGTTGGGTTAAGGCAGAGCGGCGTCTGGTGGACGAAGCCGTCAAGCGCAAGCTGTTTGCGCGGGCGTTGAAAGAAGGTGTTACGCCGCAGGCGGATCTTGGCGCGCTGGTTGACCAGCTGCTGACGAAATCTGCCCTAGGAAGTTTGGCACTAGCACGCAAATCCGGTGCTGTGGCATCTGGTTCGACCAAGGTCGATCAGGCAATTCGCTCCGGACAAGCGGTTTTGGTATTGCATGCGAAAGAAGCGGCCTCTGATGGGGTTCGTAAATTGGATCAGGCAAGGCGCGTTGTTGTGCATATGGATGGCCCTCAAATCCCGGCCTTCACTCTTTTCGGAGTCGAAGAAATGGATTTGGCATTTGGGGGCGGAAATGTGATACATGCAGCCGTGCTCGGCGGAAGGGCAGCAGCCGGCGTCGTGCAAAGGCTGCTTTTATTGCATAGCTATCGTGGCGAAAGCCCACCAATTGAGACGGTGAGTTGAAACGGCGAATTCGAGCAGCAGTCCGACACTGCTGTGTGTGGTAAATTAGTAGAGCGGTTCTCTTAAATCCCGACGATACGGGGTCCGCTCTGGAGCATAAACCGGATGATTGGGCTGTTTGGCTCAACCGGATTATGCACTAAAGTGGATGACCGGAGCATTATCCAAAATGATTTGATTGTGTTGGATGATGCTCGGGTAAAGCGGTTGAAGCCGCGAAGGAAACGGAAACGTAATGAGCGATAAAACAAACGACGATAAGACGCTGAGCGTCAATTCCAAGAAGACGCTGACCATCAAGCGGCCAGGGGTTGAGCAGAGCACCGTGCGCCAGAATTTCAGCCACGGTCGCACAAAGGCTGTCGTCGTTGAAACGAAGAAGCGCAAATTCTCACGGCCTGATGAGAAGCCTGAAGCGGAAGTAGCAGCGGCACCAAAGCCTGCCGCTCCTGCTCCAGTTGCGAGCGCGCCTGTTGAGCCAACACCAGCACCTGTCGCTGCGGCTCCAGTGTCTGCACCAGCTCCAACTCCAGCACCTGCTGCACAAACAGCTCAGGCAGCTCCAGCTGTGGCATCGACGCCAGCTCCGACTCCAACGCCTGCGCCTGCTGCACCAGTGGCGGCAGCTCCAGTTGCAGCCGCACCTGTCGCTCCTGCACCACAGCAGCCAAAACCTGCACCAGCGGCACCGGCTTCCGCACAGCGTCCGCAGGGCACGCAGCAGCAGCGTCCCGGCCAGCAGCAGTCCCGCCCGGGTCAGCAGCAGCGTCCAGGTCAGCAGCGCCCCGGCCAGCAGTCACAGCGTCCACGCCAGTCCGATCGCTCGGGTATGGTGCTGAACACGCTGTCGAGCTCTGAAATGGATGCACGCCGCCGCGCGCTTGAAGGTGCTTTGGTTCGTGATGCCGAAGATCGCGTTCGCGCAGCTGAAGAAGCCAAGCGTCGTGCAGAAGAAGATGCGCGTCGTGCTAAGGAACGTGAAGAATCAGCTCGCCGTCAGGCAGAGGAAGAAGCACGCCTGAAGAGCGAAGCAGAAGCCAAGGCTCGTGCCGCAGCAGAAGCTGCAAAGCGCGCTCCACAGGCAGCTGGTCGTCCGGAACAGCGCGGCGATTCCCGCCCTCCACAGGGTGCACGTCCGCCACAGGGTGGTCGTCCACAGCAGGGCGCACGTCCAGCGTCGCCAGCGATCGCAGACGTTATTCCAACGGCCAACAAGCCATTGCCACAGAGCCAGCAGCGTAAGCCAGGTGCAGGTCAGGACGATGATGATCGTCGTGGTCCATCGACCGCGCGTCGCGGCACACCTGCGAAGCCTGAAGTGCGTACACCAAAGGTCACCAAGACCGATGATGATCGTCGTCGTGGCAAGCTGACAATTTCCAGCAATCTGGAAGATGAAGGCCGTTCGCGTTCGCTTTCAGCGATGCGTCGTCGTCAGGAAAAGTTCAAGCGTTCGCAGATGCAGGAAACCCGCGAGAAGATTTCTCGTGAAGTTATCGTGCCTGAAACCATTACGCTTCAGGAACTTGCACAGCGCATGACCGAACGTTCAGTTGATATCATCAAGTACCTGATGAAACAGGGCCAGATGATGAAGCCAGGCGATGTGATCGATGCGGATATGGCGCAGCTGATCGCTGAAGAGTTCGGCCATACCGTTAAGCGTGTTGCTGAATCGGACGTTGAAGAAGGTATCTTCGACGTGGCTGATGACGCGGCTGCTCAGGTTTCGCGTCCTCCGGTTGTCACCATCATGGGTCACGTCGATCACGGTAAGACATCGCTGCTCGATGCTATTCGTCAGGCCAATGTGGTTTCTGGCGAAGCTGGTGGTATCACACAGCATATCGGTGCTTATCAGGTCGAACAGAACGGCCATAAGATCACCTTTATCGATACGCCGGGCCACGCTGCGTTTACCGCAATGCGTGCTCGTGGTGCACAGGCAACTGACATCGCCATTCTGGTGGTTGCGGCTGACGACAGCGTGATGCCGCAGACGATTGAATCGATCAGCCATGCTAAGGCCGCTGGCGTGCCGATCATTGTTGCAATCAACAAGATCGATAAGCCGGAAGCTGATGCGCAGAAGGTTCGTACACAGCTGCTTCAGCACGATGTGTTCGTTGAATCGCTCGGCGGTGAAATTCTCGACGTAGAAGTTTCGGCTAAGAAGAAACTCAACCTCGATAAGCTGCTTGAAGCAGTTCTGTTGCAGGCTGAAATCCTTGATCTCAAGGCTGATGCGGCCCGTACTGCAGAAGGCGTCGTTATCGAAGCTCAGCTCGACCGCGGTCGTGGTTCGGTTGCGACCGTTCTGGTTCAGAAGGGTACGCTGCGCCCGGGCGATATTATCGCTGCTGGTAATGAGTGGGGCCGCGTGCGTGCTCTGGTCAACGACCATGGCGAACACGTTAAGGAAGCTGGCCCTGCAATGCCTGTTGAAGTTCTCGGACTTCAGGGTACGCCACAGGCTGGTGACCGTTTCGCGGTTGTTGCCAACGAAGCCAAGGCTCGTGAAATTGCTGATTATCGCCAGCGTCTTGCTCGCGATAAGGCTGTTGCACGTCAGACTGGTCAGCGCGGTTCGCTTGAACAGATGATGAGCCAGTTGCAGGTTAATGGCACCAAGGAATTCCCGCTTGTCATCAAGGGTGACGTGCAGGGTTCGGTCGAAGCGATTATCTCTGCTCTCGAAAAGCTTGGTACTGACGAAGTTCGTGCACGTATCGTTCATTCGGGTGCAGGCGGTATCACGGAAAGCGACGTGTCGCTGGCCGAAGCCTCGAATGCTGCAATCATCGGCTTTAACGTTCGTGCCAATAAGCAGGCACGCAGCTTGGCTGATCAGCAGGGCACCGAAATTCGCTACTACAACATCATCTACGATCTGATCGAAGATGTGAAAGCTGCGATGTCGGGTCTTCTGTCGCCAGAACGTCGTGAAACCTTCATTGGTAATGCTGAGATTCTCGAAGTCTTCAACATCACCAAGGTTGGCAAGGTTGCTGGTTGCCGCGTCATCGACGGTAAGGTCGAACGTGGTGCAGGCGTCCGCCTCATCCGTGACAACGTGGTTATCCACGAAGGCAAGCTCAAGACACTCAAGCGCTTCAAGGACGAAGTGTCGGAAGTGCCGATGGGTCAGGAATGCGGTATGGCGTTCGAAAACTACGACGATATGCGCGCAGGCGATACAATCGAAGCGTTCCGCGTCGAACATATTACGCGTACGCTCTAATATCTTAATGCCGGACCGTCCTCGATTGGATGGTCCGGCTTTTCATTGCCCGGTTCCGAGGGTCTGACTCCCATCGCAATTGTGGTAGATTGAACTTATCAATTTGTAGCCATTTATCGGCAGGCCCGTCGGCTTGCGCGTTCATGGTTGTTTATCGAGGATAAATAATGGCACGTTCTCCCGATCCGAAAGGCTCAGGTGGTCTTTCTCAGCGCCAGCTTCGCGTGGGCGAGCAGGTACGTCACGCTTTGGCACAGGTTCTTCAGCGCGGTGAAATCCGCGATGATCTGCTTGAGCGTACGGTTATTTCTGTTTCAGAAGTGCGCATGTCGCCGGATCTGAAAATCGCGACCTGTTTCATCACGCCGCTCGGCAGCACAGATGTGCAGGCGGTCATTAAGGCATTGGCTTCAAATGCGAAGTTTATTCGCGGTCGCATTGCGCCAAGCCTGAGCCAAATGAAATACATGCCGGAATTCCGCTTCCGGCCTGACACAAGCTTCGACAATTTTTCCAAGATAGATGCGCTTCTGCGTTCGCCAGAAGTAGCGCGCGATCTTGGACGTAATGAAAATGATGAAGACGGTGAAAGTGACGACGCTTCCCGCAATGGAGACGCATAAAGCATGGCAAGACGGGGCAAGAAAAAAGGCCGTCCGGTTTCTGGCTGGGTTATTTTCGACAAGCCAAAAGGCATGGGTTCAACGGAAGCCGTTTCAAAAATCAAGTGGCTGTTCAATGCAGAAAAAGCCGGACACGCCGGTACACTCGATCCGCTTGCATCCGGCATGTTGCCAATTGCACTTGGTGAAGCCACCAAAACCGTGCCTTATGTTATGGATGGCACCAAGGTTTACCGCTTCACAGTGACCTGGGGTGAAGAACGCTCGACGGACGATCTGGAAGGCGTTGCCACAAAGAACTCCGACAACCGCCCATCGCGCGCGGATGTTGAAGCTCTGTTGCCAAACTACACAGGCGTTATCTCTCAGATTCCGCCGCAGTTTTCCGCCATCAAGATTGGCGGCGAACGCGCCTATGATCTGGCACGCGAAGGCGAAACAGTCGTCATTCCAGCGCGCGAAGTCGAAATCGACCGTTTGGAAATCGTTGAATTTCCTGATGCAGATCGCACCGAATTTGAAGTCGAATGCTCCAAGGGCACCTATGTTCGCTCGCTTGCGCGCGATATGGGCCGCGATCTTGGCTGCTTCGGCCATATTTCGGACCTTCGTCGCATTGAAGTAGCACCCTTCACTGATGAGGATATGGTAACGCTGGCAGAGCTTGAAGAAGCATGGCCGCCGCTGCCGCCGAAGAAGGAAGAGGCCGCAGAAGATGCAGAGACCGACATTGTCGAACAGCCAGCGCCGCGCCGCGATTTTTCAGCAATCGATGCGCTCGTGATCGATACCGGTGCAGCGCTTGATTGTCTGCCGCAGGTGCCATTGAGCGATGATCAGGCCCAGCGTGTGCGTCTTGGTAATCCTGTAATTATCCGTGGACGCGATGCGCCATTGGAAGCGGACGAAGCCTGCGTAACATCGAAAGGCAAGTTGCTTGCAATTGGCTATATCGAGCAGGGTCAGTTTAAGCCAAAGCGTGTTTTCACGGCGGCTTAAAGCGCATTCCGAAAAGTGTGAAACGGTTTTCGGATAAAATGCGCGTTAGGATAAAGATTTGAGATGCGCAGACCTAATGCAAGCAGCTTGGCGCGTCTCAAATTAACCGCGATAATGCCAGCGTTTATTTGACACTGGTATTATTGCCGTTTTTGCACTATATGCCCCATCAGCGGTCTTATGAATTAATTGTGAGATCGTTTAAATGGCCCGCGCTGGACGACATCCCGGCTTGGGCGTCTCTTTTTCCTCTCATCAAGAAAGGGTGTACGATGTCGATTACTGCTGATCGCAAGCAAGCGCTTATCAAGGAATTCGCTACCAAAGAAGGCGATACCGGTTCCCCTGAAGTTCAGGTTGCCGTTCTTTCCGAGCGTATTTCGAACCTTACAGATCATTTCAAGGGCCACAAGAATGACAATCATTCGCGTCGCGGCCTTCTGAAGCTGGTTTCGCAGCGTCGTCGTCTTCTTGACTATGTCAAGGGCATCGACCAGGCACGTTACCAGGCGCTGATCACCCGTCTGGGCCTGCGCCGCTAACGGTAAAATCGGGCGACGTCTCAAAGCGTCGCCCGTTTGATTTAGAGCGCGTTTTTCAGATGCGCACTAAAGGAATACCTTAAGGCATTCTGAGAAGCGGATATCCGCTTTCCAAAAGAGAATGCGATATTTCGGGCGAATGCCCACTGACATGAGACGGCGCACATGGTGCATTCCGTCATGTCAATGCAGAGCCAAAAGGCTCAAGACCTGGACCAGTCATGGGGCAGGATTGCAGGCAGTTCGTGCCAGAGGATGTTCGCATGCGAATATTCTGACACGTAACGAACTTCCCGTTGTCTTGCCCATGGCCCGGTCTGCCAACCGGATGATGTCTTCAGACGCTTTTGCGCGGCATCTCCAAACAAGGACAAGATATGTTCAATACTCATAAAGTTGAAATCGAATGGGGCGGCCGTCCGCTGACACTCGAAACCGGCAAGATCGCACGTCAGGCTGACGGTGCAGTTCTCGCAACTTACGGCGAAACCGTCGTTCTCGCGACTGTCGTTTCTGCCAAGAGCGCAAAGCCGGGCCAGGATTTCTTCCCGCTGACCGTCAACTATCAGGAAAAGACCTACGCTGCTGGTAAGATCCCAGGTGGCTTCTTCAAGCGTGAAGGTCGTCCAAGCGAAAACGAAACACTTGTTTCGCGTCTGATCGATCGTCCGATCCGCCCGCTTTTCGTTGAAGGCTACAAGAACGAAACGCAGGTTGTTCTGACCGTTATCCAGCACGATCTGGAAAACAATCCAGACGTTCTGTCGATGGTAGCAGCATCGGCTGCGCTGACCATTTCCGGCGTTCCATTCATGGGCCCAATCGGTGGCGCACGCGTTGGTTACATCAACGGCGAATACGTCCTGAACCCGAATATCGACGAAATGCCAGAATCGAAGCTCGATCTGGTTGTTGCTGGTACTTCTGAAGCCGTTTTGATGGTTGAATCAGAAGCACAGGAACTGTCGGAAGAAATCATGCTCGGCGCCGTTGTTTTCGGCCAGAAGGGCTTCCAGCCAGTTATCGACGCGATCATCAAGCTCGCTGAAGTTGCTGCCAAGGAACCACGCGATTACCAGCCAGAAGATCTGTCGGAAATCGAAGCCAAGGTTCTTGCAGTTGTCGAAAAAGACCTGCGCGATGCCTATAAGAACACTGAAAAGCAGGCTCGCTACAACGCTGTTGACGCCGTTAAGGCTGCAGCGAAGGCGCATTTCTTCCCTGAAGGCGTTGAAGAAACAGAATTCTCGGCTGAAAAGTTCGCGACTGTTTTCAAGGAACTGCAGGCGAAAATCGTTCGCTGGAACATTCTCGACACCGGCAGCCGCATTGACGGTCGCGATCTGTCGACTGTTCGTGCAATCGTTTCCGAAGTTGGCCTTCTGCCACGTACCCACGGTTCGGCGCTGTTTACCCGTGGCGAAACACAGGCAATCGTTGTTGCGACACTTGGCACCGGCGAAGACGAACAGATGATCGATTCTTTGACTGGTACGTACAAAGAACCTTTCATGCTGCACTACAACTTCCCTCCATATTCGGTTGGTGAAACCGGCCGTATGGGTTCGCCAGGTCGTCGTGAAGTTGGTCATGGTAAGCTCGCTTGGCGCGCAATCCACCCAATGTTGCCAGCTGCTGAACAGTTCCCTTACACGATCCGTACTGTTTCTGAGATCACCGAATCCAATGGTTCGTCGTCGATGGCAACCGTTTGCGGCACATCGCTGGCTCTGATGGATGCGGGCGTTCCGATCATCCGTCCAGTAGCTGGTATTGCTATGGGTCTGATCAAGGAAGGCGATCGTTTCGCAGTTCTGTCCGACATTCTCGGTGATGAAGATCATCTCGGCGATATGGATTTCAAGGTTGCCGGTACTGAAAACGGTATCACAGCGCTTCAGATGGACATCAAGATCGACGGTATCACCGAAGAGATCATGAAGGTTGCTCTGGAACAGGCTAAGGGCGGTCGCGTTCACATTCTGGGCGAAATGGCGAAAGCTCTTTCGACCTCGCGTGAAGAACTCGGCGAATTTGCTCCACGCATCGAAGTCATGAACATTCCTACCGACAAGATCCGTGATGTTATCGGTTCGGGCGGTAAGGTTATTCGTGAAATCGTCGAAAAGACCGGCGCGAAGATCAACATCGAAGACGATGGTACGGTCAAGATCGCTTCGTCGAACGGCAAAGAAATCGAAGCCGCTAAGAAGTGGATTCACTCGATTGTTGCTGAGCCAGAAGTTGGCGAAATCTACGAAGGTACAGTTGTTAAGGCTGCTGACTTCGGCGCATTCGTAAACTTCTTCGGTCCACGCGATGGTCTGGTTCACATTTCGCAGTTGGCTTCCGACCGCGTTGCCAAGACCACTGACGTGGTTAAGGAAGGCCAGAAAGTCTGGGTCAAGCTTATGGGCTTTGACGAACGTGGCAAGGTTCGCCTGTCGATGAAGGTTGTCGATCAGGAAACCGGCAAGGAAATCGTTGCTGAAAAGAAGGCAGAAGCAGACGCTGAATAAGCGTTGAAGCTGTTGTAAGTTATCGAAAGCGCGCCCCAGAGCTAATTTGGGGCGCGCTTTTTTGTTGCACGTGAATCAATTCAAGACCATGGATGAGCCATGATGACACCAGCACAACAAACACTCTTTCTCCCTTTCTATCAGGACATTCTGGATATGCCTGAAGAAGGCCAGACCTTCCTTGCTTGCGGCTTGTCTGCCGACCGGCAGCTTGAGGATGAATGGAAGCAGGCGCTGACTTTCTTGCAGCCATGGCGTCCTGATTGGCTGGCTCTCAACAAAGAAGGCTTCAAGGCAATCCCCAGGTTGGCTCAGGAGAGCAATTTTTCCGGCGGGCTACTTCTGCTCGGAAAACACCGTGGTCGCAACGAGGCGTGGTTTGCGGAGCTTCTGGCGCGTGTTAAGCCGGGCGGCTGGATTGTCGTCTCCGGTGACAAGAAGCTCGGTGTCGATAGCTTTCGCAAATGGGTCGGCAATATTGCTGAAGTCAGCGACCGGCTATCCAAGAATCATGCGGTCGCTTTCTGGCTGCAACGTCCTGCCGATCTAGGTGACGATTTTATCAATGCATTGAAGCCGGTTGCGACTGATATTGACGATGTGTTCCGCACAGAGCCCGGCATGTTCTCGCATGGCGCTATCGACAAGGGTTCGGCGCTGCTGGTGCCGCATATGGAAAAGATCGTGTTTGGCAATGTTGCCGATCTGGGTGCTGGCTGGGGCTATTTGGCGGCGCAAAGTCTCAAACATGCCGATCGCATCAAGCAGATTGATCTTTTCGAGGCGGATTATGAAGCGCTGGAAGCGGCGCGTGGCAATCTGGAGCGTCTTGGTTCCCCCTTGCCGATGACGTTTAACTGGTTCGATGTTACAAGCGAAAAAATGACCGGCATTTACGATACGGTTATCATGAATCCGCCGTTTCACGAGGGACGTGCGACCGAAGTGTCGCTCGGTCAGACGTTCATAGCAGCCGCTGCTTCACGTCTGAAAATCGGCGGTCGTTTGCTGATGGTTGCCAACCGCCAATTGCCTTATGAGGCAACACTCAAAAGCTTGTTCAAGAATGTGAATGTGCTTGAGGACGCAAAAGGCTTCAAAATATTTGATGCTAAGAAGTGAAGCAAAAAAGCCGCCTCGAAAGGCGGCTTTTTTTATCAAGCTTATGAGACTTATTCGCCGCGCGTGTCAGCCGAACTTTTCAGTTCTTCCAGCGTTGGCATCGAAAGGATGTTGTAGCCCGAATCCACATAATGGATTTCGCCGGTTACACCGCTCGAAAGATCTGACAGCAGGTAAAGAGCCGATTTGCCAACATCATCAATGTCGACAGTGCGGCGCAGAGGCGAATTACGGCGCTGATAGCTGAAGATTGCGCGTGCATCGCCAATGCCGGCACCAGCCAGCGTGCGTACAGGGCCAGCCGAGATCGCATTGACGCGGATACCCTGCGGGCCGTAATCGGCAGCGAGATAGCGAACCATGGCTTCAAGAGCAGCTTTCGCCACGCCCATGACATTGTAGTTCGGGATTGTGCGTGTCGAGCCGCCATAGGTTAGCGTCAGGATCGAGCCGCCGTCCTTCATGAGCTTTTCTGCGCGCTGCGCCATTTCCGTGAAGGAATAGGCAGAGATCACCATGGTGCGGCTGAAATTGTCGCGTGTGGTGACGTCTGCGTAACGTCCCTTCAGCTCAGTCTTGTCCGAGAAACCGATGGCGTGAACGATGAAATCGAGCTTTCCCCATTTCTTCTCGATTTCAGCGAAAACGGCATCAACCGAAGCAATGTCTTCAACATCGCAAGGCAGCACCATATCCGAGCCAACCTGTTCGGCCAGCGGTTTAACACGTTTGCCAAGTGCATCGCCCTGATAGGTGAAAGCGAGTTCGGCACCCTGTGCTGCGAGTTGCTTAGAAATTCCCCAGGCGAGTGAGTGGTTATTCGCGACCCCCATAATGAGGCCGCGTTTGCCTTGCATCAAACCTTGCATATTGTCCCTCTCCATCAGCTCTGATAGCGCTGGAACACCAGCGTTGCATTGGTGCCGCCAAATCCAAAGGAATTGGAAAGCACTGTATTGAGCTGAGCATTGTCGATGCGCTTGCGAACGATAGGCATGTCCGCGAAGGCAGGATCCAGTTCTTCGATATGAGCGCTTTCGCAGATGAAGTTATTCTGCATCATCAAAAGCGAGTAGATAGCTTCCTGAACGCCTGTGGCACCCAAAGAGTGGCCAGTCAGCGACTTGGTTGCCGCAATCGGCGGGCAGGCATCGCCTGAACCAAATACCTGACGGATCGCTTCGATTTCAGGAGCGTCGCCAGCAGGGGTCGAGGTTGCATGCGGGTTGATGTAATCAATCTTGCCCTTGACGGTCGAGAGCGCCATTTTCATGCAACGGATCGCGCCTTCACCCGATGGAGCGACCATGTCGTAACCATCCGATGTTGCACCATAGCCGACGATTTCGCCGTAAATCTTGGCACCACGAGCAAGCGCGGTTTCGAGGTCTTCCAGCACGAGAACGCCTGCACCACCGGCAATAACAAAACCGTCGCGGTTTTTGTCGTAAGCGCGCGAAGCCGTCGAAGGTGTGTCGTTATATTTCGACGACATAGCACCCATGGCGTCGAACAGCACTGAAAGCGTCCAGTCGAGGTCTTCACAGCCACCAGCGAAAACGCGGTCCTGCTTGCCATACTGGATCATTTCATAGGCATTGCCGATACAATGGTTCGATGTCGCACAAGCGGACGAGATCGAATAATTGACGCCCTTGATCTTGAAGAACGTTGCAAGCGTTGCCGAAGCTGTTGAGCTCATGGCTTTTGGCACGGCAAAAGGTCCGACGCGCTTTGGGCCTTTTTCACGGGTGATGTCGGCAGAATCGACAATGGTGCGTGTCGAAGGACCGCCCGAACCCATGATGATGCCGGTACGATCGTTGGAGACTTCCTCCTCCGAAAGACCTGCATCGGCAATTGCCTGATCCATGGCGACATGATTCCATGCAGTACCACGACCATGAAAACGCATGGCGCGGCGATCTACGAGCGCCTCGACATCGATCTTTGGAATGCCGTGAACCTGGCAACGGAAACCAAGCTCGCCATATTCTTCAGCACGGGAAATGCCGGATCTGGCTTCACGCAAAGAGGTCGTAACCTCTTCAGTGTTGTTTCCAATCGAGGATACAATCCCCATACCCGTTACGACCACACGCCGCATCGCGTTCTCCTTTACACCTGTTCCGTGTGATCAACCCGTATGAGTTGACCCTTGTTCCCGGTTACATAGGTGCGATCTTCGCATATTTTGAGCGCGGCCGCATGAAAACTCGTCATTTTCTGCGTCCGCGCCCGTGAATGTTGTATGAATTAAGCGCCGTCGCTGTCTTTGGACAGGCCGACGCGCAGGTCGCTTGCCTTATAGATGGTCTCGCCATCAGCCTTGAGCCAGCCATCGGCTGTGCCAAGAACAAGGCGACCACGCATGACGCGCTTGAAGTCGATTCCGTATTGCAGAAGCTTTGTGTGCGGGCGAACCATGCCCTTGAACTTCACTTCGCCGGTCGAAAGCGCCATACCGCGACCCGGCTCGCCGAGCCAGCCGAGAAAGAAGCCCGTCAGCTGCCACATGCCGTCGAGGCCAAGGCAGCCCGGCATGATTGGATTGCCCTGAAAATGGCATGGGAAATACCAGTCATCGGGGCTGACATCGTATTCAGCACGGATATAGCCCTTGTCGAACTCTCCGCCGGTTTCGGAAATTTCGGTGATGCGGTGCACCATCAGCATTGGCGGCAGGGGGAGCTGTGCATTACCGGGACCGAACAACTCGCCACGTGCGCAGCTGAGGAGCTCTTCATACCCGTAGCTCGATTTCTGTTCTGCCATTACGCCTCCCTTGAGGGTTATTCTTGTGATGGCTCCTGTGTTTCAGGAACGATCGCGTTTCATCAATTCGGGAACACCTCTATCATAGAGTGTTTCCATCAGTAAAATAGTGAGCGAGGTTTTCCAAAAAAAGGCGGAATTACCAAGCCTATTGATACTTAATTCGCAACGGCATATATCAATGTCAGTAGGCAATGGGCAACAGCCCGTTTAATCTTTGACGAAATTGCTACAAGCTTGTGACGGATCCAAGGGTGAATATGCAGAATTATCATGCCAGCCACTCGATGGTTTCAATGGAAGAGCGCCTTCGCGGCGCGGGTTTGCGCCCGACGCGCCAGCGTGTTTCGCTTGCCAGCCTGATCTATGCTCAGGGTGATCGCCATCTTTCCGCTGAAGACCTTCATGAAGAAGCAGTCCTCGCGAATGTGCCAGTATCGCTTGCAACTGTTTACAACACACTGCACCAGTTTACCGAAGCCGGTATGCTGCGCATCATCGCGGTTGAAGGTTCGAAAACCTATTTCGACACCAATATCTCCGATCACCAGCACTTCTTCCTCGAAGGTGAAAATGTTGTGTTCGATATTCCGCATGGTGAGCGCGGCCAGCCAACGGTTTCCAATATGCCCATCGCACCAGAAGGCATGGAAATCGTCAATGTGGACATTATCGTCCGCCTTCGTCGTAAAACGCGATAAGTTATTTGGTAAAAGTTTCTAAGAAGGCGGCCTTTTGGGGCCGCTTTTTTGTTGCGCATCTTAGCCTAAAGTGATTCACCCAAAGCATTCCTTTTAACTGGCGCATCTCATCTTGGACCTCCCAATCCGCATGAATGCGCCGATAACAATTTGACTGGAGACGCCCATGCGCAAGCTGATCATTGCTGCTACCGCTTTTGCCCTGTTCTCAACCGCAAGTGCTTTTGCTGAGAAAATTCGCATTGGTGTAACGCCCGGACCGCATGCGCAGATCATGGAAAAGGTTAAGGAAGTCGCTGCGACTAAAGGAATGGAAATCGATATTCAGGAATTTTCTGATTATGTGATTCCCAACATGGCGCTGGCTGACAAAGCGCTTGAAGCCAATTCCTTCCAGCATCAGCCATATCTCGATAATCAGGTTGCAGATCGCGGATTTCCGATTGAAACGGTAGCGCCAACGGTCAACTTCCCGATGGGCCTCTATTCAAGCAAGCTGAAAAACATCTCGGAACTGGCAGATGGTGCAACCATCGCGATCCCGAATGATCCGACCAATGGTGGTCGTGCACTTCTGGTGCTGGCAGACAACGGTTTGATTAAGCTCGATGCGTCAAAGGGCCTGAAGGTCACGTCGATTGACGTAACGGAAAACCCAAAGAAGCTGAAATTTGTGGAACTGGATGCTGCGCAATTGCCGCGCTCGCTTGAAGATGTCGACGCTGCGGTCATCAATACTAATTATGCGCTGGAAGCAGGTCTTGATCCGGCAGCAGGCGCATTAATCCGCGAAGGCGAAAAGGCACCTTATGTTAATGTGCTCGTTGTGCGTACCGAAGACAAGGATGCTGATTGGGTGAAGACGCTGGTCAGCAGCTATCACAGCCCGGAAGTGAAGCAGTTTATCGCTGATACATTCAAGGGCTCGGTCATTCCGGCCTGGTAAGGTTCGATAGAAAAAGCGGCTTTCGAGCCGCTTTTTTGTATTCTTTAATCAAAGACCTCGTCCGGATAAACGCCCCAGAGGTCAGACTGTCTAATCCAGCCGCGTGTGCCCTGAATATCCATCCGGCACCACTGGCCATTGCATTCGCGTGCGGTGCCGACGACATTTGGTTCAACTTCGGCTGACAGGCCCGAAGTTTCGCTCGGATCGCGGCGCATGGTAATCATCGCGCCCTGATCGTTTTTAAGCCATGGCGCGGTGATTGCGGTCCGCTTGCCCGATAGCAACGACTGGTAGACCCAGCCTTCTGTGCCGTCAGCATCGCGGATACGGCGCCAGTTATCATATTCCTGAATGATTTCGACTGGCAGTCCGGCTTTCATAAACAGCCATGACACCGCATAGTCGCGTCCCGGACCTATGCGCAGATTAACGCGCGCTGGCTTGAGACTGACAAAGCGAGGGACAGGCAGGCCGCTTGCACCCAGAGGTGTGGCGGATTGCTCCTGCGCATTGGCGCCGTGCTTGTGCGATGCCAGCAATGGCGCACCAACCAGCAGCAGAGCAATGCTGCAAAGCGTTGCGATAAAAAAGCGTTGCGAAAGTACCCGGTACAATTCTGACCTCTCGCTGTCCTGTCATGTGGGGCAATTTCAGGACTAGGGGAGGGGCGTCTGAAACTGCGGAATGAATAAATTGCGCGGTTGCCCGCATTTGATGCCGCTCTCGCGGTTCTGTTTTTCTTTGTCTTTGCAGCGCCACCTTGCTAGAGATGAGCAACTGAAGCAAAATCGCATATTGCACCTTCTTGGTTAAGGAGGTCTCAACGTGTGAAACGGCAGGGCAGGTTTCCTGAGAAATCCGTAAGCCTTTTACCGCTGGCTTTGCTCAAAAAATGGGGTGGAGATGTCGAACAAGAAAAAACCACTGGTGGTACTGACCCGGAAACTGCCCGACCCGGTGGAAACCCGAATGCGGGAACTGTTCGACACACGCCTGAATATAGATGACCATCGCATGTCGCAGCCCGAAATTATCGCTGCGATGAAAGAAGCCGATGTTCTGGTGCCCTGCATCACCGATGTGATTGATGCGGCAGCCATTGAGCAGGCTGGTCCCAATCTCAAGCTAATCGCAAATTTTGGTAATGGTGTTGATAATATCGATGTTGCAGCCGCTGCAAAGCGCGGCATCACCGTCACCAACACGGCCAATGTGCTGACCGAAGACACCGCCGATATGACGCTGGCACTTCTGCTGATGGTGCCGCGCCGTCTGGTGGAAGGCGCGAATGTACTGAACGAGCGCGATGGTGAGTGGCCGGGCTGGTCGCCGACATGGATGCTCGGACGCCGTATCTGGGGCAAGCGCCTCGGCATTGTCGGCATGGGCCGAATCGGAACGGCAGTCGCCCGCCGCGCCAAGGCTTTTGGCCTGTCGATCCATTATCACAACCGTAAGCGGGTTAACGCACAGGTTGAGGAAGAGCTGGAAGCGACCTATTGGGACAGTCTCGATCAGATGCTGGCCCGTATGGACATTATTTCGGTCAATTGTCCGTCAACACCAGCGACATTCCATCTGCTCTCAGCGCGGCGCATCGCGCTGATGCAGCCAACCGCCTATCTGGTCAACACATCGCGCGGTCAGATCATTGATGAAAATGCGCTGGTCGATCTGATCGAACAGGGTAAGATCGCCGGTGCCGGGCTTGATGTGTTCGAGCATGAGCCAGCCGCCAATACACGCCTGTTGTCGCTGGCCGAAAAGGGCAAGGTCGTGCTGCTGCCGCATATGGGGTCGGCCACGATTGAAGGTCGTGTCGATATGGGCGACAAGGTCATCATCAATATCAGAGCGTTTTTTGACGGCCATCGCCCGCCGGATCGTGTGCTGCCGAACCGTATTTAATTATTTGCTGGCGGTTACAGGATCGTTCTGTTCGTTGCCAGCAATAAATTTCAGGACCGCATGCGCGTAAAGCCTTGGATTCTCAGCCGGAACGCCATGGCCCGAATCGGGTAAAATAATCAGGCTGGCACCCGGAATATGATGCGCCATAAATTCGGTATGCTCGCGCGTAATCGCCGTATCGCGATCACCGATCACAATTGCTGTGCGCACATTTATCTTTGACAGATCATCCGCGCTGTAATTCGGCTCATTGGCCCAAAGCGCATGGATTTCTTTATCGATGCTTTCATAATGGCGCAGCTCAGGCACAGGCTTACCCTCGGCTCGCGCTAGCGCATAGCCGGTAGAGCCTTCCGGTGACACATTGGCCGCCTGCGCAAATACGCTTTTCAACCTGTCAGGATAGCGCATCGCCATGATGAGGCCGATAATGCCGCCATCGCTCCAGCCAACAAGGTCAACCTTGTCGATCTTGAGATAATCGAGCAGTGCAACATAGTCGTCGGCCATAAGTTCATAGGTGAGTGGTTCGGTGGTGCGGGTCGATCGCCCCTGTCCACGACTGTCAGCAACGATGACTGTGTGATGTTGCGCGAGAATCGGCAGTTGCGCATCCCAGACATGCTGGTCGGATAGGCCGCCATGAATAAGCAGAATCGGCGATCCCTTACCGATAACGCGATAATACATGTCGATGCCGTTAACGCTGGCGAAGCTCGCTGGTGCAGCAGTTATGGTCATGCGGGCGATTCTTTCAAAGGAGACAGCAGAAGGGAAAAAGGCTGTGAGGCTGAGTACCAGCCCTGCAATCCATAATGTCCCTTTGCTCTTCATCGTCTCACGCTTATGGCCTTCTGATGAGCGTCGGCAGATCGTAAAGATAAGCGATGCGTTTGATTGCGTCCTTCAGCGGTTCAAGCGTTACGGTCATTGTATGACCACTGGCATGAAGAAGCATATCGGGCGATTGGCAGATAGCGACATGGCCTTTCCAGAACACGAGATCGCCGCGCTTGAGATTGGAATAATCGGCGTCCGGCTCGATAATGTCACCGAGCGAGTTTTCCTGCATATCCGAATCGCGCAGAACTGATCTGCCCGAAACCCACATCGAAAGCTGCACGAGGCCAGAGCAATCGATGCCAAAGCCTGATGTGCCACCCCAGAGATAAGGCGTATGCAAAAGCGTTTCCGCAACCGCTACAAAGTCATTGGCATGTTCGCTCAAAGGCGCGAGATGCTTTGCGATCAGCGCTTCGCCGGTTTCGAGCAAAGCATATTCAGTGCCGCGCTTTTCCGACGATCCAACGATTCGCACTCGTGAACCGAGCGACAGCGCCTGAGTATGCGGAAAACGCAAATCATTGCCGGGATAAACGAATGTGCGTGGCACGATGACCATATGCGTAGGCTCGCCAACCGGCTTTGCCAGTGAAGCCGCTGAGACGTAGCCAGTATAGCCGTCGCGTTCAGCCTGCACCCAGCACCAGCCATCCTGCTCTTCAAAAACGCGCACCGTGTCACCAAAGATGATCTGCGTTTGCGGTCCGCTGTCGGGGCGTGGTTCGGCGCGAAGATCGACTACTGAATCGGAGACTTGCATCTTTGTGCCTGCGGTGAAGCGACTAGCTTCCACCTGACCATTCAGCCGCTCATCGGCGAGGTCAGGGCGGTAGGCGTTGAGGCGACGGTCAAGCATGCTCACAATGGTAACTCCCGGGCATTGGCGATCACGAGATCACCCAGTCTTTCGACATAGAGCGCACCCGTGACTGTTCTCTTTACTAGCACATTTCTGCGATCTTTTTCATCACGATGCCGGGATACGAGATCGAGCGTTCCCATCGTATCGAGCGCACGCGTAATCACCGGCTTGGTGACATCAAGCTTGGCTGCAAGCCCCCGCACGGTATGCGGAGGCGGCTCCAGATAGATGGTCAGAAGAATCGCGGTCTGCCGCGTTGTGAGGTCAGGCATTTCATCCCGAACCTGCGCCAGTGACAGCGTTCTCAACAATGTCAGTGCCTGCAAAGGCTTCAATTCAACGGGCATATTTTACGCAACGCTTAATATCGTTTCGGTCCCGTATCATTCAACGTCGTTTTTGCTTTGCAGGCAAGAGATTTTATTTCGCGGGATATTTTTGCTTGAGAAGCGCATAGACCGCACGAATAGCCTGTGCTTCGCCACCAACCGGTGAGGCTGGCTTTTCAGCCGGCACCCAGCCGAAAATATCGAAATGCGCCCAGCTTTTTGCCTTCTCGACAAAGCGGCTCAGAAACAGAGCGGCAGTAACAGATCCGGCAAAGCCATCGGTGGTGACATTGTTAATGTCCGCTACACGTGAGGAAAGTTTTTGCGCATATGGCTGCCACAGTGGCATGCGCCACAGTGGATCGGCGGTCTCAATAGCTTTCTCCGCAATGTTCGCTGCCAGTGCATCATCATGCGTATAGAAAGGCGGCAGATCAGGGCCGAGCGCTACACGCGCCGCACCCGTCAGCGTTGCCATATCGATGATGAGTTCTGGCTCTTCTTCATCTGCCAACGCCAGTGCGTCAGCCAGAACCAGACGACCTTCGGCATCGGTATTGCCGATTTCAACGGTTAATCCCTTGCGGCTTTGCAGTACATCGCTCGGGCGGAAAGCATTGCCTGCAATCGAGTTTTCAACCGCCGGGATTAGTACGCGCAGACGAATGGGGAGTTTGACATCCATGATGATGGAGGCAAGGCCCAACACATTGGCGGCTCCGCCCATATCTTTTTTCATGGTTAGCATGCCGCTTGCAGGCTTGATGTCGAGACCGCCGGTATCAAAGCACACACCTTTACCAACCAGCGTAATCTTTGGGTCGCTCTCTTTGCCCCATGTGAGATCGATAAGACGCGGCGCAATGCTGCCTGCGCGACCTACCGCATGGATCATCGGGAAATTCCGTTCAAGAAGTGCGTCGCCCTCAACGGTGCTGATTTTTGCTCCATTTTTCGCCGCAAGATCGCGTGCCGCCTGTTCGAGCGCATCCGGTCCCATGTCGTTGGTTGGCGTATTGATCAGATCGCGCGCCAGTGTAACCGCATCTGCAATGCGCTGTGTTTCGGCTGCATCGACACCTTCCGGCACTGCCAGACGGATGAGCTTGTCGCTGCCCTTGCGGTAACGCGTAAAATTATAACCGCCCATCAGAAAGGCGAGCGTTACGAGTTCTGCATGATCTGGCGTGCCTTCAATATGCCAGTTGCCTTCGGGAAGGCTGCGTGCAAGCTTTCCGGCAAGGAGCTGTGATTGCCCGCTCTGTTCTGCATCGCCTGTGCCAAACAGCGCACCGGCAATCGCGCCGTCTTTACCGGGCAGAACAAGAACACGACCGGCTTCGCCGTTAAAATCATTTGCCTTGGCCCAGGCTGTCGCATCCGGCGAAAGCCCCACTTGATCGACGGCATTCTTTCCGATGAACCAGACAGGGCGGCTATCGGTTGATTTCGCGGTAATGATTTCAACGCTCATGACATTCCTCGGCGATTAGAATTTCTGGTTTAATCAATAAACAAATAGCCACCCGGCGTGAACCGGGTGGCTATTCAAATCTCTATAAAGTGAAACAACTTAGTTTCGTTCAGTCAACTGGATTTGCGCGGCTTTGTAATCAAAAGCGGAAGCGGGCTTTCCGGCAAACAGCGCCATGCCACTGATAACGGCAATAACGGCAAGCGCACCGATGAGTGTGCATTCGATCATCGCTGCACCTGATCTGTTTTTAAAGAAGCGCGTCATCAAAGCCGGCATGTTATTTACCCTGAACTGAAGTCTCGTTGGGTTTCCTTTTAGTGCCTGCCAATTGTGATGAGTTTAAGAAACAAGGAAAATAAAACGTTAATATAGGTCAGGCACGACTTCGATGTGGTTTGGGTTAACGGATGGCAAATGCCGCTAACCGGCATTATATCATTGCAACAGCTTGTTTCTTGTCATGCCCGAAAGATGAAAAATGCCCGAATTGCCTGAGGTTGAAACAGTTCGCCGTGGTTTGCAGCCTTTTATGGAAGGTTCAAAAATAGAACATGTCGAGCAGAACAGGCCTGATTTACGCTTTCCTTTTCCTAATCAATTTGTCGAGCGTCTCACGGGACGCAATATTGATGCATTGGGGCGCCGCGCGAAATATCTGACAATGCATCTTGATGACGGGCTGTCCGTGATCAGTCATCTGGGCATGTCCGGCTCGTTTCGGATTGAGGCGGATGATGGGGAAGAAATGCCCGGCGACTTTCATCATGAACGCTCCAAACTCACCAAGCATGATCATGTGGTTTTTCATTTGAAGCGTGCAAATGGTTCAACCGCCCGCATCATTTATAATGATCCGCGACGGTTCGGCTTCATGCTCTTTGCAGAAGATGGCGCTCTGAATGAACATCCTTTCCTTAAAGGTCTGGGCGTTGAGCCAACCGGCAATAGCCTTTCAGGTGAATTGCTTGGCGCACTCTTTGAAGGCCGCAAGACGCCTCTCAAAGCAGCGCTGCTTGATCAGCGGCTGATTGCAGGGCTTGGCAATATCTATGTCTGCGAGGCGCTGTGGCGCTCGCGACTGTCACCGATGCGTGCCGCAGGCTCTATTGCTAAGGATAAAAAACTTCTCGATCGACTGGCGGAGGATATTCGCACCGTGATTGCCGAGGCGATTGCCGCGGGCGGCTCAAGCCTCAAAGATTATATTCAGGCCGATGGTGCGCTTGGCTATTTCCAGCACTCATTCTCTGTCTATGGGCGGGAGGCGCAGCCATGTCGTGCACCCGGCTGCAAAAATACTATTGAGCGTGCGGTGCAGTCGGGTCGCTCGACGTTTTTCTGCGCTTCGTGCCAAAGTTAACTATCAGCTGGCCTTGTTAAATGGAAACGTCTGGTCCAGCTTGACGGCAGAATACGTACTGGTTTTGGAGGAGAGATTTTCTCATGGCTTATGAAACGATCGTTGTAGAAACACGCGGTGGCGTTGGACTTGTTCGGCTTAATCGGCCACAGGCGCTTAATGCGTTAAACAGCACGGTTCTTAAAGAACTGACTGAGGCGCTTGCCGCTTTCGACAGCGATGGCAAAATTGGTGCAATTGTTCTCACGGGTTCAGAGAAAGCTTTTGCCGCTGGTGCCGACATTAAGGAAATGCAGCCCATCAACTTCGTCGATGCCTATTTACAGGATATGTTTGCCGACTGGCGCAAGGTTGATCGCACCCGCAAGCCGGTCATTGCAGCTGTTTCCGGCTATGCGCTGGGCGGTGGTTGTGAACTTGCCATGATGTGCGATTTCATTATCGCGGCAACCAATGCCAAATTCGGCCAGCCGGAAATTACACTGGGCGTTATGCCCGGCATGGGTGGCTCGCAGCGCCTCACCCGCTATGTCGGTAAATCTAAGGCCATGGATATGTGCCTGACAGGCCGCATGATGGATGCGCAGGAAGCTGAACGCTGCGGTCTGGTCTCACGTCTGGTCGCGCCGGAAGAATTGATTGAGGAAGCACTGAAAGCTGCCGAGCGTATTGCGTCTTTCTCGCAGCCTTCGGTGCAGATGGTCAAGGAATCGGTCAATCGTTCTTATGAGACAACACTTGATGAAGGTCTGCGTTTTGAACGCCGCCTGTTTCATTCGCTTTTTGCGACTGAAGACCAGAAGGAAGGCATGTCCGCGTTTATTGATAAACGGACGCCATCGTTCAAGAATCGCTGATATGATCAGTGCGAGAGGCTATAAATGAGGCACTCTCGCTGGCTTGGACGCCATAATTTGAGCCAGAAGGCCGCATATCCGGCCTTTTGACAGGGCTTGAGATCAGAATCTTCGTTGACGCGAAGCCAAAGCTGATCTATAAGCCCGCCACGGATCGGCGGCCCTAGGCATTATGGCTGCCCTAGAGGTTTTTGTGCCTGACGGTTATTCACCGTGGGCTGCTGACAGAAAAAGAGAGGCATTTATGGCCAATACTCCTTCGGCGAAGAAGGCAGTGCGCAAGATCGCTGCCCGCACCGAAATTAATAAATCGCGTCGTTCGCGCGTTCGCACATTCCTCCGCAAGGTTGAAGATGCGCTCCTGAGCGGCAACAAGGAAGCAGCAACTGTTGCTTTCAAGGCTGCTGAGCCAGAACTGATGCGCGCTGCTTCAAAGGGCGTCGTTCACAAGAATACTGCTGCTCGTAAGGTTTCGCGCCTTGCTGCACGCGTTAAGGCTCTGAACGCCTAATATAATCTAAATTGAGATTAGATTTTGGAAACCCGGCTCATTGTTAGCCGGGTTTTCTTTTTTAGAGCTTTTACAAAGAAACTTAACGACGGATTGTCAGAACATAATTCTTTAGTAATTTTGCATTTGATGAATGAAACCCTCCATGTTTCATTCAGTAGAGAATCGAATTTCCCTTATTTTTTCAAAAGCTTGCAAATTATTGTCCACACTTATCCACAGGCCCCGGAAAGGACTCGGAAGGGGTGATGAGTCAAGAAGATTTTTAAAAATTATTTTCCCGGAGAACATATCGTGTTCATCTAAAAAATAGCCAATCGAAACGCATTGAATCCAAAGGTGTTATTTCCTCAGTGCCCGATTCTCAGTCTTCACCTCGAAGCAATGCAAGTCTTAATTGAAGAAAAAACTATAGATTCGAGGCTTGCTCTTTGCCGCCAGCCTTCGCTAAAGTCAGAGCACAAGAGGGGTGGGCCTTGGCCCGGAGTTAGCATTAAATTGAAGTTTCTTTGGCGTGGGCATGTATGTCTGCGATTGCTTAATTCTGGTCTTAAGTTCCTGATCCTATTAAGTTTGTCTCTTTCGACGATTGCTTACCATTCATTAACGGGATTGCTGCTTTAGGCACATGCTCGTCAATTGAATGGTTGTCGCAAGAGTCGTTCCGGGCAATCAGCCTTGAGCAAGAATTGTATGAGTCGTAACGCGTAGCCGGAAAGGAGCATCCGGGCACCGGTCCGTGATAGCTGTTTGATGCGTAGACCGTTTTGAGTTTGTGTTTGGCCCTCGACATGAGGCGCCAGTGTAGAGTGAGTACCAGCGAGGCGACCTGATCATAAGATCTGGCGACCTTAAGCAGGAAAAAAAGATAAGCGCCGTAAAAATGGCGCGTAAGAATGTGAAGGCAGGCGAGACGATGGCAATGATGACTGGTAAGTCGACGGCAACGATGGGTGATGATGCGCATGCGAACCGTATCCATGGATCTTCTGCAACTGGAAAAGAAAACAGCCTCGTGGTGAGCGCTGAGTCGCCAATTGGTGATGACGTTTTTGAACGTCTGACAGCAAAGCTCAAAGCCCGCGTTGGCAGCGAGATCTATTCGAGCTGGTTTGGTCGCCTTAAGCTTGACGATCTTTCCAAAAGTGTTGTTCGCTTGTCGGTTCCAACAGCCTTCTTGCGCTCGTGGATCAACAATCACTACTCCGACCTGCTGACCGAGCTTTGGCAGGAAGAAAATCCGCAGATTCTGAAAGTTGAAGTTGTCGTGCGCGGAATGAGCCGTGTGGTTCGTGCTGCAGCACCTGCTGAAACGAATGAAGCTTCTGAAACTAAGCCACTTTCAGGTTTGCGTGAGAAGGTGGCTTTCCCTGTCGGTCAGCCAAGCGCTGAAAAGCGTGGCTCAGCAGTTGTTGCAGACTCTGTTGCTGCATCTGGTGCTGTTCTCGGCTCGCCGCTTGATCCGCGTTACACGTTTGATTCTTTCATTGATGGCGCGTCCAATCGTGTGGCCCTTGCTGCTGCCCGCACTATTGCTGAAGCAGGCACAAGTGCAGTTCGCTTCAACCCGCTGTTTATTCATGCATCTGTTGGTCTTGGTAAAACTCACCTGCTACAGGCGATTGCGGCAGCCGCTTTGCAGCGTCAGGAAAAGGCACGCGTCGTTTATCTGACTGCTGAATACTTCATGTGGCGCTTTGCGACCGCTATACGCGACAACAATGCACTTTCGTTCAAGGAACAGCTCCGCGACATCGACCTTCTGGTCATTGACGACATGCAGTTCCTGCAAGGCAAGTCGATCCAGCACGAGTTCTGCCATCTTCTGAACACGCTGCTTGATAGCGCCAAGCAGGTTGTTGTGGCTGCTGACCGTGCACCATCGGAACTGGAATCGCTTGATGTCCGCGTTCGCTCGCGTCTTCAGGGTGGTGTGGCTCTCGAAGTTGCAGCACCAGATTATGAAATGCGCGTTGAAATGATGCGCCGCCGTCTAACGGCTGCACAAGTCGAAGACCCAAGCCTCAGCATCAGCGATGAAATTCTTTCGCATGTTGCTCGCACGGTCACCGGATCGGGCCGTGAGCTGGAAGGCGCTTTCAACCAGCTTCTGTTCCGTCAGTCGTTCGAGCCTAATCTTTCGATTGATCGCGTTGATGAATTGCTTGGCCACCTCACCCGCGTAGGCGAGCCAAAGCGTATTCGCATTGAAGAAATTCAGCGCATTGTTGCGCGACATTACAACGTATCGAAGCAGGATCTGCTCTCGAGCCGTCGCACACGTACCATCGTTAAGCCGCGTCAGGTCGCCATGTATCTGGCCAAGATGTTGACGCCGCGTTCACTTCCGGAAATTGGCCGACGCTTTGGCGGTCGCGATCACACGACGGTTCTTCACGCAGTTCGTAAGATCGAAGATCTTGTTGGTGCTGACACCAAGCTTGCGCAGGAATTGGAACTGTTGAAGCGTCTGATTAACGATCAGGCTGCCTAATTTCGCAGACATCCCCGCTGTTCACAGTGGTTATCAACAAAAAGCCCATGCCGTGTCGATTTGCGACGCGGCATGGGCTTGCTTTTGAGCTTATAAATCTGGCACTTTAACAAACCTTCGGGCGCGATAAGCGCCGTATTGATAAGGGTGTCTGCCCGTTGCGCGGTTGCCCAGTCCTAGAGAGCGAGTGCGTTTCAATATGCGTGTAACCCTGGAACGGTCGAACCTTCTTAAATCCCTCAATCACGTGCATCGCGTCGTCGAGCGTCGCAATACGATTCCGATTCTGTCGAACGTGCTTTTGCAGGCAGAGGGTGCAAGCCTTGCACTGAAAGCCACCGACCTTGACCTTGAAGTCAATGAAGCGACGGCTGCAATGGTAGAGCAGGCGGGTGCCACGACAGTTCCTGCACATCTGCTTTATGACATCGTGCGCAAGCTTCCCGATGGTGCGGAAGTGATGTTGTCGACCAATCCTGATGGCGGCTCGATGTCGGTTGTGTCGGGTAAGTCGTCGTTCCGCTTGCAGTGCCTGCCACAGTCCGATTTCCCGGAACTGACTTCCGGCTCATTCACCCATACATTCCGCATTGAGGCGCTGGCTTTGAAGCGTCTGATTGATCGCACACAATTTGCGATCTCGACGGAAGAAACCCGTTATTACCTCAACGGCATTTATTTCCATGCGATTGAAAGCGATGGCGCACTGAAGCTGCGTGCGGTGGCAACAGATGGCCATCGTCTGGCACGCGCTGAACTTGAAGCGCCTTCGGGCACCGAAGGCATGCCGGGAATCATTATTCCTCGTAAAACCGTTGCCGAACTTCAAAAGCTCGTCGATGTGCCGGATACTGTTGTTTCGGTTGAACTGTCCGATGCAAAGATTCGTTTCACCGTTGGTTCGGTTGTTCTGACGTCCAAGCTGATCGACGGTACATTCCCTGATTATCAGCGGGTGATTCCTTCAGGCAACGATAAGAAGCTTACGATTGGCCGTCAGGATTTTGCTGCTTCCGTTGATCGTGTTTCGACAATTTCGAGCGAGCGCGGTCGTGCGGTCAAGCTTTCGATTGCCGATGGTCAGCTGACGCTCACGGTCAACAATCCCGATTCGGGCAGTGCAACCGACGAACTCGCAGCCGATTATAATGATGATCCAATCGATATCGGCTTCAACTCGAAATATCTGCTCGACATCACCAGCCAGCTTTCTGGCTCGGATGCTGTCTTCATGCTGGCTGATGCTGGTTCGCCAACGCTGGTGCGCGATACCGGCGATGAAGATGTGCTCTATGTTTTGATGCCGATGCGCGTTTAGGGCGTCATATTCCGGCTCTGGCGGCCTGCAAACGGCGCTTTTCTGCGCTTACCTAGGCTCACGTACCTTTAGTACGCTGCGCTCCGGGTCTCGAAAATCACCATTTTCGGCTCGCCATAACCAGAATAGCAACAGTCCTTAAAGAAGCGGATAGTGGAAACAAGAAACAACATAGAAAGCCGCCCGGATCGTGTCTCGGTCCGGCGGCTTAAACTTTCTGATTTCCGTAACTATGCGGAACTCACGCTTCCACTCGGCCCCGGCCATGTTGTGCTGACAGGCGAAAACGGCTCAGGCAAAACCAATCTCATTGAAGCTCTTTCTTTCCTGTCGCCGGGAAGGGGCCTGCGGCGCGCGTCTTATGATGATGTCGCGCGCACGACCGGACATGATGGCTTTGCAATTCACGCCACACTTGATTGCATGATTTATGGTGATGCCGAAATCGGCACAGGTACGGCAGGCGGCGGCGAAGGTGGCCGTAAGGTCCGTATCAACGGTAATGCTGCATCGGGTGACGAGCTTCTTGATTATGCGCGTGTGTTGTGGGTAGTTCCGTCAATGGACGGGCTGTTCACCGGCGGCGCATCGGACAGGCGGCGCTTTCTCGACCGCATGGTTCTGGCCATTGATACAGGCCACGGCAAACGTGTGCTCGATTATGAAAAGGCAATGCGCTCGCGCAATCGTCTTCTGAGTGATGGCAACAACGACAATCAGTGGCTTGATGCGATTGAGAGCCAGATGGCCGAGCTTGGTATCGCTATAGCAGCAGCGCGCGCGGAAGCGATGCGGCTGATTGCTGCGATGATTGAGCGCTTGCCTGCCGAAAGTCCATTCCCGAAAGCTGATTGTTTTCTCGAAGGATCGTTGGAACAGCGCATAGGTCTGGAAGCAGCACTTGATCTGGAAGAGGATTTTCGCCGTCAGTTGCGCGATGGTCGTCCGCGTGATCGCGCTTCGGGGCGCACGCTGGAAGGTCCGCATCGCACCGATTTGATTGTGCAGCATCGGCCAAAATCCATGCCCGCCGCGCTGTGCTCGACCGGCGAACAAAAGGCTCTTTTGATTGGTCTGATTCTGGCCCATGCTCGCCTAACAGGCGAGCTTTCCGGCATGGCCCCGATTCTGTTGCTCGATGAAATCGCGGCACATCTTGATACGGGACGCCGTGCGGCCCTTTTCGGCATTCTTGATGATCTTGGCGGACAGGCCTTTATGACCGGCACTGATCGTTCTCTGTTTGAAGCGCTTGAAGGCGATGCGCAGTTTTTCAATGTTGCAGCGGGCGAACTGACGAAAATCTGAAAATAGTCGCTGACAGCGCATGTGAGCAGGCTTATGTTCAAGCATCATGAATGCATCATCAAAGCCTTTTTCATCTGAAGAATTGGAACGCTATGCGCGCCATATCGTGTTGCCGGAAATCGGCGGACCGGGCCAGCAGAAGCTCAAAGCTGCCCGTGTGCTGATTGTTGGCGCAGGTGGGCTTGGCGCGCCGGTGCTGCAATATCTGGCAGCCGCGGGTGTTGGGACGATTGGCCTCGTCGATGACGACACAGTTTCGCTTTCTAACCTGCAAAGACAGGTGATCCATGACACAGACAGCGTGGGGCATAGCAAGGTTGAGAGCGCCAAAGCGTCTATTGCCCGCATCAATCCGCATGTAAGCGTCGAAACGCACTCCTTGCGGCTTAATGGCGAAAATGCGCAGGCTTTAATCAGTCAGTATGATGTCGTTGTTGATGGCTCTGACAATTTCGCCACCCGCTATGCTTTGGCCGACGCAAGTGCGCTTGCCGAGCGTCCGCTGGTTTCAGGCGCTATGGGGCGCTTTGATGGCACGGTGACAGTGCTTATGCCTTACGCAAAAGGCGCTGACGGCACACAAAATCCGTCCTATCGTGATCTGTTTCCGGATATGCCGCCAGCGGGTTCCATCCCAACATGCGCTGAAGCTGGTGTTCTGGGTGTGTTGCCGGGCGTGATTGGAAGTTTGCAGGCTATGGAAGTGATCAAGCTGATAGCTGGTATTGGTGAACCGCTTGTGGGCCGCTTGTTGCTCTACAATGCATTGAATGTGCGTTTTGAAACTATTCGCTACAAGGCACGCAAACCCAAATGACTTCTGTTCGTATCGCTCCGATTGGTGCAGATTTTGAGCGCTGGAACGAGCTTTTGGAGCTCATTCAAAATAGTTTTGCTTATATGGATGGCGTGATTGACCCGCCATCCTCCGCACATGTGCTGACGGTTGAAAACTTGCAGACAAAAGCCCAGGACGAGCTGGGCTTTGCAGCCTTTCTCGGTGACAGACTCGCTGGCTGTGTGTTTATCAAAGAAAAAGAGGATCACTTCTATCTCGGCAAGCTTGCTGTTGCTCCGGCCTTTGAGGGACAAGGCATTGGTCGTAGCTTGTTGGAAGAGGCAGAGAATCAGGCTGTTGCGCATGGCAAGCCTGAACTAGAGCTGCAAACGCGGATAGAACTCACGCGTAATCATGCTGTTTTTGAAAAGCTTGGTTTTCGCAAGATTGCCGAGACGGCCCATCCGGGTTTTGACCGCACAACGTCTATCACCATGCGCAAAATAATCGCGCATGATGCTTAGCCGGGTAATCTTTTAATACTGCGTAGCGCGGTCAACCACGTTTTCGAGTGTTCCGTCGCGTTCAAAGGCTTCAATCTGACGAATGATCTGCGGAACAATTGCGTTTGCAGACGAGCTTGCTGCCGCATGCGGGGTGATCGTCACTTTTGGATGCGTCCAGAGCGGGCTTTCAGAAGGCAAAGGTTCCTGATTAAACACATCAAGCGTCACTGCAGATAGCAATCCACGATCAAGTGCCGCCAGAATATCCGCTTCATTTTGCAAGCCCCCACGACCCGCATTGATAAGCACAGGTGCACCAAGTGGCCCATCGCTTTTCAATTGTGCGAACATGGTCATAGAGAGGATGCCCTTGGTGTCAGGCGTCAAAGGCAACAGGCAGACGAAAATATCGGCGGTCTTGAGAAAACGCCCAAAACCTTCTTTGCCGCTAAATGTCTGAACGCCATCGATTTCCTGCGGGCGGCGGCTCCAGCCAGTCACATTAAAGCCTAATGTTTTGAGCTTTTCGGCTGCGTCGCGACCAAGCACGCCAAGCCCCATGATGCCGACTGTGACTTCATGTGCTGCCGGCTGGCGCGGATCCTCGTGCCAGATGTGGTTCTTCTGTTGCTTGCGATAGCTTGCGCCGAGACGATGATGATCAAGCACCTGCCAGACGACATATTCGGTCATGCGCATGGTGAGATCATCGGAAATGACACGCACCAGTGGTACATCCGGGATATGCGGATCATGGAACACATGATCAACGCCAGCGCCCAGCGAGAAGATCACCTTAAGATTTGGCAAATTGGTCAGCGAGCCGGGCTTCTGCTTCCACACAAGCGCATATTCGATGTTTGGATCGTTCTCCGCACGCTCTGTCACGACATTGCGTTCAGGCGCATGTGCCTTGAAGCTATCGGTCCAGGTTGCCGGGTCCCAATTGGTTATTGCGAGAAGAATGTTGCCATCATTATTGCTTGTCATTGCTTAACTCCTCCCGGTGTGGCCTCCATGTGGAAAGCCGCTGCCATCAACGCTTTGGTGTAGTCAGTCTTTGGATTGGCAAAGACTTCCTTTGACGTTCCATATTCGACTGCTTTGCCATTGCGCATAACCAGCACATCATTGGCCAGTGCACGCACCACTTTCAAGTCGTGACTTATGAAAAGATAAGCCAGATCATGCTTCTTCTGCAATGCGCGCAGCAGATCGACAACCTGCGCCTGAACGCTCATATCAAGCGCCGAGGTTGGCTCATCCAGCATCACGAATTTTGGGTTGAGCACCATGGCGCGTGCAATCGCGATGCGCTGGCGCTGACCGCCGGAAAACTCGTGCGGATAGCGGAAACGGGTTTCAGGGTCGAGGTTCACCTCCTTGAGTGCAGAAACAACCCGCTCGTCGCGCGCATCGGCAGAAAGCTTCGGTTCATGCACCAGAAGCCCTTCCGCAATGATATCAGCGATGGTCATGCGTGGGCTGAGTGATCCGAACGGGTCCTGAAACACGATCTGCATTTCACGACGCAGCGGCCGCATATCCTTGAAGCTGAATTGCGCAATATCGCGGCCATCAAAGCGGATTTCACCTTTCGATGAAATCATGCGCGAAAGTGCGAGACCAAGCGTGGTTTTGCCAGATCCCGATTCACCCACCACGCCAAGCGTCTGACCTGCACGCAGTTGTACGTCGATGCCGTCCACGGCTTTCACATGATCGACTGTCTTGCGCAGAAAGCCTTTCTTGATTGGAAACCAGACGCGGATATCCTTGCCTTCCATCACCGTTTCGGCAGTGAGGTCGGCTACGGGCGGCTCACCTTTTGGTTCTGCTGCAAGGAGATGTTTGGTATATTCGTGTTGCGGATTTTCGAAAATTTCTTTCGTCGGTCCAGCTTCGACAATCTTGCCTTTGCTCATCACGCAGACGCGATCGGCGATCTTGCGCACAATGCCGAGATCATGGGTAATGAAGAGCATCGACATGCCCTGCGAGGCTTTGAGTTCCGCAAGAAGCTCCAGAATCTGTGCCTGGACAGTCACATCAAGCGCCGTTGTCGGCTCGTCGGCGATTAGCAGTTTTGGCTTGTTTGCCAGTGCCATGGCGATCATCACACGCTGACGCTGCCCACCTGAAAGCTGATGCGGGAAAGATGCGAGGCGTTTTTCCGGTTCGCGGATACCAACCTCATGCAGAAGCTCGAGCGTGCGTTTGCGCGCCGCCTGATCACCCATGCCCTGATGCATTTTTAGGATTTCAGCGATTTGCTGTTCCACCGTATGCAATGGATTGAGCGATGTCATCGGTTCCTGAAAGATCATCGTCACATCATTGCCGCGCACGTGCCGCAACTCTGGCTCGGATGCTTTCATCAGATCCTTGCCGTTGAAAAGAACTTCACCGGAAGGATGGCTCGCAGCCGGATAGGGCAGAAGCTTAAGGATCGAAAGTGCTGATACGGACTTTCCTGAACCTGACTCGCCCACCAGGGCTACGGTCTCTCCTTCGGCGATATCAAAAGAAACACGATCAACGGAAATCCGTTCCTCACCATTCTGGCGGAACGCAACGGAAAGGTCGCGGACGGATAGCAATGGTTTGTTGTTCATCGATCCGCTCATAGAAAGGCCTTTCGCGGATCGAATGCATCGCGCGTTGCTTCACCGATGAAAATCAGCAGCGACAGCATCAGAGAAATGACGACAAAGCCGGTTATGCCAAGCCATGGTGCCTGAAGGTTGTTCTTGCCCTGGGCGAGCAATTCGCCCAGCGAAGCGGAACCTGGCGGCAGACCAAAGCCCAAAAAGTCGAGCGCGGTCAGTGTCGTGATCGAGCCATTGAGAATGAACGGCAGGAAGGTCAGCGTTGCCACCATGGCATTCGGCAACAAATGCCGCCACATGATGGTGCCGTTTTTCACGCCAAGCGCGCGGGCTGCATTCACATATTCAAAGTTTCGGGCGCGCAGGAACTCAGCGCGGACGACGCCGACGAAAGCCACCCATGAGAATAGCAGCATAATTCCGAGCAAGACCCAGAATCCGGGTGGTAATATCGCTGCAATTATCAGCAGCAGATAAAGCACCGGGATCGAAGACCAGATTTCGATGACGCGCTGGAAGATCAGATCGACCCAGCCGCCGAAATAACCCTGCACAGCACCAGCCGTTACGCCGATCACGGCTGAGAAGAAGGTGAGGATCAGGCCGAACAGCACGGAAATGCGGAAGCCATAAAGCGCACGCGCAAACACATCACGCGCCTGATCGTCTGTGCCGAGCCAGTTGAAGTTACCGACAATACAATTTGGATCATTCACACCGAGTGGATAGCGTTGGCAGCGCTGCTCGGCTGTATAAAGCCAGAATGGCTTGGATGGCGCAGCTTCTGGAATATCGTTATTGACCGTGTTGTAGGAATAGCGAACCGGCGGCCAGAGTGCCCAGCCATTGCTATTAATCTCGTCCTGAATAACCGGATCGCGATAATCCGTGACGGCATAAAAGCCGCCAAATTTCTCTTCCGGGTAATCAACAAAAACCGGCGTCAGCAGCTCGCCCTTGTAGGAAACGAGGATGGGTTTGTCATTTGCGATAAACTCGGAGCAAAGCGCCGCGACAAGCAGAAACAGGAAAATCCACAGCGACCAGTAACCGCGCTTATTGGCTTTGAAATTCTGCCAGCGTCGTTTGTTGAGCGGCGATAGAAACGGGCGCTTTACGGGCTTGGCGATCGGGTTGAGAGTGGCGTCTGTCATCACACGTCCCTCCGGTCAAAGTCGATGCGCGGATCAATCCATGTGTACATCAGATCAGACAACAGGCCGACCAGAAGGCCGATCAGTGAGAAAATAAACAGGCTGGCAAATACCACTGGATAATCACGATTGATAATCGACTGATAGCCGAGAAGCCCCAGACCATCGAGCGAGAAGATTGTTTCGATCAGCAGTGAGCCGGTGAAAAAAGCCGAGATAAATGCGCCCGGAAAACCGGCAATCACGATCAGCATCGCATTGCGAAACACATGGCGGTAAAGCACCTGATGTTCCGTAAGTCCTTTGGCGCGTGCGGTCGTCACATATTGTTTGCGGATTTCTTCCAGAAATGAATTCTTGGTCAAAAGCGTTGTGGTGGCAAAGGCCGACAGCACGAGCGCTGTTACCGGCAGAACCATGTGCCAGAGATAATCACCGATCTTTCCCCAAACTGACATCTGAGCAAAATCCGGCGAGGTGAGGCCGCGCAGCGGGAACCAGTCGAAGAACGAACCACCCGCAAACAGCACAATCAGCAGGATCGCAAACAGGAAGCTCGGAATAGCATAGCCGACGATAATGATGGCGCTGGTCCATGTATCAAAGCGGGTGCCTTCTTTGATCGCCTTGCGAATGCCCAGCGGGATCGAAATCAGATAGGACAGGAACGTGAGCCAGAGGCCGAGCGAGATCGAGACCGGCATCTTTTCTTTGATAAGGTCGATGACGCTGATATCGCGGAAGTAACTGCGGCCAAAATCAAAGCTCATGTAGCTCCAGAGCATATGGCCAAAACGCTCAAGCGGCGGCTTATCGAAGCCGAATTGCTTTTCAAGGTCGGCAATGAATTGTGGATCAAGACCCTGCGCGCCGCGATATTTGGAATTGACCGAGCCGCTATCGATAGCGGTTTGTCCGGCATCCGCGCCGCCGCCGGAAATACGATCAAGAGCGTCGCCCCCCTGACCGGATAGCTGCGCAATCACACGTTCGACAGGTCCACCGGGCGCAAACTGAACCACAGCAAAAGATATAGCCATAATGCCGAGGATCGTCGGAATCATCAGAAGCAGGCGGCGGAAAATATATGCGCCCATCAGCTCTCAATGCTCCGCATGTTCAGATTGCTCTCTCGGCTTGCCAATAGTTTCGCCTTTTTACTTTTTAAAATTACGGTTTAGTCCACCAAAGCGTCTCAACCGGAAAGCCATAATCGGGTTTCGGCTCCTTAAAGCCAAACCGATCCCAATAGGCAACCAGGTGATTCGCTGCTGTCCAATTTGGAATCCACTCCAGCCGGATACGCAAGTAGCGATCTAGCACCCGGATTGTTGCAATGAGCTCGTCGCGTGTGGAAACCTTGCCGACATCGTCGATTAGTGCGTCGATTATCGGGTCGGAAGTTCCCGGGAGATTATAGCTGCCCGGTGTTTTGGCTGATTGCGAACCGAACATGCCCGCGAGTGATTCTTTTGTGGGGGTTGCGCCAAACTGCATCGCTATGCCCACGAGATCAAAATCGAAATCCTGCATTCGCGCCTGATATTGGCTGGGGTCGACCAGTCGCAAACTGGCATCAATGCCGATTGCCCGCATTTTCTGCACAAACGGATTATAGATGCGGGAGAAGCTTTCCGAATTGCTGAGTATCTCCAGCGAGAATTTTTCTCCGCTCTGGCTGTGAAACTGGCCGTTCTTGCGTTCAAAGCCTGCCGCATGCATCAGCTCAATAGCGCGTGAAAACTGCTTGCGGTCACGACCGGAACCGTCCGAGACAGGCATGAGCGATACATCGTCAAACGCCGCTTCCGGAATTTTTCCACGATAGCGTTCCAGCACCTTCATTTCGTCCGGCGTTGGTACGCCCACGGCCTGAAAGTCAGAACCATTGAAGTTGGATTGCGAGCGTTCATAGGTGGAATAGAACAGGTTCGCATTGGTCCATTCAAAGTCGAAACAGAGATTGATTGCTTCGCGTACCCGCGGATCTCGAAAGCGTTCGCGGCGCTGGTTGAGCGCCCATGCCTGCATCAAAGGGCGCTTTTCTCGCGGGAAGGTGCGTTTGATAATCTTCTTTTGCTCGATAGCCGGGAAGTCGTAGGCCGTAGCCCAGTTTTTAGCGATGCTTTCCTGCCGAAAGTCGATACTGCCTTTCTTGAAAGCTTCAAATTCCGGTTGGCGATCACGGTAAAACTCAATGCGCAGAAGATCGAAGTTGTTGGAGCCGCGCTGCACCGGCAAATCTTTGGCCCAATAATCTTCAACGCGTTCATATTCGATTGACTGACCGGCGACTACTTTTCCGACGCGATAAGCGCCCGATCCAAGGATGACGTCCATGTTGGCCGTATCTAAATCGCGACCTTTAAACCAGTCTTTAGACAAGATCGGTAGTGTCACGGCATCAAGAATAGCGCTGGCACCACGATCAGCAGCAAAGTGCATCTCGACTTCGCGCTTGCTAATTTCCTTTACAGTCTCAAGCGCTGCAAGCGTTTGCCTTATATGCGGGTGGCCCTTTTCTTTCAGCGTCGTGTAAGTGAATACGACGTCTTTCGCTTCAATCGGTGAACCGTCATGAAAACGCGCTTCCTTGCGCAGTTTAAAGAGGCAGGTTTGCCGATCTTTGGAAAGCGTGACGCTTTCTGCAATCAACCCATAGACTGCATCCGGCTCGTCCAGCGCTGAAGCCATAAGACCGTCAAAGGTCAACTCCATACGTGGCGGCGCATCACCTTTGAAAGTCAACGTATTCAGTGTGTTGAATGTCGCCGTATTCTGGTTCCAGTACCATGTATTTGGTGCGAGCGTGAACGTACCGCCCTTAAGCGCTTCCGGGTTCACATAATCGAAATGCGTGAACTCGGGCGGGTATTTCAGTTCGCCAAAGGCCGACAGTCCGTGCAAGGGCTTATCAACGGCAAGCTTTGCAAAAGCTTTTCCCGGCAAGCAGGCAGCGATGGCTGCACTGCCTGTAAGCCCGAGAAAATGGCGGCGATCCATGCGAAGAGCGGTCATTCTATTGGTACTCTACTGGGTGCCAGTCTTGATCTTTGATTCCTTTGCAGGATCTACCCACCACGAAAACGGGTCAATTCCCATATAATCGGGTTGCTTATCGGGCATACCAAACTTGTTCCAATAGGCCACATTGATGTGGTCAGAATACCATTGCGGAATGACATAGTAGTTCCACAACAGCGCACGATCGAGCGCGTGGCTTGCCGCTACCAATTCGTCACGATCTTTCGCATAGATGATGCGGTCAATCAGCTTGTCGATGGCTGGATTCTTGATACCCGCATAGTTACGGCTCCCTTTGAAGTCTGCTGCTTTCGAGCCCCACATATCGCGCTGCTCGTTGCCCGGAGAGGCAGTTTGTGCGGTAACAGACGATATGACGTCATAGTCAAAATCATTGAGGCGGGCCTGATACTGGGCGGCATCGACGGTGCGAATTCGTGCATCAATACCGATCTTTTTCAGGTTTTGGATATAGAGATTGTGGACACGCTCAAACGTTGGGCCGTCATCTAAAAACTCAATCGTGAACTGCTTGCCATTGGCGTCAACCAGCTTGTTGTTCTGTAATTTCCAGCCTGCTTCACCGAAGAGTTGCAGTGCCTTACGAAGATTATCGCGTGTTGCCTGCGGCGTGTCATAAACGGGCGCTTTAAACTCGTCTGTGAGGGCTGCTGCGGGCAGCGCATCTTTTACCGTTTCAAGAATTGCTTTTTCCTCAGCCGTTGGCGGCCCATCGAGCTGCAATTCATTGCCAGAGAAATAGCTGTTGATGCGGGTATATTGGTTGAAGAACAGCAAACGGTTCATGGTTTCAAAATCGAAAGCATATGTCAGCGCTTCACGCACTTTCGGATCCTGGAACTTGTCTTTGCGTGTGTTGAGGAAATAGCCCTGCATCCGCCCCACAGCATTATATGGGAAGGACTTCTTCACCACATCGCCGCGCTGTACCGCGGGGAAATTATACTGCTCGGCCCAACGCTGCGCCCGATTTTCATTACGATAATCGTATTGGCCACCTTTTTTGAAGGCTTCCCACGTTGCGTCTTCGCTTAAGTAATACTCGTACCGCACTTCATCAAAATTGTTGCGGCCAACACTATCCGGCAAATCCTTGCCCCAATAGTCGGCAACGCGCTCCCATACGACTGAACTACCCGGCACGGCGCTCTTGATCTTATAAGCACCTGACCCCAGCGGAATTTCCAGTGTCGGACGGCTGATGTCGCGTTGCCTTCCCTGTGCATCTTTGCCCTCCCACCAGTGCTTCGGAAGCACGGCAAGCTGCCCTAAGATTTGCGGAAGTTCGCGGTTGCCCTTTTCTGAGAAGGTAAATTTCACTTCATGGTCGCCGGTCTTTTCGACTTTTTCGACGTCGCCATAATACTTGTTATACATAGGCGACTGCTTTTTCAGCACGTCGAATGACCAGATGACATCATCTGCGGTGATCGGTTGGCCATCATGCCATTTCGCATTGGGATTGAGCTTGAACTTCACCCATGAATAATCATCAGGATACTGCAACGCTTCCGCGATCAGTGGATATTGTGTTGAACCCTGATCAAGCGAGTCGCTCATTAGCGTGTCGTAAAGCATCCCGCCGCCGAATGGGGCGAGGCCAGCTGCTGGCACACCTTGAATGACGTAAGGATTGAAGCTGTTGAATGTGCCAACCGCGACCTGATTGAGCGCGCCACCTTTCGGCGCATCAGGATTTACGTGGTCATAATGCTTGAAACCAGCTGGATATTTGGGTTCGCCGATAAGGCTGGAAGAGGTATGCCATTGTGGTTCGCCGTCCGCCGCGTAACCAAAGGATACCGCGTTCGCCAACATGGTGACTGCGAAAGCGCCCGCCCAAAAACCCTTCATCCAGCATCTCCGTTTCTGCTTCGGATATATTGGGACCAAGTTTTATGGGTTTTTGCGGAGGAAGAAAGGCGCTCGGGCAATAAATAGCTGGTCTAACTAAATTTTCTTTCAATTATCAGCTTTTTTAGCACTTTCTTGGTTCGCGGTGAACATTGTTGCTTTTGCCTAGCTGATGCATTTTGCGTTTTAAAGCTGATTGTTCCGTTCAGTTGCCTTGTTTTTCAGAAGTAGTCCGCTTTATTGCAAGTAATAACGAATATGACCAAGGCGTATAAAGGCTCGGCGAATGGTGCAAAACGAAACTTCAGCCACTGCAACTCAGGTTGAACCATTAAAAATACAAGACATCAAAGTCATTGATAACGTTAAACTGAAAAAAGCTATTACCGCTGCGGCGCTTGGCAACGCGATGGAATGGTTTGATTTCGGTGTTTATGGTTTTGTGGCCTATGCCTTGGGGCAGGTGTTTTTTCCCAATGCGGCACCCGGCATTCAGACCATTGCCGCATTGGCAACATTTTCGGTACCATTTCTTGTCCGCCCACTCGGCGGACTATTTTTCGGGGTGATGGGTGATCGCTTCGGACGTCAAAAAGTCTTGTCGCTAACGATTATCATCATGGCCGCGAGTACATTTTGTATCGGCCTTATCCCGTCCTATGCAACCATTGGCATCTGGGCACCTGTCTTGCTGCTTGTGTGCAAGCTCGTTCAGGGTTTCTCCGTTGGTGGCGAATATACAGGTGCTGCCATTTTCGTGGCGGAATATGCACCAGATCGCAGACGCGGATTCCTTGGCAGCTGGCTCGACTTTGGGTCGATCGCTGGTTTTGTGATGGGTGCCGGACTTGTTGTGTTTCTAAGCACAATGATGGGCGAGGCTTCATTTTTGGATTGGGGATGGCGTCTGCCGTTCTATCTGGCTGCGCCACTTGGGCTGATCGGGCTTTATCTTCGCCACGCGGCGGAAGAAACGCCAGCCTTCACCCAGCAGCTTGAGCGTATGGAGAAGGAAGACAAAGACGCGATTGAAGATCGTCCGCGCATATCTTTCAAAGAGATCGTTCGCAACTATTGGAAGTCATTGTCCGTATGCGTCGGCATGGTGCTTGTAACCAACGTCACCTACTACATGCTGTTGACTTATATGCCGACTTACCTGTCGCAAAGTCTTGGATATTCTGAAGATCACGGCGTTCTGATCATTATTGTTGTGATGATAGGAATGCTGTTTGTGCAGCCGGTTGTTGGCTTCTTCAGCGACCGTTTTGGTCGGAGGCCATTTCTGCTTATTGGTAGTTTGGGTTTGTTGTTTCTGTCCTTGCCCGCGTTTCATCTCGTTACGAGCGGTAACACGCCACAGATTTTTGCGGGCTTGCTCGTCTTAGCGGTTTTCCTGAACTGTTTGACTGGTGTTATGGCATCAACCTTGCCTGCTTTGTTCCCAGCAAGAATACGCTACAGCGCATTGGCGAGCGCGTTCAATATCTCGATCATTATCGCGGGCTTGACGCCGACACTGGCCGCCTGGTTGGTGGAAGCAACCGACAGCCTTTATGTGCCAGCCTATTATCTGATGATAGCTTCGGTCGTTGGTCTGATAACGGCGTTCTTTCTGCCCGAAACAGCCAATAAGCCGCTTCGTGGCGATACGCCGAGTGCGTCGAATAAGTCTGAAGCAAAGCTGCTGCTTCAAGAGGCCTATGATCATATTGAAGAACGCGTTGAAGATATTGACGAAAAGATCGCATCTCTCGAAGGCGATATAGAAGCGCTGAGAATACGCAGGCAATCTCTGGTGGATCGTCATCCGAAGCTGAACTGATGCGCAAAACAAAAATGCCGGGCAAAGCCCGGCATTTTTTATCTCGTAACTGTTGAGTTTTAGTTAGCCGGTGCGGGTTGAGCTGGTGCTGGATCAGCTGGTTTTTCCGCTTCACCAGCAGCTGGTGCTGCTTCGCCTTCAGGCTTTGCTTCGCCACCTGTAGCAGGCGCTGCGTCAGCAGTTGGAAGCGGTGCAGGATTGTCGGCAAGGGTGCGCAGGAACGCAATCAGATCAGCGCGTTCATTGTCCTTTTTGTCGCCAGCAAAACCCATGGCCGTGCCTTTGATGTAGCCTTTTGGCGAGGTGAGGAACTTGTTGAGATGTTCATAATCCCATTTGTTTCCTTCCGCACCGAAAGCCTTCATGGCAGCGGAATAGCCAAAGCCATCAACTGATGCGGCTGGGCGGTCCACTACATCCCAAAGATGCGGGCCAACCTTGTTGGCTCCACCTTTTTCAGATGTGTGACAGGCAGCACAACGCTTGAAAACTGTCTCGCCGCGCGCAGGATCAGCAGATTGCATAAGAACAGCAATCGACACTTCTTCCTTGGCTGGAGCTGCTTCGCCGCCTGTTGAAGCCTCTGCTGCTTCAATTATGAAACCTGGTTTTTCAGGTGCAGGTGCATGAAACAACGTATCGGACAGAATGCCGGTTGTCATGACAACAAAAACTGCGGCTAGAAAAGCCATGATAAACTTGTTCGTCCGGGTTGAATTCATCGCCGGTCAGCGCTCCCTCTACTCAACGCCTCCAAAGGCCGGCATGCAAAACCTATGTGTAAGTCTGGCAAGTCTCTCCCCGGCATTGGGCGGAAACTAGGTCTTTTACCGGGGGGGTGCAACACTTATAAGGTCTGCTACCCCCGTGACTTTTTGACACTTTTGCTGCAATGGGTGGGTAGATAAATGTCAAAAGAAGGCGCAAGAAGACCTTTCCGGCTAAACCACACATGACGAGACGATCATGCTTCAGACTTTGAAAACACTGACACTCATTCCGGCGCGCATGGCCTCAGTTCGCCTGCCAAACAAGCCTCTTGCGGATATTTGCGGCAAGCCGATGATCGTGCATGTGGCAGACAGGGCTGTGGCAGCAAAGCTTGGCCGCACGGTGGTAGCGACAGACAGTGAAGAGGTTTTTGCCGCCGTTCAGGCACATGGGCATGAGGTCATTATGACGCGCAGTGATCATGAGTCGGGTTCGGACCGAATTTATGAAGCGCTGCAAAAAGTCGATCCGAATGGCGAGATCGAAGCAGTGGTCAATGTGCAGGGCGACTTGCCGACAATCGATCCAGAAACAATCCGCCGCTCTTTGCTGCCACTGGTTGATGGCTCTGCCGATATTGCAACGCTCGGCGTAGAGATCACTCTCGATGAGGAAAAGATCAATCCCAACGTGGTGAAGATCGTCGGCTCACCAATGAATGGCGGCGAGCGTTTGCGTGCGCTTTATTTCACGCGCGCGACCGCCCCTTATGGCGATGGTCCGCTGTATCACCACATCGGTCTTTATGCCTATCGCCGTGCGGCGCTTGAGCGTTTTGTGAAGATTGGCCCATCTGTGCTTGAAAAACGAGAAAAGCTTGAGCAATTGCGCGCCCTTGAAGACGGAATGCGCATAGAAGCAGAGATTGTCCGCACCGTTCCGCTTGGCGTTGATACGCAGGCTGATCTTGACCGGGCACGGGAAATTATCGCAAAGGGTTTGTGATAAATAAGCTTCGATTGTTGCGGAGCATTTGAGAAAGTACGGACACGATGAAGACCAACCGGATTTCCTTTCAGGGTGAAGCGGGCGCCAATTCCGATACGGCTTGCCGCAACATGTTTCCCGATATGGAGCCTTTGCCGTGCCCGACTTTTGAAGATGCGTTCAACGCGGTTGAAAGCGGTGCTGCCGATCTTGCGATGATTCCCATCGAGAACACGCTTGCTGGTCGCGTTGCCGATATTCACTATCTGCTGCCGCTGGCTGATATTCATATCGTCGGCGAATATTTCCTGCCGATCCATTTTCAGTTGATGGTGCTTCCGGGCGTAAAACGCGAAGAGATCAAAACGGTTCACAGCCATGTTCATGCGCTGGGTCAGTGCCGCAAAGTCATTCGGGAAAACGGCTGGAAGCCGGTGATCGCAGGCGACACGGCAGGTGCTGCACGTCTTGTTGCAGATATGCAGGACCGCTCGATGGCGGCCCTTGCGCCACGCTTAGCGTCTGAACTTTATGGCCTCGATATTCTGGAAGAGAATGTTGAAGACGCAGAAGACAACGTGACCCGTTTCGTTGTTCTGTCAAAGACCAAGAAATGGGAACCACGTCCCGAAAAGGACGAGCGCATTATCACGACCTTCGTATTCCGCGTGCGCAACGTCCCTGCGGCCCTTTACAAAGCAATGGGCGGTTTTGCGACCAATGGCGTCAACATGACCAAGCTGGAAAGCTATCAGGTTGGTGGACGTTTCATTGCCACGCAGTTTTATGCGGATATTGAAGGCCATCCGGAAGACCGTAACGTGCAGCTTGCTTTGGAAGAACTGGCGTTTTTCTCAAAGGAAGTACGCATTCTTGGCGTCTATAAGGGCAGCGATATTCGCGGCACACAATTGCTGGCGGCGGAGTAACCCGCATTTCCAGCGAAAGTGGGAACCGGTTTCGCGTAGGAGAATGAGCGAAAATAATTAGAGCGGCGTAGCCGCTCTAACCCTCTGCCCAGGCTCTGATCAAATGGGTTGCGATGGCACCGCTTGCCGGTACACGCAGCCCATTTTCATGTGTGCCTGCGAGCATGGCACGCACTTCTGACTTATCGAACCAGCGACCATCTTCAAGTTCTGAATGATCAATAGTGAAGTCGTCGGATAGCACTTCGGCATGACAGCCAATCATCAGTGAATAGGGGAACGGCCATGGCTGGCTTGCGTGATAGCCAACGCGACCGATTGCCAAGCCCATTTCCTCAAAGCTTTCGCGACGAACTGCTGCTTCAATTGTTTCGCCATGCTCGATAAAGCCCGCAAGGCAAGAATAAGAACCAGCAGTAAAATGCGCGCTGCGTGCGAGAATGCATTTTTCGCCGCGAACCGGCAGCATGATCGCCACCGGATCAGTGCGCGGAAAATGCTCAGTGCTGCAATTGGGGCAAACGCGCTTTGCACCACCGGCGCGCATTTCGCTTTTGGTGCCGCAACGTCCACAATAGCGATGATTGCTGTGCCATGCGGTTAGTGCTTCAGCCTGTGCCAGCGCACCAACAATATCCGAAGGAACCAGTCCTTCCATATAAATGCTGCGATAATCCTGCACGCGGTAAGGCTGCTCGATTGCATCCGGATCAAGCGGTGCCATCAGTGCAACAATCGGCGCACCATCCTGTAAGCCCAGCAGAATAGGCTCATGCAAATCTGGCGAGAAAGCCTGTACTTCAGTGAGCGAGTACAGGGCGCGGGGTTCCTGTTCTTCCGTGTAATCAAGCAGAAGCTTGTTGCCGCCCAGAACCAACACGCGGGTTTCCGGCAATGCCAATGCTGTGAAAGCAGAATCGTCCTGTCGTTTTTCGGATAGGCGGTCAATGCGGTTGCCTGCAAAGCCGACGAGGCGGCTCGGCTCAATTTCCGGCAGGTCGTAAAGGCGAAAAGCCATGATGTTCTCGGGAAATGTTTGGAAGGGGATCAGAGTGCTGCGCGAATGTCTTCGATCAGCTTGTGGGCTTCGTCATCGCTATAAGGCTCGCGTGTGCCATGCCCCCAGACAGGTCCGGGCCAGCCAGCGTCGCCTTCATTGCGCGCAATCACATGCATATGCAATTGCCGAACCATATTGCCCAAAGCGCCGGTATTGATTTTGAGACAATTGGTGGCGCTTTTAAGAGCCTGCGAAACGATTGCCGCTTCAAAGGTCAGCATAGTCTGATCAAGCGGTGTGAGGTCGTGTATCTCGGATAATTTAGCACGTCGCGGCACAAGTATCAGCCATGGCCAGCGCTTGTCATTCATCAAGCGCAGTTCGCAAAGGCCAAGCTTGGCTACTGAAAAAGTGTCGGCATCAAGCCGTTTATCGAGTTCAAACTGTTCCATAGAATAATTCTTATCAGTTTTTTTGTCTCTGCGCTTGCTTTTTGCTTGGTAATTGACGATATGCAGCGTGGGAGGTTGGTGGTGGACGAGCCACTCGCCAACCGGGTCAGGTCCGGAAGGAAGCAGCCCCAACGAGCACGGCACGGGTCATCGTGCCAGCCTCCCACCTTTCTAAAACGATCATGGCTGTTGATGGTTGATAAGCCATCGCCAAAGCCACTTTCGTCTCTGGTCCAAACTGTTTAGAGTTTGTTGATCGGAACAAGCGAACAGAGAACGGAAGGGTCGCAATGGACACAAAATCCGAAACTGGCGCTTATCGCGTTCTCGCCCGCAAATATCGCCCCCAGAATTTCAATGATCTGATCGGCCAGGAGCCGATGGTCCGCACGCTGAAAAACGCGTTCGAGACTGGCCGTATTGCGCAGGCATGGATGCTGACTGGTGTTCGCGGTGTGGGCAAAACTACGACGGCACGTATTCTGGCGCGTGCGCTCAATTACAAGACCGATACTGTCGATCAGCCGTCGATTGATCTCTCCGTAATGGGTGAGCATTGTCAGGCGATCATGGAAGGCCGCCATGTCGATGTGATCGAGATGGATGCGGCCTCGCATACGGGTATCGACGATATTCGCGAAATCATCGAGCAGGTGCGCTATCGCCCTGTGTCGGCGCGGTACAAAGTCTACATCATCGACGAAGTTCACATGCTGTCCAATCAGGCCTTCAACGGCCTGCTGAAGACGCTTGAAGAGCCGCCGCCGCATGTAAAATTCATCTTTGCGACCACCGAAATTCGCAAAGTGCCCATCACGGTTCTGTCGCGCTGTCAGCGTTTTGACCTTCGCCGTATCGAATCGGGCACGTTGGCTGCACACCTGCGCCGTATTGCGGAATCAGAAGCGATCGAAGTCGATGACACATCGCTTGCGATGATTGCGCGTGCGGGCGAAGGCTCGGCACGCGATTCGCTTTCGATTTTCGATCAGGCGATTGCGCATGGTGCAGGGCATGTCTCAGCAGAGGCTGTGCGTTCAATGCTCGGCCTTGCCGACCGTGCGCGCATCATCGATCTGTTTGAGATGATTATGCGTGGTGATGTGGCCGGTGCGCTGACCGAGTTCCGCGCGCAATATGATGTTGGTGCTGATCCATCAGTCGTGCTGACGGACCTCGCCGATTTCAATCATCTGGTAACGCGTCTGCGCTTTACGCCGGATGTGGCTGAAGATGTGTCGCTCTCGGAAGATGAGCGCGTACGTGGCCGCGACTTCTCGCAAAAACTGTCCGTGCGTGTGCTTTCGCGTACGTGGCAGATGCTGCTCAAGGGCATTGCGGAAGTGGATACGGCAACGCGGCCTGTGCAGGCGGCGGAAATGCTGCTGATCCGTCTCGCGCACGCAGCCGACCTGCCAACGCTGGATGAAGCCTTGCGTGGCTTGGAAAATGGATCAGTGTCAGCACCACGTCCTCAGCCGTCAGGTGGCGCACGCTCCAATGGCAGCTCACAGCCGGAAGCGCGCAGCAGTGTTGATGCAGTTGCCGCCTCAACCATGATGCCTGCGTCGGGTGGTCCTGCAACTGCCATGCGTCTCGTTGAATCGCCGCCGCAGCCTATTCAGCCCGTTGCGCCCCAGCAGTTTGTCGATAATACACCGCAACCTTCGGTTCAAATTAACAGCCTCAACGATATTGTTTCCCTGGCTGATAAGTTCCGCGACATGCAGTTCAAGATTCTGGTCAAGAACTGTGTGCGCATGTCGTCTATTGCAGCAGGACGGCTGGAAATCGGCTTGACGGACGATGCGCCAAAATCACTGCCAAGCGATATTGCGCAACGTCTTTTGAACTGGACGAGCATTCGCTGGGTGGTGAGCGTTGTGCGCGATGTTTCGGGACAAACCGTTGCCGAAGCTGAAACCGAGCGTCGCGATAATCTTGTAACCGATGCGCGTGCTGATCCCGATGTTGCTGCAATTCTGGCGGCTTTTCCCGGCGCAAAGATCACAGATGTCCGCATTGCCGTTGCAGAACAGAGCGACGATGACGATATAGACCTTGATACGATTGAAGACGTGCCCGGCGCGCCTTCTGACGATGACTGAATTTTAGAGCGCATCCCGAAAAGTGCGAAGTGGTTTTCGGATTAAGATGCGCGTTCAAAAAATGATGGAGTGAACCCATGCGTGACATGATGGGCATGATGAAACAGGCGAAGGAATTGCAGGCCAAAATGAAGGCCATGCAGGACGAGATCGCTGATCTTGAAGCAACCGCTTCTTCGGGTGGCGGTCTTGTTACCGTTACGCTTTCCGGCAAGGGCACTTTATCGTCTCTCAAGATCGATCCTTCGATGATGAAGGAAGAAGATACCGAAATCCTCGAAGACCTGATCATCGCAGCTCATAATGATGCCAAGGCGAAGCTCGAAGCTGAAATGGCTGAAAAGACCCAGTCTCTGACCGCCGGTCTGCCAATTCCTCCGGGCTTCAAGCTGCCATTTTAAAACTGTTCGGGGAGCGTTTCAGCTCCCCTTTTTATCTCCTTATGACTCCCTAACTTTTTAAAGCAGCATGTCAAAACGTATCGCCGGTCCTGAAATTGAACGTCTGATCCAGCTTCTGGCGCGAGTGCCGGGATTGGGACCACGTTCTGCACGTCGTGCGGCTTTGCACCTGATCAAGAAGAAAGAGGCGCTTCTTGTGCCGCTTGGCGGTGCCATGCAAGAGGCGGCTGAAAAAGTACGCATCTGCTCGTGCTGCGGTAATGTCGATACATCTGATCCCTGCACGATCTGCACTGATGATCGCCGCGACCCAGCAATCCTGATTGTCGTCGAAGACGTGTCCGATCTCTGGGCGCTCGAACGCGCTGGCACCATGAATGTGCGTTATCATGTGCTGGGTGGGCGATTGTCGCCATTGGATGGCATCGGGCCTGATGATCTTAACATCAAGGGACTGGTCGAACGTGTGGCCTCAGGCGACGTCAAAGAAGTGATTCTTGCAGTCAATGCGACTGTCGAAGGTCAAACCACCGCGCATTACATCACCGATCAGCTGACAAATTTTGAAGTTCGTGTCACGCGGCTTGCCCATGGTGTGCCAGTGGGTGGTGAGCTTGATTATCTTGATGAAGGAACGCTTGCGGCGGCTCTGCGGGCGCGAACAGCACTCTGACACGCTATTTGGGAGACGCTTATGAAGGCTGGATTCTGGAAACAAGGCCTGACAACGGCTCTTTGTCTCGCTGCATCGCTGTTCGTAACATCTTCTTTTGCCGCTCCTTCCAAAGCGCAGATCGAAAGTCAGTATCGCAACTGGATTGAAAAAGACCTTTGGCCGGAGGCAAAAGCCGCCGGCGTTTCACGCCCTGTTTTTGAGCAGGCCTTCGCAGGCGTTAGCATTAACTGGAAACTGCCGGATTTGGTTATCCCCGGCGAAAAGCCAACGGGACCAAAAGAGCAGAAACAGGCCGAATTCGGTGCTCCGGGTAAATATTTCAACGATAAGACCGTTGGTAGCGTCACCAATGGCGGCAAGGCACGGCTTGGTCAGAATGCAAGCCTGCTCAAAAGCATTGAGCAGCAATATGGCGTGCCGGGCCGGATTGTGGTTGCCATTTGGGGGCGCGAGTCTGGCTTTGGCACGGTAAAAATTCCTTACAATGCCTTTGAAGTGCTAGGCACCAAAGCCTTCATGGCAACCCGCAAGGATATGTTCCGCAAGGAGCTGATTGCAGCGCTTGAGATTACATCGCGCGGTTACATTGCCAATGGCGCGATGAAAAGCTCGTGGGCGGGCGCTCTGGGCCAGCCGCAATTCATGCCAACATCCTATCTCAAACATGCTGTTGATTTTGATGGCGACGGCAAGCGCGACATCTGGAACTCTGTGCCGGATACACTGGCATCAATCGCCAATTATCTCAAAATCCACGGCTGGCAGGCAGGGCGCGACTGGGGCTATGAGGTCAATGTGCCTCAGAATATCTCGTGCTCGCTTGAAGGGCCTGATCAAGGCAAGACGTTTGCTGAGTGGTCAAAGCTTGGCATCACTCGCACAAACGGCAAGGCATTTCCGGCCAATGAAATGCGCGGCGAGGGCTTTTTACTGATGCCCGCTGGTCGCTATGGTCCGGCCTTTATCGTGACACCGAATTTCTACGTCATCAAAGATTACAATATGAGCGATCTTTATGCGCTCTTCATTGGCCATATTGGGGACCGTATCGCCTATGGCGCTGGCGATTTTCAAACCCAATGGGGCAACGTCGGCACCATGTATCGCTCTGACATTCTGGCGATGCAAAAGCGCATGCAGGCGCAAGGTTATGATATCGGCAAGGCGGATGGACTGCCGGGTTTCAAAACGCGTCGTTCGATTGGTCTCTGGCAGTCCAAAAATGGAATGGCACCAACATGCTTTACCCAGCCTGAACTGGTAAAGTCCATTCGCTAAAATCTGCGCCGGAGCGAGATAATCGCTCCGGCGCAAAGCATTTAAGCCGCCTTCGTCAGCATACCGTGCGGGTCGAGCACGAATTTCTTTGCCACGCCCTGATCAAAGCTTTCATAGCCTTGCGGCGCATCTTCGAGCGAAATCACCTGCGCATTGACGATATCTGCAATGTTCAGACGTCCATGCAGGATGGCCTGCATGAGCTGACGGTTATATTTAACCACCGGCGTCTGGCCCGTGTGGAAAGATTGAGCCTTTGCCCAGCCAAGACCAAAGCGCAGCGAGAGACTTCCCTGCTTAGCGGCACTGTCAACGGCACCCGGATCTTCCGTCACATACAACCCCGGAATGCCGATAGACCCTGCGGGGCGAGTGATTTCCATCATCTGGTTGAGAACAATGGCCGGTTGCTCGCCGCCGCTATGGCCGCGTGCTTCAAAGCCCACCGCGTCGATAGCACTGTCCACTTCATTGCTACCGGTCACTTCGGCAATCATGTCTCCAAGGCGGTCGCTGGCCGAAAGATCAATCGGCTCGAAGCCGACCTTGCGGGCGTGTTCCAGCCGCTCTTTGTTGAAATCACCCACCATAACGACTGCAGCACCCAAAATGCGGGCAGAGGCGGCAGCAGCAAGCCCGACTGGCCCAGCGCCAGCCACATAGACAATCGAGCCGACACCAACGCCCGCTTTCACCGCGCCATGAAAGCCGGTGGGTAGAATATCCGACAGCATGGTCAGGTCGCGGATTTTTTCAATGGCCTGTTCCCGGTCTGGGAATTTCAGCAGATTGAAATCGGCATAAGGCACCATGACATAGCGCGCCTGCCCACCGATCCAGCCGCCCATATCGACATAGCCATAAGCACCGCCTGCGCGTGCCGGATTGACCGTCAGGCACACGCCGGTGTCTTGCGATTTGCAGCAGCGGCAGCGCCCACAGGCGACGTTGAACGGCACGGAAACAATGTCGCCGACTTCGAGCATTTCGACATCGCTGCCTTTTTCGATCACTTCGCCAGTGATTTCATGGCCAAGCACAAGCCCCGGCATCGCGCTGGTACGGCCACGCACCATGTGCTGATCAGAGCCGCAAATATTGGTTGTGATGACTTTTAGAATGACGGCGTGATCAAGCTTGCGCCCATCAGGAGCGCTCAACACTGGATCATCAATGTCACGAACTTCCACTTTACCCGGGCGCATATACACAACGCCTCTATTCCTGCTCATGTCTACCTCCTCCAGATTGACGTGCGGATCGGTCCCGATCCGCACATGTTGGGCCGGGATGTGCGGGGATATACCCGTGGGTGAAGCCTACAGCGGTTACCGGTCGGGAAGTTGTCCTGTGCGCGACATGTCCGGTTCGCTCGTCAGCATGTCGGCGAAAGATTTGAGCGCTTTCGTCTGATAGCGATCATTGTGCGAAAGCATCAGAAACTGGCGTTGTGGCAGTGCAAAATCCGCTTTGACCAACGTTCCCGCCGCAAGATGCGGGGCTGCGACCAGTTCCGAAATTGCAGTGACGTAATTGCCGGATAAAACCGCCGAGCAAATAGCCTCATTGGAAGGCAGTTCAAGTGCAATGTTCAGACGCGCGGGATTATAGCCCGCGACGCGCGCTGCATCTTCGAACACGCTGCGTGTCCCTGATCCATGTTCACGCAATATCCATTGGCCGGTAAACAATGAATCCCAAGTGAGTTTTCCGGCATCGTGCCATTGATGATCTGGCTTTGTGACGACGATCAGCTTGTCGGTGCCTACCTTGCGAAGCGAAAGGGCAGGAGCCTGAACAGCACCTTCCACAAGGCCTACATCAGCCAAGCCGGCCTCAGTCGATTGTGTCACGCTTTCGGTGTTGCCAAGCGTCAGGCGGACATCAATCATAGGGTAGGCCGCGTGAAACTGTGCCAGATAAGGCGGTAGCCAATAGCTCGCAATCGTTTGGCTTGCATGGATGGAAAGAATACCACGTTTGCCGCCGCCAAGCTCGGATAGCATACGTTCTGCGGATTGCGCCCGCGCCAGTGTCGCTCGCGCTTCATCGAGAAACATGCGGCCATCGCCGGTTAGCTCTATACGCCGCCCGATCCGGTTGAAAAGCATCGCACCATAGCGATCTTCAAGCGTACGAATGGCCGAACTCACCGCCGATGGCGTGAGATTGAGTGCCTCCGACGCACGTGTGAGGTGCTCGCGCTCGGCTACTTCGATGAAAATGCGTAGTTGTTCCAGTGTCATAGCTTTAATCGTTCGATTTTATCGAATGAATTATGCCATATTATGCGATGGAATGAACAGAAGAAAAAGCGCATCAGATTGGAAAATCTTTCTCCTGCAATGAATGCCTGTTCCAATGACCACTGCAACCGTCACCAAATTCCAGAACATTCTCCCCGGACTAGCACTTAGTCTGGCGGTATCGGCAGTCGCGGTCAGCTTGGAAAAAGTCGAGGAACATTATACCGGCAAAGCATGGCTCGAAGCCTTGGTACTTGCAATTCTTCTCGGAACAACCGTTCGCACCATTTTCCGCCCGGGTAAGCAATTTGCCAAAGGCATCAGCTTTTCAGCAAAGCTATTGCTGGAAATTGCCGTGGTGTTGCTTGGCGCGTCGATCAGTGCAAGTGCAGTGATTGATGCTGGACCGGGCCTTATCCTCGGCATTGCCTGTGTGGTGGTAATGGCTATTACCTTCAGCTATGGCATTGGGCGGCTGTTAAAGCTGCCGCATCGCATGGCCATTCTCGTTGCTTGCGGCAATTCTATCTGCGGCAACTCGGCGATTGCGGCGACGGCTCCCGTCATAGGTGCAGATAGCGAAGACGTCGCCGCCTCCATAGCGTTTACCGCCATTCTGGGCGTGGTTGTCGTGTTGCTGCTGCCGCTTTTGGTGCCACTGCTTGGAATGTCTTTTACGCAATATGGCGTTTTGGCGGGACTGACCGTCTATGCCGTGCCGCAGGTGCTGGCTGCAACCGCTCCTGTAGCTGCAATCAGCGTTCAGCTTGGTACATTAGTCAAGCTGGTGCGTGTGCTGATGCTGGGTCCGGTTATTCTGGCGCTTTCCGTAGTGGCTGGTAACAAGGACGCCGAAGTAAAACCCGGCTTTCTGCAACTCGTGCCATGGTTCATTATCGGCTTTCTGGGCATGATGGCACTGCGCTCGCTGCACCTCATTCCTGAAACCATTCTCCCAATCATCCAGTTTTCATCCACGGCATTGACTATCATTTCAATGGCGGCTTTGGGGCTTGGTGTCGATGTGCGCTCGGTCGCGTCTGCTGGTGGGCGCGTTACGCTTGCAGCTATCCTGTCGCTGCTGGTTCTTGGCGCGATCAGCCTTGGCCTGATCCATTTGCTTGGTGTTGTTTGACTTTCCGTTTGCGCGGATTTTTCATTCAAAAATCCGCTTGATCCTCTAGTCACTAGAGATGTTACGAAGCTTTAAATTCGTAACAGGAATGTTGAAATGGATCGGAACTACCTCAAAGAAACGTCACTTCTCGACTTTAGCTCAGGATCAATTCAGGAGCTGATGACCTCAAGGGCTTGGTTTGATCTCAATAGCTTTGAGAGGGTTGGTGCGGCGTACGACTTTGTGCGTGATGAGATCGTGTTCGGATATAACAGCAGCGACAACATCACGGCATCTGCCGTGCTGGCCGATGGCTATGGCCAGTGCAACACGAAAGGCACTCTGTTGATGGCTTTGTTGCGCGGCCTTGGCATTCCCTGCCGTCTGCATGGCTTCACGATCCATAAAGACCTCCAACGTGGTGTCGTGCCGGAACTTGCCTATGCACTTGCGCCTGACAGCATTTTACACAGCTGGATTGAAATCTGGCACAATGGGCGATGGATCAACCTCGAGGGCTTCATTCTGGATCGCCCTTTTCTGCAGGCTTTGCAAAATAGGTTCGGGCGCGATGGTGAAAGCCTTTGCGGATATGGCGCTGGAACAGACTGCCTGTCCTCTCCGCAAGTCGACTGGACTGGCGAAGACACCTACATACAACGCACCGGAATAAATGCTGATCTTGGCTTGTTCGATACGCCAGACGACTTTTACACGCTGCATAAGCAAAAATTCGGCTGGCTGCGCGGACTGATCTATCGACATATTGTCCGGCATTGGATGAATGCACGAGTGAAGCGGATCAGATAGGGAAAGATACCCGAATTGCCAAAGCGGCAAAATCGCATGGTCATGCATCGAGCATTTGAGAATGGTTTGAGCAAAGAAAAAGCCCACCAAATGGCGGGCTTTCTCGTATTTAGTGAAGTGTCGAAAACTTAGTTGTTTTCCGACTTCTTCATTGCTGCAGCGAGAATGTCGCCGAGCGAAGCGCCTGAGTCGGTCGAACCGTACTGAGCAACTGCTTCTTTTTCTTCAGCGATTTCCAGAGCCTTGATGGAGACCTGCAGCTTGCGGGTCTTCTTGTCGAAGGCGATGACGCGAGCGTCAACTTTCTGGCCAACGGTGAAGCGTTCTGGACGCTGTTCGTCACGATCACGCGACAGATCCGAACGCTTGATGAAGCTATCGAGATCGTGGTCAACGAGACGGACTTCAAGGCCACCATCGGTAACAGCTGTGACTTCACAGGTTACAACGGCGTTCTTGCGCAGATCACCCGAAGCTGCTGCTTCGCCGACCTTGTCGCCGGAAAGCTGCTTGATGCCGAGCGAGATACGTTCCTTTTCGATGTCAACGTCGAGAACAACGGCCTTAACAACTTCGCCCTTGTTGTATTCTTCGATGACCTGTTCGCCTGGACGGTTCCAGTCGAGATCGGAAAGGTGAACCATGCCGTCAACGTCGCCGTCGAGACCAATGAACAGGCCGAATTCGGTCTTGTTCTTGACTTCGCCTTCAACGATTGTGCCCTGTGGGTACTTGTCAGCAAAGGTCGTCCATGGGTTGTCGAGAGTCTGCTTGAGACCAAGCGAGATACGGCGCTTAACCGGATCAACTTCGAGCACAACAACTTCGACTTCCTGCGTGGTCGACAGGATCTTGCCTGGGTGTACGTTCTTCTTGGTCCACGACATTTCTGAAACGTGGATCAGACCTTCGATACCTGGCTCGATTTCGACAAATGCGCCGTAATCGGTGATGTTGGTTACAGTACCGGTGATCTTTTTGCCGATCGGGTACTTCGCACCAATGCCATCCCAAGGATCGTTCTCGAGCTGCTTCATGCCGAGCGAGATACGATGTGTATCCTGGTTGATACGGATGATCTGCACCTTGACCGACTGGCCAATTGTGAGGATTTCCGAAGGATGGTTGACGCGGCGCCATGCCATGTCGGTAACGTGCAGAAGGCCGTCAATGCCGCCGAGGTCAACGAACGCACCGTAATCGGTGATGTTCTTGACAACGCCGTCAACAACCTGACCTTCTTCAAGGTTCTGAACGATTTCCGAACGCTGTTCCGCACGGCTTTCTTCAAGAACGGTACGACGCGAAACAACGATGTTGCCGCGACGCTTGTCCATCTTGAGGATTTCGAAAGGCTGTGGGACGTGCATAAGTGGGGTAACGTCGCGGATCGGACGAATGTCGACCTGCGAACGTGGAAGGAACGCAACTGCGCCGTCCAGATCAACGGTGAAGCCACCCTTAACCTGGTTAAAGATGACGCCGTCGACGCGTTCGCTGTTTGCGAACTTCTGCTCGAGCTTGCCCCAGCTTTCTTCACGACGTGCTTTTTCGCGCGACAGAACAGCTTCGCCGAGTGCGTTTTCGATGCGCTCAACATAAACTTCAACTTCGTCGCCCGGCTTCATCGAGCCGTCTTTGCCCTTCGCGCCGAATTCCTTCAGCGGTACGCGACCTTCGACCTTGAGGCCAGCATCGATGATTGCCATGTCTTTTTCGATGGCAACGATGCGACCCTTTACAACATAACCTTCTGCAAGGTCATTGTTGGCAAAGGATTCAGCCAGCAGCGATTCGAAGTCTGCGAGGGAGGGATTGAATTCAGACATAAATACTCCTGATGCATCCGGTATAAAACAACATCGGATGCGGCGCCGGGGGTTAGAGTTGCGTTAGGCCTGTCCTTCGGCTCCGTCTCTTAGAGACAACCGGCGCGTGGAACGCGAAGTCAGGTTATAAGTTTGGGTGAGCCCTATATAGGAACAAAACCCGGATTATTCAGCGTTTCAGAGGCATTATTCTATCAGAAAGTTGTAAAACTGTCCCGATATTATGCCTTGTGCTGCGCAAGAGCATGATCAATCAGCTTTTTCGCAGCCAGAAATGCCGCTTCTATACTCATTTTGCTCGTATCTAGCAAGTGCGCGTCTTCGGCAGGCTTAAGGGGCGAATCCGTGCGGTTCATGTCGCGCTCGTCGCGCTTTTTGAGATCAGCGAGAATATCATCAAAATCCGCTGTGCCGCCTTTGGCGATAATCTCGTCAAAGCGACGCTGGGCGCGGACTTCTGGCGATGCCGTTACAAAGAGCTTTATTTGCGCTTGCGGGCAGACCACCGTTCCAATGTCCCGCCCGTCAAGAACACTTGAAGGCAATGCATTGGCAAAACTGAGCTGTGCTTCAACAAGCGCACGGCGCACGGCAGGCATGACAGCCACTTTCGATGCTGCTTCACCAATGGTGTGCGCTGAAAGCACAGCCTTATCCATGTCGTGCAGATTAAGATTGAGCGCCACATCCGCAGCTATCGCTTCATCATCAAGCGGCAGTCCCTGATCAAGTAGGGCTTTCGCGACTGCACGATAGGTCAATCCGGTATCAAGGTGTGGCATGCCGTAATGAATGGCAATGCGCCGGGCAAGGGTCCCCTTGCCCGAGGCTGCTGGTCCGTCGATGGCTACGACGAAACTTGTCATTGCTTCTCGCTGACTTCGATTTTCGCACCAAGGCCGGGCATCATGGTCATGAATTCCGGAAATGAAGTGGCGATCATCGTACTGTCATCAACCGTGACCGGCTTTTCCGCGGCCAGACCCATGACGAGGAAGCTCATCGCAATGCGGTGATCAAGGTGGGTTGCAACCGTGCCGCCGCCAAGGCCTTTGCCGTCTGGACGACCGCGAACCGTCAGCGACATTTCGCCTTCGGTGCAATCAACGCCATTGGCCTCAAGGCCACGAGCGACCGCTGCAAGACGATCTGATTCTTTGACGCGCAGCTCATCAAGGCCATCCATGACGGTTTCGCCTTCTGCAAAGGAGGCTGCAATCGCTAGAACCGGATATTCATCGATCATCGACGGTGCACGTTCCGGCGGAACGACAACGCCCTTGAGCTTCGATGATTTCACACGAAGATCAGCAACATCTTCACCACCGGCAAGACGCGGATTGATGATTTCAATGTCAGCACCCATTTCCTGCAAGGTGAGAATGAGCCCGGTACGGGTCGGGTTCATCAGAACATTGAGAATGGTGACGTCCGAGCCTTCAACCAGCAGAGCGGCAACAAGCGGGAAGGCGGTTGAGGACGGATCGCCCGGCACATCGATGGTCTGACCGGTCAGTTTGCCCTGTCCGACGATACGGATATGGCGCACGCCGTCCTTGTCAGTCTCAACCGTGAGATCAGCGCCAAAGCCTTGCAGCATTTTTTCGGTGTGATCGCGCGTCATGACCGGCTCGATGACTGTTGTAACGCCGGGTGTGTTAAGCCCTGCCAGCAGCACGGCGGACTTCACCTGCGCGGATGCCATTGGCACACGATAGCTGATCGGGTTTGCAGTCTTTGGACCAGTGAGTGTGAGCGGCAGGCGGTCGCCTTCGGCGGCCTTTACCTGAACGCCCATCTCGCGCAGCGGATTGAGCACACGGCCCATCGGACGCGAGGTCAGTGATGCGTCACCGATAAAGGTTGTGGTCATGTCGTATGTACCGACAAGACCCATGGTGAGGCGGGCACCAGTTCCGGCATTGCCGAAATCAAGCGGCGCTTCCGGCTGTAAAAGACAGCCATTGCCGACACCATTGATGATCCAGATATCGCCGTCTTTGCGAATCTTGGCACCCATGGCCTGCATAGCGCGGCCTGTATTGATAACGTCTTCACCTTCGAGCAGACCTGTGATGCGGGTTTCGCCCGCAGCAAGACCACCGAACATGAAGGAACGATGCGATATGGATTTGTCACCCGGAATGCGTATTTCGCCCGTCAAAGCCTCTGAACGGCGGGCGGTTGCAGGTTTCGGGGTAGCGGAATGGGACATGGATTCTTCACTGTCTCATTTTGGCGTTATTCACGCTGGATTAATCAAAGCGGCAGCTTCGTAACACAGGAACAAGGCTTGGTCATCCGCCAATGCATATTTTCAGGTGTTGTAAACGCGCAGAATGAGTCTTTGGCTTTGACAAAAGCTGCAAATTACGTTTATGCACCAAACAACACCGCCAAAATTAGATCAGAGGCGCGTCTTCCGCCTTCTCCCGACTGATTGACGGTTGAGGAGTCTGATGGCGAGCTGAATGCATGCATGCGTCGCAAGCGCGACGGGGAAATCAACTCACGAGGCTAAACGTGTCAAAAGCTGAACTTGGAACCAAGCGCATCGATCCGGAAACGGGTAAGAAATTTTACGATCTCAATCGCGATCCGATTGTTTCGCCTTACAGCGGCATTTCCTATCCACGGTCGTATTTTGAAGCGACTGTAGCGGAAAGCCGTGCGGCTGAGCAGGAAGAAGAAGCGGAAGAAGTCGATACCGCACTCGAAAAGCCAGAATTCGTTTCCCTTGAGGATGCGGACGATGAAGCCAAGGGCGGCGAAGATCTTCCGGATCTGGATGATGATGTCGATCTCGGCGATGACGACGATGACACCTTCCTCGAAGAAGAAGAAGACGAAGACGACGACGTTTCGGGCATTCTCGGCGGCGGCGTCGGGGATGACGACGAAGAAGTCTAATCTTCTGATATCGAGATAGATTGAAACAAGGCGGCTCATTGAGCCGCCTCGTTGCTTTTACGGCATGGTGGATGGCATTTGGATAATCGGCAAATTATTTTTGGCCGATGCGATAAGAGTTGCGATTTAGCTCTTGATCTTCTTCCAAACGCCATTTAAGAAGCCGCCACACCGGACAGAAATTTCTGTCTGGCCCACCTCGCAAGAGGTCTGATGGGGCCATAGCTCAGCTGGGAGAGCGCTTGCATGGCATGCAAGAGGTCAGCGGTTCGATCCCGCTTGGCTCCACCAAAATTTCCGATGAAATCAGCGCCTTAAATAGCTTTTCTTGCCTCGATCATCGATGCAATATTTTCCACCGCGTGGACCTGTGCAAAACAAGCCGTCGCGGCACGAGCATTCGTTGCTCGATGAAGATTGCATGTTCGATTGAGCAGGATTGATTAAACCGGCTGCATCCCCAACTGCTCCCATTGCGGCCTGACACGATTTTTTGCTGCCGCTGACTGAGCCATCATTGCAGATGAAAATATCGCCGCGGCAATGCGATATGCCACCTTTGCTGCCACTGCATGGTGTGTTCGCTGCCTGCGACGGTGCAATTATTGAAATTTGCAAACCGATGATTATCAGTTTGATGACCCAGCCCATTATCCGCATAAGTGCTGATATTAGCGGGTGTTGAATTGCGTGCAACTGATTAAGATCAGGAAAAGCATAGACGCCAAGTCGAGTCTCTTTTAGAGACTTCTATGGAGCTGGGTGGGGAGAACATCTCAGCTCACATAATTCTGGGAGGAATGATGAATAAGACTGTTTCCGCTAATGATCGTCCGCTGTGGCAACCTGATGCAAATCGCATTGCAGCGAGCGGGCTTGAACATTTTCGCGTGCAGGCAGAGGAGTGCGCAGGGCGGAAGCTTGCAGATTATCAGGCGTTGCATCGCTGGTCGATCGAAGATCGCGCTGCATTCTGGACGTTGATCTGGGATTTCTGTGATGTCATTGGCGAGCGCGGTGATACGGCGTTGATCGATAGTGGCCACATGCGCGAGGCAAAATTCTTCCCGGACGCAAAGCTTAATTTCGCAGAAAATCTTCTTCGTCATAAGGGCGAGGGCGAAGCAATCATCTTTCGCGGCGAAGACAAGGTCGAGCGCCGTCTGACATGGGATGATCTGCATGCGCTGGTCTCAAAACTTCAGCAATTCATGCTTGCAGAAGGTGTAAAACCCGGTGACCGCATTGCAGGCATGATGCCTAATATGCCCGAAGCAATCGCACTGATGCTGGCAGCAGCGTCTATCGGTGCGGTTTGGTCTTCGTGCTCGCCAGATTTCGGTTCACAGGGCGTTTTGGATCGGTTTGGCCAGATTGAGCCAAAACTGTTCTTCGCCTGCGACGGCTATTGGTACAATGGCAAGCGCATCGATGTGAGCGAGAAGATTGCCGAAGTGACGGCGAAACTTCCAACCAGCAAGCGCACGGTCATCGTGACCTATCTGGGGGAAGCTGAAACTGTTGCAGCCAAAGCTGCAAATGGCATTGCGTTGGATGCAGCCCTTGCATCATTTGCTGCAAAAGACGTCGCGTTCGCGCGACTGCCATTCGATCACCCGCTGTATATTCTGTTTTCATCGGGCACGACGGGCATTCCGAAATGCATTGTTCACCGGGCTGGTGGTGTGCTGTTGCAGCACCTCAAAGAACATCGTCTGCATGCAGATATTCACGACGGCGATCGCTTATTCTATTTCACGACCTGTGGCTGGATGATGTGGAACTGGCTGGCATCCGGCATTGCGTCCGGCGCAACGCTTCTGCTTTATGATGGCTCACCATTCTATCCCGATGGCAATGTGCTGTTTGACTATGCGTCAGCAGAAAAAATGACCTATTTCGGCACGTCTGCAAAATTCATTGATGCGGTGCTGAAAGCCGGGCTGAACCCGCGCGAAACCCATGATCTGTCTGCTTTGCGTACGGTTTCATCGACTGGCTCGCCGCTATCGCCGGAAGGCTTTGCTTTCGTCTATGAAGCGATCAAGCCAGATGTGCATCTGGCCTCCATTTCCGGCGGTACTGATATCGTCTCCTGTTTCGTGCTGGGTGTTCCGACAGAGCCCGTCTGGCAGGGCGAAATTCAGGGCGCTGGTCTTGGCATGGCGGTCGATGTCTGGGGCGATGATGGTAAGCCGATGCGCGGTGAGAAAGGCGAGCTGGTCTGCACGAAGGCTTTCCCCTGTATGCCTTTGGAGTTCTGGAACGATCCCGAAGGCGCCAAATATCAGGCTGCCTATTTTGACCGCTTTGACAATATCTGGTGCCATGGCGATTTCGCTGAATGGACCGAACATGATGGCATCGTGATTCACGGTCGTTCAGATGCGACACTTAATCCGGGCGGTGTGCGTATCGGTACGGCGGAAATCTACAATCAGGTTGAGCAGATGGCAGAAGTGGCTGAAGCGCTTTGCATCGGGCAGGATTGGGACAATGACGTGCGCGTGGTGCTTTTTGTGAGGCTTGCTGAGAGCGTCTCGCTCGATGATGATCTAAAAGCGCGTATCAAGACCAAAATCCGCACCGGTGCAACGCCGCGCCATGTGCCAGCGAAGATCGTTGCTGTCAGTGATATTCCACGCACCAAGTCAGGCAAGATTGTTGAACTTGCCGTGCGCGACATTGTGCATGGGCGCGAGGTGAAAAATCGCGAGGCGCTGGCAAATCCGGAAGCCTTGGAACTTTATCGCGATCTTGTTGATCTCGCTTAGGTTCAGTCTCCTGTTAAGCCTGCCTTTCGTGTGCCGCTATATGGAGCATTTTCGCTTGTTCTGATGACCAGTTCAAAAGAACTCAGATGATTAGGAATGGGAATAAACCTAGCCGATTATGGTGGGGGTATTTCTGTTGTAGTTGCAGGCAGTTGAACGCTTGCAATCGCAAGCGGGAAATGCATTCTTATTACATCATGAAAGCTCGCTCCCGTTCCTGAGCATGATTCCGAAAGTGCGAGAGTAATTTCGGATAATATTATGGCTCAGATGCCCTTATGGGTGGTGTGGCGTGCTTTTGGATTGACCCTTTAAAATCGTATGATTGAAATAAAAGGGAGGGCCCGGCAAACCGGCGGCGCAAAGACGCTGCAATTTGACCGGTATGGGTTGTCTGAGGTCATCGGGAAAACGAGACCTCGCAAAGGAGAAAAAGAATGAACCTCAAGCTTCTTTCCAGCGTAGCTTTTGCCGCTACACTTGGCTTCGCCGGTACTGCTTATGCGGACATCACCGTCGGTGTTGTTGCACCGCTCACAGGTCCGGTTGCTGCTTATGGCGATCAGGTCAAGAAGGGTGCGGAAACCGCCGTTGAAGTCATCAATGCAAAGGGCGGCATCAAGGGTGAAAAGATCGTTCTGAAATTTGCTGACGATGCCGGCGAACCAAAGCAGGGCGTTTCGGCTGCTAACCAGTTGGTTGGTGACGGCGTCAAGTTTGTCGTTGGTCCGGTTACAACTGGCGTTGCAATTCCGGTGTCCGATGTTTTCGCTGAAAACGGCGTCCTCATGGTTACGCCAACGGCGACTGGTCCTGACCTCACCGCTCGCGGTCTGGAAACAGTGTTCCGTACTTGCGGTCGTGACGACCAGCAGGCTGACGTTATGGCCGATTACTTCATCAAGAACATGAAGGATAAGAAAGTCGCTATCGTTCATGATAAGGGCGCTTACGGCAAGGGACTGGCAGATTCGTTTAAGGCTGCAATCAACAAAGACGGCGTTACGGAAGTTCAGTATGATTCCGTCACGCCAGGCGACAAGGATTTCAGCGCCCTCGTATCCAAGCTGAAGGCTGCTGGCACCGAAGTCGTTTACTTCGGCGGTTATCATGGTGAAGGCGGTCTTCTGGCGCGTCAGCTTCATGATGCAGGTCTGAATGCGCTGATCCTTGGCGGTGAAGGTCTTTCCAATACTGAATTCTGGGCAATTGGCCAGAAGAATGCTGAAGGCACGCTCTTCACTAACGCTGTTGATGCAACCAAGAACCCAGCTTCCAAGGAAGCCGTCGATGCATTGACTGCAAAGAACATTCCGGTTGAAGCATTCACCATGAATGCATACGCCGCTGTTCAGGTTCTCGCAGATGGCATCGAACGCGCTGGGACAACAGATGATGCTGCAGCCGTGGCAAAAGTCCTTCGCGATGGTCAGCCAATCGAAACTGTTATTGGCAAGCTGACCTATGGCGAAACGGGCGATCTTTCGTCGCCAAGCTTTGATGTGTTTAAATGGGAAGACGGCAAGATCGTCGGTCTTGACTGATAAATTTGTGATGATTGCATATTCTGAATTTATCAGAATATAGCAGTTATAAATTAAGAATAAAAACGCCGATATTTTTATCGGCGTGTTTTTATTGCTATAATATAATGATCTAAAATTAATTCATTTCATAATTTATTATTGTAATTATTCATACTAGGAGTAATCTATGCGAATTATTACTTATTTTAATACCATTTTTCATAATGGGGTATTTTAGTAATACGTTTTTTGTTTCCATGTGCAGATGTTTTTGAAATTGTATGGTCTCGCTTTATCTACAGCATTTGTAAAACGGTAAGCTTCGGTTAACCATGCTGGTGTAGTCTGACTGTATCAAAAAGGAACATCTGGCGGAGCAGGTTTGATGCAGCGCTATAGATTTGACGACAAAAAAGTTTTGATCGAAGCAATAGTCGAGCTCCTCAATCGTGGCGTCGAGCCGGACGAATTGGATCTCGTATTGAGCCGGATCGGTCCGGTTGATCTCGATCTGATGCGGCAGTGTTTGATCGAAGTCTGGGAGTATAATAATCCCGCGCCGATTGAAACGCCGATGGCAGCTTGAACGACCGGAACTTTACCGGGAAGTGTCATAAACCTGAAATGGACAGATGCTAAATCTGCTCATGTATCGGGAATTCATTCGATAATGTGTCCACGGATGTACTGGCGCAAAATCAGAATGGAAGCGGAAGGTCGGGTTCAGCCCGGCCTTTTTCGTTTTAAAAATGCGTTTGTATTGCTGATCCCCGACGACTGTTATTTCAGTCTTTCATTATTTGCAGGTGATGCATCGAAAATGCCTTCTCGGTTTTTCGAATAGGCTCTAATGTCTGGCGGCATTCTGCGAGGAGATAATCAATGCTGCGCCATATCGTTCTTGTGAAGTTCAGGTCTGAGATTCCAGCCGCGGAAATCGATGCAGCGCTTGATCAGGTTGTTGCATTGCGTGAAAAGATTGATGGTATTGTTGCGGTCAGCGTTGGCGCGAATACCAGCCCTGAAGCATTGGAAAAAGGTTTCCGACACGGTTTCGTCGTCGACTTCACGGATGAAGCGTCGCGGGATGCCTATCTTCCACATCCTGATCATGCGGTGGTCGGTGGAAAGCTTGTTGAACTCGCAGAGGGCGGGATCGACGGCATTTTGGTGTTCGACTACAACTGCTAAACCAGTTCTATAGAACGAGCCCGCCGACGCCCATTCTTCCCAGATCGTTTGCGCTGAGTTGCATTCCTGCCATCAGCCGATCCAGTATCCAGTCAAGACTGTTCTCGCGTGCACTTCGTGCTGAGCCGGGTGCTACGACAATATATTTGTCGTCTAGCTTTGCCAGCACAAGAAGATTACCGGGATCGACCGGAACGCCCATTCGCAGGATTTTGCCCCCGCAATTGATGATTGCGCGTGGAACAATGTCAGCTTCGTCAGCAATTGATGATGCGCTGAAAATCACGATGACATCGCAATCCTTGGCAGCTTCACGGATTGCAGAAGACAGCGCCGTTTGCTCATGAGCAACGCGATGCTCCATGGACACAGAACCCTGATTTCGCTCGACGCGACTGGAAATCAGATTTTTGGTTTTTTCGAATATCGTTTCACGTATCGACGGCAGCCGTGATTGTATAAGGCCGATCCGTGTGGCGCGGAATGGCCTGACGTCAATTGCTTTGCGTTGCTTTCCTTCTAGCTTTTCAATCAAGGCTTTTGGAATGGCAAACGGGATGATCTTGACGGTTGCTACCATCTGACCGCGATCAACGCGGCAATCCTTGCGTACTGTGGCAATTGAAATGCGGGGATCAAGCAGATTGATTGCATCAATGTCGCTGGCATTGGCATGAAACAGACCTGCATGTTGAGCGAAAAGATTGACGCGTCCTGCAATGGGCGGGCCTGCCTGGAGATTTGCTGAAATTAGCAATTTCCCAACTGCAAGCGCCGCGTCATTCTCGCTAATGTCATCGTTTTCGAGACGAGCTGCGAAAATATGCGTGAGGCCGTGATGCTTCAGAACCGCAACATGATCCGACGTAAGCAGCGTGCCTTTGCGAAAATTGTGAGTGCCTGTGGCAATTGCATAGCCAAGTACTGCTCCCTCAGTTTCTTCGATTGGCCAATTACCAAAAATCATGCATGTCTCGTTGGTTTCAGTTTCTGCAAGTTGAAACTACAGCATCTCAACGCAGACTGGAATCGTTCTGAGTCCAATTTGCGATGGATTCCATAGAATTATTTGTTGTATCGATATATATATGGTATTGTATGTCTTGTGTTTTAATATGATTAATTTGCAAAATACAAAATAAGCATGGATGGCATTCATTAGACTTAATGTATTCTTATTAGCAAGTTTCATCTTTGCCATTAATCACAGCCAGTTTACCACTGAATATCGTCTTGAAAATTTTGATTTGAACTTGTAGAGAACCGCCAATCGCAATTGGCTTGTCCAATATGATTCCGAATGGGTCGATTATGACTCTTCAAACCCATGCAGCCGCGACATTTCGATCCAATACATTTTTGGTCTGGCGCGTGACAAACGGGATTATTCGTTATATCGGTACTTTTGAAATTTTCAGAATTTACCGAAATCTAGAAAATGACGCATGCACCAGAGCTGACGCTTTGCGTGCAGGATGGAAAGACAAATGAAACACGGCACCCCCCGGACGATCGTTTCGTTCGCCGTCTTGGCCCTCACGGCGTTCCTCGCCGGCTGCGAGAACCAGGTCCTGCTCTCTCCGAAAGGAGAGGTCGGTGTGGCAGAGCGCGATCTAATTTTCTTTGCGACGGGCCTTATGCTGCTCGTCGTGATCCCGGTCATTGGTATGACGCTTTACTTCGCTTGGAAGTATCGCGCGACCAATGAAAAGGCAGAATATCTGCCAGACTGGCACCATTCCAACAAGATCGAAGCTGCGGTTTGGCTGATCCCTGTGGTCATTATCGTCGTGCTTGGCACGGTGACGTGGATCACAACGCATAAGCTTGATCCGTATCGTCCGCTGGTGTCTGATGCGAAGCCGATCAACGTTGAAGTTGTTGCGCTCGACTGGAAGTGGCTGTTCATCTATCCTGATCTGGGTGTTGCGTCTGTCAATGAAATGGCGATGCCGGTTGATGTTCCTGTGAACTTCAAGCTGACATCCAGCAGCATTATGAACTCGTTCTTCATTCCTGCGCTCGGTAGCCAGGTCTATTCCATGCCAAGCATGCAGACCAAGCTTCACCTGATTGCCAATCATGAAGGCGTGTTTGACGGTATCTCCGCGAATTATAGCGGTCAGGGTTTTGCTCAGATGCGTTTCAAAGCGCATTCGCTCAACCAGGCTGACTTTGACAAGTGGGTTGCCGATGCCAAGGCTTCGGGTCAGGAACTGTCGCGTGAGCGTTATGCTTCGCTGGTTCAGCCAAGCGAAAAGGCGCCTGTTCAGCACTTTGCCTATAATGATAAGGCGCTGTTTCATAACATCGTCAATCGTTGCTGGGATGGAAAGTCCGTCTGTATCGATGATCAGATGCATCAGGAACAGATGGTGCGTGAAGCACGTTCGGACCTGCGCAAGTCTTCGCCCGTCGATTTCAGCCAGTGGGCAAATGACATTCTATGCCTCACTCAGCCGCAGCGTATGACGCAGCTTGAAAACTGATATGCCGATGCAGCTTGAGCCCCGGATGTATTCCCCGGGGCTTAAACTGTTGATCGCACTCCAATCGAAGTAAGAATAGAAATGTTCGGAAAACTTACGCTCGAAGCGATACCCTATCACGAGCCTATCATCATGGTCACACTGACCGCGGTGGCTGGTGGGGCGCTCGCTATTCTCGCAGCCATCACCTACTATAAAAAGTGGGAAGATCTCTGGCATGGCTGGCTCACATCTGTCGATCACAAGCGCATCGGCATTATGTACATCATTCTGGCTTTCGTGATGCTGTTCCGCGGCTTCTCGGATGCTGTGATGATGCGCGCTCAGCAGGCGATTGCCTCTGGTGCGAATGAAGGCTTCTTGCCGCCACATCACTACGATCAGGTTTTCACGGCGCATGGCGTGATCATGATCTTCTTCGTGGCAATGCCTTTCATCGTCGGTCTTATGAACTTTGCCGTTCCGCTTCAGATCGGTGCGCGCGACGTGGCCTTCCCATACCTCAACTCGTTGAGCTTCTGGTTGACCGTTGCTGGTGCAATCCTGATCAATTTGTCGCTGGGTATCGGTGAATTCGCAAAGACCGGCTGGCTGGCTTATCCGCCGCTGTCTGGCATCGAGTTCAGTCCGGATGTCGGCGTCGATTATTATATCTGGGCATTGCAGATTTCCGGCATGGGTACGCTTCTTTCGGGCGTCAACCTGATCACCACCATCATTAAGATGCGTGCGCCGGGCATGGGCATGATGCAGGTTCCTGTCTTCACATGGACCGCGCTTTGCTCGAACGTTCTGATCGTGGCTGCGTTCCCGATCCTGACCGTTACCCTCGCTCTGCTTTCGCTTGACCGTTATTTGGATTTCCACTTCTTCACCAATGACAGTGGTGGCAATCCGATGATGTATGTAAATCTGATCTGGATCTGGGGTCACCCGGAAGTCTATATTCTGGTTCTGCCTGCATTTGGTGTGTTCTCTGAAGTCGTCTCGACCTTCACTGGCAAGCGTCTCTTCGGCTATACGTCGATGGTTTACGCAACTGTTGCGATTACTGTTCTGTCGTTCCTCGTCTGGGTGCACCACTTCTTCACCATGGGTGGCGGTGCAAGCGTCAACGCCTTCTTTGGTGTTGCAACGATGATCATCTCGATCCCGACAGGGGCTAAGGTCTTCAACTGGCTGTTCACCATGTATAAGGGGCGCATCCAGTTCACGACACCTATGTACTGGACCATCGGTTTCATGTGCACCTTCGTTGTCGGCGGTATGACAGGCGTTCTGCTTGCTGTTCCACCTGCGGATTTCGTACTGCACAACTCGGTGTTCCTGATCGCCCACTTCCATAACGTGATCATCTCGGGCGTGCTGTTTGGTTGCTTCGCCGGTCTCATCTACTGGTGGCCAAAGGCATTCGGCTTCAAGCTGCACGAAGGACTTGGCCGTAAGGCATTCTGGTGCTGGCTCGTTGGCTTCATCCTTGCGTTCATGCCGCTCTACGTGCTTGGCCTGATGGGTATGACCCGTCGTCTGAACCACACTGAAAACCCAGCCTGGCACATCTACCTGATCGTTGCTGCCATCGGTGTTGCGATTATCCTTTGCGGTATCGTCTTCCAGGTTCTCCAGATCATGATTTCGATCCGTGATCGTGAAAAGCTGCGTGACCTCAATGGTGACTCATGGGGTAATGGCCGTACGCTGGAATGGTCGCTGTCTTCGCCTCCGCCATTCTATAACTTTGCTGAAGTGCCGCATGTCCGTGATCCAGACAGCTGGTGGGATATGAAGCAGAACGGTTATGTTCGTCGTACAGAAAAGTTTGCCCGCATTCACATGCCGCGCAACACGGGTACTGGCTTCATCATCGGTATGCTGACCATTCCACTAGGTTTTGCTCTGATATGGCATATCTGGTGGCTGGCAATTGGCGCAGCGGTTGGTGTGCTTGCTGTCGCTATCGCCCATTCTTTCAACAATGACAGAGACTATTATGTCTCGGCCGAAGAAGTGCAGCGCGTCGAAGACGAACGCACTCGGCAACTGAATGCTCAGGAGGCCTGATCCATGAGCGCTATGGGTTATAAATCTGCCCCTTTCACAGGTGGCAACGAGCATCCGGCTCACGAAGACCATCACGATGCAGGGTCGACCACACTGGTCGGCTTCTGGATCTACCTGATGAGCGACTGCGTTCTCTTCTCGGGCCTTTTTGCAACCTATGCCGTTCTGGCGCATCAGTTTGCGGGTGGCCCAACCGGCCGTGAACTGTTTGATCTGTCGTTCGTTCTGACAGAAACCATGATCCTGCTGGCATCGTCGCTGACCTACGGTCTGGCCACGTTGTCGATGTACCGCAACAACCGCGCAGGCGTTTTGTTGTGGCTGGGCGTGACGTTCCTGCTCGGCGCAGCGTTTCTTGTTATGGAAATCTATGAGTTCCATCACCTGATCGTTGAAGGCGCAGGTCCAAGCCGAAGTGCATTCCTTTCGGCCTTCTTTGCGCTGGTCGGAACCCACGGTCTGCATATTACTTCGGGTCTGATCTGGATTCTGGTGCTCTCCGCCCAGCTTCTGCGTGATGGCCTGACTGAAAAGAACCGGACGCGCGTGATGTGCTTGAGCCTCTTCTGGCACTTCCTGGACATCATCTGGATTGGCGTCTTTACCCTTGTCTATCTGCTGGGTGTATTGTGATGAGCTCTGGACACGAAACACATGATCAAGCCGCACATGGCAGCCTGAAGTCCTACCTGATTGGTCTGGCTCTCGCGATCGTTCTCACCATCGTTCCGTTTATGCTGGCGATGAATGGTTACTTCACACCAGCAACGACCGCAGCGATTGTTATCGGTATGGCTGCTGTTCAGATCGTGGTGCATCTGGTTTACTTCCTGCACCTTGATCCGAAGTCGGAAAATGGCTGGAACATTCTGGCGCTCATTTTCACGGTCATTATTCTGGCTATCGTGCTTGCTGGCTCCATCTGGGTCATGCATCACCTCGATACCAATATGATGCCGATGTATATGACACCGGATGATGCGCGTAATCTGCCATAATTGAATTTCAGAAGGCTGGTTCCGGCTGGCCTTCTGATCGCCTGAAACCAGGTCTGACGGCCCGGTTGCGCGACTTTTTTCCTCCCTCTCCCCCTTAAAAGTCGCGTGGCGCCCTGGTTCCCTCCAGGGCGCTTTTATTTTGATATAGTGATGAATAAATTTAGCAGTAAATTTAATTAAAATTTTTTAAAAATGTTAATAAGTGAAATTGTTTGACATAAATCACGTGTAATACGATGTATTGCTTATCCTTATTAAGCACGATTTTAATGTGTATTTGCATTTTTTGGATATTTGGTATAAAGATACGCGCATTAACTTCTTAAATCGTATATTTTAAATTGCGTATTTGGAGAAATGTTAATGTATTTATCTGATTTATTTACGAGCAATAGATTTTTCGGCGCTTTAGTTTTTGTATCCCTATTCCTGATGCCGAGTACCGTCTTTGCAGCACCTGCAACGGTAACTGCGAACGCGAATTTAAAAACTGGTCCCGGGAGTAATTACGAGCGGCTAGCGTCGCTACCGGCGGGTATGGGAGTTGATGCTGGCCCATGTCGCGGTAGTTGGTGTCAAGTTCGTACTAGCTTCTATAGAGGCTGGATATCGTCACGCTTTTTAAGCTTCAGTCGTTATTCTCCTGCGCCAAACTATTCAATGTCGCGTGGCGCTAGGGTTCCTATTGGCGATGGTGTGGAGATTAGACGGCGCCCACCCGCTCGTCCTGGTTATGACCCTTATCAACCGGATCCCGCACCGGGATACGATCCTTATCGTGATTCCGGTCCTTCAACAGTTCCTCCTATTGGTGGAGGTGTGAGGCCCATGAGGTCGCCTGATTAAATGCAGACTGATCGGCTTGGGCTTGGCCATTCCGCTTAGACGCAACCGCAGAATTACGAACATGAATAGCAAGACGAAAGCGAGACGAGCCTTACGTTCTAACGTTTCTGAGATTTTTTTGTCTTCAGGTCATATCCTCCCCGCACAATCATGACCTGAGCCGCGGCCTGCCAGAGTCCCTCCCTCTGGTGGGCCGCATTCATATTGCGAATAAATTTTAGTTTAATCTTGTCCGCTTATTAACGCTCCATTGACTCAATCTATTCAAAATAGGGCATATTTGACTTTAGGGCTTGGATCGCTGTTTGGGTTCGCTGTGAGGGCTTTTGTTAAAGCTGGTCATTGCTCGCAAAGCACGGCATCCGGGCCTGAAATGTCAAAACGCATCGGGTTGAAGCTTGGTCTTCCTACCGCACTATGTTAATCCCTGAATCGTCCTGGGATTTCGGGGGAGGACGAGGCACTGCCCAAGCGGTCGTGAAATTGCAACCGGACAGTATTGTGTATGACTAGGCGTAACAGGACGATACAGGGAAGAAGTTTGATTGTGCTCGCTTTGGCGGTGCAATTTGCTTCGATGACGGTTTCGCCTGCTTTGGCGTTTGAGATTTTTGGGATTCACCTTTGGGGTCAGAAGAAAGAAACTGATCCCGACATTATTGATCCCAAAAGCTACACCGTCGAAGTCACTACTTCTGGCACCCGAAAAAATGCCGACGGTAGCGATGCTGATCTGAAATCTGTAATTGATGGCGCGTCTGGTCTCGTCTCAGATGAAGAAACGCCTGCATCCGGTTCAGCTGGCCTTTTGGCAAAAGCACGCGGTGATTATCGTCGGATTTTGGCCGCTCTTTATGGTGATGGCCGATACGGTGGCACGATATCCATTAAGGTCAATGGGCGGGAGGCAGCGGACATTCCTGCCGATACCGACATTCCAAATAATGCTAAGGTTGATATTTCGGTCGATCCGGGTCCGCAGTTCCTGTTCTCCCGCACGGCTATTTCAAATATCGCGCCGCCATATGCGGATAAACGCAACAAAATTCAAACGCCGGAAGAAGCTGGTTTTGCGCCGGGTGAGGTTGCCCGATCAACCACAATCCTGAAGGCTGAGCGACTAGCGGTTGAGGCATGGCGTCAGCAAGGTTATGCGAAAGCGAAAATCACTGGCGAAGACATTGTTGCCAACCATGATGGCGATACAGTTGCCGCTGATGTCTCGCTCGATCCGGGTCGCAAGGCATTTTATGGGCCGGTCAGCGTCGTTGGCACCGCGCGCATGGACCCGCAATTTGTGGCCTGGATGACCGGCCTTAAGCAAGGCGAGCAATACAGTCCCAAAGATATTGAAGACGCCAAGAAGCGTCTTGGCCGCATGGAAGTTTTCCGTGCGATGAACTTTGAGGAAGCCGATCAAATTGGGCCGGATGGCAGCTTGCCGATGACGCTCAATGTGCAGGAGCGAAAGCCCCGTCGCTTTGGCTTTGGTGCGGAATATTCGACGCTCGACGGTTTCGGTGTGACGGGTTACTGGATGCATCGAAACCTGTTTGGCCGAGGCGAACGTCTGCGTTTTGATGCCAAGGTTAGTGGTGTCGGCGGATCGCAGGATAATTCCTTCGACCCGACAAATTTCACCTATACGCTTGGCACGAGCTTTGCGAAGCCGGGCGTTTATACGCCGGATACGGACTTTGTGGCAGCGCTAGATGCGAAGCGCGAAGTGCTCGACGCCTATACCGAAACTTCGATCAATGCGAAGACTGGCTTCACACAGATTTTCAGCGATGAACTGTCCGGTGCGCTTTATGCCAAGGCAAGCCATGGCCGCTTTGAAGATGACTTTTTTGGAAAGCGCGAGTTCACGACTGGCGGACTTGAAGGCAATCTTCTTTATGATGGCCGTAATAACAAACCTGATCCAACTTCGGGTCTTTATGCAGAAGGCAATGTTCAGCCTTTCTACGAATTTCAGCGCGGCAACTTCGCAACACGCTTCACCGCAGAAGGTCGTGCTTATTACGGCTTTGGCGCAACGGATCGCGTCGTTCTCGCAGGCCGCGTGAAACTCGGTTCCGTGGTGGGTGCGGATATTGCTGACCTTCCTCCGAACCAACTGTTCCTTGCAGGTGGCGGCGGGTCGATCCGTGGCTATTCCTACCGCAGTATCGGTGTCGAAACATCGACCGGAGACACGATTGGCGGGCGCTCGCTGGTTGAAACATCGGGCGAAGTTCGTACACGCGTCACCGATTCCATCGGCGTTGTGGGCTTTGTCGATGCTGGCTATGTCGGCGAACAATCCTATCCTGACTTTTCGGAAGAAATGCGTGTCGGCGCGGGCCTTGGTCTGCGTTATCTGACGGGGCTTGGGCCGATCCGTCTCGATGTCGCTCTTCCGCTTAACCGCCGCTCGGGCGATCCGAGCTATGCATTCTACGTAGGCATAGGACAGGCGTTTTGACCAGATTTCTCGCACTTCTCGCCTTCATCCTTTTCGCAGTACCTGCCGTCGCCCAAGAGCAACAGCAGGAAGAAGAAAAGTCGTATTTCATCTCCTTCGTGGAAAGCAAACTTTCCGCGCCAAACCGTCGTATCCAGTTTTCAGGCCTGAGCGGGCTTCTGTCGTCTGAGGCAAGTGTTGGCCAGATTACCATTGCTGATCGTGAAGGCGTGTGGCTGCGCATTGAAAATGCCAAGCTGAACTGGAGCCGTACGGCGCTGTTCACGGGTCGTCTGAGCATTCAGTCGCTCGTTGCTGAGCGCATTGATTTTATCCGCAAGCCTTTGCCGGATACAGGTCTGCCATCGCCTGAATCGTCGAGTTTCAGCCTGCCGGAACTGCCGCTGTCGATCAATATCGATAGCCTTGATGTGGCACGTCTCAAATTCGGCCCTGATATTTTTGGCCTTCCATCGGAAGTGTCGCTCACGGGTAACTTGTCGCTTGCCGATGGATCGCTGACTTCTGCTTTTGACATTAAACGTCTTGATGGTCCGGGCGGTAATTTTTCGCTGCGTGCGGCCTATGCCAATGCCGATCAGAAGCTCGATCTTGATTTGAAAGTCGCTGAGCCTGCCAATGGTATTGTTGCCAATGTGCTCAATATTGATGGTCGCCCGCCGGTTGATCTGACACTGACTGGCAAGGGCACGTTGGATGATCTTAAGATCGATCTGGCGCTCGATACCAATGGTAGTCGCACACTGACGGGTGGCTTTACACTGCTGCGTCAGGCCGATGGACGCGTGTTTGCGACCCAGATCAATGGTCCTATTGCTGTTCTGGTGCCGCCAGCATTCCGCGATTTCTTTGGCGCTGAAACGGCCCTTTCCGCCAATGGTTTGCTCAAAGATGGCGGTGGTTTCCGTCTCGATGATCTGGCACTCAAGAGTGCTGCGCTCAACGTTAAAGCGTCGGCTGAATCTGGCAATGACGGGTTTTTGAACAAGCTGCGCGTAGACGCAACCATTCAGGATGACAGCAAGGGGCAAGTGCTTCTGCCGGTTAAAGGCGCTGAAACAGCCATCAACAACGCCACATTGCAAATCGCTTACGGCGACCGCCCGACCAATGACTGGACCGGCAAGCTTGCTGTAACTGGATTTAAGAATGCGACTATTTCGGCTTCCAGCATTGCGCTCGACATGGGCGGCGTTGCTGAAAACCTGAACGACGCGGCCAACCGCCGCGTAACATTCGATGTTAAGGGCGGTGTCACCGGAATCGATGCGACCGATGCTAAAGTTGCTGAAGCGCTGGGCGATAAAATTGATCTCGCGATTGCGGGCGGCTGGCGTGCTGGCACTGCTGTCGATCTTACAAAGGCTGCAATTGAAGGCAACGGCCTGAGCCTTGAACTCGCTGGCAAGATTGATGATTTCACATTCAATGGCGATATCGCAGCCAAGGTCGCAAGCCTTGCGCCTTATGCAGCGCTCGCTGACCGCGATCTTGCAGGTAGCATCGATGTGAAGGCATCTGGCACTGTCAGCCCGATCAGCGGTGCGTTCGATCTCAATCTCGACGGCAATGCGCAGAATATGCGCACCGGCACGGAAGCGGTCGATAATATTCTGAATGGCGATGTGAAGCTAAGCGGTGGGATTGCCCGTAGCGCGCAAGGTTTCGCAGCGCGTAATTTCCGCATTGGCAATGAGCTGAGCGAAATCACCGCCAATGGTTCTTTTGCATCCGACAAGGCTGACTTTGATTTCGGTGTGATGCTTTCTGATCTCAAGCTATTGTCCGAAAAAGCTTCGGGCCGCATGACGATCAAGGGAAGTGCGCGTGGTGATGATAAGCTGATTGCCCTGGCATTGCGTGCTGATGCACCACAGGGAACGCTGGCGGATCGCAAGCTCACAGAAGGCGCGCTTGATTTTAACGCGCTGCTTGATGGGAATGCCACAACGGGCGCGTCTTTGTCGGGCAAGCTTGCCGGTAACGCATTCCTCAATGGCCAGAAGATCGATCTTGCTACGCTGATTGACATCGTCAATGATGAGAAACGTCTGACCGACTTAGTGTTCAACGCAGGCGGTGCGCATCTTTCTGGCAATGTTACGCAGAATGCAAAAGGCTTGCTGGCAGGCCAGTTGAAGGTCGATGCACCAGATATTTCCACAGCCGCAGCGCTCTTCCTTGCTGATGCGACTGGTTCTGCAAATGCCGATATTGCGCTTGATGCCAATGGCGAGCGCCAGAACGCAACCGTCAATGCCAAGGCCAATAGCCTTAAAATCAACGGCAATCATATTACATCGGCTGATATTGCGCTCACCGCGCAGGATCTGTTCGGCGTGCCGGTTGTCGATGGTACGGCGAGTGCGCGCGACATTCTGGTTGGCACGTTCGGCATTGATAATTTTGACGCCAAAGCCAATGCAACTGGTACAAAGACCGATTTTACGGCCAGCACCAAACTCAAGATTGGTACGCTTGCCAATGCTTCCGGTTCGCTTGAGCCAAAAGATGGTGGCTTTGAACTGGCACTTGCATCTGCAGACGTGAAGCAAGGAAACCTCGCGGCAACGCTTGCCGCACCTGCAACCATTGCCATGAAAGGCAGCGACATTTCCTTTGGCGATATTATTGTCAATACGGGTGACGGACAGGTGAAGGTCAATGGTGCGGTTGGCGATAGGCTCGATCTTTCGGTCGCACTCTCCAATCTGCCGCTGGCACTTGCCAATACGTTCAAGCCTGAGCTCGGGCTTGGCGGCACGCTCAACGGTACGGCACGCGTTACAGGCACCAAAGATAATCCGAACGCGGCATTTGACATCACTGCGCGTGGCGTGACTGCTGCCGAACTGAAAAATCAGGGCATTGCGCCGCTTGATGCGGATGCCAAAGGTACCTCGGATAACAATCGTCTCAATGTCGATGCGCGTGTTACCGGTGGTGGCGGTATTGATGTGAGCGCCAAGGGGGCTGTTCCGCTTGGTAAAGGCGATCTGGCCGTTGATGTTAACCTCGCCAATCTGCCACTGACTGCATTGAACGGCGCGGTCAAAGGTCAGGATCTGGCCGGAAATGTCACTGGTACTGCGCGTGTGACTGGCCCGCTGACCAATCCAGCTGCGCAGTTTAATCTGCGTGGAACAGGTCTTGCTGCCAAGCCTCTGCGTGACAACGGCCTTGCGCCAATAAGCTTGCAAACGGCTGGCAATTACGCAGCAAAGACTGTCGATATTTCGTCGCTGACGCTTGAAGGTCCACAGGGTCTCAATGTCACGGCAAATGGCAAAGTTCCGCTTTCGGGGCAGGGCCTTGGTGTGAATGTTTCGGGCAGTGTTCCGCTGGCTCTCGCCAACCGCTTCCTTGCTGATCGTGGTTCACAGGCAAGCGGCACGCTGTCGCTGACCGCAAGCGTTTCAGGTGGTTTCGACAAGCCGCAGCTGCGTGGCATGTTCTCGACGTCGGGTGCACAGTTCATTGATCCTGAAACAAACCTTCGCCTGAACAATATCAATGTCATGGGCGCGATGGAGGGTGAAACCATCACGTTGCGTCAAGTCAATGCAGCGTTGGGGGGCGGCGGTTCTGTTTCCGCGACTGGCACGATATCGACCAATGCGGCTGCCAATTTTCCCGCGAATATCGATATCAAGCTCGATAATGCGCGCTATGCAGATGGCAAACTGGTAGCAGCAACCGTCAATGGTGGCATTTCCATCACCGGCCCGCTCATGCGTGATCCGTTGATTGCTGGTCGTATTGATGTCGAACGTGCGGAAATCACTGTTCCGGAAAATCTGGGCGGTGGCGCGACCTATGTTCCGGTAACGCATATCCATACGCCAAAAAATGTGCTGACAACACTTGAACGCGCCAAGGTCGAAACGCGCAGGGGCAAAGTGCCGACGCCAACCTCGCGTCCAACCGTTCCGCGCCTTGATATTCTTGTTAATGCGCCGAACCAGATTTTTGTGCGTGGTCGTGGTCTTGATACGGAATTGGGCGGGCGTGTGCGTCTCACCGGCCCTGTCACCAATATCCAGCCGGTTGGTTCGTTTGACCTGATCCGTGGCCGCATCAGCATCCTTGGTCAGCGTATTACCTTTGACGAAGGCAGTGTCACGCTTGTTGGCGATCTCAACCCGCAGATCAATTTCGTGGCCCGCAGTGAAGGTGACAATATCACTGCAATTGTGACGGTGACGGGAACGGTCGATAATCTCAATATCGTTTTCTCATCATCGCCGGAACTTCCACAGGACGAAGTGCTTGCGCAGTTGATCTTCAAGCGCTCCATTGGCGAATTGTCAGCCTTCCAGATCGCGCAGCTTGCAGCAGCCGCTGCGGAGCTTGCTGGCGGCTCCAACAATTCGCTCATGAGCAAATTACGTCAGGGAACGGGGCTGGATGACATTGATGTCGTAACAGACAGCAAGGGCCAGACCAGTGTGAGGGCAGGGCGCTATATTCGGGATAATATTTATCTCGGCGTTGAAGCCGGTGCAGCTGGCGCGACGAAAGGCACTGTCAATCTCGATATTTCGCGAAACCTGAAGATTAAGGGTGCGGTTGGATCAGATGGGGATTCCAGTGCCGGTATCTTCTACGAAAAAGACTATTGATCCATCATTCAGTTGAAATTTGAAAGGCCGGGGCAATCCCGGCCTTTGTTTTATCTATGGCACGGTAACCAATTTTCTTAACGTTTGCGCGAGCTATTTAACGCTTCCTCAACCATAAGGACGCAAATTGTCAAAATGATCAGAAGGCATTTTGCCAGTTGTTTTGAGTTAGGCGATTTGTATGTCTAAGTTGACTGAGAAATTAAGCCGCCGCCATTTTCTGCTTGGCACAGGTGCCGCTATGCTGGGCGGCGTTGCGGGCTGTTCGCAAACCATGGACATGTCGGCGTTTCAGATGAATCTGGACCCGATGTCGACGGGTGGCATTACGCCGATGCGTCCGCAAATCAGCGTCGATAAGAATATCACGACGCCGGATGTTATGTATGCTGCGGTGCAGGAAGGCCAATATGCGCTGCCTGCCATTCCGTATCAAAAGGTGCCGAAAGAGTTCCGCCGTCAGATCGTGCCAGATCCGACAGGGCAGGCACCTGGAACAATCGTTGTCAGCACAAAAGACCATTTCCTTTATTATGTCCTGCCGGGCGGTGAAGCGCTGCGCTATGGCGTGGGCATCGGCAAGGCGGGCTTTGAATGGCAGGGCCGTGCGAATGTGCAGTATAAGAAGCAATGGCCGCGCTGGACGCCTCCGCCGGAAATGATCCAGCGCCGACCTGATCTTGAAAAATACCGCAACGGTCAGGAACCGGGTCCGCAGAACCCGCTGGGTGCGCGTGCGCTCTATATTTTCCAGAATGGTCGCGACACGGGTTATCGTATTCACGGCTCACCGGAGTGGTGGTCGATTGGGCAGTCGATGTCGTCGGGCTGTATCCGCCTGATGAATCAGGACATTATTGATCTCTATAATCGTGTTCAGGGACAGGCGCCGATCATCGTTGGATGATCGGTTCGCCCATCGGCCTAAACAAAAAGAGCGCGTGCATTTCGTAATGCACGCGCTCTTGTTTTTACCGGACTGACTGGAGGCGTTTCGGCCGGCTAATAGCTAAAGAATTTATTCGTAGTGAACTGGTTTAGCCGCATTGTCAGCAAAAGCGACAAGGCGGGATAGCTCAAGTTTCATGCTGTCCACTGATGCATGAAGCGTAGCAGGTGCAGTGGCATCCTGTGCCATCTGGGTCGATACTGCTGGCATTGCAAAGGCTGATGCGGTGAGTGCAATCGCTGCTACAAAGCCGAGGCGTCGTTCTGTTCTGGCCTGCATTTTCGTTCTCCTCGTGCCGCTTTTCGCGGCCTCAATCTGAATTGGTTTTCGTGCTGCGTTTTCAGCTCAGTGAAAAGTCGCGCGACGGGATATGTTCAAAGCACTGTCGATTGCATGGATGGGTATTGGCAGCAAAGTCTGTCCGAAATCCGCCAATGTCTCGGCGAAACTACGTGCAGCATCGGCCACATCATGGCTGCGACGCTTACATGCAATCGCCTCAAGACAGGTATCGAGCAACAAGCCATCCTGATTCTGGATGCCGGATATCAGACCGAGCGTCAGACACTCTTCGCGGCAGACATGGTGTGAATCGAATGGAAAGGCGCGCAGCTGGCAGCTCGCGCAATGGTGCAGCACACGAATGAACTGGGACAGTTCGCCCACGGCCCGCTTTGCTTCTGATGCGCCAAGCAATTCCGAATAGAGGCCCCAGGTCATTTCCCAGGGAATGATCGATCCGGTCTCAAAACCGGCGGTCCAGCGGCGATAGCCTTCAAGCACCAGCTTCTCAGGCAGGCGGTCATAATAGCCGACGCTGTTGGTGCCATTCAGCTCAGAAATACGCATATTCATGTGCGCCTCCATTCAGAGGTGCGAACACGTGCGCAGTCTTGCTGCTTTGATTTCACGAGGCGTTCTGTTTCCCCTCGCGCATTACAATATCCGGTCGGCAAAAGATGCAACTGCCACGGCAATCCATCAACATTTGCGGACCGGCACTCACTGAGACCGATCATCTGGTCCTCCAATCGAACGGGTTCAAGGCCCAAACATCAAAGGTTAAGTAAAATAATTACGCTTCATAAAAGCTGCAAATTGATCTGGAGTCAATTAGTCAGCTTTTAAAAAGCAGAATTATTTCAATAAATTAGAATTATTCTATACTATTACATTCATGTTTATAGCTATAAACGAAGAACGCAACCGCTACAACGGGGTAGCGGTTGCGGCAAACGGGCGCATAATGCTGTAAGGAGAGAAACGCGTTAGCGCCCTTTACCCTAACATTAATGGTTGGAATGATCTTCCGACTTACCGCTTTGCGGGGTCACAGGGAATTCCAGATCAACTTTTCCAGCCTTCTCGAACTCCAGCGTAGCGGAAACCTTGTCGCCTTCCTTGTACGGATGGTCTGGCTGGATGAACATCAGGTGGTAGCCACCGGATTTTAGCTCAACAGTTTCACCGGCAGGAATATCCAGACCATTTTCAAGCTTGCGCATCTTCATGACCTGATTGTCCATGGTCATTTCATGGATTTCAACGCGCTTAACGCCAGTCGTTGTGACGCTGACCAGCTTGTCAGCTGCTTTGCCGTCGTTCTTGATCGTAAGGAAACCGCCAGCAACCTTGGCACCCGGAACCATTGCACGGATGGAAGGGCCGCTGATGCTCAGATCGCCCGCTTTGGTTGGAGCCATGGCGTGATTGCCATGCGAGCCATGTCCGGAGTGATCATCTGACGCGGCAGCCACGAGAACGCGAAGCTGCGGGGCAGGGCTTTTCAGGTCGTGTGGGTTCTGGCCGTCCGCTGCAATTTCAGTCCATGCAACGGAATCATCCGTGCCGCAATATTGGGTCACCGGGAAGGACAGCGTTGTGTCCTTGTCAAACTTGGCAAGCTGACCAACGACCACGAATTCATCATAGAAATCGCTTGGCAATTCGCCTTCGCTGAACGTGACTTGCTTGACGCCGGAGGTCACATCTTTGCCATGGACTTTGTAGCTCTGTGCGTAATCACCCTTGGCGGTTTCTATTTTCCAACCGGCTTTTGCCTGTGGCTGGGCCGCGATAAAGCCTTCTGGAAGTTCAATTTTTACCGAAGTCGTGGCTTTGCCGTCGCAACCATGCGGAATGCGCACAACAGCTTTATAGCGGCTCCCTGCCGTGGCTTCGCTCCGGTCAAGCGATGAGTGGGCGTTTGCCATGCCTGCGGAAGCGCAAAGGGCAAAGAGCGAAATGGCAGATGTCAAAAGACGAGCATTTTTCATTGTAAAGAACCTGAATAATCATGTGTCGGGACGCAGCTTTTCTAAGCGCGTGCAGGAAAAGACTGATTTCAGGCGAAAGGCGGCGCTTGTGGCGGCGCTTGAGGCGGATAAGTCTGCTGCCTCAGAACTGGTTCTGATGGCGTGATAATATCAGCCGTTGCAATATTGATTGTGGCTCCTGTCGATGGAGCAGGCGCAGGACACAGAAACGCTGATGAAATGCGGCAGGCATCGCAAACAGTGTTGTTGTGCAAATGCTGATCATCCTCATGACCGTCAATATCGACTGCATGATCGGTGATACAAAGCACGGGATAGCTGCCATCAGGCAACACATATTGTGCGAGCAGAAATTGTTCTGGAGAAGCGAGCGCGACTGGCTTGTGTCCGAACGCGACAAGCATCAACGCCAATACGCTCAAGATGCGTATTGCCAATGTTGCCCGTAACTGGACTGTGCGCCTATTCAATCCGAGTGCTCCTTCAGGATTGACCTTATCTATTCCAAGGCAACCGTCTTTGCCAAGCGTCAAATAGAAGCTGATTTGTTAGTAGGCGAGCGGCGATTTGATAAACTGCTCGCCTGATGTGCCTTACTGATAGCGTCCGCCGCGCTGAATGACTTCGATCTTGTAGCCATCTGGATCTTCGACAAAGAAGAAGCGCGCGACCAGCGCGTCACCATTTTTGAAGTCTACCAGCTTGCCGACCTTAAAGCCGAGCTCACTGAAGCGGGCATGTTCGGCGCCCAGATCATCAACCACGAAAGCCAGGTGACCGTAGCCATCGCCAAGATTATAAGGATCGGTGCGACCTTTGTTCACGGTCAACTCAACTTCGAAGTCCGCTTCGTCATTGCGCAAATAAACAAGCGTAAAGCTTTCAAAGTCGATGCGTTCAGCAATTTTCAAACCAAAAGCATGGCCGTAGAAGGAAACGGAACGCTCCTCATCAAGAACGCGTATCATCGTGTGGATGGCTTTGGCCATTATGTCACCTGTCTCTATAAAACTCTTTGCTTGGTTCTATTGGCCTTTTGGCTAAAACTGGCTTATCTCAAGACATGCAAAGCGGGCAAGCGCAATGCGTGTTGCAGACGAGGGCTTGCCGCAGACGAGGTTGGAATAATGTCAGGCGTAACGCGTGAACAGGTTCTGGAGCGGCTGAAGGCCGTAACAGGACCAGATTTCGAAAGCGATGTCGTGTCGCTCGGTCTGGTGTCGGATATTTTCATTGCCGACGGCAAGGTTTTCTTTTCCATCACGGTTCCTGCGGATCGCGCAAACGGGCTTGAGCCGATGCGGCTGGCTGCGGAAAAAGCGGTTAAGGAAATACCGGGCGTGTCCGGCGCGCTGGTCACACTGACTGCTGAGAAGAAAGGCGGTCGCACAAGTGACGACGCCCCGCCCCCGCCAAAGCCACAGCCGCGCCCTGCACAGGCTGCGGCACCACAACCGCGTCCGGCTGCGAAACCGGGGGTTCCGGGCGTCGGCGCAATCATTGCAGTTGCATCGGGGAAGGGTGGCGTCGGCAAATCCACGACGGCGGTTAATCTGGCGCTCGGTATGGTGGCGAATGGCCTGAAGGTCGGTATCCTTGATGCCGATATTTATGGCCCATCGATGCCGCGCTTGCTTGGTCTTTCTGGCCGCCCGGAAACGGTGGAAGGACGCACCTTGAAGCCGATGGAAAATTATGGCGTTAAGGTCATGTCCATGGGCTTCATGGTTGAAGAAGACACGCCGATGATCTGGCGCGGCCCGATGGTGATTTCTGCGCTGACACAGATGCTGCGCGAAGTGGCATGGGGCAATCTTGATGTTCTGGTTGTCGATATGCCTCCCGGTACGGGTGACGCGCAGCTCACCATGGCGCAGCAGGTGCCACTCGCGGGTGCTGTGGTCGTTTCAACGCCGCAGGATCTGGCGCTGATTGATGCGCGCAAGGGCCTCAATATGTTCCGCAAGGTCGATGTGCCACTTTTGGGCATTGTCGAAAACATGAGCTATTTCATCGCGCCCGATACCGGCAAACGCTATGATATTTTTGGTCATGGTGGCGCACGCAAGGAAGCGGAGCGTCTCAATGTGCCGTTCCTAGGCGAAGTGCCGCTGCATATGGATGTGCGCGCGCATTCAGACAACGGAACGCCGATTACCGCGGTCGAACCGGATAGCGAACACGCGAAAATCTATCGCGATATTGCCGCTAAGGTTTGGGAAAACATGAAGTCTGGCGCAGGCGCGGGAAAACCGGCTCCGGCTATTGTTTTCGAGTAGTTTAAAAAAGAAAAGGGCCCGTGAGGGCCCATTTCATTATGTGATGACGCTTGGCTCAGTTCGTCCGCTGCGCTTTTTGACCTCAGAAATTTGCTCGGCAGCATCAATCAGCGCTGCCAACGTTTCCTGCGTATCGAGATTATGCTTGGCCTGATCTGCTTCATAACGCTCGATATAAATGCGGATCGTCGCGCCAGATGTACCTGTTCCGGACAGACGCAGAACCACGCGCGCACTGCCTTCAAAATAGATGCGGATGCCCTGATGTTCGCTCACCGAATGATCAATCGGATCATGATAAGCAAAATCATCGGCCTTTTCGATTTTCAAACCATTGACGCTGGTGCCCGGCAGACTTGCAAGCTTACCGCGTAAATCAGCAACGAGCTTCTTTGCAATGTCGGAATCAACCGCTTCATAATCGTGGCGGGTGTAATAGTTACGACCAAAGCGCGCCCAATGTTCTTCGACAATGTCCTTCACGCTTTCTTTGCGCACCGCGAGAATGTTGAGCCAGAGTAGAACAGCCCACAATCCATCTTTTTCACGCACATGGTCGGAGCCGGTGCCGGAGCTTTCTTCGCCGCAGATCGTAACCTTGCCATGATCGAGCAGATTTCCGAAGAACTTCCAGCCGGTCGGCGTCTCATACATGCCGATGCCAAGCTTCTCTGCGACGCGGTCGGCTGCGGCACTGGTTGGCATGGAGCGGGCGATGCCCTTAATGCCGTCCTTATAGCCGGGTGCCAGATGCGCATTGGCGGCAAGCATGGCGAGCGAATCGGATGGAGTTACGAAAATGCCGCGTCCGATAATGAGATTTCGGTCGCCATCACCGTCTGACGCCGCTCCAAAATCTGGCGCATTATCTGACATCAGCAGATCATAGAGCTCTTTGGCATAAACGAGGTTCGGGTCGGGATGATGCCCGCCAAAATCTGGCAGCGGCACAAAATTCATCACGCTGCCTTCCGGCGCACCCAGACGGCGTTCAAAAATTTCTTTGGCATAAGGGCCGGTAACGGCATGCATAGCATCAAATTTTAGCGCAAAGCCTTGGCTGATCATGGCGCGGATCGCTTCGAAATCGAACAGGCTTTCCATCAACTCAGTATAGTCTGCTACCGGATCAAAAATCACAATTTCGGTGTCGTCAATCTTGGCGGTTCCGAGCGTGTTGAGGTCAACATCCGCAGCCTCAATAATCTTGTACTGATCAATCACCTTGGAGCGCGCATAGATTGCCTCGGTAATCTTTTCAGGTGCCGGGCCACCATTCCCGATATTATACTTGATGCCAAAATCTTCGGTCGGACCACCAGGATTGTGGCTTGCTGACAGGATGAGGCCACCGAAAGCTTTGTACTTCCGGATCATGTTGGAAGCGGCAGGCGTGGACAGAATGCCACCCTGACCAACCATGATGCGACCAAAGCCATTGGCGGCTGCGATCTTGATGACCTTCTGGATTACTTCGCGATTATAGAAACGTCCGTCGCCGCCCACCACGAGGGTCTTACCCCCGAAACCGTCCAGCACATCGAAAACCGACTGGATGAAGTTTTCGGCATAATTGGGCTGCTGGAAAACCGGCACTTTCTTGCGCAAGCCTGATGTGCCGGGCTGCTGATCCTGAAAGGGCGTGGTGGCAACTGTCTTGACGGTCATATTTTTCCCGTTCGATTCAATGATTTGGTGTAGCAGTGATCAGTCTTTGCGCTCATTGCAAGACAAGATAGATCAAACTTATTGTTTGAAAATAACAAACTGTGTGCTGTTGTGCAGAAACAGTTCTGTTTTTCATTCCGGATGACCTCATATGAAGCCTTTCCAAGCGGAAAGCCTGCCCGCCGAAATTCTTTCAAAGCTTTCTCATATGGATGGTCGATTGATCGTTGCAATTGCGGGTCCGCCCGGTGCTGGCAAATCCACCATCTCGGAATATCTCCGCGATGCGATCAATCAGGGCGAGTCAGGACCAGCTGTCATCGTGCCGATGGATGGCTTTCATCTCGATAATGCGATTCTTGATGAGCGCGGCCTACGTAGCCGCAAAGGATCTCCACCGACGTTTGATTGCGCAGGCTTTGCCACACTTCTTGAGCGTCTCAAAAATACATCGGAGGATGTAGTTATTCCGGTTTTCGACCGCACGCTTGATCTTGCACGTGCCGGTGCGTCTGTCGTGCATGACGATCATCGCATATTGCTGGTCGAGGGCAATTATCTGCTTCTCAATCAGGAGCCATGGACAAGGCTCGCGCCATTTTTCGATATGACGATCTTTCTCGATGTTCCTTTGGACGAGCTTGAACGTCGGCTTATTCAGCGCTGGCTTGAGCATGGGCATACGCCCGATGCCGCACGCGAACGCGCACTTTCCAACGATATTCCTAACGCCGAACTTGTAGTCTCATCTTCACGCGATGCTAATTACGTTGTCAAAACGGCATAGTGCATGACGGAAAATTGCACGGGCAAGACTTGCAGGTGGTGATTCCTGCCTGCATGATAAAAACCTCATACATATCTCACGGGATCAGCTTTTTATGACAAATTATGTTTTTCAGCCTTCGCCGCAGCCTTACGTGCCGGTTAAGGGAACAGAAGCGCGTTTTCCTGTGCACCGCATTTACTGTGTCGGTCAAAACTATGCTGATCACGCTATTGAAATGGGTGGTGATCCTACTCGCAATCCGCCATTTTTCTTCCAGAAAAACCCGGATAATCTGGTGATTGATAGTGGTGATTTTCCTTATCCGCCCAAGACCGAAGATGTGCATCACGAGATTGAACTGGTGGTCGCATTGAAAACGGGCGGCAAGGATATTGCGGTTGAAACAGCGCTCGATCATGTCTTTGGCTATGCAGTTGGCATCGACATGACGCGTCGCGATTTGCAGGCCGTGGCCAAAAAAGCCGGTCGTCCGTGGGAAGTGGCAAAAGCGTTTGAACACTCCGCACCATGCTCGGCCATCGTGCTGGTATCGGAAATCGGCCATCCCGAATCGGCTGAGATTTCGCTCAAAATCAACGGTGAGACCCGCCAGTCGGGTAATCTCAATCAGATGATCTGGAAGATTGCCGAGACGGTTTCCTATCTTTCGTCGCTGTTTGCGCTGCAACCCGGTGATCTTATCTACACTGGCACACCAGCCGGTGTTGGCGCGGTTCAGCGTGGTGATGTGCTGGAGGGTAATGTGGACGGTGTCGGCTCCATTTCCGTCAAGGTCGTCTGATTTATTTGAAAGACGCTTAAACTCTGGAGGAACAATGAGCACATATCTTCCGACTGACGTTCATGATGCCCTTGAGCGCTTCATCAACGAGACGCATCCGGGCATCAATCAGACCGAGGCAATTATTCTGATTCTGCGAAAAGCACTTGTGCATCAAGGTTATCTTGCAGCTGAGCCAGAACATGGTACACCGCCTGAAGAATTGAACGCCACAAATGACGATTGATGATGAATAAGATTCCACCTGAGGGAGCGCGCCATAAGGCCGCTCTCGGTCGCCGCCTGTTACTTCTGACGATTCTGGCGATTGTGCTGACTGTAGCACTGATCTGGATGAGCATTTATCTGTTCAATCCCGATGGCAGCATTGACTTCGAGGATCTTGGAATTTTTGCGCATGAATTCAATGCGATAGACACAATGTTGCCCCGGATTTTATGATCCGGAAAACGGCTCTGTTACGCGTTGAAATATTCATTTTGACGCCTCTATGATTTTCAGGGCTTCCGCTTTGCTCATTTAGCGTGGTACATCACTGTCATCGATTGAAAGAATATTGACTGAACCGGGCCGCATTTGCGCCTGTTAAGCCAAGAGGATCTTATGGCATTCGAGGACATCAAGGCAGAGATCGCTCTGCTGTTTGAGCAGATGGTAAACCAGCCGCAGGACGTTCACGAAGTTCGTGAAATCGTTCGCGAAAAGCTCAATACGCTTAAAGCAACAGGTATGCCTCTGCCAGAAGATCTGGTTGAACTCGAAAAACGCATCGAACAAGATTTCGATTCATAGGATCGGTTGATCATGCGATTTCAGTCTTTTTCAAAGCCATTCGTTCTTCCACTATTTAAAGGCGCGCTGCTGTTTGGTTGCGCTTTTGCATTGAGTGCCTGCAACACGACGAGCGATGGTAAGCCTGCAAAAACTGCACTGATCACACCAACTGAAAATTCCGCTACGGCTACGACTGTTGCTGCAACAACCGCAACCGGCGACGCTATAACGCCAGCCGCGGGTACTACCGCTGTTGCGGATGCAAATGCCGCTCCGGGCACGGAGACTGTTGCATCTCTTGAAAATCCTGTGCTTCCATCGGTTGTGCCAATTCCGGGTGTGCGCGGACAGTCCGAGCCGATGCTTGCCTTTGCTGGCGCACAGGCCGCAGCTTCGCCCGCGTCTCTTGCCACCAATATGGCGTTTGAAACGCCGGACCATGCACCGGAAGGTCTCGACGACCTGATCACCAAATATTCAGTTGCCTATGATGTGCCGGAACGTCTGGTGCGTCGCGTCGTGCATCGCGAAAGCCGCTTTAATCCCGGTGCGCGCAACGGCCCTTACTGGGGTCTGATGCAGATCAGCCATCCGACCGCGCGCGGCATGGGTTATAAGGGCAACCCCAAGGGTCTGCTCGATGCCGAGACGAACCTGAAATATGCCGTTCGTTATTTGTCGGGTGCCTATAAGGTCGCAGGCGGTGATGAAAGTCAGGCAGTCCGTTTTTATGCGCGTGGCTATTATTACGATGCCAAGCGTAAGGGTCTGTTGCAGGAAACTGGTCTCGACGGAAGCCTTAAGCGCAATGGTCCGACTGTTGAAGCAGCCGCAACTTCAGTTGAGCCAGCAGTTCTTCCGCAAGGTGACGCTGTTCCATTGCCGGGCGTTGCACCCATTCAGGCGTCTTTCGCACCTGCTGCGCAGTAAGAAGCCAAACGACACTCTGTCATCTTGACGCTGCAATCCAATGTCATCACAAGCTTCGTTTGTGAATATGGAAAAGCGTGATGGATATAAAACTCCCATATCCTATTAAATGGAAGTATGATCGTGCCGAACTTTGGGCAGATGGCGTCATCCATATATTGGGTGTTTCGCTGGCACTTGGCGGCGCGATTGCCATGCTTTTCTATTTTCTACCCAATATGACGGTAACGACGTCCATCGCTTCGGGTGTCTATCTTGCAAGCCTGCTGGCAGCGCTTGGAATTTCTGCCGTCTATAATATCTGGCCAGTTTCGCCGACCAAATGGTTTTTGCGCCGCTTCGATCACTCAGCGATTTACCTGCTGATTGCTGGCACCTACACGCCTTTCGCAGTCCATATGGGTGATCGGGCTTTGCCGCTGCTTCTCTTTGTCTGGAGCGTGGCTTTTGTCGGCATTATGCTCAAACTCTTCATGCCGGGTCGTTTCGACCGGTTGTCGATCCTGCTTTATCTGGCGCTCGGCTGGAGTGGCGTGATGGTCTATGACACCATGGTGCAATCGCTGCCGCCGGCTGTGTTCTGGCTGATTGCCGCGGGTGGCATGGTTTACTCGCTCGGCGTAATTTTCCATGTCTGGGAGCGGTTGCGATTTCAGAATGCAATCTGGCACGGCTTTGTCGTGGTTGGCGCAGCACTGCATTATTGCGCAGTTTTCGTCGTCGGAACGTGAAGTTGAGGATAATTGCGATGCGCCGGATTGGGCTTATGGCGTGCCGAAAATGGGGTTTGCGAGAACCAGAGCGAAGTGTACTTTAAGGTACATGAGCACCGGAAGCGGAGAAAAAACGCCATTTGCAGGCCGCTAGAAGTCTAATCCTAATGAAAGTCACGTGAGTTCGGCATGATCTTCACATTGCGCGGATGGCGCGCTGTGGTCTGTGATGGCGCGATAAGGCGGTTTGGCTCGCGCCCACTCATTTCAATGAGCGCGGCTGAACGATCTTCCAGCTTTGATGCAACCAGATGCACGACGCCCTCCGGGCTGCGCTGAACCTGCCCATCAATGAGAATGAGCCGTGCGCCCATCACCTCGCGGCGAAATATTTTCATGATTTTCGGCCACACAACAATATTGGCGATGCCGGTTTCATCTTCAATCGTGAGAAACACCACGCCTTTGGCACTACCGGGGCGCTGACGAACAGTGACAACACCCGCCACTTTCATGCGGCGGCTCTGTGTTGCTTGCTGTACGGATTTGCAGGTGGAAACACCTTCTGCCGCGAGCCTTTCACGCAGGTATTCCACTGGATGACCTTTGAGCGAGAGCCGGGTTGTCTCATAGTCAGCAATGACATGCTCAGAAGCCGCCATTTCAGGCAGTTTTGTGTGTGGCTCTTCCGCGAGTTCGCTGGTTTGGGCAGCCATGAACAGCGGCAGGGTTTCATCATTGGGCAGGCGGCGCACAGCCCATAAAGCAGCACGCCGGTCAATGTTAAGCGAGCCAAAAGCATCGGCATCGGCAAGAAGCGTGAAAGCACGCCGGTCGAGCCGCAGGCGGCGATGCATATCCTCAATGCTGCGATAGGGTTCATGCTGACCGGCAATCAGCAGCTTTGCAGCATCCTTTGAAAATCCATCAATCTGGCGAAAACCAAGTCGAAGCGCTGGTTGCATATTGGATCTGTTTTCCAGAGTATTGTCCCAATGGCTGAAGTTCACATCGATTGGCAGCACGCACACACCATGTTCATGCGCATCACGCACGATCTGTGCTGGCGCATAAAACCCCATCGGCTGTGAGTTGAGCAGAGCCGCTGCAAACACTTCCGGGTGGTGGCATTTGATCCATGCGGAAATATAAACGAGATGTGCAAAGCTCGCCGCATGGCTTTCCGGAAAGCCATATTCACCAAAGCCTCTGATCTGGTTGAAGCAGTTTTCTGCAAAAGTCCGGTCATAGCCACGGTTGACCATGCCATCGATCATCTTGGTTTCCATGGTGTGGATGGTGCCCATTTTCCGGAATGTCGCCATGGCGCGACGCAGTAGATTGGCTTCATCAGGCGAAAAATGTGCAGCTTCAATGGCAATGCGCATGGCTTGCTCCTGAAACAGCGGCACGCCTTTGGTCTTTTCCAGAATGTTTTTCAACTCATCCGGCTCACCATGCTCAGGTGAGGGAGCGGGATAGATTACATTCTCCGGATTTTTCCTGTTCCTCAGATATGGATGCACCATATCGCCCTGAATAGGACCTGGGCGGACGATGGCCACCTGAATGACAAGATCATAATACTTTTGAGGGCGCAAACGCGGCAGCATGTTCATCTGCGCACGGCTTTCAACCTGAAACACACCGACTGAATCGCCTTTGCAAAGCATATCGTAAACGGTTTTGTCCTCACGCTCCAAAGTGGCGAGCGTTAGTTTTTTGCCGTGATAAAGCTGCGGTTTATGAGCGTGAATGAGGTCGAACGCCTTGCGGATACAGGTGAGCATGCCGAGAGACAGCACGTCCACTTTCATCAGGCCTACTTCGTCAATGTCGTCCTTGTCCCATTCGATGAAAGAGCGTTTGTCCATCGCCGCCGGACCAATTGGTACTGTCTCATCCAGACGATCTCGGGTCAGCACAAAGCCTCCGACATGCTGCGATAGATGCCTTGGAAAGCCGATCAGCTCCAGCGCCAGTTCAACCGCTCGCCGAATGATGGGATTATCAGGATCAAGCCCCGCCTGTCTGATATGCTCTTTGTCGATGCCGCCGCCTGATATGCCCCAGACGGTGTTGGCGAGTGCTGCAGTCACATCTTCTGTTAGCCCAAGCGCCTTACCAACATCGCGGATAGCGCTGCGGGAACGATAGCTGATGACGGTCGCAACAATCGCCGCACGGTCTCTCGTGTAGCGCTCATAGACATATTGCATCACCTCTTCGCGCCGCTCATGCTCGAAATCGACGTCGATGTCTGGCGGCTCTTTGCGCTCGACGGATAGGAAGCGCTCAAACAGAAGATCCACTTCTGTCGGATCGACGCCCGTTATGCCAAGGCAGAAACAGACAACGGAATTGGCGGCTGAACCGCGCCCCTGACACAGAATGTCTTTCCTGCGCGCATAGCTCACAATGTCATGAACAGTGAGAAAATAGGCCGCATATTGCAGCTGTTCGATCAGCGCTAGTTCCTTGTTGATCAGCTTTTGAACCTTAAGCGGAACTGTATCTGCACCATAATACCGGGCAGCGCCGTCCCATGCGAGATCATGCAGATGCTGCTGTGGTGTCTTGCCGGGCGGCACTGGCTCGTCGGGATAGTCATATTTCAGCTCATCAAGCTGGAAATTGATAGGCGCCACGAAATCGGCAGTCGCTTCAATTGCGCTGGGATAATTGCGAAACAGACGCACCATTTCATGCGGCGGCTTGAGATGACGCTCGGCGTTCTTTTCAAGTATTCGCCCGGCGGCAAAAACTGTTGTGTAATGGCACGTTGCTGTAAGCACGTCCTGCAAAGCGCGCCGGTCTGTATGATGATAAAGCACGTCATTGGTGGCGAGTAGCGGCACATTCGCCTCTGCCGAAAAATGTGCTATGCGTTCTGCACGGCGTCCATCATGGCCCTGATGTGGCATGGTCAGCGCCAGCCAGACAGAGCCCGGTGCGGCTTTTGCAATCTCTGTCAGACGGTCAATAAAATAAGGTTGGTCTTCGTCGGGGGCAAAGACGGCAATCTGGAACTGTCGTGCACGGAATAGCAGATCGCCCCATTCAAGATGGCATTTGCCTTTGGTGGCAGCGCGTTGTTTTCCCTCTGTCAGCAGGCGACACAATTGCCCATAGGCAGCACGATCACGCGGATAGACGACCATATCCGGCGTGCCATCAATGAAGGAAAGACGGCAACCGATGAAAAGCCGGAAATCGCATGTCTCGCGAATATCCTTCCATGCCGCATGCGCACGCACCACACCTGCGAGCGTGTTACGATCAGCAATACCAATGCCGGAAAGCCCCAAGGCATGGGCTTGCAAGACAAGCTCATGCGGGTGCGATGCGCCACTCAGGAAGGAAAAATTGCTGGCCACAGCCATTTCAAAATAGCGGTCCATCACGCGAACAACCCATGCAAGAACCAGCGCGGATGATTAGAGCCGTCATAAAGCCCCTCACGAAAAATCCAGAAACGCTGGCCGTTATCATCCTCCACCCGGTAATAGTCGCGCAGCTGCGGCACATTATGGCCGATAGAAAGCCACCATTCCGGTTCGATCCGCTCCGGCCCTTCGGCAAGGCGCACATGATGGCGTACGCGCCGCCATAGGAAAAACGATGGCGGACTGTCAGGCACTTCAGCAATCGATTCGATTGGCTGCGGCGGATGAAACAGTTTTATCGGTCGCGCGGGCGGGTCGCCGGGAAGCGTCCGACTGCTTTCATAATCCGCGTCATTCTTACGACCTGTCTGCATTGCTGAATGTAGGCTGAAAGCCCGCTCTGGCATATGCGTGTTGCGCGCAAACGGGATGAGCACCCGGTTTGCACCAAGCCGGGCTGCAAGCCGGTCAATCAGCTGGCTGAAACCGGCCTGATCTTCCTCGTTCTGGTCCAGTCCGGTCTGGCGCTGGGCAATGGCAGCAGAGCGCAGTGCCGCAAGCCGTATCATGTCAAAGCCAAAACCGGCATCAAGCGGATCGGTCAGCGCATTGAGCCGCTCACGCGCAAGCCTCAGAAAAACCCGGTCTTCACGCAAAGGCTGGCCGGTTTCAATGCGGATATGACGCACCTCGCCATCGACCCGGAAAAACGAAGCTTCGATCAGCAGTGCGCCTTTGCCTTCGGTCTCAAGCAGGGCGAATAATTCCTGCGCCAGTTCCTGCAAAATTTGCTCAACAAGCGCCATCACCGTGACCGGCTCTGAAAGACGGCGTTCAGCTATGCTGAGCGGCACGATGCGCAAGGGTGAAATCGGTGCCCGTTCCTGCCGCGCCAGTCGTTCAAGCTTCGTGGCAAGGTCAGTTCCGAAACGTGCGGTCAGCGTTGCACGTGGGAGTGCCATCACATCGCCGATATGCTTCAGCCCGGCACGTTTAAGACCCGTCTCAGCAGCTTCATTCAGTTCAAGAGAGCTGATCGGCAGACGCGGCAAAAAATGGTCGGCACCAGCCTTGCTGAAAACGCCGCCTCTGGTGCCACGCGCCAGAAGCCGTGCGGCAAAGCTGCCATCGGCAATCGCTGCCTGTATGCTGAGCCCAGCCCGTTCAATCCGCATGATCGCGTCCTCTCGCAGGGCAGAAAGCCCGCCAAAAAGATGCGCGCATCCGGTGATGTCGAGCATCAGCCCATAGGGCTGATCGAGAGCGACAAGCGGCGTATAGCGCTCGCACCAATGCGCAAGCCGTCTGAGCAGCGCTGCGTCGCGCTGAGGTGCTGCGGTTGCCACGTCCAGCTTTTCTACCCGCGCACGCGCATCGGTCAGGGCCATGCCGGGAAAAAGGCCCAGCTTTGCGGCCTCAATATCCACTGCCGTCAGTCGCAGTGCATTGGCCGTGCGCTCGGTGACAACAAGTGGCAGTTGCTGTTTGCCCTCATGCGGAGCGGAGCGGCGAAGCCGGTCGGTCGGCAGAAACGGAAACCACAGGGCGAGGAACACCCGTTCTGGCGCTCCGTTTTGCTGCTCCAAATTCAAGGCTTTCATTGTTCCATTCCATGATCCATTGCCCACATGTGCCGTGCCGGTTGCGTTCAAGTACAGCAGAAAAGGCAGGCTTTCCGGGGGCATTCGCTCCGCTGGAGCGCGAGGGCGCAGGGGCTACCCGCCAGCGGCTGACGGCTGCACTCTGAATGCCCGTTCGGTGGCTCCTGAGCAGGAAAACTGGTAGTTGCGCAGTCTCCGTTGCCAGCAGCAGACGACGCGACGCTGTCAGGTCGAGGCACTTTGGCTGGCCAGTCATTGAAGCAACCACGCCGGAGATAAGATGCGAAGCCTTGCCACCACTTCCCGCCTCAAGCGCATCATTAGATGCTTTGAGCACATCCTGCGCGGTGGGGCAGCGCACGATCAGCAGCCGCGCCGGATCAATACCAAAGGCATGAAGTCCCGGTGGATACAGCCCGCCATATTCAGTTGAAGTGCTTTCCTCCTCAATCCAGATAATCGGCTTTTTTGCAGGCGATGCCCGCAAGGCAAGCGCCAGTGCAAAGCCTGTTGCTGCCATATGCGCACCCGGATTTTCTGCAAAAACCTCATGCAAAGCATCGCCTGCCAAACCATGCGGGAAAGCATCATCAGCGTGAGCAAGACCCAGCGTGAAACTACGCGCACGCCCGAAACCCGCGACCGCTTCACTGCTAAAACTGCCTTGTGCGTCGTTGCCTTCAATGGCCGTAACCATGCGCCGCAACGCCGCGATGTCGATGCCGCTCACGTTTGAAACCTATTGTTGTTCACTTTATGTTCTAGTATTGAATCGAGTCAGCGAAGAGTCAAGCAAGATCATCTGTGGGTTGGTGTGGATAAGAAAAATGCTCCTCGATAGGGAGCATTTTTCTTTCAGTTCAGGCGGCTTCTTTAAAAGATACGCCTGCCAGTTGTGCGAGATGACCACCAAGGTCAGTGCCAGCACCTGATGCATTGATGGTGTCAAAATAATCATGCCAGCCGGTTGAAGTGATTCCGGCAATTAGCATGTCGAGAGCGGCTTCATCCGGGAAACGCCAGATGGCAAAGAAGCTCTGCTCTGGTGCATAAGGCTTTGTGGAATCGACCGGACCCAAAGCCAAAGCTTCAACTCCGAGTGCTGCCAGACCGCCCATGCCAGCGCCTACTTTTTCAAAGAAAGCCTGTCTGCCTTGTGCATCAAGTTCAAGCCAGCTTGCTTTGGGTGAGTAAAGCTCGGCGAGGTAATAGGTCATTATAAGTCCCTTAGGGTTTCACTAATTTTGAAGGAATGGCCCGCATCAGTTCGGCTCCAGATGCGGCGCAATAGGGTACTCAGCAGTTGTTGCTCGCCGGTTGAAAGATCGCTCATCAGGCCCGCGATCCAGGCCGTATGCTGATCGAAAAGCTCTTGTGCCAAACGTGCGCCTTCGGGTGTTAGCCTTACTGTGAGCTTGCGGCGATCCTGCGTATCTGCATGGCGCGTCAGAAAGCCGTCACGTTCCAGCCCGTCGAGAAGGCCGGTAATGGTGGCGCGTGTGACGCCAGCGCGTTCCGACAGCTCATGCGGCGACAGGCCGTCAGCTGCATTTTGCAACAAAAACAGCAGCACAAACTTGCCTTCGGAAAGCTTGTGAGGGCTAAGCCTGTTCGCGCAGTCTCGATCAATCGCTGCTGCCAGCGACAGGATTTCAAAACAGGCCTTCAACGCGCCGGTTGAGGGAGTGTTGCGGCGTTCCAGTTCGCCCAAAAGGGCGTGATGCTTCTGCTCTATAATTTCCATACGGCGACGTATAGTAAGGTGCCGTACTAAATGCAAGAGGATTAAAGATAGATGGCGACTAGCTGGCCTTGATTGAGTGTAATATACGATTTATATATGTTTTATATATTAAACGATGGATCGCAATTATGGGTATCGTAAAAATTAGCGACGAACTGCATGAAGAACTGCGCAAGGCAAGCGATGTTATGTGCCGCTCAATCAATGCGCAGGCAGAATATTGGATGAAGATCGGCATGCTGGCACAGGCTCACCCCGAACTGTCGTTCAATGAAATTGTGCAGATGCAGTTACGCGCCGCCCATGTCGAAATTCCGGTTCTGGCGGTTCAGTCATCATGATCAAGACACCGGCTGAAGTGGAAAAGATGGCGGCTTCGGGCGCGCTGTTGGCTTCTGTCTTCACGCTTCTCGACAACACGTCGCTTGTTGGCATGAGTACAATGCAGGTCAATGATCTGGTCGAGGATTATATCACCCGCGAATTGCAGGCGCGTCCGGCCAGCAAGGGGCAATATGATTTTCCTTATGTGCTCAATGCCTCAAGGAATGAAGTCGTTTGTCACGGTATGCCGTCTCATGATGAAATCATCGCAAATGGTGAGATCATTAATTTCGACATTACCCTTGAAAAAGACGACTATATCGCTGATTCCAGCAAGACCTATATGATTGGTGAAGTTGCTCCCTTCGCCTCACGTCTGGTGCGTGTAACCTATGAAGCGCTATGGAAGGGCATTGCTGCCGTGCGCCCCGGTGCAACGCTGGGCGACATTGGCTATGCCATCGAGCGTCACGCAAAGCGTCATGATTACAGCGTCGTGCGTGAATATTGCGGTCATGGTATTGGCCGTGAAATGCATGAAGAGCCGCAGGTTCTGCATTTCGGAAAGCCGGGCACTGGTGCTCGATTGCGCGAAGGCATGGTGTTCACCATTGAGCCTATGCTCAATCAGGGCACAGCCAAGGTAAAGACCGAAAAAGATGGCTGGACGGTGGTGACGCGTGACGGAAAATTGTCAGCCCAATTTGAGCATACGGTGGCTGTTACGTCGAATGGCGTTCGGGTGCTGACCTTACGTCCCGGCGAAGAAAAGATGCTTGGCTCTATCAGTCACGCGGTATGATGATCACCCGATTTTACCAGCCAGTAATAGGATGAATATTATCGTTCCGGCGATGCTCATTCCGCTTGCCAGAATGGTTCCCAAAATGACAGGCACGAGTTTTAGGAATGAAACATAGGGCGATATTTCCAGCTGAAAATTTGACCGGATTTTCTCTGGCGTAAGACAGGTTATCTCGTATTCGCCCGCTGCTGAGCATTCAAAGTTTCCTAAAGCATGCGAAGCGTAGCCGCTCATATCTGTGCGTCTGACGCCGAGCAGCGAACGGCTTGTTGAGCGATAGGCGACAGTTGCGCCGCTTGGCAGCGACTTGATTGCAAATTGCGTTGAGAAATAAGCGGTTCCTGTAACAATCGTTAGCGGCGGAAACACGATGCTCACAGTATATCGTCCGGTGTTTGGCAAGTAAAACACGTGTGGCTGGCTGTCTGCTTTAAAGCGATGACGGACCGCTGGCATGATGATGCCCCACAGAATGGAAATGCACCGGACCAGCAGATAAATGCCGAGCAGAATGCAAAGAGGCATCGCAAGATAGAGAAACACGGCTCACGCTCCGTTTAGTTCCTGAAAAGAAAAAGCCCGCCGGGAGGCGGGCTTTTTTATTGATGTGAACCGCTTATCGACGGTCGCGAGCAGCCAGGGTGCGAAGACGAAGCGCATTGAGCTTGATGAAGCCTGCTGCGTCCTTCTGGTCATAAGCGCCCTGATCATCTTCAAACGTCACGAGCTTGTCGGAATAGAGTGACTTGTCCGATTCGCGGCCAGTGACGATCACATTGCCCTTATAGAGCTTGAGTGTGACTTCACCTTCAACATGACGCTGGCTGAGGTCGATTGCAGCCTGCAACATTTCACGTTCTGGCGAGAACCAGAAGCCATAGTAAATGAGTTCTGCATAGCGTGGCATCAGCTCATCCTTGAGATGTGCTGCACCACGGTCGAGCGTGATCGATTCGATAGCGCGGTGTGCAGCCAACAGGATCGTGCCGCCCGGTGTTTCATAAACGCCGCGGGACTTCATGCCAACGAAGCGGTTTTCAACGAGGTCAAGACGACCAATACCGTTGTCGCGGCCATAATCATTGAGCTTGGCAAGCAGTGTTGCAGGCGACAGACGTTCGCCATTGATCGAAACGGCATCACCCTTTTCAAAGCCAACCTTGATGATGGTCGGTGTGTCTGGTGCTGATTCTGGCGAAATCGTGCGCATATGCACATATTCAGGCGCTTCGATTGCCGGATCTTCCAGAACCTTGCCTTCGGACGAGGAGTGCAGCAGGTTTGCGTCAACCGAGAACGGCGCTTCGCCCTTCTTGTCTTTCGCAACAGGGATCTGGTGCTGTTCAGCAAATTCAAGCAGATGCGTACGGCTCTTGAAGGTCCAGTCGCGCCATGGAGCGATGATCTTGATGTCCGGGTTCAGCGCATAAGCGGAAAGCTCAAAGCGAACCTGATCATTGCCCTTGCCGGTCGCGCCATGCGCAATCGCGTCAGCGCCGGTCTTCTTGGCGATTTCGATGAGGTGCTTGGAAATCAGCGGACGGGCAATCGAGGTGCCGAGCAGATAGACGCCTTCATAGACGGCATTGGCGCGGAACATCGGGAAGACGAAATCGCGCACGAATTCTTCGCGCACATCCTCAACGAAGATTTCCTTGATGCCCAGCATTTCCGCCTTTTTGCGTGCTGGTTCAAGTTCTTCGCCCTGGCCGAGATCGGCGGTAAAGGTAACGACTTCTGCGTTAAGCTCAGTCTGCAACCATTTCAGGATAATCGAGGTGTCGAGACCGCCCGAATAGGCCAGAACGACTTTTTTGACGTCTTTCAGCTTGCTCATAGTTCACTTCCGTCTGAGATGCGATGGTGGCCTGAAGGGCCGTAGAACAGGATGTTGCAGCTCTTTTATCAGTTGCTAAGCAGCGTGCAAGCCGGATGGTGCGTTGTGGTCGAAAAGAAAGCTTTATCTTCCATTTTGGACAGTGTTGACTGTCATCTTGATTTGTAACTATAAAAGTTACGTGAATAATCAACCCAATCCATTTTCTGATCCGCAGTTGGTTGCTCGTTATTGTGAGGGGCCGCCGAAAGCTGTGCCGGGCTTTCGAGACATGCAGCGCATGACGCGTTTGCTGCTTGCTGAACAGGTTGCTGATGATGCGCGCATTCTCGTGCTTGGCGCGGGTGGTGGGCTTGAACTCACCCTCTTTGCTGAAAAACACCCGCGTTGGACTTTTGAAGCAGTTGATCCCTCCACCGAAATGCTGCAACTGGCGCGGCAAAATCTAGGCACCAATGGGGAGCGTGTGAATTTCCATAATGGTTATATCGACACTGCAGCAATGGGACCGTTCGATGGCGCTGTCTGCTTATTGACCATGCATTTTCTGGATACGGAAACGCGCAGACAAACGCTTGCAGATGTACATCGCCGATTGAAACCCGGTGCGCCGTTCATCATGGCGCATTTTAGCTTTGAGCAGAGCAACGCCGATGAGCGGGCTTTGTGGTTGTCGCGCTATGCTGCCTTTTTGAATGATTCTGGCGTTGATCTGGCAAATGCAATCAAAGCCAGCACAGCGATCAATGAGCGTTTGCATATCTTTACGCCGCATCAGGATGAAGCACTGATACGCGGTGCGGGCTTTAAGAATCTGAGCCTTTTTTATGCGTCTTTCACCTATCGCGGATGGGTTGCCTACGCGTAATCACGGGTCGCTAAGACGGCTAAAAAATTCGATGGCGGAGGACATGGATTCGCGTTAGCTTGCCGCGAATTCCCGGAGTGCTTTTCAATGTCTTTTCTGACAAACCTGACCTTCATCCCCGAATGGACCATCTTCGTCCAGTTCGTGATTGCTACTGCAATCCTGTCGATCACCCCCGGCCCGGATATGACGCTGTTCGTTGGTCGTGCGTTGTCTGAGGGCAAGGCTGCGGGCTTTGCCTGTATGGCGGGTGCCAGCACTGGCATCGTCATTCACACGAGCATGGTGGCGCTTGGCTTGTCCGCGCTGATCCTCGCGTCTCCCGCCGCTTTCACAGCACTCAAAGCTGTTGGTGCGATCTATCTTGTCTGGCTCGCAGTGCAAGCAATCCGCAAGGGGTCTGCATTCTCGCCGGAAAAGAATGGCGGCAAAAAGCATACATTGTTTCAGAATTGGGCAACGGGCCTCGGCATCAATTTGCTCAATCCGAAGATCATCCTGTTCAATATGACCTTCCTGCCGCAATTCGTCTCAGCCAGTGATCCGCATGCGATGGGAAAACTGTTCTTCCTCGGCCTGTCCTTCATTCCACTGGCACTGCCTTTCACCATTCCAATGGTGGTTGCAGCCGACAAGTTCGCGGGTCTTCTCAAGAAGAATCCGACAGTGACGCGGATTGTGGACTGGCTTTTTGCAGGTATTTTCTCAGCTTTCGCGCTGAAAATTATCACTGCGCAGGCGAAGTAAAGTTATTTAGCCGGGTGGCCCAAAAACCGCCCGGCATTGCGGCCAGCTATCAGCCAATAGACGAAGCCGCCGACGACACCTGAACCGGCGAAAGCGCCTGTCATAAGCGCAAGACCTGCGGCGATATTCTGATCCGTCACCGCGAAAAGCGACCCCGTACCCATTCCAAGCAGGCCAATGACCATGCCACCGATGCAATAAGGCAGGGATGACTTCCATCCGCGCGCTTCACTGATGACAATCAGCAGCAGCGCTGGGAAGAAGCTGAAACCGCCTGCCATGAATGCCAGAACCGGGCCACCAACGAGAACCGCAGCATAAAAGCCGGTCGTATCCCAGCTGTTGCGGATTTCCCTGAAAACATCCTCAAAGAATGGGTCTGACATTGCATAGCCCAGCACATCGATCTGGCTATACAAAATAGCCGCCAGAAAAAACCCAGCGGCCAGAACGGCTAAGCAATAGCCGAAAACGATAACGACAAAGCGCGTGATATAATCAAACGTATCGGTCAAAGGCGCTTAGTCCCCCTGAATTATTCACCGTGCCCGGCAATCATCATAGCTTCAAGCGCCAGACGCTCGCTTTTGCGCATACGTTCTGATTCCGACTTCAACTGACCGCAGGCAGCCAGAATATCGCGACCGCGTGGTGTACGGATCGGCGAAGCATAACCGGCAGCGTTCACATAATCGGCAAAGCGTTCAATATGCTCCCAGTCCGAGCACTGATAATTCGTGCCGGGCCATGGGTTGAACGGGATCAGATTGATCTTGGCTGGAATGCCGCGCAAAAGCTTTACGAGCAGTTTGGCGTCTTCCATGCTGTCATTGACGTCCTTGAGCATCACATATTCAAATGTAATGCGCTTGGCGTTCGACAGGCCCGGATATTCGCGGCACGCTTTGAGAAGCTGTTCCAGTGGATATTTCTTATTGATTGGCACCAGAAGATCGCGCAATTCATCGCGCACGGCATGCAGCGAAATCGCCAGCATCACGCCGATTTCTTCGCCGGTGCGATAGATTTCAGGCACGACGCCAGAGGTCGAAAGCGTGATGCGGCGCTTGGAAAGTGCCAGACCATCGCCATCAGACGCAATCAGCAGAGCTTTTTTCACTTCATCGAAGTTATAAAGCGGTTCGCCCATGCCCATCATAACGATGTTGGTGACCTTGCGGCCTTCAGCTGGCACGATCGCACCGTCTGGTGTGTCCGTTTCCGGGAAGTCGCCCAGACGATCACGCGCGGTCATCAACTGAGCCAGAATTTCTTCAGAGGTCAGATTGCGCACCAGCTTCTGCGTGCCGGTATGGCAGAAAGTGCACGTCAGTGTGCAGCCAACCTGAGAGGAAATACACAGCGTGCCGCGACCTTCTTCAGGAATATAGACGCATTCGATTTCAACCGGACGTCCAGCACCGCGTGGCGGAAAGCGGAACAGCCATTTGCGCGTGCCATCCTGCGAAATCTGTTCTTCAACCACTTCCGGGCGCGCAATGGTGAAATGCTGCGCCAGAAGGGCGCGCAGATCCTTCGAGATATTGCGCATATCGGCAAAATCGGAAACGCCGCGGACATAAAGCCAGTGCCAGAGCTGCGCAATGCGCATCTTGACCTGCTTTGGCAACACGCCAATCTTAATCAGCTCATCAGCCATTTCCTCACGCGACATGCCGATGAGCGACGGCTTTTGCTCCATATTTGCGCGCACATGGCGGGCAAGCTGGTCACGCGTATCATCAATGGTCAGGTCGAACGAAATGGACATCTTTTTTCAACTGTTGGGGGCGACCGCATAAAGCGCGCCGGTAATTTTGTCGATTGCATGGATATATGGGCTCGTTCATCTGAAATGCGAGCCTGTTGCGCGCGCTCTTAGCACACAATATTGCATCCGTCATCCCGCAGTCTGTCGCGGCAGACATGCATAAGTGAGGATGCAGTGTCGAAAAGAAAAGCCGGAGCGAAGCCCCGGCTTATAGTTTTAGCTTGGACCAAATGAACTATTTGCAATTCTGAATGGCTGCGAGCGCTGCCGAAATGCCCTTGAGCGAATAGGTATAATTGGTCTTTGTGCCGCGCTTGGACTGTGCCTGCACCTTCATGTCCGCACCGCCGCGCATCGCTGCAATCAGCTGCGGCTCTTCGGCTGCATTTTCCATCCAGCCCGACTTACCATTCACGAACATCGTAAAATTGCGAGCTCCCACGGTGACAATAACCTTGGCATTCGCATTGGCGTTCAGCTCGTAGCCAGCCATAAACTGCGGCTCGAGGTTAACGTTCTGTCCTGGCTTCTTGCTCACGAGGAAAAAGTTATCGCCATGATCAACATTGGCGGGCGCTTTAACCGTCGGAACGGACAGGACATAGCAAACCTTGCCATTGGCAGACTGGTAGCTATATGCGCCCCAGGCGTCGAACTGCTTAATCTGGGTCGGTGTCTGGGCGAGTGCTGAGCCTGCCATTGCAATCGTGAACACCGAAGCCGCGACGATCGATTTTCCAAGCATGATTTTTTACCGGTTCTCTTTCGTTTGCTTCAAAGTCGAATATCGGGATGTCGCCGTTCAACACGCCGCCCCGTTTGATGACCCTTAATGTGCCTTAATCTGGGTTACCAAACGGTGAAGTTTTGAAAGAAAACTTGAACGAGTGGGAAAAGCCCACCACGATCCCGTTGCCAACTTCAATGAAAAGAAAGCGGCAAGAGTTTGTCATATCGCGTCAATTCGCTATGAGCGATGTATTCCACCGTCACAAATCTGTGAAACAGAGCTTAAGCGGCTTCGCCCTCATCGCGCATAGCCTCACGCGCTGCGATTCTGTGCGCTGGCGTTATATGTGTGCGTACAGCGGTCAATGCAGCCATCAGTACGGCAATATCGTCGGTAAAGCCAATGCCCACCAGCATGTCGGGAATAATGTCGAACGGAAGCACGAAATAGGCGAGGGCCGCCATCAGTGTCATGCGCACGCGGGTCGGGGTCTTTTCATCGAGCGCGCAATAATAAGCCGCTACGACTTCGTCCATGAACGGGACCATACGACCAGCACGACGTGCAGTCTTCCAGAAGCCCTGTTTCACCCGTTCGCTGCGCTTCTCGTGGTCGCGCTCGCTTCCGGGTTCGAGGATGTCATCAATCTTGGTGCGATCCATAGTCAGTTTAACTCCTGTCAGCCAGATAGAGGGCTGCACCAAAAGAAGATGGGATTATTTTTCGTCATTTTCAAGTTTTCTACCCGATGAGACACTGGCAGACCCTGCCAGAACCATCAGCTTCACCGCGCATCCCAAATCACCGGATTATGGATTTTGCCTTTTTAGGGCTGAACAAGATCTGAGGGAGTGGAGCTATTCAATGCATTTAACTGGTTATGGCGAAAACTTTGTGCGCAGTGACCGGTCGAGCCAGTTCTATCGCGGCCATCAACTCGCAGCCGCGCAGGATGTTGGCGATCAGGTCAATATCGATGTGAAAGACGGCATTTGCTATGACATCACGGCCTATATGCGCTTTCTGCTTGGTGCGGGTATTTCAGAGCATACCTTACGTGGTACATCCGGCCAAAACTGGATACCGCTGCTAAACTTCCGGGCTGGGGAATTGTGGAACGGTTATTCTTCACTGCCATACGGACGCGCTATCGGCTTTTACGATGTGAGAGCTGGCCACATTTTCCATTCTGCCGTTTCGATAGGAGATGTGTTTATTCGCAGTATTAATGGCGGCGCACTCGGCCAACAGTGGAGTGATCGCGTTGATCTGACCAAAGCACTGCCATACATCGCGAGAAACCGTGACGGCAGTTTCAATTTTCAGAAAAAGACGATTTTCGTTTATATTTCAAAAGTTTGAACCAATCACATAATCGCATTCATTTTGCGTGCAAGCTTAATATCTAGTTCCGTAATGCCGTTCTCGCTATGCGTTGAAAGCGTAACATCGACGCGATTATAAACATTGAACCATTCCGGGTGATGGTCGAATTTCTCCGCATAAAGCGCTGCCCGCGTCATAAATCCAAAAGCTGCATTGAAGTCCTTGAACTTGAAGCTTTTGCTGATCGCCTCGCGGCCATCGACCTTCTGCCAGCCTTCAAGGTCGCTGAGTGCTTGTTTGAGTTCTTCTTCTGTCAGCCTGTTGCGTGCCATCACATTTCGCCTATGTTGCGGTTCTGATGATAACTTATCATAGCCGCGAGAGTTCCGTGACCCAACAAGCCCCAACCAGTATTCTGTTTGTCTGTGCAGGCAATATCTGCCGTTCTCCGCTCGCAGAAGGCGTGATGGAATATGTTTTGGCCAAGCGTGGCATCAAACATGTGAAGATCGATTCGGCAGGAACAAACGGCTATCATACGGGCGAAGAGCCTGATGAGCGCTCAGTCCGGGTTGCGGCAAAGCATGGCCTTGATATTTCAGAACAATCTTGCCGCCAGTTGACCGCGACAGATTTCACCCGCTTTGATCTCATTCTTGGAATGGACCGCTACAATATGCGTATGATCGCGCAGCGCCAGCCTGCGAACACGACTGCGCGTATCGGGCTTTTCACCGAAATAGCAGAGGGTAAAGCAGTTGAAATCCCCGATCCTTATTATGGAAACATCGGGGATTTCGAGCAGGTTTACCGGATGGTGCTCGCATCCTCTAAAGCGCTTGCCGACCAGTTCTGGCGGGAGGCTGCCATCAAAGGCCAGGCTTCTTCGACAATATAAGGTCCACCGCCAACAGAATCACGTGACGACATCAGCACGAAGCGGCCCAGTTTGAATGGCATTGTTGAGAAGTTTCCGCGTGATGAAAGATAATGCACGACATCCGCAATATGTGGATTTCTCAGCCGTGCCAAAGTCACATGGGGCGTGAATTTGCGTGGATCAGCCGGAATATGAAGCCGCTGGCAGATGCGTTCTATTTCGCTCTGCAACGCATTGAGTTCGGGGGAGGGTGATACACCCGCATAGATGCTGTGCGGTTTCTTGGAACCGAAAGCATCTACACCGGACAGGTTGAGCATGAATTCGGGACGCCTTACGCGATCCAGTGCATTGGCAACTTCGTCGGCCACATGGCCTTCCACATCCCCAATAAAACGCAGAGTTATATGGTAGTTTTCGACATCAATCCAGCGTGCGCCTGGGAGTCCGCCCCGTAATAACGAAAGCGAAAGCGCGGCGTCGCGCGGGATTTCGAGGGCAGTAAAGAGACGCGGCATTAAGCATCCTCCTCGAACGGTTCTGATCCAGAGCGTCGTGTGGCTTAGCCACGGGAGGACGCTCTGACTTAGAGTGCCTGTGCATCGACTATCGGAAAAACGAATCTCTTTTTCCTAATCGATGTATTTCTTAGCGAATCATTCTTCGCCTTCTTGGGCAAGCTGTTTATGCCTGCGGTTTGTGTCAGCCGCCTGATGTCCCCGTCTTTTGTTCAGCTTTCAACGCTTTCTCGATTGTTGGCATAAAATTGCTCACCATCGTTTCCACGCCCTTTTCATTCGGGTGCATGCCGTCTTCAAGTTGCAACTGCTTTTGTGCAGCAACGCCATCAAGGAAAAATGGATACAGCGGCACGCCATATTTTTGCGCTAGCTTCGGAAAAATTGGATTGAACTTGTCGGCATAGTCTTTGCCCATGTTAGGCGGCGCCATCATACCTGCGAGAATAACCGAGATGCCGCGTGTTTTCAGCCGCGAGAGCATTTCATCAAGGTTCTTCTCAGTAATATCAGGCGCAATCCCACGTAGCGCATCATTTGCTCCGAGTTCTAGGATCACCAGATCCGTGCCATCGGGTATAGACCAGTCGATGCGCGCAAGACCACCCGTGGTGGTGTCGCCCGACACGCCAGCATTCTCGATGCTGACTTCATAACCCTTATCATCAAGCGCTTTTTCGAGTTGCTGCGGGAAGGCGGCATTTGAAGGCAGAAGATAGCCCGCCATCAGACTATCGCCGAAGCCAACAATTTTGACGGGTGCCAGTTGCTCGGTTGGCAATGCGTCCTCAAGCCCCGTAGGGTCTTCCTGCGCACGCGCAGCGGTAGCAATAAAAGACGCAGCTACGACAAAAATCGATAACCAAACCGTGATCGAGTGTTTGAAACGCATCGTTAGCAACCCATATCTAGCTAATTGGTGGTGGATCCACCTACATGATTCCTTCTTGCGCAAAACAAGATCATTTTTGTGACGCGCTTCGGCTCTTAATATTCATATAGGAAGAAAAACGCGTGACGGAACAGGTGACTTCGCTAAATCATGCTCCGATCATCGAGCTAGAGCCGATCATTCAACTTGATAATGTTCATCTGACTCTGGGACATGCGGCATCATCCGTGCATGTGCTTAAAGGCGTCTCGCTTTCCATTGCGCAGGGGCGCTCTGTGGGTATTGTCGGTCCATCAGGCTCGGGCAAGTCCACACTGTTGATGGTGCTGGCTGGTCTTGAACATATCGATCAGGGCACGGTGAAAATCGCAGGCGAAACCATCAGCCAAATGACCGAGGATCAGGCTGCCGCATTTCGTGGCGCGAATATCGGGATCGTCTTCCAGTCATTTCATCTCATTCCGAACATGACGGCACTGGAAAATGTTGCCGTGCCGCTTGAGCTTGCAGGCCGCAGAGATGCGTTTGAAGTTGCCGAACGCGAATTGCGTGCAGTCGGCCTTGGCGAGCGGCTCACGCATTATCCCTCAGAACTTTCCGGTGGCGAGCAGCAGCGTGTGGCAATTGCCCGTGCGCTTGCGCCAAGCCCGAAAATCCTGATTGCTGATGAGCCGACAGGCAATCTTGATACGGCGACAGGTCGACAAATCGCTGATCTTTTGTTTTCCAAACAGCGTGAAAACGGCCTGACCATGGTGCTTGTCACGCATGATCCATCGCTTGCAGCGCGTTGTGATCAGGAAATTCCGGTTCGTTCAGGCCGCATTGAAGAACCAGCCCGAAAAGAGCCAGCGCTTGAAACAGCGGCGGCTAGCGCATGAGCAGGCTCGCTTCTTTCTCTCTTGCTCTTCGCTTTGCGCTGCGCGAAATGCGCGGCGGGCTTTCCGGCTTCTATATTTTTCTGGCCTGTATCGCTTTGGGTGTCGCAGCCATTGGCGGCGTTAATTCGGTTGCCCGTTCGGTCAGCACTGGCATTGCCGCAGAAGGGCAGAGCATTCTAGGTGGCGATGTCAGCTTTGCGCTTAACCAGCGCGAAGCAAGCGTAGAAGAGCGCGCTTTCATAGACAGCCAAGGCAAGGTCGCTGAAAGTGCGACAATGCGCTCGATGGCGCGTCTGCCGGATGGCTCTGATCAGTCGCTGGTCGAAGTGAAGGCGGTCGATGCTGTCTATCCGCTTTATGGCGAATTGAAAGTCGCACCAGAGTTTTCGTTCGAGGACATGACGAAACAGCAGGACGGCGCTTACGGTGCTGCTGTCAGTCAGGATTTCCTCAACCGGATGGGTGTGAAGCTCGGTACGAAAGTTCTGCTCGGTTCCGAGACTTTTGAACTGCGCGCGCTGATCGAAAGCGAACCTGACCTCCTGTCGTCTGGCTTTAATTTTGCACCGCGATTTCTTGTCTCAATAGATGGTCTTCGCGCATCTGGCCTGATCCAACCCGGAAGCCTTGTCGATCATATTTATAAGGTCGCATTGCCTGATGGCGCGCCTGATACTGCAATCGCGCAATTGCGCGAACGCGCAACTGCCGACTTCTCCGACGCGGGTTGGAATATCCGTTCGCGCAACAATGCCGCGCCAGCACTAACCGCCAATATTGAACGTTTTTCGCAGTTTCTCACGCTGGTTGGCCTGACCGCGTTGATCGTCGGCGGTGTTGGTGTGGCCAATGCCGTGCGCGCTTATCTTGATGGCAAGCGCGGTGTGATTGCTACCTTCAAATCACTGGGCGCGCCTGCGCGGTTTGCCGTGCTGGTCTATCTGGTCCAGATCATGGTCATCGGTTTGATGGGCATTGCGATCGGACTGGTTCTTGCGGCTATCATCCCATTTGCAGCTGCTTTGGCGCTTGCCAATTATCTGCCAGTTGCGGGTGGTGGTGGTTTCTTCCCCGATGCACTCGCTTTGGCAGCCGTGTTCGGCCTCATCACAACCCTTGCATTTGCGATTATACCACTTGGTCGCGCGCGCAATATTCCGGCGACTGCACTGTTTCGCGAACAGGGCTTTGAGCAACGCGGATTACCACCGTTTTTATACCTGTCGCTTGCGGTTCTGCTGATTGCTGCACTGGCAGGGTTGGCACTTTACGTCGCTTATGACAGGCGGATTGCGGCGATATTCATCGTGGCCTCGATCGCAGCCTTTGGTATTCTGCGCCTTGTGGCGGATGGTATCCGCTGGCTGGCGCGCCGTGCGCCGCGTACACGCTCGACCGCCTTTCGTCTTGCAATTGGCAATATTTATCGCCCCGGCGCTCTGACACCATCCGTTGTGCTTTCGCTCGGCCTTGGTCTCACGCTGATGGTGGCGATAGCGCTGATCGACGGCAATCTTCGTCGTCAGGTGACGGAGAATATTCCGGCGCAGGCCCCGGACTTCTTCTTTGTTGATATCCAGAACAACGACATTGGCGACTTCACAAAGCTTGTCACCGGCATTGTGCCGGATGGCAAACTGACTTCCGGACCAATGCTGCGGGGACGCATCGTTGCTTTCAACGGCACCAATGTGCGTGACATGACCATTCCTCCGGAGGCTGCATGGGTGCTGCGCGGCGACCGCGGCATTACCTTTGCCGACAAGGTTCCTGAAAACTCGACCCTAACTGAAGGCGAATGGTGGCCGGAAAATTACACCGGCGAACCGCTTGTGTCTTTTGCTGAACGCGAAGGCAAAGAGCTGGGTCTGAAAGTTGGCGATATGGTTACGGTCAACGTGCTTGGCCGCAATATCAATGCCAAAATCGCAAGCTTCCGGCAGTTGCAATGGGAAACGCTGGCGATGAATTTCGTCATGGTGTTCTCGCCCAATACATTTGCCGGAGCACCTGCCACATGGCTTGCGACGCTGACCATTCCTGATGGCCAGAAAAATCTCGCACCCGATGTTTTGCGACAGGTTACAAAAACATGGCCAGCGGTTACCACTGTCAGCGTGACAGATGCGCTGGATGTGGCGAACGATCTGATCAGCCAGCTTGCAACAGCAATTCGTGCAGCAGCATCTATTGCGCTTGCGGCGTCTGTTCTGGTGCTCGGCGGCGCTCTGGCTGCGGGCAATCGCGCCCGTGTTCACGATGCAGTGGTGCTGAAAACACTGGGTGCCACGCGTGGCACGCTGATTAGCGCTTATATCATTGAATATATGCTGTTGGGTCTGGCAACCGCCGTGTTTGCGCTGGTCGCTGGCGGTGTCGCGGGCTGGTATGTGGTTGTGGAAGTGATGAAGCTCAAAGCACAGTTTCTACCGGATGTTGCACTGATGACGGTTGGTGTAGCTCTGGTGCTGACTGTCGGTTTTGGTCTTGCCGGAACATGGCGGGTGCTGGGTCAGAAGCCCGCAAATGTGCTTCGTACCTTATGAAGCATTTGTAATGTGAGAGCTTAAAATCGCTTAAGCCTTTGGATCGCATGGATAATGCGATCCGTATTTCAACCAGACTCATCACGATTTTTTTCAAGTAGTACTTGTGTGAGAGCGGCAAAATCCCCATAATAAAACGCAGGCATGCTGGGGTCTCGCCAGCGGCGCCTGGGAGCGGCTCGAAAAGAGCCTGACCTCGACACCGGACGGGACAACGCAAAGGGATTTAAGTCATGGCTGACTTTCGCAATATTCAGGCACAGCAGAGGCCGGTAGGTGGCGCTCGTGTTGGAGCCGACATCGATCAGGGCCTCCGCAGCTATATGCTCGGCGTCTACAATATGATGGCAATTGGTCTGGTTGTTACCGGCCTTGCTGCTTTGGCTGTTTCGTCACTGGCTGTCACAACCGATCCGTCGGCTGCGGTTGCACAGATGGCAAACGGCAAAATGCTCACTGCACTTGGTGCAGCACTCTACACATCGCCACTGCGCTGGGTTGTTATGCTCGCGCCGTTGGCTGCCGTATTCTTCCTGAGCTTCCGTATCGAGCGCCTTTCGGTTGGCACGGCTAGCGCCGTTTTCTGGGGCTATGCAGCGCTCGTTGGTCTCTCGCTGTCGTCGATCTTTCTGGTTTATACCGGACAGAGCATCGTTCGCACCTTCTTCGTAACCGCTGCCTCGTTCGGCGCCCTGTCGCTTTACGGCTACACCACTAAGCGTGATCTGTCGGCGATGGGCTCGTTCCTGATGATGGGTCTGTTCGGCCTGATCATCGCTTCGGTTGTTAACATTTTCCTCGGCTCCACCGCGCTGCAGTTTGCAATCTCGGTGATTGGCGTTCTGATCTTCGCAGGTTTGACCGCTTACGACACACAGTCGATCAAGGAAATGTACTTCGAAGGTGATTCTGCTGAATCGCAGGGCCGCAAGGTTGTTATGGGCGCGCTGCGTCTGTACCTCGACTTCATCAACATGTTCATGTTCCTGCTTCAGTTCATGGGCAACCGTGACTAATCAAGTTGGAATAGAGTTATTGCGAAAGGGCAGCGGAAACGCTGCCCTTTTTGCTTTTCAAAAGAGATGCCTGGAGTCATGCTCAGCGGGTAATTTCAAACTGAGTCCCGGCCCACATGCCCCATATTCGCGACTTTCATCCCACCGACATTGAAGCTATCACAACCATCTATACCGAAGCCGTGTTAAACGGCTCAGGTTCCTATGATCTCGAGCCGCCGACGCTTGAAGACATGGCACGGCGCTTCGATAACTTTGTCGAACAGGGCTTTCCAATTCTGGTTGCCGAAGAAAACGGGCTGGTTCTTGGCTATGCCTATATCAGCTATTTCCGCACCCGCCCGGCCTATCGCTGGCTTGCTGAGGATTCGATCTATATCGCACCCGATGCGAAGGGGAAGGGTGTCGGTAAGCTTCTGCTTGGCGAACTCATCAAACGCGCAACAGCGCTCGGCTTCCGGCAGTTGCTGGCAGTGGTTGGTGACGGCGAGCACAATATTGGCTCAGTAAAGCTGCATGAGAGCCTTGGCTACGTCCATTGTGGGCGTATTCAGGGATCGGGTTTCAAGCATGGGCGTTGGCTTGATACGGTGTTGATGCAGTTGCCGCTCAATGGTGGCTGTACGGTTGATCCAGGGCCAATGCCGCTGATTTAATAAAGCGCATCCCGAAAAGTGCGAAGCGGTTTTCGGATAAGATGCGCGTCAAAAAGAGCAGCATCCCGAAAAGTGCGAAGCGGTTTTCGGATAAGATGCGCGTCAAAAAGAGCAGCATCCCGAAAAGTGCGAAGCGGTTTTCGGATAAGATGCGCGTTTTAATTGTCTACGAGCTTAAGGCTTTTATCGAAAACGCGCAGCACGCGTTCAAGCTCATGCCCGCGTTTCATTATCAGTCCGCTTGCGGCAATAACCGAATACGCACCTTGCTTGTTCGCAAGCTTGGGGTTTTTCTCAACCCGAAACAACGGCACCTCGCTGGCGCGCCGAAAGATGGAAAATACTGCTCTGTCGGCAAGATGATCGATGGCGTAATCGCGCCACGCGCCTGTTGCGACCATGCGTCCATAAATATTGAGGATTTTTCCCAGCTCGTGCCTGTCAAAACTGACCGTTGGGGGTTGCGGACGTGATGTGCCAAGAGGGACTACTTTTGGCGTTGCCGATATAGGGGAAATGGGTTGCGATGATTGATCTTCATTCGCAGCGCTTGGAATATCCATTGTGTTCCTTTCATCGCAGAATTGGTCGTGAAGGGAATGAGCAAGCGGCAATATCTTGCTTCATAGTGCTATGGTGATGCTTTTATTAAATCTTTGCAAGGTTGTGTTTGAGGGCTAGCGCTCACTCTCTGATTGGTCTATACAAAACTACTCCCAATTAGTTGTATATTAGCTGATCACGAAAAGAGAATAGCTGTTCTCAATGGTGATCGCTGGCCACATTTTGGCCTTGTCAAATCCCCATTCCGGCCCGATTCTGTGGCATATATTAGCTCGTTGCCTGAGACGGTTCGGTCCGGGTATGTCCGACCCCAAGCCCCCCGCCCAAAGGACTGCCCGAACCGAACCAACCTCTGATGGTTAGCTGTTGAGACAGCGGCAAGATTTCCCGAAATGACAAAGTAATTTTATACGCTTGAAACGTCGCCTTTTGGGCTCAAAGAGCCAGCGGATTTTTCTGCTTAAAGATCGCTGCGCCGTGAATAGGGCCGAGAGCCTTTTCGCTGTTGCTTTCCTGCAAAACGACTGCGCAGCCGCTCACATCTTTGCGCGTGAGTTCTGACGCCGGCAGTTCAATCTTAAGCGCTTTGCCGTCCCACATGCCGATTGTGTTGATGTCTGTTACCGTATTGCGATAAGTCACGGATTGACCGGCGTTTTCGCCTTTTTCGATTGGTATCGTCACCGAATCGCGCAGATAAAACATCACAACATGCACGGGCTTTTCCGGCTTTTCACCGGCTGCAATCTCAATCGAAAGACGTCCGTCATCCAGTTTGGTGATTGAAACCGGCACATTGAGCTTGTTGTCTGTCAGATGCGTTTTCACGACCTGAGCGTCGTTGCCGTTCATCTCAGCAGCACCATTGACGATAGCCTGCGGTGTATAAACCATCTTCGCATTGAATGAATTGCGATAGGCATTCTGTCGGTCGGTATTATCCTGAGAGGCAAGCGTATCGCGCCATCCCATATAATCCCAGTAATTAACATGAAACGACAGCGCCAGAACGTTTGGATCATCCGCATAGGATGCTAAATTCTTATCAGCCTGCGGGCAGGATTTGCAGCCCTGGCTGGTATAAAGCTCAAGCACCGATGTGCGTGTGCTGTTGTCCTGTGCCTTTGCAGCGCCACTCATTGACAGGCAACCAGTGAACGCCATCCCCAAGGCAGCACAAACACAACGCAGACCGGGAGCGCACTCGTCGGAAAGCCATGTATATGTCCCATTAAAAGGGGAGTGGAAGGTCACTTTGGTTTCATCCTGCTATAATTGACGCTGACATCTATTATGTAGGAATTGCGACGATCAATAGGAAGTCACGTTGCAGTGAGATTTGTCGCAGTTTTTGTCATATGGGTGTTTCTTTTATCCCACGTTTGAGCTTGCTTGCGATAAGTGTGGCCCACGCGCACTTATATAAGTAAGGGACTGAGTGAATATGAGGTCGAGTTTAAGAGAAAAGGCCATCGCTATTTGCGATGAGAAAATCGCGAAAAAGGGCGAGACGGTCGGCATTTCCTTTTATGCATTCTTTGCCAATAAAAACTCAGACCCAGACCTGCTTATGGAAGCAGCAGAATGGTGGATCAAAACCCATAAGCTGGATCACTTTGAGAAGGCTTTGAAAATCAGGGAAATGATTCGTTCGGGGCTATAAAATGAAAAAAACCGCCGGATTCCTCCAGCGGCCTTTTTGTTTTATGAACGCGCTGATTAAGCAGCGAGATCGCGCAGAACGGTCTGCAAAATGCCGCCGTTCTTCATGTAGTCGAGTTCGTCCAGCGTATCGATACGGCAGATCAGTGGAACCTTCTTCACTGTCCCATCTGCAAAGGTGATCGAAGCTTCAACCTTCTGACGCGGGCGTACATCGGCAAGGCCTTCAATGGAGACGATTTCGTCGCCCTTCAGACCCAGTGTCTGCCAGCTTGTACCTTCCTCAAACACAAATGGCACAATGCCCATGCCAACGAGGTTGGAGCGGTGAATACGCTCGAACGACTGCGCAATCACGGCCTTGACGCCAAGCAGATTGGTGCCCTTTGCAGCCCAGTCACGCGACGAGCCGTTGCCATACTCCACACCCGCAAAGATGACCAGCGGAACGCCTTCGGCCTTATACTGCATGGCAGCATCATAGATCGAAGTTTCTTCCTTTGACGGATAGTGAATGGTGTAACCACCCTCGCGACCATTTTCGCCCAGCATGTGGTTGCGAATACGGATATTTGCGAAAGTGCCACGCATCATCACTTCATGATTGCCACGGCGCGTGCCGTACTGGTTGAAGTCGGCAATGCCGACGCCATGATCGATGAGATATTTACCAGCAGGCGACTGTGCCTTGATGGAACCGGCAGGCGAAATATGGTCGGTCGTGATCTTGTCGCCAAACAGGCCAAGAACGCGCGCGCCCTTCACGTCTGCAATCGTGCCAGCCGACTTGCCCATGCCCACGAAGTAAGGCGGGTTCTGCACATAGGTCGAATTGTCGTCCCATGCATAGGTCTGACCCGCTGGCACCTGCACAGCCTGCCAGTTTTCGTCGCCCTTGAACACGTCCGCATATTTTTCGGAGAAGACTTTGCGGGTTACGTTCTTTGCGATGAAATCCTGAATCTCAGCCGATGAAGGCCAGATGTCACGCAGGAATACCGGATTGCCATTCTGATCTTCGCCAAGCGGCTCTTTGGTCAGATCCATGGTGACCGTACCAGCAAGCGCATGAGCCACAACGAGCGGAGGCGAGGCCAGATAGTTTGCCTGAACGTCCGGCGAGACGCGGCCTTCAAAGTTACGGTTGCCGGAAAGTACGGCAGCAGCGATCAGGCCCTTCTCGTTGATGGTCTTGGAGATTGGTGCAGGCAATGGACCGGAGTTGCCGATACAGGTCGTGCAGCCGAAGCCAACGAGGTTGAAACCGAGCGCATCGAGGTCTTTCTGAAGGCCAGCCGATTCAAGATAAGCGGCAACAACCTGAGAGCCGGGAGCAAGTGAAGTCTTAACCCAAGGCTTGGTTTTAAGACCTTTGGCAACGGCATTGCGGGCCAGAAGACCAGCAGCAATCAGCACGCTTGGGTTAGAGGTGTTGGTGCAGGAGGTAATAGCGGCAATGGCCACATCGCCATGACCAAGATCATAGTCTTCACCTTCAACCGGATAACGTGTGGTCTGGCCGGTGGTCTTTTTATATTCAGTTTCAAGCGAGGTCGCGAAGCCTGAGCCAATATTTTCTAGCGCAATACGGCCTTCAGGACGCTTTGGACCAGCCATCGACGGAACAACTTCGCTCATGTCCAGCTCAAGAATATCGGTGAAGACAGGGTCTTCCGAACCGGCTTCACGCCACATGCCCTGTGCGCGGGAATAAGCCTCCACGAGCGCGAGACGATCTTCTGCGCGACCGGTCGTGTTCATGTAGTTGAGCGTTTCTTTGTCGATCGGGAAGAAGCCGCAAGTCGCGCCATATTCCGGGCCCATATTCGCAATAGTGGCGCGATCAGCCAGCGTCATGTTTTCGAGGCCTTCGCCGAAGAACTCAACAAACTTGCCGACTACGCCCTTCTTGCGCAGCATCTGTGTAACCGTAAGCACCAGATCGGTTGCGGTCACGCCTTCCTTAACCTTCCCGGTCAGGCGGAAGCCGATAACTTCCGGCAACAACATGGAAACAGGCTGACCCAACATCGAAGCTTCCGCTTCAATGCCACCAACACCCCAGCCAAGAACACCAAGGCCATTGACCATGGTTGTGTGGCTGTCTGTGCCGACGCATGTGTCAGGATAGGCGACGGTCACGCCGTCTTCTTCCTTGGTCCAAACGGCTTGCGCCAGATATTCAAGGTTTACCTGATGACAGATGCCTGTGCCCGGAGGAACAACGCGGAAGTTTTTGAATGCCTGCTGGCCCCACTTAAGAAAGCGGTAACGCTCGCCATTGCGCTCATATTCGAGATCAACATTGGCCTTGAACGCATTTGGATTGCCAAATTCATCCACGATGACCGAGTGGTCAATGACAAGATCGACAGGAACCAGCGGATTGATCTTTTCCGGATCGCCACCAAGTGCCTTGAGGCCGTCACGCATGGCTGCAAGATCGACAACGGCTGGAACGCCGGTGAAGTCCTGCATCAATACGCGGGCAGGGCGGTAAGCGATTTCTGCACCGGCAGAACCGCGGTCTGTAAGCCACGCAGCAACTGCTTCAATGTCCGACTTCTTAACCGAGCGGTCGTCTTCAAAGCGCAGCAGGTTCTCGAGCAGAACCTTCATGGAAAATGGAAGCTTGGAAATGCCTGTCAAACCGTTCTTTTCGGCTTCGGTCAGGCTGTAATAGATATAATCCTTACCGTTGACGGTAAGCGTTTTGCGGCTTTTGAAACTATCAATGTTTGACACGTTAGTTCGTCCTCATGCTACTGGCCGGAAAACCAGGACGAACGCCTAGGCTTGCGTTTCAAGGACGCGCCAAGGTGCGGGTGCAGTCATTTCCGCTGTCCGTCCCGAAACCTGTGCTCTTGCAAGCGCCAAGTGTTTGAGATCGGCCAAAATTTGTTTCCACACCGACCGCTGGCATGGTAACTCAGATATAGGGAGTTTCTTATAACGATTCCAGACAGATTATCGTGAACGTCATCCCTTGCGGCAAAATGTTACGTTATCCCGGTCGGCTTGATCAGCTTGACCCTAGGAGAGAATATGCGGCTTGGGGCCGAAAATCTGGCGGGCGAACGCGGTGGCGAGACGATCTTCGCAAGCCTCTCATTTGAATTATCATCTGGCGAAGCGCTGATTGTCACGGGCCCGAATGGTTCTGGGAAATCCACTTTGCTGCGCATCCTCTGCGGATTGCTTGCTCCCGAAGAAGGCAAAATTACGCTGGTTGAAGACGAGACTACCCTGCCTGTTCAAGCAGCATGTCATTATCTCGGTCACCAGAATGCAATGAAGCCTGCTTTGAGCGTGCGTGAAAATCTACTGTTCTGGCAAAAGTTTAATGGCGCAGCAGCGCTTGAACTTGATGAGGCGCTGGAAGCCGTCGATCTGCCGGGTGTTGAGCATTTGCCTTTCGGCTATCTTTCAACCGGGCAGAAGCGCCGCGTTTCCATCGCAAAACTGTTGATCAGTCATCGCCCGCTCTGGATTGTCGATGAGCCGACTGCGGGTCTCGACAAAGCATCGGAAGAGCGCTTTGCAGAACTGATGCGCGATCATATGCGCGACGGCGGTATGGTGATTGCCGCAACACATATTCCGCTCGGCCTCGAAGGTGTCAAAACGCTCGATATGGCGCAATATTCGCACGAGGCCGTGTGATGCTGGCGCTGTTTTTGCGAGATTTACGCCTGAGTTTTCGTGCCGGTGGTGGCGCGCTGATCGGCATCTTGTTTTTTCTGGCGGTCATTTCCGTGATGCCGTTCGGCGTCGGCCCTGATCTTAACCTGCTGTCGCGGATTGGTCCGGCCATGTTGTGGATCGGCGCTTTGCTGGCGACACTGCTTGGCCTCGACCGGCTGTTTCAGGCAGACCGCGATGATGGTTCGCTCGATCTGCTGCTGATCGGCGCAGACCGGCATATGCTGGCTTTCACAGTCTTTGTGAAATGTTTTGCGCACTGGGTCGCAAGCGTTTTGCCGCTGGTGATTGCATCACCTTTGTTGGGGCTGTTCATGAATATGGATGCGACGGCAACGGCTGCTACCACACTCACACTTCTGGTTGGAACGCCAGCGATTACCTTTATCGGCGCTGTGGGCGCTGCCCTTGCGGTTGCGCTTCCACGCGGCGGTTTGCTTGTTTCGGTGATTGTGCTGCCGCTCACCATTCCGGTGCTCATTTTCGGCGTCTCGGCATCTTATGGCGCGACCGATATGGTGGCACCATTCTTTGCTCCGTTTCTTATTCTCTGCGCCCTGACTTTGTTTTTCGCAATTTTGGGGCCATTGGCTGCTGCGGCATCGTTGAAAAGCTCGGCGGATTGAGCATGATCCCGAAAAGTGGGAACCGGTTTTCGGATCAGATCATGTTCGGCAGAGTGTCGCAGTTGATTACGGTCAATTGAACGCCATAACGCGTCAGGTATAAGTATAGCCCATGACGAATGACATTGTGAAAACCACAAGCTGGCTTGATCTGGCAAACCCCACGCGCTTTCTTGGCTTTGCGGGCCGGGTTTTGCCGTGGCTGGCAATCCTCTCTGCGTTATTTCTGGCCGCAGGGCTTTATATGGTTTTCCTGTCACCGGATGATTATCAGCAGGGGTTGACGGTCCGCATCATGTATATCCATGTGCCTTTCGCATGGCTTTCGATGATGTGTTATTCGATCATGGCAATCTCGGCGCTTGGCACATTGGTCTGGCGTCATCCGCTGGCCGATGTCTCCATTCGTGCAGCTGCACCTTTGGGTGCTGTTTTCACAGCATTGGCACTTGCAACCGGCTCGCTCTGGGGCAAGCCGATGTGGGGCACATGGTGGGTGTGGGACGCGCGCCTGACATCCGTTTTCGTGCTTTTCCTGATGTATCTTGGCATTATAGCGCTGTCGCGCGCCATGGATGACCCGGCAAAAAGCGCCAAGCCAGTGGCAGTGCTTACACTGGTTGGCTTCATCAACATCCCGATTATCAAATTCTCGGTCGACTGGTGGAACACGCTACATCAGCCCGCTTCGGTGTTCCGCATGGACGGCCCGACGATTGACGGCTCCATGCTGCGCCCGCTTTTTGTTATGGCGATTGGCTTCACGCTGTTGTTTCTCACATTACATATGATGGCGATGCGCAATGAAATCTGGCGTCGTCGCGTGGCAATGATGAAGAAGCTTGCCGCCCGTAACGCAGATCGCAGCCGTCTGAAAAGAGAGCGTGCTAACGCGCAAGAGGAGGCCGCACAATGAGTCACTTTGCTTATGTGATGACGTCTTACGGGATTGCAGCAGCAGCGCTTGCCGTCACCATTGGCTGGCTTTTAATTGATCAGCGCATTCAGAAAAATGAGCTGAAGCGGCTTGATGCGCAGGGCGTGCGCCGCCGTTCTGACAAAGCATCTGGTTCCGCACGATGACTGAAGCTACAAAGAAACGCGCAACCTGGGTTGCGCTGCTGCCGTTGATGATTTTCGTTGGCCTTGCCGCAATCTTTGCTGTGCAGCTCTTATCCGGCAAAGACAACACGACTATTCCGTCTGCCCTGATCGGCAAGGATGCTCCACAAACCAATCTCGCGCCGGTGGAAGGTCTTGTGCATGAAGGCGCACCTGTCCCGGGCCTCAACAGCGAAGATTTCAAAGGCAAGCTCACACTGGTTAATGTGTGGGGATCATGGTGCGTCCCATGCCGTCAGGAGCATCCGCTGCTGATGGAGATCGCCAAAGATGAGCGCATCCGGGTAGTTGGCCTTAATTATAAGGACCAGCCCGAAAACGCCCGCCGTTTCTTGGGCGATCTTGGCAATCCATTTGCCGCAGTCGGTGCCGACCGTGCCGGCCGCTCAGCCATAGAATGGGGCGTCTACGGCGTGCCTGAGACCTTCCTCGTCGATGCCGATGGAAAGATCGTCTACAAGCATGTTGGGCCGTTTACGCCAGAATCCGTCAAGAATGATCTGATGCCAGCGGTACAGAAGGCGCTTCAGCAATAAACTCTATAAAATGGAAAAAGCCCCGCATGTGCGGGGCTTTTGCTTTTTTCATACTATCAATCAGGCAGCTTTCGCACCGCGCCCTTGGCGGCACTGGTTGCCATGGAGGCGTAGGCTTTAAGCGCGGTTGAAACCTTGCGCTTACGCTGTTCCAGTGGCTTCCAGCCTGTTTCATTCTGCTCTGCGCGGCGTTGTGCCAGCGTTGCATCGTCAACAGCGAGATGGATCGTGCGGTTTGGAATATCGATGTCGATAATATCGCCTTCGCGCACCAGACCAATTGTGCCGCCTTCGGCTGCTTCCGGCGAAACGTGACCAATCGAAAGACCCGATGAGCCGCCCGAAAAACGTCCGTCCGTGATTAGCGCGCAGGCCTTACCCAAGCCCTTCGATTTCAAATAGCTGGTCGGATAGAGCATTTCCTGCATGCCCGGACCGCCACGCGGACCTTCATAGCGGATCAGCACGATGTCGCCAGCTTTGATCTTGCCGTTGAGAATAGCAAGAACCGACGAGTCCTGGCTTTCAAAGATACGGGCCGGGCCGGAGAATTTAAGGATGGAATCATCCACGCCTGCCGTTTTCACGATGCAACCATCTTCGGCCAAATTGCCGTAAAGCACGGCCAGACCGCCATCTTGACTGAAAGCGTGTTCTTTCGAGCGGATAACGCCCTTTTCGCGGTCAGAATCGACGCTGTCAAAGCGGCGTTCCTGAGAAAAAGCAACCTGTGTCGGTACACCACCGGGAGCAGCTGAGAAGAACTTATGTACCATTTCGCTCTTGGTACGGGTCACGTCCCAAGTATCGAGCGCCTTGCCCATGGTTTCGCTGTGCACGGTCGGCAGATCGGTGTTGATGAGGCCCGCTTTATCGAGCTGGCCGAGAATGCCCATGATGCCACCTGCGCGATGCACATCTTCCATGTGAACCGTGTTGTTGGCAGGTGCCACTTTACAAAGCACAGGAACACCGCGCGACAGACGATCAATATCCGCCATGGTGAAGTCGATTTCAGCTTCCTGTGCGGCGGCAAGGAGGTGTAGAACCGTGTTGGTCGAGCCGCCCATTGAAATGTCGAGCGTCATCGCATTTTCAAACGCTTCAAAGCTCGCAATCGAGCGTGGCAAAACGCTTGCGTCGTCCTGCTCATAATAACGGCGGGCAAGATCAACAATCAGATGGCCAGCTTCGACAAAAAGGCGCTTACGGTCAGCGTGGGTCGCGAGCGTCGAGCCGTTGCCCGGCAACGACAGACCAAGCGCTTCGGTCAGGCAGTTCATCGAGTTGGCTGTGAACATGCCAGAGCACGAGCCACAGGTCGGGCAGGCGGAGCGTTCAATCGCCTTGACCTGATCGTCGGTGTAGCTGTCATCAGCTGCTGCAACCATAGCATCGACGAGATCGAGCTTCTTCACCTGATCGTCCCAGATAACCTTGCCGGCTTCCATCGGGCCGCCGGAGACAAACACGACTGGAATATTAAGACGCAGCGATGCCATCAACATGCCGGGGGTGATCTTGTCGCAATTGGAAATGCAGACCATCGCATCGGCGCAATGGGCATTGACCATATATTCGACGGAGTCGGCGATTAATTCGCGCGAAGGCAGCGAATAAAGCATGCCGTCATGGCCCATGGCGATGCCGTCATCGACTGCAATGGTGTTAAATTCCTTGGCAACGCCGCCTGCTTTTTCGATTTCACGCGCGACGAGCTGGCCGAGGTCTTTGAGATGTACATGGCCGGGAACGAACTGCGTGAACGAGTTCACCACAGCAATAATCGGCTTGCCAAAATCCTCATCTTTCATGCCGGTGGCGCGCCATAGGCCGCGCGCGCCAGCCATGTTGCGGCCGTGAGTGGTAGTACGCGAACGATAAGGAGGCATTTTCAAACCTTTTAGGAACTGTTCTAACTTTAGAGCGCCGTGCGTCCTTTTGGACGCACTAAGGACGCTCTAACTCTTTGAATCGGCGCATCGTGCTTTTCTGAAATCGAAATCGATTTCAGGCCGATGCGCTGATGCCGGTATGCCAGAATCATTTCCGCAGAGCAAAGCGCAAATTGCCCCAGAGACTGCACTGGCGCACTATTTTTAAGGCACTTTGCATTCCACGGAAGGTTCAGGCGTGCAATAGCAATTGCAGGCACCGACACGGATAATCTAACACATTATTGATATAATGCAAAAGATTTTGCCAATTAAACGTAATGAAATTTCTTAAGGCTCGTTTGGCGCAGAGGTCATGGCGCTGTCGAGCAGAGCGTTGGCTGTTTTCATGCGCTGTTCTGCAGCCAGACGAAACTCTTGTGGCAAGCGGTCGGGGTGGTTCTCGGCTGCAAAACTACGTCGAAGACGCTGAAGCTCACTTCGTTTCATGCCAGCGTGTAAACCGAGCTCAACGCGAATAGATGAAGGTGACTGGCTTTCCATACGCTTTGCAAGTTCGCGCATTTCGCGATTGAACGTATCTGCTTCGCTTTCAAATTCTTCTAGGTCGAACTGAGGCAATATTCTTCTGGCTTGTTCTGTGTCAGCTGAAGCCGAATTCAAGCCTGCGGTGAAGACTGCCGAAGCGAGGTGAACATGCGAAGGACGTGCATATTCAGCGCGCTCGCTTTCGGTTTCAGCTTCCTTCAAGATGGTAGCAAAGTCCGGAAAACCATGCCGCATCAGCGCTGCTCTGCCATTTCAGAGGAAAACGCGTGAGCAAGCGTCCGCGTAAGTACATAGGGCGGCACTGGCTTGCGAAATACCGGAACCTCTGGATAGCGCGCCGCAACATGTGCAGGCATTCCTCCGCCTGTATGCACTACGACGAAAATATTGCGGCTCCTCAATCGCTCGAGAATGGGTTCAAGGTCGCCATCCGCTAAATTGACGTCGAGAATTGCTGCATCAACATCTTGTTTCTCGATAAGTTCAATGGCTTTCTTAACTGTTGCGACAGGCCCTATAACAGTCCCATGGGCATCTTCCACAGTAGCCGCTACGTCGAGAGCAACGAAAACTTCGTCCTCCACAACAAGTATTCGTCTATGTTCAAGATTATCCATCGTCTTTCCATTATCGCTATTGTTATACTCTTTGGTAAACCCTTTTTGGGTGTGCCGCCGAGTCAATGCGCGAGGACGCGAAGAGGTTCCATGGCCAACAGGATAATAGAATAATGGTAAATCAAATCTTTATTTCGGTTGCGTCTCAAGAACGGCTGCAATCATTGTATATCGGATAGTCAATTGCTCTTTTAGAATGCCGTGAATGTCAACGTGGTCAGAGACCGGACAATATTCGGAATATTCAGCACGTTCTCGTTGATAAACTTGCCAATGTCGTCGCCTTCTTTCACATAGATTTTTGCAAGCAGATCATATTCACCGCTCGTTGAATAAAGCTCTGAAACGATCTCGCGCTGATAAAGTGTGTCGGCAACCTCATAGGTCTTGCCGGGCGCACATTGCAGTTGCAGAAAAACGGGCTTCATATTTGTTCCTTTCGCCATAATTAGCTTTAAAGCTTTATGACTGAATTGCCGATTGTCTTGGCTGTTTCAAGCACGGTCAGAGGCGCTAAATCAAGAGCGTTTGATCACTGCGCGTGTTTCTGCCTTCGGTTTAATTTACTGAATTGTATTTTCAATTAAGGAAGGCGATAACACAGCTTAAAATTAGAAATAAGATAATCAATCTATGCTTTATGTACTGCCTGCCGTTTTTATCCTGTTTTCATTGGCCTTTGTTATCGTCGGGGTCATAGATAAACTGCGTCGCCATCTTTTGTGGTGTGCTGTTTGTTTTATCTGCATTGGCTTTGCCATGCTTAGCCAACTTGTCGATATACCGGCGGATGATGAAAATAATACGCTGCTAACCACTGGCATTTATGTGTTGGGTGCTTTGGCGGGTGGACAGGGCATACTTAGAAGATCAGGTCTTAGCCTGTCTGTTGGGTTCTCTATTGTCAGCATCGTGTTGATCATGGGTGGCGTTCTTTGGTTTCTTTACCCCCAACCCAATGCGATTGGCCGTATTTACGTTGTAAATTTTGGCCTCGCATTCATGATTTTGGCGTTTGTCTGGTATTTGCGCGGGTTGGTTTATGGCTCTGTCGCTGACAAACTCATTCTCGGTATGTTGTTACTCGTATCGATACAATTCTTCCCACGAACATTGTTAACCGCACAAACTATTGTCGGCGACGATACCGGCATCGATTTTTCTTTTACACCGTTTTGGCAATGGACGGTGTTTTCGACTGCGGTGGCAGGCGTTATTGCTGGGCTTGTGTTATTTGCCGCTGCCGGTGCCGATCGGTTAAGTGAGTTGGAACACGAGCGCGATAGAGATCCTCTGACAGGGCTGTTGAACCGACGCGGGCTGGAAACGCGCATTGTTGAAACAGAGCGCAGCAATCTCTCCGGGTGGATTGTCGCTTGTGACATTGATCACTTCAAAACCATCAATGACCTCCATGGCCATGCGGCGGGCGATGCTGTTTTGAGGGAGTTTTCTGATATTCTTCAGTCGTATTCCGGTGATCGCAATTTGACAGCCCGTATCGGAGGGGAGGAGTTTATTCTTTATCTCGACGATATGCCCTCCGACGAGGCGCTGGTTCTGGTCGAGACAATTCGGGAAACTGTGAATGATCGACAGTTTGCACGTTTGTCGGAAGGTCAGCAGGTTACTTGTAGCTTTGGCGCGGCTAAGCTCGAAAGCCACGGGGATTTCTGGAAAACTGTCGAAGCAGCTGATAAGATTTTGTATGCTGCTAAAAAAGCCGGGCGGAACCGGACGTTCTTTGGTAGCTGATTTTGATAGCCAGACCAGCTTGTTGGGTGCAGCCAATTCTTGTGGGGATCACAATCAATAACATTGCCGTGAAGGTCGACAAGCTGGCATAAAGAGTGTGTTATTAAAGCACTAATTTAAAATCTTTCTCAGCGAGTTTTCCAAAATCCAATGAAGTTTTTATATCGTCTGTTTTCCTTATCGTTTGTTGTCCGCGCTTTAGCGGTCACATTTGGGACTGTTCTCGTTGCTTTCAATTCACCAGCCTCGGCCATGACTGCGCTTGAAAAGGCGCAACTTGAGAAGCTTGATCCTGCAACGCGCCTTGAGCAGCGCTGTGATGTCGAGGCAATGGAACAGATTAGCCGCGATGTCCGCAAGTTCTCCGTCGACAAGGTTTTGGCCTATGCGTTTTCCGACCCGCGCGCTGGAAAAAACAGTATAAAGGCTGATGGCGCTGCGTTTCGCAGCGGTGAGCATTGGTATAAGCTCGCATTTGTCTGCAAGACTGCTGATGACCACATCAGCGTCACCTCATTTGATTATGAAATCGGCGATGAAGTTCCGCAGGATCAGTGGGACAAGCATTACCTCGTCCCCTGATTAGATTTTACTCTTCATTACCGTCCGCGCGGCAGGCTGCAAGTATCGTAATTTCCTTCGCTGAATCATCAGCTTCAAGATGGGTTAAAACAGCCTTGCCGTCTTTCTCATTCCAGCGATAGCTATCCTGCTCATCCATAGCGACGTATTTTTTTAATGCGTCGTGCCATTGCAGCGCGACCATTTTTCCTTCGGCATCAAGCACTGCAAAAGCTGGCTCTTCTCCCGCATGGATATAGGTGACAGGAACGACAACACCCCGTTCGCATATATAATCTGTGCGAATGACTGAATCACGGCTGATCGATTGGGCTAATGCTGGCCCAGTCACCAGAAAAGCCGCAGTGAGTGCGATGACCATAGTCTGAGTTTTGCTTCGCATGGCGGCCTCTCTATTGGCATGTTTTGGAACTCATCACATTGTAATGTGGCAGCTATTCACTTCAAAGCATCAAATGCTCTTATGATTAAGGGGCAATTTTTTGGTCATAAAAAATCTTAAGAATTTTCAATATTCTAATGGAACCGAAATCATGATAATCCGTTGTGTGTGTGCTGGTCGTTAGATCGGCCGGGACCCGGACTAAATTTGCCCCCGCAATCCCAATCCGGGTCCCACCTTTTCAAGGTTCAGCCAGTTAAAGAACTGGTTTCTTCTCATCCTCACATTGATAATTCTTACCTCTCTCTCAGTTTTAAAAGAGGGTGTTAGAAAATTTATTCCTTAAAATTAGCTCTGATCGCTTATAATTTTCGTACAGCGTTTAAATAACAGAAACCTTGTGGCATCCTGTGATCACTGTCCTCTGATACTCTTTGAGGAATGAAACGCGGAGAGGTGGACCTGAACATGTCGAAGAAAATATCGAAATTTTCGTTCGCGCTTGCAACTTTTGTTGCGGCCGCAGCACTTGCCGGTGGGATTCAGGCAAGTCACGCTGATCAGACATTGCTCAACGTGTCCTATGATCCGACACGAGAGCTTTACAAGGATTATAACGCAGCGTTTGCCAAGCACTGGAAAGATGAAACCGGCGAGACGGTCACTATTCGCGCATCGCATGGCGGATCAGGCAAGCAGGCGCGTTCGGTTATTGATGGTGTAAAGGCTGACGTCGTAACGCTGGCACTGGAAAGCGACATTGATGCTATCGTCGAGCATTCCGGCAAGATCGATAAGGATTGGCGCAAGCGCCTTCCAGACAATTCATCGCCTTACACCTCGACGATTGTTTTCCTTGTGCGCAAGGGCAATCCAAAAGGCCTCAAAGATTGGGGTGATCTGGTCAAGGATGGCGTTGAAGTCATCACGCCAAATCCGAAGACATCCGGCGGTGCCCGCTGGAACTATCTGGCTGCATGGGCATGGGCGCACAAAGAATATGGTGGCGATGATGCCAAGATAAAGGAATATATCGGCGAACTGTTCCGTCATGTGCCGGTGCTTGATACGGGTGCGCGTGGTTCCACCACAACCTTTGTGCAGCGTCAGTTGGGTGACGTGTTGCTGGCGTGGGAAAACGAAGCCTATCTTTCCATCGCTGAGTTTGGCGACGATGCTTTTGACATTGTTGTGCCACCTCAGTCGATCCTCGCTGAGCCGCCAGTAGCCCTCGTCGACAAGAATGCCGATGACAATGGAACCCGGAAAGTGGCGGAAGCTTACCTTGAATATCTTTATTCGCCAGAAGGTCAGGGTCTGGCATCCAAGCATTTCTATCGCCCATCGAAGCCCGATGTGGTGCCAGCTGACCAGAAGCGCGATTTCCCGCAGTTGCAGCTTGTGACGATTGATGATCCAATCTTCGGCGGATGGGCCAAGGCTCAGCCTTATCACTTCGGTGATGGTGGAACATTTGATCAGATCTACAAGCCAGCAAAATAAGCTGCTCTTGCTTACGAGTCAGTACGACCAATAAAAGGGAACATAACAATGTCTTCTCACCCTGCACCGGTCAGAGCAGGGTGGCATTTCAGAAAACCGAGCGTCATTCCAGGCTTTGGACTGACACTCGGTTTTAGTGTCGCCTATTTGACTCTGCTTATTCTTATTCCGCTGGCGGCACTTGTGCTGCGTTCCACTGATGTTGGCTTTGCGGGATTCTGGAAGATCGTCACAGATGCGCGCACAGTGGCGGCGCTTGAAACGAGCTTCGGTACGGCTTTCATCGCAGCACTGGTGAATGTGGTCTTCGGTGTTATTCTTGCGTGGGTTCTGGTGCGCTATCGTTTTCCGGGACGCCGGTTTATCGATGCAATTGTCGATATTCCCTTTGCACTTCCGACAGCTGTCGCCGGTATCGCGCTGGCGTCTATCTATGCGCCCAATGGCTGGATTGGCAGCCTGCTGACCCCTTTTGATATCAGAATTGCTTTTTCGCGTGCTGGCATCATCGTGGCGCTGATCTTTATCGGTCTGCCATTTGTGGTGCGCACGGTGCAACCGATCATGGAAGAGATCAGCCGCGAAGTTGAAGAAGCTGCTGCAACTCTTGGTGCATCGCGTTTTCAGACCATTTGGCGTGTGCTTTTACCAAGCCTTCAGCCCGCCATTCTCACAGGTTTTGCGCTGGCTTTTGCGCGCGGCGTTGGGGAATATGGCTCAGTCATCTTCATTGCTGGCAATACGCCTTATGTCTCAGAAATTGCGCCGCTTCTGATCGTGATCCGGTTGGAAGAATATGATTATGCCGGTGCAACTGCGCTTGCCACTGTCATGCTGGCGCTGTCATTTGCCATGTTGCTGTTCATCAATCTGATCCAGTCGTGGACGAGAAAGAAGTACGGCTATGGCGTCTAGTTCTTCCACGCGCAGCGCTGTGACTGAAAGCCTGCCGACGCGGATCATCCTGATCGGCATAGCACTGGTATTTCTCGCGCTGTTTCTGATCCTCCCGGTTGTTGCCGTTTTTGTGGAAGCTTTTCGCAAAGGCACTGGCGAATATCTGGCAGCATTGGTTGAACCGGATGCCGTTGCAGCCATCAAGCTCACGCTTCTGGTGGCGGTGATTTCGGTTCCGGTCAATCTGGTTTTTGGTGTCGCTGCTGCATGGGCAATTGCCAAGTTCGAGTTCAAGGGCAAGGCGCTTCTAACCACGCTGATTGATCTGCCGTTTTCGATCTCTCCGGTTATTTCCGGTCTGGTGTTCGTGCTGCTTTTTGCAAGCCATGGCCTGATCGGCCCTTGGCTTGAAAGCCATAACATTCAAATTCTGTTCGCAGTGCCCGGCATTGTGCTGGCGACTTTGTTTGTGACATTTCCCTTTGTGGCGCGTGAACTGATTCCGTTGATGCAGGAGCAGGGAAGCGGTGACGAAGAAGCGGCCATTTCGCTGGGTGCAAATGGCTGGCAAACATTTCGCTATGTTACGCTGCCCAATATCAAATGGGGCCTTCTCTACGGTGTGCTGCTTTGTAATGCGCGTGCGATGGGCGAATTTGGTGCGGTTTCCGTGGTGTCCGGGCATATTCGCGGCCTGACCAACACCATGCCGTTGCATGTCGAAATCCTCTATAATGAGTATAATTTCGTTGCGGCTTTTGCTGTGGCATCGCTGCTGGCGCTGTTGGCTCTCGTGACACTGGCGGTCAAAGCGTTTCTGGAATTGCGCTATGGCGATGAACTGGCTGGCAGTAACGGGCATTAACACTTAGATTAGATATAAGAGAATAAGCCGCCCGGTTTTGTGGACCAGTGGCGGTAGGGGAAAGGATCTGGAATGGAAGTTCGTGTCGCCGGTGTGCGTAAAGAGTTTGCTCGCTTTCCGGCATTGCATAATGTGTCGCTTGATATTCGCTCATCCGAGTTGATTGCTTTGCTTGGACCGTCAGGATCCGGCAAGACAACCTTGCTGCGCCTGATTGCTGGCCTGGAAAAGCCAACAGATGGTGCCATTTATTTTGGTGATGAAGATGCTTCGCACAAAAGCGTGCAGGAGCGTAATGTCGGTTTCGTGTTTCAGCATTATGCGCTGTTTCGCCATATGACAGTCGCTGATAATATCGGCTTTGGCCTCAAGGTTCGTCCAAGTCGCACACGCCCTGAAAGTGCAGAAATCCGCCGCCGTGCGCTCGAATTGCTCGATCTGGTACAGTTGAAGGGACTTGAAAGCCGCTATCCATCCCAGCTCTCCGGTGGTCAGCGTCAGCGCGTCGCTCTTGCCCGCGCCATGGCGATTGAGCCAAAAGTTTTGCTGCTGGATGAGCCTTTTGGCGCGCTTGATGCGCAGGTGCGAAAGGAATTGCGCCGCTGGTTGCGCGAAATTCACGACAAAACCGGCCATACCACCGTTTTCGTAACGCATGATCAGGACGAAGCACTGGAGCTCGCTGACCGCGTGGTGGTGATGAGCCAGGGGCGTATCGAGCAGATCGGTACGCCGGATGAAGTTTATGACAATCCCAATTCACCGTTTGTCTATGGCTTCATTGGGGAATCGAGCACGCTGCCTGTGCGCATAGAGAATGGCGAAGTCTGGCTTGCAGATCGCAATATCGGCCTCACTGTCGAGAACACGGCTGACGGTGAAGCAAAGTTGTTCTTCCGCCCGCATGAGGTTGAACTGCTTGATGGTTGCGGTGGCTGTATCGCGGGCACGGTTGTTGCGAGCCGCAGATCAGGCGGCAAGCGCCGTGTCGAACTTGAAATCGGTGGTTCGCGGGAGCGCGTCGAAATAGAAATCCCTGCCGAACATCCTGCGTCGGAAAAAAGCCGCATCGCTTTTCGTCCGCGTTATTGGAAGGTTTTTGGTCGCGAAGATGCCGAAAATGCATCGACTGCGCTCGATAAAGCTTCATAAATCTGCTGCACAGCGGATTTACTCTCTCAAAACATCATCCGCATCCTAACCGGGGTGCGGATTTTTTGTGTCGCATGAAGGTTTGCTTGCTCGGTAAGTATTACAATGAAGCTAGACTCTGGGTGGTATTATTTTTATTTTCAGTATGTTAGGGTTGTGGAAACCGCACATTTCATAACGCAACATTACTACCGGGAAAGATTTGTGCGTTGCGATTTAAACGATTTGAATATCAGCACAACCCGTCGTCGCATTTTAGACAAATGATATCGACATTCAGGGAACCGATTACGAATACTGTCGTTTTTCTGAATTGAAATTCTAACTCGTATTCACCCGCCGCATTCAACTCATTCCCTTCGGAAAGGCTGTTAAGGCACATGCCGGAATCGACTTCTTCGCCGTCAAAATCGTCCATCGTCGATCGCAAGACTTCGGATCAGATTCCGCCCGAACAACCTTCTCCAATACGCGCTCTCTACAAAAGTGACGATGAGCTGCGTGAACTCGCAGCATCTGTTGCGCGTGGAGATGAGCTGGCACTGCCCGGCTATCAGTCTTTTGTTTTTGATGAGCGCCTGTCTGAAAACGGCAAGCTCATCCTTCATGCTTATCGCTCATCGGACGCTGCATCGCGTGCAGGCGAGACCATCACGCCAGCCGCACAATGGCTGCTCGACAATCATTATCAGGTTGATAAGACAGTCCAGCAGACCCGCAGGGATTTGCCGCGCAAGTTCATTCGCCAACTGCCAACTTATGCAGCGCAGAAAGACATGCCACGCATTTTCGCGCTGGCTTGGCTTTATGTTGCGCATACGGACAGCAATTTTTCGCTGAAGTCACTGACAGCACTTGTGCAGGGTTTCCAGACTGTCGAGCCGCTCAAGATTGGTGAATTGTGGGCGCTGCCTTCGGCCGTGCGCTTTTTCCTGATAGAGAATGTGCGTCGTCTAGCGCTTCGCGTTGATCGCGCACGCGACATGCGCAATCTCGCCAATACGGCGGCTGACCGCATCGTCATTGCTGCCAATGAGCATGAGCTGGAGGCGGTTCTCGCACAATACTCAAAGGCTGCGCGCGACAGTACCTTTGCCACGCATTTGCTTTATCGTCTGCGCAGTGCCTCCACTGATACATCTGCTGCATCAAGCTGGCTTGAACGTATTCTCGACCAGGAAGGCAGCAACGCCGAAGACGCTATTGTCGAGGAGCATGCACGCCAGTCTACCGGCGGCGTGACCATGGGCAATGCGATCAGCAGTCTCAAGCGCATTGACGATATTGACTGGGAAACATGGTTTGAAACCGTCAATGAAGTCGATGCGATTCTGCGCGATCACAGCGATTTTGAACTGCTCGATTTTCGCTCGCGCAATGCGTATCGTGTGACAATTGAAAAGCTCGCTCGCTTTTCAAACATGAGCGAAATTGACATCACATGGGCGGCGCTCAAACTTGCTGACGACAGCAAGGTTGATGACAACCAGCCCGAAGGCAAAGGCTCGATTGCCTATTACCTTTCCGGTGATGGTCGAACAGAGCTTGAGCAGCTTTGCGGTTATAAAGCGCCATTCGGAACCCAAGTCCTGCGCTTTTATCGTAGTCTTGGCCTGTTTGGTCTATTTATTCCGACTGCGATCTTCACGGTCATTATTCTGGCAATCGTGCATTACTGTATGATGAAGGCTGGCCTCTCGGCTGATTGGCGCGCGCTCTTCACCATACTGGCACTCTTCCCGGCGATGGATGCATCTTACTCGCTATTCAACGCGCTCGTGCCGCGCTTTGTGCAGCCAACACGTTTGATCGGGTTTGAATATAAGGAAGGTCTGCCTGCTGAGGCGCGCACGCTGGTTGCTGTGCCGACGCTGATCACCTCGCGTGACTCCATCGATGAGCAGATCCGCAATCTTGAAGTCCATTATCTGACCAATCCGCGCGGCGAGATTTATTTCTCGCTGGTGAGCGATTGGACGGATGCCAAGCAGGAAATCACGCCTGCGGATATGGAAATCTACGAATACGCGCGCGAAGAAATAGCCAAGCTCAATGAGCATTATACCGGCGATGAACAGCCGCGTTTCTTCCTTATGCACCGTCGCCGGCTTTACAATGAGAAGCAGGGCTGCTGGATGGGCTGGGAGCGCAAGCGCGGTAAGCTGCATGAGCTGAACCTGCTGTTGCGTGGCGATCAGGATACGAGCTATTTTGCTCCGGATGCCCGTCTGCCAAAAGACATAAAATATGTGATGACGCTCGATGCGGATACGCGTCTGACGCCTGAATCTGTCACCAATCTGGTCGGTAAGCTCAGCCATCCGCTCAATCGTCCGGTATTTGATGACAAAACAGGCCGCGTTGTGCGCGGTTACGGCATTTTGCAGCCCCGCGTTACACCATCGCTGACAACAGGCGACGAAGCATCGTTTCTGCAACGCGTGTTCTCGGTCAATCGCGGCATTGATCCTTATGTGTTTGCTGTTTCCGACACCTATCAGGATTTGTTGGGCGAAGGTTCCTTCACGGGTAAGGGCCTTTACGACATTGATGCTTTTGAAACGGCGCTTAAAAATCGTGTGCCGGAAAATACGCTGCTCAGCCACGATCTTCTCGAAGGTGGCTATGCACGTGCGGCGCTCGTTAGTGACGTCGAAGTCGTTGAAGATTATCCGACTGGCTATAATGTTGACGTATCGCGTCATCATCGCTGGGCGCGTGGTGACTGGCAGCTTCTGCCATGGCTGTTCTCAACAAGTCGTGGTGTGAGCGCAATCACCCGCTGGAAGATGGTCGATAATCTGCGTCGCTCATTAAACCCAATCATGTGGTTGATTGCATCGGTTGTTGGCTGGACCATTCTGCCGATTGGCGTTGCCTCCGTCTGGCAGGCATTCCTGATCGTCAGCATGTTCGTGGCGCCGACTTTTGGTATTCTGACCAATCTCATTCCGTCGAATATGGATTATTCACTGAAAGGCCATGCACAGTCGGTTCTGACTGATATTGCGCTCGGCACAGCGGATGTCGCCCTTCGCACAACCTTTATCGCGCATTCGGCGTTCCTGATGGCCGATGCAATTGTGCGCACGATTTATCGTCTGTTTGTATCGCATCGCGATCTGCTCGAATGGAAGACGGCTGCACAGGCGAAATCATCGCCGGATACGCTGCTCTATTATTTCCAGCTGATGTGGCCTGCCATTATCATTGCTGGCCTTGCGGTGTTTATCCCGCTTGGTGCTGATAGCCATGCTGCCCTGATTGCGGCACCGTTTGCTGTGATCTGGTTTGCGTCGCCACTGATCGCCTGGCTCGTCAGTCGTTCAGCCAAGCCGCAGGATACGCTGGAAGTTCTCTCCTCCGATAAGGCTGATTTGCGCCGTTATGCGCGTCGCACATGGCGCTATTTCGCCGAGTTTTCCAATGAGGAAAACAACCATCTGCCGCCGGATAACTTTCAGGGAGACCCGGCCCCGATTGTCGCTCAGCGCACGTCGCCAACCAATATCGGTGTCTATGTACTATCCGTAGTCGCGGCCCGCGATTTTGGCTGGATCGGCTTTGATGAAACGCTTAACCGCCTTTCGTCGACCATCACAACGCTCGAAAAGATGGAGAAATATCAGGGCCATCTCTACAATTGGTACGAAACCAACACGCTGACGCCGATGCGTCCGCTCTATGTTTCTGCGGTTGATAGTGGCAATTTGGCTGGCCATCTTGTGACGCTTTCTTCGGCACTCGAAGAATGGGCGGAAGCGCCAAGTGTATATCTTCAGGCCGATCTCGATGGCATTCTTGATGTCAACGACATCCTTGAGGAAAGCATTGCGCAGATCCCGGATGATCGCCGCATTCTGCGTCCGCTTCGTCGTCGTCTGGAAGAGCGGATTGCCAATTTCCGCCGCGCCGTTCGCACCATCAAGGAAGAGCCAGAATCGGCAACCTTCCGCACGATCAATCTGTCGCTTTTCGCGACCGACATTGTGCGCCTGATGGAAGAACTGGATAGCGAAATCGAAACAGCGGCAAGTGCTGAAGCCAAGGAATGGGCCAATATTCTGGTCGATACCTGTAAGGCACACACCGATGATTCCGTTGGTGAGCACAACACCGACGAGCTGCGTGAACGTCTGCAAGATCTGGCAGGGCGCGCGCGTCAGTTGGCCTTTGATATGCAGTTTGGCTTCCTGGAGCGCAAAGAGCGTCGCCTTCTCTCCATCGGTTTCCGCGTGCAGGAAAACGAACTGGACGAAAGCTGTTACGATCTTCTGGCGTCCGAAGCACGTCTGGCCAGCTTGTTCGCAATAGCCAAGGGCGATGTGCCAGTTGAACATTGGTTCAAGCTTGGTCGCCTTCTGGTGCCGGTTGGCTGGAAGGGCGCTCTGCTCTCCTGGTCCGGCTCGATGTTCGAATATCTGATGCCGCCGCTGGTCATGTCCGAGCCGCTCGGTTCGCTGCTTGATCAGACCAATAAACTTGTGGTGCAGCGCCAGATTGATTATGCGACCTCGCGCGGCCTGCCATGGGGTATTTCGGAAGCGGCATTCAATGCGCGCGATGCGCATATGAATTACCAGTATTCTAACTTTGGCGTGCCGAACCTCGGTCTCCAGCGTGGTCTCTCGCGTAATGCGGTTATTGCGCCTTATGCAAGCTTGCTTGCAGCGCAGTATCAGCCAGCGGCAGCAGTTGCCAACTTGAAGCGTCTCGCAAAGCTTGGTGCGCTTGGTCGCTATGGCTTCCACGATTCAGTTGATTTCACTCCATCGCGTGTTCGCGAAGGCGAACAATATGCCGTGGTGAAAAACTACTATGCCCACCATCATGGCATGGCGATTATCGCGGTCAACAACGTGATTTTCGAAGGTCGTATGCGTGAGCGTTTCCACTCCGATCCGGTGATCGAAGCAGCAGAACTTCTGTTGCAGGAAAAGGCACCACGCGAAATCCCGATGATCTATGCGAAGACGGAAAATCCGATGCGCGTGGATTCGGGCGGCTTCGACGATGCACCAATGCGCATCATCGATGTGCCGTTCAAGGCACCACGCACCACGCATATGATGTCGAATGGTCAATATGCGCTGATGGTTACGGCCAATGGTTCTGGCTACAGCCGCTGGCACAATTGGGACATCACGCGTTTCCATGCCGATGCGTCGGAAGATCTTCAGGGCAGCTTCCTGTTCCTGCGTGATATGGAAAGTGGTTATTGGTGGTCGGCAACCGGTGAGCCGGTGCGCAATCCAGACGAAGAAACCAAGACTGTCTTCACTGAAGACAAGGCGGAATTCTACAAAACCGCCGGTGACATCAAGACGGTCATGGAAGTGATTGTCTCGTCGGAATCGGATGGTGAAGGCCGCAGGCTCGACATCATCAACACCTCTGCGCGTGACCGCGTGATTGAAGTGACGTCCTATTCCGAACTGGTGTTGACGGACAGCGATAGCGATGCAGCGCATCCGGCCTTCGCCAAGATGTTCGTTGAAACGGAAATCGCAGATAATGGCTCGACCATTTATGCGAAGCGTCGCAAACGTGCGCCGTCCGATCCGGATATTCACGTCGCACACTTTGTGACCGACCTGTCTGGTTCAGTCCGTGAAACGGAAGTCGAAACAGACCGTCGTGCCTTCATCGGGCGTGGCCGTTCACTACGCGATGCAGCGGCCTTTGATGACGGTGCAAAGTTTACCGGAAGTCAGGGTTGTGTGCTCGATCCGATTGCATCGGTGCGCACGCGTGTCCGCGTTCCCGCACACAAGAAGGTGAGCCTCGTCTTCTGGACATTCGCCGGCGGTAGCCGCGATGCGGTGGAGCACGCTGTTGCAACCCATCGTCATCCGGAAACTTTCGTTCGCGAATATTCATTGTCTTGGACAAGCTCGCAGGTACAGCTCTACCATATCGGCATCAAGCCAGCGGAAGCAGCCGACTATCAAAAGGTTGCGGCCTATCTGCTCTATCCAGAGCGGACTATGCGCCAGCCGCCGGAAACCATTGCAGCGGGCCTTGGCAAGCAGTCGAACCTTTGGCCAATGTCGATCTCGGGCGACTATCCGATCTTTGCGCTTCGCATTGATAACGAAGTCGATCTTGACGTGCTGCGCGGCGTTTTGCGCGCCCAGGAATACTGGCGCAGCAAGGGCCTGACTGTGGATGTGGTTGCAGTCAATGAACGCGCCTTCTCCTATGCGCAGGATACACAGCGGGCGATTGACTGGATCATTGAGGGCTTCCGCGCCCGCGGTGGTGGTCAGCCGCATATCTTTGCGGTTCGTCGCGATCAGATGAGCGAAGAGAGCTACAACACGCTGCTTGCTTCCGCTCGTATCGTGATGCATGCGCAGAACGGCTCGTTGGCCGAACAGCTTCGCCGCAGTGAAGAACTCACTGTCGATATGGCTGCACGCGGTGACGGCAAGACGCCAGCTTCACAGCAGGGTCTGGGTGCTGCTGGTCTTGCACCGACGACAATCGAACGCGGCACTGAAGAGCGCCGCATGGTCGCCAAGCCTAAGCCTGTTCTGCGCCCGGCACCAACCGGCGATGATCTCCAGTTCTGGAATGGCTATGGTGGCTTTGCTGACGACGGCAGCTATGTCGTGCGTGTCAACAACCGCACAACCACGCCGCATCCTTGGATCAACGTGATCGCTAATCCGAATTTCGGCTTCCATGTCTCGGCAGAAGGTTCGGCCTTCACATGGGCTGGCAACAGTCGCGATTATCAGCTCACCCCTTGGGCGAACGATCCGGTCACCAACCGTCCGGGTGAGGCGATTTATATTCTCGACCGAGAAACGGGACGCAGCTTTGCCCCAACGGCAAGTGTGCTTCGTGATGAGGCCGTGACCTATGAAGCGCGTCACAGCCATGGCTATAGCACGTTTGCTGCCCAGCATGGCGAACTGGCACTGGAGTTGACCCATATTGTCGATGCGGAAAAGCCAGTTAAGCTTTCACGCCTCACGATCACCAATAAGGGTCGTTCCAAGCGCAAGCTGCGCGTCTATGGCTATGCTGAATGGGTGCTGGGCAATGCCCGCTCTAAGAATGTGCCGTTCATCGTGCCATCGCAGGATGAAGAACTCGGCGCGCTCTTTGGAGGCAATCCATATCATCCGGACAAGTCTGGTCAGGTGGCGTTCTTTGCGGCAACGGAAAAGCCGCAATCGGTAACGGCTGACCGGGGCGAGTTCATCGGCTCGACCGGCTCGGTTGATCGTCCTGAAATCGTGCTGGCTGGCAAAGCGCTGTCCAACACGGTTGAAGCGGGACGCGATCCGTGTGCCGCCCTCGCAATTGACGTTGAGGTCGGCCCCGGCGAAAGCCGCGAAGTGGTGTTTCTGCTTGGCAATGCTGCCGATCAGCAGCAAGCAAAGGCGCTGGTCACAGAAAGCCGCAAGGCTTCCTTTGACGAGAAGCTCAATGCATCTCGCAAGCATTGGGAAGGTCTCTTCAACCGCGTGCAGGTCAAAACACCTGATCCGGCATTTGATTTGCTGATCAATGGCTGGTTGCCTTATCAGGCGATTGCCTGCCGTATCTGGGCGCGTGCTGCTTTCTATCAGGCCAGCGGTGCTTTTGGTTTCCGCGACCAGTTGCAGGATACACTCTCTCTGTTGTTGATTGATCCGTCACTGGCCCGTGCGCAGATTCTTAACGCCGCTTCGCGTCAGTTCCCTGAAGGTGATGTCCAGCATTGGTGGTTGCCCGCGACGGGTGCGGGTGTTCGCACGCTGATCTCCGACGATGTGGTCTGGCTCGGCTATGGCACCTCGCTTTATGTGCAAACCACCGGCGATCATGCAATCCTCGATGAAAAGCTGGCGTTCCTGAAGGGACGCATGCTGGAAGAAGGTGAACATGACGCATTCTTTGAGCCGGAGATTTCCGATCAAACCGTAAGCCTTTATGAGCATTGTGCGCTGGCGCTTGATCTCGCAATCAAACGCACTGGCAAGCATGGGCTACCGCTGATGCTCGGCGGCGACTGGAACGACGGCATGAACCTTGTCGGCGTGAAAGGCGAGGGCGAAAGCGTTTGGCTGGGCTGGTTCCTCGCCTACACCTTGCGTCAGTTCATTCCGATTGCGCAATCCCGCAAGGATGCCCGGGCAAACGCTTGGGCCGCACATCTTGAAAGCCTGACCGCAGCGCTTGATCGCGATGGCTGGGATGGCGAATGGTATCGTCGTGGCTTCTACGACAATGGTTCGCCGCTTGGTTCAAAAGACAGCGACGAATGCCAGATTGATGCCATTGCACAGTCTTGGAGTGTGTTGTCTGGCGTTGCCGATCCGAAGCGTTCGGAACAGGCCATGGCTTCGCTCGAAAAGCATCTGCTTGACGATGAAGGTGAATTGTTGCGGCTATTCACGCCGCCATTCGACAAAACGGTGCAGGAACCGGGTTACATCAAGGGCTACCCGCCGGGTGTTCGTGAGAACGGCGGTCAGTACACCCATGGTGCAACATGGGCCATTCTGGCGCTCGCCCGCATGGGCAAGGCAGCGGAAGCATGGAAACTGTTCTCGCTGATCAGCCCGGTCAATCATGGCCGCAACCCGGATACCTACCGCGTTGAGCCTTACGTGATTGCAGCTGACATCTATTCGGTCGAGCCACGTCGCGGACAAGGCGGCTGGACATGGTATACAGGTTCTGCCGGCTGGTTCTATCGCGTAGCGACTGAGGGCATTCTGGGTGTGACCAAGCGCGGTGATCGTCTGCATCTCGATCCGGCCTTGCCGCCTGAGTGGGATGGCTATGAGGCAGAACTTCGCTTCGGTGAAGCGCTCTATCGTGTGAAGGTTGTTACGGGCGCCAAGACGAAGGCCATCAAGCTTGATGGTCGTAAAGTCACCAAGCCGGAAGACGGTGTAATCATCAAGCCGGATGGCGAACATGAAATCATAGTAGAGCTTCCCAAATCTGAATGAAGCATTTAAAAAGGCGGGTGAAAACCCGCCTTTCTTTTTGCTGCCAAGCATTTGGCTAGGCAGCGGTATATGCTCATGGAATGGAGGCCGTTATGGCCAAAACCGATATCGCGCGGCGCGTCTTTAACCACGCATGGAAGCTCGATCCGATTGTTCGCAGCCTGCTGGATACCGATTTCTACAAACTTCTGATGTTGCAGATGATCTGGGGACTTTACCCCAAGGTAGACGCCACCTTTTCGCTGATCAATCGCACGACATCCGTGCGCCTTGCCGATGAAATTGATGAAGGTGAGCTACGCGCGCAGCTTGATCATGCGCGTACCCTGCGCTTTACCAAGAAAGAAATGATCTGGCTGGCGGGTAACAGCTTTTATGGCCGCAAGCAGATTTTCCAGCCGGAGTTCCTCCACTGGCTGCCTGACTTCCAGCTGCCGGAATATGAACTGAGCCGCAAAGACGGGCAATATGAGCTGCATTTCCATGGTCCGTGGTCGCACACAACGATGTGGGAAATTCCAGCACTCGCCATTATCAATGAGCTTCGTTCGCGCGCTGCGATGAAGAACTTGGGGCCGTTCTCGCTTGATGTGCTTTATGCTCGCGCCAAGGCCAAGATGTGGAGCAAGGTCGAGCGACTGCGCGAACTACCTGACTTGAAGATTTCAGATTTTGGCACACGTCGCCGCCATTCGTTCCTGTGGCAGCGCTGGTGTGTTGAGGCGCTGAAAGAAGGCATCGGCAATTCCTTTACCGGCACCAGCAATGTGCTTCTCGCGATGGATAATGATCTGGAAGCGCTCGGCACTAATGCGCATGAACTGCCGATGGTGCTGGCGGCGTTGGCCAATACGGATGAGGAACTGCAAACCGCACCTTACCGTGTGTTGCAGGACTGGAACCGCTATTATGGTGGCAATCTTCTGATCGTGTTGCCGGATGCTTTCGGCACCGCTGCCTTCCTGCGCAATGCGCCGGATTGGGTTGCGGACTGGACCGGCTTCCGCCCGGACAGCGCTCCGCCGATTGAAGGCGGCGAACGCATCATCGAATGGTGGAAATCACGTGGCAAAGACCCACGCGAAAAGCTGCTGATTTTCTCGGATGCGCTTGATGTCGATACGATTGAGGAAACCTATCGCCATTTTGAAGGCCGCGTCCGCATGAGCTTTGGTTGGGGCACCAACCTCACCAATGACTTCGCCGGTTGCGCACCAACAACCATTCATGGCCTCAAGGCTATTTCGCTGGTCTGCAAGGTGATTGATGCCAATGGACGTCCGGCGGTCAAGCTTTCGGATAATCCGCAGAAGGCGACGGGTGATCCTAAGGAAGTCGAGCGCTATCTGAAATTCTTCGGCAACGAAGAGCGCGTCGAGCAGCTCGTTAAAGTATAGAGCGCATCCCGAAAAGTGTGAAACGCCTACGCGGGGAAATCAGTCCACTGGACTGATTTCTGATCCCGCTACGATCGGAAAAGATGCGCGTTAAGACAAACAATTAAAACGCCGATCTGATTTAATCAGATCGGCGTTTTAATGAGCTGCGTCAATTATTCCATCAGTCGTGCAGTGCCCGACAATCGGATAGATTCGCCACGTATATGGCCGATCTCTGCGCGAAGGTGTGATGGTACACCCATATCCTCGCCCTGAAATACTTCAATGGCGCCACCATGTGGCCAACCGAGATCACGGAGATAGGCTGCAAATGCGGCTGTCGAAGCGCCCGTTGCCGGGTCTTCATAAACACCGCCAGAGGCGAATGGATTGCGGCTATGAAAACGCGTGGGCGTTTCTGCGTGAACCAAAAGGATTGTGGTCCAACCCTGACGGTTCATCAACACGCGACCACGTTGCAGGTCATAATGCATGGCCGCTAGCTTCTCGCGTGAGCGCAATGCCAGCACGATATGGTCAGCACCGGCGTGAATGAGTGCTGGCGGAATGCCCGGCGCCAGATCGTCCTGTTCGTAGTTGAACAAAGCCAGCGCTTGCTCAATTTCAATTTCCGATGCGGCGCGGTTGCGCGTTCCCGGCGATTGCAGGCTGGCGGCAAAAAGCTCGCCTTCTTTGCGGCCTTCTACGCTGATTTCTGCATTGTTGAGCTTCAATGCGAAGCGTCCATCGCCGTCGCGCATGGCGAGCGCTGCGCCCAGTGCTATGGTCGCATGGCCGCAGAAAGGAATTTCTGTTTCCGGCGCAAAATATCGCACGCGAAAGCCTCCGGCTTCCGGCATTGCAAAGGCCGTTTCGGAAAAGCCAACATCTTTGGCAATTTTCTGCATGTCTTCGGTTGAAGGCAGTTTTTCAGAAATCAGTACACCGGCAGGATTTCCGCCCTGATTACCTTGCGAGAAGGCAGCTATACGCAAGACGTTCAATGACATGTCCTTTGCCAACTTTCGATTCGTTCCCACCTTCTTCAATAGAAGGCGCTAAATGAGTCAGGTCAAGGGCAGGGGGCATTCGTTCACATGCAAGTTTGGAACGTGTTTTGATTTAGAGCGTGTCGCGCTTATTCGTATCCATAGCGCTCGCTCTAACTCCTTGTTTTTTACGCATGTCGTTATCGGAAAACCGGTTCCCACTTTTCCGCGACATGCTCTAGTCTTTCATTTCCGTCGCCCATGGCGGATTTGCACCCGCGCGCGAAACTGTCACTGCGGCAGCGCGCACGCCAAGCGCTACAGCTGCATGAATTTGGTCTTCATCGAGTTTGGAGATAGCTTCTTTGTCGAGAAGCCCCTGATTTTGCAGGCTCGCAAGAATACCGGCATTGACCGTATCGCCGGCGCCAACCGTATCCAACACGTCAACCTTCACGCCGGGCACCCGAACGGTGGCGTTTGCGCTGTAGGCATCAGCGCCATGTGCGCCTTTGGTTATGACAATCAGCTTCGGCCCGAGCTTAAGCCATCGGGCAGCAATCTCATCGTGATTGCCCTTTTCACCGAACCATTCAAGATCTTCGTCCGAAAGCTTCACAATATCCGCAAGCGCAATCATGCGTTTCATCCGGGCAAGATGGATTTCACGATCTTTGATGAAGCCTGTGCGGATATTCGGATCAAGGAACATGACGCGCTGTGACGCTTCGCGGGTCATCAGCGCTTCATAAACGCTGCCGCATGGCTCGGAAATCAGACTGATACAGCCAAACAGCATGGCTTTAATTGCATCATCAATCGGCGGAATATCGCTTTCGGAGAGCATCCGCAGGGCTGTGTTTTCGTCATAGAAAGCATAGCGCGCCTGACCATCAACGAGGCGGACAAAAGCCAGTGTCGTGGGACGATCCGAAGTGGCCGAAAATGAATAATCGACCTTGGATCGTGCGAGTGTATCGCGCAGCACTTCGCCGAAAAAGTCTGATGAAAGTCCGGAGAAGAAACCCGTTGGAACGTCAAGACGCCCAAGCGCAATCGCCGTGTTGAAAACCGACCCGCCAGCGAGCGGCAAAAATGCTGTTTCACCTGACGCAGTTTCGCGTGGCAGCATGTCGATCAGGGCTTCGCCGCAGCATAGGATCATGGTTTCAACTCAGCTGTTAAATCGATTGAAGATTACAAAACGAGCAAGGTAAACACAAAAGCGCAGCGTTGATCAATGCCGCGCTTTTGAAAATCGATCAGACGTGCTGACCGCCATTGATGTGGATTTCTGAACCCGTCACATAAGATGAGGCTTCGGAGCAGAGATAATAGATCGTCTCTGCAACTTCTGAGGTCTTGCCAAGACGACGCATTGGTAGTTGCTCGACAAGCTTTTCTGTGCCGGGAGAAAGGATTGCGGTGTCGATTTCGCCCGGCGCAATCGCATTCACACGAATTCCATGCGGGCCAAAATCGGAAGCCATTTCGCGGGTCAATGCTGCAAGCGCTGCCTTGGAAGTTGCATAGGCCGTACCTGCAAAAGGGTGTACGCGGGATCCGGCAATGGAGGTCACATTGACCACTGAGCCTTGCGCGGATTCCAGTTCTTTGAACAAACCACGTGCAAGCATGATCGGTGCCATGAAGTTCACCTGAAACACATCGCGCCAAACGGCCATCGGCGTTTCGATGGAATTCAAGCGGCGACCACCTTCTGCCTTTGGTGAAATACCGGCGTTGTTGACGAGGGCATGCAGCTTGCTGCCATTGGCTTCCAGTCGGCGGCGGATTTCAGCGATTGCCTTGCCGACGTCTTCCTGATCGGCAAGGTCAACCTTGATGTGGTCTTCCGGCCCTGCTGGCCATGGGCAATTCTCAGCGAAATCCTGACGCGAGCAGGTGATGACACGCCAGCCAGCGCGCGAAAAACGCTTGACCGTCGCATGACCGATACCTCGGCTTGCGCCTGTCAAAACGATCGTTTTGCGTTCCGTGTCTGGCTTGGGAGCTTCAGACCGGGCCGCATCTGTTTGGGAAACTGTGGACATGAAAACCTCACTCTCAATCCTTGAATAGACTAAGTCACTCAGGATTTCGAGCGGATTTCATATCTATTAGCGCTATCTGCTTCACTTGATCGCGATAAGGGCCGGTATTAACCGGCCCTATGCGAAGATCACTGCGTATTGCCCATAATGATATCGAGAAGCGTGGTTGAATCACGGCTCTGCTGTGGCTGTCCGCCGACATCACCGGGAGGCAATGGTGCGCCATTGTCATTGGCCGGGTAATTGGCAGGTACGCCCGATTGCTGGCCCTGTTGAACATTGTTACGGGCGGGCGAGTCAGGTGCTGGCGGCCAATAGCCGTCATCGCCATTGCCAGCCAGTGGCTGTTCGCCATAGCCGCCCTGCGGAATCATACCCGGTTCATACGGATTGTTCGGATCAATACCGTCGCTGCCGCCGGGAATGATATTCTGAATGTCGTAATGGCCGGGAAGCTCGGCAATCGGCACGCCCTTATGCGCTTCCTTCATGTATGCTTTCCAAGCGGCGACGGGCAGTGTCGAGCCGAACACGCGCTTCATGCCCTTGCCATCATCATTGCCGAACCACACGCCAGTGGTGAGATTGGCGGTGTAGCCGACAAACCATGCATCGCGGAAATTCTGGCTGGTTCCGGTTTTGCCTGCCGCTGGCCAGCCGAAGGCCGCGCGTTTTGCCGTGCCGTCTTCCACTGTCTTGCGCAGCATAGCGTTCATCATGCCGACATTGCGCTCATCAATGACGCGCGGACCAATGCCATCTTCCCGCTGATAGAGAACCTTGCCTTCGGAATCCGTGATCTTGGTGATGAAATAGACCGGCGCGCGATAGCCACCATTGGCAAATGGCACATAGGAATCGGTCAATTCCAGAAGCGATACTTCCGAAGTTCCCAATGCCAGCGAAGCATTGGGCTCTAACTTGGACTGAACGCCCAAACGATGTGCGGTGTCGATAACGGTCTGCGGCCCGACTTCCATCACAAGCTGCGCAGAGACGGAATTGAGCGAGTGAGACAGCGCGGTCGCAAGCGTCACTTCGCCCATATATTTGCCGTTGTCGTTGCTTGGCGTCCATTTGCCGATCCGCACCGGCGCATCGTTACGAACGGAATCCGGTGTGCGGCCCTGTTCCAATGCAGTCAGATAGACAAATGGCTTAAACGACGATGCTGGCTGACGGCGTGCATCGGTCACGCGGTCAAACTGGCTGGCCGCGTAGTCATAACCGCCAACCAAAGCGCGCACTGCACCCGTGCCATCAATGGAGACAAGCGCGCCTTGGCTTACATTCATCTTCTTGCCGTTCGCGGAAATCTGGTCTTTGATTGCTTCTTCGCCTGCGCGTTGAAGATTAAGATCAACGGTCGTTTCAACAACTATATCTGTCTTTGTCTCGCCAATCAGGGACGGAATTTCAGCAACCACGCGGTCGGCAAAATAGTTTTCCGAACCCTGCCAATAAGAGGCAGCTCGTGCTGGCGGCTCGCTTTCCGCGATCGCGACCTGACGGTCATCGATCATACCTTCTTCACGCATGGCACCGAGAACCAGCCGCGCGCGGGTGGCGGCTGCTTCCGGATCGCGTGCTGGTGAAAGGCGCGAAGGCGCTTTCAGAAGGCCGGCGATTGTTGCCGCTTCCATCAGGTTGAGTTCTTTTGCGGATTTGTTGAAATAGCGGCGTGAGGCAGCATCGACACCATAAGCACCGGAACCGAGATAAACGCGGTTCAGATACATCTCCAATATCTGCTCTTTGGTGTATTTATGCTCTAGCCAGAGGGCGAGCATCACTTCCTGCACCTTACGTTCCAGCGTGCGGTCTGGTGACAGGAACAGATTTTTAGCCAGCTGCTGCGTGAGCGTTGAGCCACCCTGAACGGCACGGCCTGAAGTGATGTTGGTAACAACAGCACGCGCAAGACCGATTGGATCAATGCCGAAATGCGACATGAAGCGGCGATCTTCAATGGCCATAACCGCTTGCGGAATAAAAGGCGACATTTCATGCAGACCGACAGCTTCGCCGCCTGTCGTGCCGCGATTGGCAATCAAACTGCCTTGCACATCGACAATACGCACATTTGGCGGACGATCAGGAATGGACCAATCGGTTGTCGGCGGCATTTTTGCTGCGAAATAAACGAGCATACCGGCGAAGGCGATGCCTCCCCATAGGCCGAGTACCAGGAACCAGTAAAAGGCACGGCGAACAAAGCCAAAAAAGCCGCCGCGCTTTTTCGTCTTACGGCGTGAACCACGTGGTTCACGCTCTTTTGGCTGCTTGCCGCCGCGCTGCGTTCTGGCCATGCGCTCCTCATCATCGACGCGAAACACGTCTTCTTCCTCTTCCTTTTTCGGCGCATTGCCGAAGGAAGGTTCGATACGTCCGTTTCTACCGTCTCGCGATGCCATATCTGCTTAAATCCACCCGCCTGTATATTTTTTACGTTGTTTATCGCCTGAAGTGTAAATGCGGCAGTTTAAAGGGGCGTAAACTCAGCATTCACAAAAAACAACCTTCCAGCAGCTCAAAAAGAAAAGGCCCCGCAAATGCGAGGCCTTTTCCGTAGTTTTATCAAGTCAGATTAGAACTTGTATGCAACGCCAAGACGAATTTCGTTGGTCTTGAACTTGTTGCGGGTATCTACACCGTCAACGTCAAAGTTCTTGTGACCGTAATCGGTATAGCGATATTCAAGACGCAGAATTACGTTGTCGGTTGCAGCGTAATCAACACCAGCGCCAGCTGTCCAGCCGGTGTGGGTCTTGCTGGAGGAGAAGCTGTCTTCCACACCGCCAACGATAGAGGTTGCAGAATTCTTGATCTGGCCGAACGCTACACCACCAGCGATGTAAGGCAGGAAGCGGTCAACTGCATAACCTGCACGTGCACGCACAGCACCCGACCAACGCAGCTTTGTTTCTACGCTATCGAAATCACCGTCTGCGTCGGTCTCAGAAAAACGCTTCTTGAGATTGTTGTAGGTTACGTCACCGTCAACACCGAGGACAACACTGTTGCCGAGGTCGAAGTTATAACCAGCGTAGAGGCCACCGAGGAAGCCATCTGGCTTCAAGTTAGCGGAGCCATCGATATCGCTGAACTGCGACTTGCCCCAGCCGTAGCCGATCTGTCCACCGAGGTAAGCACCGTTCCAGCTGAATACTGGAGCGGAGATAACTGGTGCTGGTTCTTCGTAAACGATAGCGTCAGCGGCTTTTGCGCCAGTGGTAGCAAGAAGAGCAACAGTTGATGCGAGAAGAAGGGACTTAAGTGTCATAATAAAACCTCCGGTGGAGAAATTGGGGAAACTCATTTGTTGCCCCCAATATAATCCTTCCACTGATAAAGTCTGTAGCAAGAATACCACAGTGAATATCTGGCAGGAAAAACCACGTATTTCCGGGCATTTACGCGAAAAAGCCGGTATTGTTGGTTATCAAATGGTTAAATTATCGATTATTTTGAAGTTGAAGTGCTTATAAAGCTATTTACAATCAGAACAGGTATCTATCAGAAAATTTAAGGAGCGCTCTGTTTGGGCGCTCCTTAAATATTGGTATTAATTTACGCGTGAGCGAAAATATCCGCCTCAGGCCAACCCATCAGATCAAGCTCTGAGCGGGTTGGCAGAAACTTGAAGCAGGCTTCGGCTTGCTTGGTGCGGCCATCACGTTCAAGGCGCTGTTCAAACACGGCCTTCAGGCGGTGCAAGTAAAGAACGTCAGACGCTGCATATTCAAGCTGTGCCTGTGACAGAACTTCTGCCGCCCAATCGGATGACTGCTGCTGCTTGGAGATCGAAACCTCAAGCAGTTCGCCGCAGATTTCCTTCAGGCCATGGCGATCCGTATAGGTGCGGGTGAGCTTGGATGCGATCTTGGTGCAGAATACCGGCTCCGGCATGGTGCCAAAAGCATGCGCCAGCACAGCCAGATCAAAGCGGCCAAAATGAAAGATCTTGGTGATCGCTTTGTCTTGCAAAAGCTTGACCAGATTAGGCGCAGTTTTCTGGCCTGCTTCAATCTGGATCACATCTGCGGTGCCGTCGCCCGGTGAAATCTGCACCACGCAAAGACGGTCGCGATGTGGGTTGAGGCCCAGCGTCTCGGTATCGATAGCAACCGAATCCACCTGATAATGCTCGAGATCAGGCAAATCGTTTTTATGAAAACGAATAGTCATTTAGTCTTCCTTATTGAGCAGCGATGGCTGCCATAATGCGTGCCCAAGAGCGCTGGCCCTTATGGAAAGAGTTCAGTTCATATTTTTCATTGGGCGAATGGATGCGGTCATCTTCGAGGCCGAAGCCAACAAGCAGCGATTCCATGCCGAGGAACTTGTCGAAATCACCGACAATCGGGATTGATCCACCCATGGCGATCAGCACGGCTGGCTTTGGCCATTCGTCGGACAATGCGTCCTTGGCCTTTGAAACCAGCGGTGAATCATAAGGCAGCTGAATCGCTGGCGAGCCGCCATGCGGATGAAACTCGACAGAGCAGTCAGCTGGCAGGCGTTCCTGAACAAATGCGCGGAAAGCTTCGCGGATTTTGACCGGGTCTTGTTTGTGCACGAGACGGAACGAAACCTTGGCTGAAGCTTCCGCTGCGATAACTGTCTTGAAGCCTTCTCCGGTATAGCCGCCGATGATGCCGTTGACTTCGGCTGTCGGGCGCGCCCATGTCAGCTCTAAAACGCTGCGGCCTTGTTCGCCAGATGGGATCGAAAGGCCAATCGGGCCGAGGAAGCTTTCAGCGGTACGGCCAAGGTTTTCCCATGATTGCAAAATCTGTGACGGCGTTTCTTCCACACCTTCATAGAAGCCCGGAACCGTGACGCGTCCGGTTTCGTCATGCAGGTCAGCGAGAATTTTTGCGAGAATATGGATCGGGTTTGCAGCAGCGCCACCGAAGAAGCCAGAATGCAGATCGCGGTCAGCGGCCTTGATAACGATTTCTTCGCCAACCAGACCGCGCAGACCAACGCTGATCGCTGGCGTTTCTGTGTCCCACATTGAGGTGTCACAGACGAGCGCGACGTCTGCTTTCAGCTCTTCCTTATGCGCATCGAGGAATGGCTTGAGCGATGGTGAGCCGGATTCTTCTTCGCCTTCAAACAGCAAGGTCACTTTGACAGGCAGGTTGCCGTTGACGGCTTTGTAAGCGCGGCAGGCTTCGACAAAGGTCATCAGCTGGCCCTTGTCGTCAGAAGTTCCGCGACCGGTCAGAATTTTGCGGCCATTGCCAACGTCTTTGATCGCCGGTTCAAACGGATCGTTTTCCCAAAGGTTGAGCGGGTCAACCGGCTGCACATCATAATGACCATAGAATAGCACATGCGGCGCATCGGCGGTGGCGCCGTCATGATGGGCGACAACCATTGGATGACCGGGTGTTTCGCGCACGCTTGCGTCAAAACCAATGGACTTCAAATCCTCGACCAGCCATTCGGCAGCCTTGCGGCAATCGGCTTTGTAAGCCGGATCGGTCGAAATCGACTTAATCCGCAGAAGATCGAACAGATGATCGATGCTCTTGTCGAGATTTGCGTCGAGATGGTTGAGGACTTTATCGAGTGATTGCGCGGACATGAACACTTCCTGACGAGTCGAAATACTGCGCGCACAGTACAACTGCGAAGCTCAAGAAGAAACCCAATTTGACAGGGGCGCAATTTGATGAAGGAAAGTTGCCTCAAAATGAATTGGCCGTCGTGGTGAGGGGGTTACCACAACGGCCATATCACTACACTCACAAACGACAGCCCGGAGAGGGGATTTAGGCTGTCGCTCACAACCGGTTTCCAACGGGGGACGGGTCAGTAAACCGGCGATCAACGTACTGTCGATGACCTAGAAATGGCCCTTCAACTGTGGCTATTCAAGGGCATTTGGTGGCATTTTAGATTACAAATTCGTAACATAAACGTTACCTTTTCGTGAGCAATCCGATATCTGTAATAACCTGAAATTGCATATGCACGGAGGCACTTATGGAAAAGCCTATCATACTCAGCAAGGCCGACTGGGAGAAGACGCCAGGTAAGTGGCACGGCGAATTTGAAGGCAATGTGTTCGGCGCGGGCACGTCGATCATATTCTATTCGACTGAGGAGATTGGCCGCGGGCCGCGACTGCATCGCCATCCTTACGATGAGATTTTTATCGTGCGCAAAGGTCGGGCTTTATTCACCGTTGGCGAAAAGCAATTTGAAGCGGAAGAAGGCAGCGTTGTGTTTGGTGCGGCCAACATTGCGCACAAATATGTGAACCTCGGGCCCGGACTGCTGGAAACGATTGATGTTCACGTCTCAAGCACCTTCATTCAGGAAGACTTGGAGTAGTTTCGCTTATCAAAACAGGTCGGGAAGCGATCCAACGGTGGACACATGTTTCTCCTGACACAAGGCCGGTTTTCTTTGTGCTTTGTTTGATTTAATCCTAAGCCATGAAAAAAGGCGATCATCTCTTCCTCATCGACGGCTCGGGCTATATTTTCCGCGCCTATCACGCTCTTCCACCGCTGACCCGCAAGTCGGACGGCTTGCCAGTGGGCGCGGTGTCTGGTTTCTGCAACATGCTGTGGAAGCTGCTGAAAGATGCGCGCAATACTGATGTGGGCGTGGTGCCGACGCATTTTGCGGTCATTTTCGACTATTCATCGCAGACATTCCGCAAAGAGATTTATCCCGAATATAAGGCCAACCGCACCGCGCCGCCGGAAGATCTGATCCCGCAATTCGGCCTGATCCGTCAGGCAACTCGTGCCTTCAATCTGCCCTGCATCGAAAAAGAAGGCTTTGAGGCTGACGATCTGATCGCAACCTATGCCCGCATTGCGGCAGAAGCCGGGGCCGATGTCACTATTGTATCGTCTGACAAAGACTTGATGCAGCTCGTGACAACGCAAGTGTCGATGTATGACGGCATGAAGGATAAACAGATTTCGATCCCGGAAGTGATCGAAAAATGGGGTGTGCCGCCGGAGAAGATGATTGATCTGCAATCGCTGACTGGCGACAGCACCGATAATGTTCCGGGCATTCCCGGCATCGGCCCAAAGACTGCAGCGCAATTGCTGGAAGAGTTTGGCGATCTTGATACGCTGCTCGCACGGGCGTCCGAGATCAAGCAGAATAAGCGCCGCGAAAATATCATTGCTTATGCTGATCAGACCAAGATCGCGCGTGAGCTGGTCACACTTAAAGTCGATGTGCCGCTGGATGTTGACCTTGATGGTCTGGTGCTTGAGCCGCAGAACGGCCCGAAGCTGATCGGCTTCCTGAAAGCGCTGGATTTCACGTCACTGACGCGCCGCGTGGCGGAAGCAACCGACACAGATGCATCGGCGGTTGAGCCTTGCCACATCGAGACGGAATGGGGGGCAGATGCCCACGGACCAGACGTTGATGTGCCTGCGAAGACAGATGCTGCGCCAACTGGCTCGGCTCCCATTGCTGCTGAAACGTCCGACGCAAGCGGCTATACGCCAAAAGCGCTCGCTGCAAAGCGTGCATCTGATGCTTTGGCGCAGAAAATCGACACCACGGCCTATACCTGCATTCGCGATATTGAAACGCTGAACAAGTGGCTCGCGGAAGCTGTTGAGACGGGTCTGGTTGCCTTCGATACAGAAACCAACTCGCTTGATCCAATGCAGGCGGAACTGATTGGTTTCTCGCTGGCGCTTGCGCCCGGCAAAGCTGCCTATATCCCGCTCCAACACAAGTCTGGCGTAAATGATCTCTTGGGCGGCGGAATCGTCGAAGAGCAGATTCCGCTCGATAAGGCGCTTGCGGCATTGAAGAGCGTTCTTGAGGACAAATCCGTCCTCAAAATCGCACAGAACATGAAATATGACTGGCTGGTCATGCGCCGCCACGGCATCGACACTGTGTCTTTTGACGATACGATGCTGATTTCCTACGCGCTTGATGCTGGCCCCGGCGGCCACGGCATGGACCCGTTGTCCGAGCGTTGGCTGGGTCATACGCCAATCGCCTATAAGGATGTGGCAGGCAGTGGTAAGAGCGCTGTCACCTTCGATATGGTCGATATTGATCGCGCCACCGCCTATGCAGCCGAAGATGCTGATGTGACATTGCGTCTCTGGCAGGTGCTGAAACCGCGTCTTGCGGCAGAAGGTCTGGCCTCGGTTTATGAACGCCTTGAGCGTCCGCTAGTCGATGTGCTGGCGCGTATGGAAGAACGTGGCGTTTCAGTTGATCGTCAGGTTCTCTCGCGCCTGTCTGGTGATCTCGCACAGTCCGCTGCGCGCAATGAAGACGAAATCTACGAGCTTGCCGGTGAAAAATTCAACATTGGTTCGCCCAAGCAGCTTGGCGATATTTTGTTTGGCAAAATGGGACTTCCGGGCGCTTCAAAGACCAAGACCGGTCAATGGTCGACCTCTGCGCAAGTGCTGGAAGATCTAGCCGCTGAAGGTTTGCCTTTGCCGCGCAAGATTGTCGACTGGCGTCAGCTGACGAAGCTGAAATCCACCTATACCGATGCTCTGCCGGGCTTTATTCATTCCCAGACCAAGCGTGTGCATACGTCATATTCGATGGCTTCCACCTCAACGGGGCGCTTGTCTTCGTCTGAGCCTAATTTGCAGAATATTCCGGTGCGTACCGCCGAAGGCCGCAAGATCAGAACCGCCTTCATTGCCGAACCCGGCAATAAGCTGGTCTCTGCCGATTACAGCCAGATCGAATTGCGCGTTCTGGCGCATGTCGCGGATATTCCGCAGCTAAAACAAGCATTTGCCGACGGTATCGATATTCATGCCATGACCGCGTCTGAAATGTTTGGTGTGCCTGTCGAAGGCATGCCGTCAGAGGTGCGCCGCCGCGCCAAGGCGATCAACTTCGGCATCATTTACGGTATTTCGGCCTTTGGTCTCGCCAATCAGCTGTCCATTCCACGCGAAGAAGCAGGGCAATATATCCGCACCTATTTTGAGCGTTTTCCGGGCATCAAAGATTATATGGAAGCGACCAAGGCTTTTGCCCGCGAGCATGGCTATGTCGAAACCATTTTTGGCCGTCGCGCGCATTATCCCGACATCAAAGCATCCAATCCACAGGTGCGCGCATTTAATGAACGCGCTGCAATCAATGCGCCTATTCAGGGCGCTGCAGCTGATATTATTCGTCGCGCCATGATCCGCATGGAAGATGCGCTTGCAAAAGAGAAGCTTGCCGCCCGTATGCTGTTGCAAGTCCACGACGAATTGATTTTCGAAGTGCCTGAAAATGAAGTCGAAAAGACGATTACGCTGGTGCGTGACGTTATGGAAAACGCGGCGATGCCAGCTGTGTCGCTTTCCGTGCCATTAAAGGTCGATGCGCGTGCTGCGCATAACTGGGATGAGGCGCATTAAAAGCGCATTCCGAAAAGTGTGAAACGGTTTTCGGGTTAAATGCGCGTCAAAAAAGACTAGAGCGCCGTTCCGGGTTAATCGGATCGAATTGCGCTCTAGCGTCTCACCCTGTTGACCTGAGAGGCACAAACCTATAGGTAGGCGCTAATTATGGTGCTTCGGTAGTCGTCAGGAGAGTTGTGAACAAAAAGGTTCACAACCGATGGGTATGCGGCTTGTGAAGCTTTTTTGAAAGTCACTCATGTCCCTACCTGATACGATCGCTCCGGCTCTTTCCGGAGCATTAGCCGCTCGTGGTTACAACACACTCACCGCTGTTCAGAATGCCGTTTTGGCGCCTGAAACACTTCATGGCGATTTGCTTGTTTCCGCGCAGACAGGCTCCGGCAAGACTGTTGCCTTTGGTCTTTCCATGGCATCCACCATTCTTGGTGACGACCTGCGCTTTGATCGTGCGCAAAATCCATTTGCGATGATTATTGCACCAACGCGCGAACTTGCTTTGCAGGTTCGCCGCGAACTCGAATGGCTCTATGCTGATACGGGTGCTGTGATTGCTTCTTGCGTTGGTGGTATGGACATTCGTTCCGAGCGCCGTGTGCTCGAACGTGGATCGCATATCGTTGTCGGCACACCGGGTCGTCTGCGTGATCATATTTCGCGTCGTGCGCTTGATATGTCGGAACTGCGCGTTGTTGTGCTCGATGAAGCTGACGAAATGCTCGATATGGGCTTCCGTGAAGACCTCGAATTCATTCTTGGTGAAGCACCGGAAGATCGCCGCACATTGATGTTCTCGGCAACCGTACCAAAGCCGATTGCCCAGCTTGCCAAGCGCTTCCAGAAAGATGCGCTGCGCATTACAGCTGCTGGCGAAGCCGGTCAGCACGCCGATATTGATTATTTTGCGATGCCGGTTCCGCCACAGGAACGCGATCATGCAATCATCAACACCCTGCTTTATTACGATGCGCAGAACTCGATCATTTTCTGCTCGACGCGTGAAGCGGTTAAGCACATGGCAAGCCGCCTTTCCAATCGCGGTTTTGCGGTTGTGGCGCTGTCGGGTGAATTGAGCCAGGCCGAGCGTAACAATGCGCTTCAGTCGATGCGTGATGGACGTGCGCGTGTTTGCGTTGCAACCGACGTTGCTGCACGCGGTATCGATCTGCCAAACCTTGATCTGGTTATCCACGCAGACCTGCCAAACAATCCAGATACCATGCTGCACCGTTCGGGCCGTACCGGTCGCGCAGGCCGCAAGGGTACTTGCGTTCTGGTGGTTCCGTTCTCGCGTCGCCGTATTGCCGAGCGCCTTCTGAGCCTCGCAAAGCTTGATGCGCAGACAGTACCAGCTCCGGGCATTGCTGCCGTTCAGGCCAAGAACAATGAGCGCATTCTCAATGGTGAAGCTTTCAGCCAGCCGATTGATGAAGAGCATCAGGATCTGTTGAAGGCACTGACCGAGCGTTATACGCCGGAACAGATTGCGGCTGCGTTCCTCAATCGCGAACTGGCAGCATTGCCAGCTGCGGAAGATATTTCGGACGCACCTGTTCACCCGATTTCCAGCAAGAAGCCGCGTGAGCGTTCAGAGCGTGGTGATCGTCCGGAACGTGGTGGCGAACGTTTTGATCGTGCTGATCAGGGCGAACGCTTTGACCGTAATGCTCGTTTTGACGGCGTCTGGTTCTCGGTTTCGGCTGGTCGTAAGCACCGTGCCGATCCAAAGTGGTTGCTGCCGCTGATCTGTAAGGCTGGCGATATTACCAAGCGCGATGTTGGCTCGATTAAGATTTTCGACAATGAATCCCGCTTTGAAATCGTCGCTTCCAAGGCTGATGAATTCCGTCGTTCGGTTGAAGAACGCGGCACTGGCGAAAAGGGTCTCGTGATCCGCACTGCCGTTGCAGGCGCCGGTGGCGATGCTGCGCCTCGCGAAGGTAAGCGCGATTTCAAGCCACGCAGTGATAAGCCAAGAGGCGATTTCCGTGACGGCCCACGCGATAATAATCGCGACGGCGCTAAGGGTGGCTGGTCGAAGCCGAAAGGCGACTTCAAGAAAGATGGTTTCAAGAAGGACGGCAAGAAATCCAACGATGGCTATTCGAAAAAGCCACGCGGCGAGTAATCGCTCCATAGATTAAAAAAAGCCCGCCAATTGGCGGGCTTTTTTTTGTCAAAACTCCAAAACAGAAAAAGCCCCGGAAGATTTTGGTCTTCCGGGGCTTTGTTATCCGTGCAGTAAATCTGGTCTAAACGTCGAGATTGGCAACGCTGAGCGCGTTTTCCTGAATGAACTCACGGCGCGGTTCAACTTCATCACCCATCAGGCGCGAGAACAGCGAGTCAGCATCCGTCGCATCGTTGACCTTAACTTGCAAAAGCGTGCGCACATTCGGGTCTAGCGTGGTTTCCCAAAGCTGTTCAGCGTTCATTTCGCCCAAGCCTTTATAACGCTGTAGCGTCAGGCCCTTGCGACCCGTCGCGAAAATTGCATCAAGCAACGCCATCGGGCCAGAAAGCGTATCGCTCTTATCCTTGCGGCGCAGCACTGGAGGCTCGGCAAACACTTCTGCAAGGCGTGAGGCCACGCGGTCGATCTGTCGTGCATCAGCAGAACCGAGCAGTGCCATATCGAGAATAGCAACATCCTTCACGCCACGCACCATGCGCTCGAAACGATAGCCGCCGTCATCCGTCACATGTGCTGTCCAGCCACGCTCGGTTTCTTCCGAGATCATATCAAGACGTTTGGAAACCGTTGCAGCCGATGTCTGTGCTGTCGCGTCATTGGCGGTAGAACCGGGATTAAGCAGTCCGGCAATTGCGGCCTGTTCGACAACACGGCGATCATAACGTGTATGCAGGCCACCCAGAAGCTGACGCAGCGTGCGGGCATCATCGACAACAGAACGAAGGTCAGGTCCGGCGCGCACTTCTCCGCTTGCCATTTCAAGAGCCGCTTCATCAAGGCCAGTCTCGATGAGGAAATCCTCAAAGGCTGCTTCATTCTTGATATATTGCGAGGATTTTCCGCGCACGACCTTATAAAGCGGCGGCTGTGCAATATAGATATGGCCGCGTTCAATCAGTTCCGGCATTTGACGGAAGAAGAAGGTCAACAGCAATGTGCGAATATGCGCGCCGTCGACGTCAGCATCGGTCATGATGATGATCTTGTGATAGCGCAGCTTGTCAGGGTTGAAGCCATAAGCTTCATCCTTGCCAATCGATGTACCAAGTGCGGTAATCAATGTGCCGACCTGATCAGACGAGATCATGCGGTCAAAACGAACACGTTCCACATTGAGGATCTTACCGCGCAGCGGCAGAATTGCCTGATTCTGACGCGAACGACCGCTCTTGGCGGAACCGCCAGCAGAATCACCCTCGACGATGAAGATTTCTGATTTTGCAGGATCGCGTTCCTGGCAATCAGCAAGCTTACCGGGAAGCGATGTAACGCTCAGATTGCTCTTGCGGGTGATGTCGCGCGCCTTGCGCGCTGCCTCACGCGCGGCGGCTGCCTGAATGACCTTTTCAACGATGGTCTTGCCGCCAGCAGGATGTTCTTCCAGCCAAGTTGAGAGCGCTTCATTGACGAGGCTTTCGACGACAGGACGCACTTCCGAGGAAACCAGCTTGTCCTTTGTCTGCGACGAGAATTTCGGATCAGGAACCTTGACCGAAAGCACGGCCGTCAGTCCTTCACGGCAATCATCACCGGTGAGGCTGACCTTTTCTTTTTTGGTCATGCCGGATGCGTCAGCATAGCCCGTAACCTGACGCGTTAGCGCGCCACGGAAACCGGCCAGATGCGTACCGCCATCGCGCTGCGGAATGTTGTTAGTGAAGCAAAGCACCTTCTCGTGGTAGGAATCGTTCCACCACATGGCGACTTCAACGGTCATGCCGTCTTTTTCGCTCTTGATGTAGATCGGTGCATCCAGAAGGGCTTTTTTGCTCTGGTCGATGTATTTTACGAACTCAACGACACCGCCATCATAATGCAACTCGTGCTCCCGCACATCCGCATGGCGGCGGTCGCTTAGCAGAATACGGACGCCGGAATTCAAAAACGCCAGTTCGCGCAAACGGCGCTCCAGCGTGTCATAGTCGAATTCAACCATAGTGAATGTGTCGGTCGAAGGCAGGAAGCTAACCTCGGTGCCGGTTTCGCTGCCAGCATCACCTGTTACAACGAGCGGAGCATCGGCGACGCCATGCGTAAACGCGATCTCGTGAATTTTTCCCGCGCGACGAACTTTCAGTCGCAGCCAGACCGAAAGCGCATTCACAACCGAAACGCCCACGCCATGCAGACCACCGGAAACCTTATAGGAATTCTGGTCAAATTTGCCGCCAGCGTGAAGCTGGGTCATGATGACTTCGGCAGCCGAGACGCCTTCTTCCTTGTGGATGTCGGTCGGAATGCCACGGCCATTGTCGGTCACGGTGCAGGAGCCGTCAGCGTTGAGCGTAACGGTGACCAGCGTGGCGTGGCCTGCAAGCGCCTCATCGATTGCGTTGTCGACGACTTCGTAGACCATGTGATGCAGGCCAGAGCCATCATCCGTATCGCCGATATACATGCCCGGACGCTTGCGGACTGCGTCGAGGCCTTTCAGAACACGAATGGAATCCGCGCCGTATTCGGCAGGGGCTTCGGAATTCATCTCTGGAGTCTCGGTCATGAAAATCTTTCGCAAATGTGCCGCGAATGCGGCCTGAAATCCTGCTGCTTATCCAGCATAAAATCTTATGTCGAATCACTCGACAAACATGGCTTTAATATAGGCGTTAACGGTGATTTTTCCAAATTTAGCGGCCAAAATTGCCGGGGATTGCGCTTATTTGGATATGCTTATCTTCTCACGGTTGTTTTCGCGCCAAAGTGAAGGGCTCGTAGCGGTAACACGCCTGAACTCCTTGTTGAAATTCGACTTAGTTTGAAAGCCAGCATCCAGCATGATCGTGGTCACAGGCAGGTCGGTTTCGGTGAGCAACCGGCAGGCTTCATGGATCCGATAATTGTTGATGAAGCGCGAGACATTCTCTCCACTCACCCGGTTGACTGCGGCTGAAATCTGCCGCGATGGAATACCGGACTTGCGCGCTAACCGCGTCAGATTGAGGCTCTCGTTCTGATAAAGCCGTGTCTCATTAAGTAACGTTTTTATCCTGAGAAGAACGTCGTGATCCTGCGCGGATACATCGGAAATATCCTCGCGATTTTCGGGCATTGGAGCAGCAATCGCATTGCTTGCAATGAGCGCTGTGACGCCGATCAGAAATAGGCCGATGAGATTGGCATTGCCGATAATGAAGGCCGTGTGCTGGCCACCGCTCCATCCTGCATCAACAAGAACGGCAACATCAAAAAATGCTGAAAAATAAAGCGAAATGGCAGCAATAATCAAAGCGCGATGGGCTGAAATTGCAGCATCAAAGCGCGCTTCCTCCAGCCGGTCTGGTCCGGCCCCGCCCATAAAAAGTAGTGCGGACGCAAAGAAAATAAAAATGACAAACAGCGCTGCGTCGAGCAATTCGGGCGCAAAAAGCAGCAATGTTACCATCAGGCAAGGTAGCAATAGTGCCGACCAGAAAGTTGGGTTTTTTGATGGTTTTTCCCGCTGAATAAGGTTGCAAAAGCCCAAGTAAACCAGTGGCGGCAGACAAGATGCAATGACGGGCGACACCATGCGCAAAGCGGTGATGTCATAGCCCCATCGCAAGCCAACAAGTGCTGATTGAATAGCGCTGAGAAAGATCACCAGAATGAACGGCCAATGTTGGCGTGCAAGTTCCTGATTGCGCAGCGTTGGAATAAGCAAAGCCAACAATGCAAGCGCTGCGACAAAGGGCAGGGGAATGAAAATCAAGGGCACCTCAGCTTGCCATTGGCACGAACTATGTTTGGCTTTTGTCGCATTTTGTCCTTTATCGCGATTTTGGGCGACCTGAAACACGATTGAGAACGCGAGACGCCAAGATTTAGCAGAAACCTCCAACGCATCGTCATCTGAATCGAACATGCATGGAGAAAGACATGAAACTTTGCAAACTGGTCCTCGGTCTCACTTTTGGGGTGATCCTGTCTTCGGCGTCTGGCGCGTTGGCCACAGAGGTCGGCGTGCGTGCGGTCGATATTCCATCGCCTACGCGTGGAAGCGATCTTAAACTGCGCATCTGGTATCCGGCACAAAAGGGCGGCAAACCTGCTTCGATGGGTGAAAACCGTGTTTTTCAAGGTGCAGAGGCGTTTGAAAATGCACCTTTGAGTGCAGGAGTATATCCTCTGGTGCTGTTTTCGCACGGGTCTGGGGGCAATGTCGAGGCAATGGGCTGGCTTGCCAATATTCTGGTGAAGGCCGGTTTTATTGTGGCAGGCCCCAATCACCCGGGCACGACGTCGGGCGATTCCTTACCTGCAGAAACACCCAAAGTCTGGCAGCGTGTGGGCGACCTCTCAGCCGTGATCGATTTCATGAGCAAGGACGCAGAGTGGCAGCAGCATATCAATGTGGATCGCATCGGTGCCGTTGGCTTTTCGCTGGGTGGCACCACAGTTATGAGAATGTCTGGTGCGCGAAACAATCTTGAGGCTTATGCGCACTATTGCGATGGTTATAAGCAATGGGATTGCGCATGGTATGCCAATGGCATTGGCTTTCGTGACAATGAGGAAGTCAAAGTCGGGACTTATGATCTGCGCAACGTAGACCGGCAATTGTTTGAACAATCAAACCGCGATCCGCGTCTTCGCACGGCTATTATTGTTGATCCCGGAATGGCCCGTGCCTATGTGCCAGAGAGCCTTGCGAAGACTGAAATCCCGATGAATTTCATCAATTTGGGCAGTGAAGGCACGGTGCCACTGGCGACAGAGGCAAGTCAGCTGGCGGAGATAACGCCCAATGGCAGCTATGTGAGCGTTCAGGAATCTGACCACTTTAGCTTTCTGCCCGAATGCAAACCAGATGCGGAAGCTTTCCTGAAATCAATCAATGAACCCGACCCAATCTGTGCGCCGACAAAGCGTTCACGTAGCGATATTCATGCAGAGCTTTCCAATGTAATTTCAGCGCTTCTGCAAGCCACTTTGAAAAACGCGGACAAGCCTTAACATTGACCAAACGGGGCTTTGGCCCCGTCAGTCTTTGGAACTGCCACAATTGGCGCTTATATTGGTTTTCAGCAGGGGCATTCTCGACACCGAGGAGCACTTTATGGATACCACAATGGCGATCAACGAAGCCGCGCAACCATTCATCCCACCGGCACCACGCCCGCGCGAAAAGCCGGTTGGCCGCTTCGAGATGATGCGTGTGGTTTATAAAAACCCGCTCGAATTGTGGGGTGAGCCTTCTTACAATGAGCCATGGGTTTCGGTGAGTTGGCTTGGTATCAAAACCATTATTGCCAACGATCCCGGCCTCATCCGGCATGTGCTGGTCGATAATGCCGCAAACTATCCGATGTCTGCCATTCGCCAGCGGGTTTTGCGTCCGCTTTTACGCGATGGATTGCTGACCGCTGAGGGTCAGGTCTGGAAGCGCTCGCGCAAGGCCATGGCACCCGTGTTCACGCCGCGCCACATCGGCGGCTTTGCGGAAGCGATGCGCGATCGCTCGCGCCAGTTTGTCGAGCGTTACAAGACAAGCGGCATCATCACCGATGTAGCCCACGATATGACGCTGCTCACCTATGATATTCTCGCGGAAACCCTGTTTTCGGGTGAGATCGCCGGTGATCCCAACGACTTTGCGCGCCAGATCGACAAGCTTTTCGAGACCATGGGTCGCGTCGATCCGTTTGATTTGCTCGGCCTGCCAGATTGGCTGCCGCGCTTCACGCGCCTTCGTGGTAATCAATCGCTTGGCTTCTTCCGTGAACTGGTCTCCGAGACCATCGCTCTGCGAAAAGCGCGGATGGATAAGGGCGAAGACGTCCCCAATGATTTTCTGACCTTGCTTTTGCGCGCCGAAGGACCGGATGGTTTGAGCCGTGCCGAGATTGAAGATAACATCATCACCTTCATCGGCGCGGGGCATGAGACAACAGCACGCGCGCTTGGCTGGACGCTCTATCTGCTGGCCAAAGCACCGCAGGAGCGCGAGCGTGTTGAGGCCGAAATCGATGGGTTTTTTGCTGATGGCGGACATGATCTGCCGCCGCAGGAATGGCTGGCGAAACTCCCTTTCACACGCGCTGCCTTTGAAGAGGCGATGCGGCTTTATCCGCCAGCGCCGTCCATCAATCGCGAGGCCGCAACGGATGACACTTATGGTGATCTGAAAATTGCCAAAGGAACCGCTGTTCTGGTGATGCCATGGGTGATCCATCGGCACAGGCTTTATTGGGATCAGCCGGATGCCTTCATGCCGGAACGCTTCTGGCCGGAAAATCGCGACAAGCTGGATCGTTTTCAATATCTGCCATTTGGCGCAGGCCCGCGTGTCTGCATCGGTGCGAGCTTCGCGCTTCAGGAAGCTGTCATTGCGCTTGCAATCTTGCTCGATGGTCGTCGCTTTGATGTGCTGGAGACCACAAAGCCATGGCCGGTGCAGAAACTCACCACCCAGCCGCAGGGCGGTCTGCCTATGAAGGTTATGAAACGTTAATCGGTTGCCGCACCAATGGCGATCCGCGCAAGACGCGGATATTCGGGGTCGGCCAGATTGCTGATGGTTTCGAGCTCGCTAGGGCTGTACCATGCAAGCTCAGAATGTTCATCGCAGACATTGCGCGGTTCGCCACCGCCCCATGCAGTGACCTGAAAAATATGGCAGATGGAATCGCCATAGAGCTCAGGCTTTTTCTCATCGATGGCAGCGATCTCACGAAACTTGATCGGGCGAATGCCGAGTTCCTCGCCCATTTCCCGCACCAGCGCATCTTCCAGAGTTTCCCCACGCTCAACATGACCACCGGGCGTGTCCCAATGTTCGGGCCACGCCTTTTTCCATGGTGAGCGCAGCCCCATCAGGACTTTTTTGTCGCCGTTCACCAGCAAGGCACCGACGGTGACAACTTTCTTCTTCTTCGCCATGAGGGTCCCGTCATGTTGATGCGTTTGCGAATAAGCTTACTGCTAAGTCCACAAACGCACATCACCACTTTTTAATTAGCAAGGCTTTTACCTAGCAAGACGCTCCGCATGCCACTGGAGATGTTCACCCATGAAAGATGAGATGAAGAAATAGGAATGGTCATAGCCTTCGCGCATGTTGAGCGTGAGCGGAATACCAGCCTTTTGGCAAGCTTTCTCCAGCAACCACGGACATAGTCCTTCCTCAAGGAACACATCGGCTTCGCCCTGATCGACCAAAAATTCCGAAAAGCGTGCGCCATCCTCAATAAGCAGCGTCGCGTCATAGGCGCGCCATGCGCGTTCTTCGGAACCGAGATATTTTTCCAGCGCAGGCTTCGACCAGTCGGCTGTTGAAGGCTGCACAATCGGCGCGAAAGCCGATGCCGATTTGAAGCGGTCGGGGTTTTTCAGTGCGATGGTCAGTGCACCATGACCACCCATGGAGTGGCCGGTGATGCCCTGACGCGACATATCAAGTGGGAACTCAGCCGCCACCAGATCGGTCAGTTCCTTGGTGATGTAGCTATACATCTGATAGTTTTTGGCGAATGGTTCCTGCGTCGCATCAACATAGAAGCCTGCACCTTTGCCGAACTTCCAGTTCTGCGTCTCGTCTGGAACATCTTCACCGCGCGGGCTGGTATCGGGGCAAATAACGGCAATTCCTAATTCTGCGGCCATTTGCCGATACTCGCCTTTATCCATCACATTTTGATGCGTGCAGGTCAGGCCGGAAAGATACCACAGCACCGGAACGGGACCGTTCTTTGCTTGTGGCGGCAGGAAAACGGCAAATGTCATTTCGCATTGAGTGGTCTCGCTCTTATGGCGATAGACGCCCTGCGTTCCACCAAAGCATTTCGCGGTCGAAATCGTTTCCATGATTAAATCCTAACTCCCGGATACTTTAACTTCCAAGGGCAACCGCGACATTGACGGTTGCAGCCACGAGGACAGTATTGAAGAAGAATGAGACGACGCTGTGCAGAAGCGTCATTTTTCGCATCGCGGTCGTGGTCACATTGGTGTCAGAGGTCTGCGCTGTCATGCCGATGATGAAGGCATAATAGGCAAAATCCCAGCCCGAAGGTTGTGGCGTTTCAGGAAACGCAAATCCGCCCCGGTAACGACTGGCATGCGCCGCATCTTTTCCAGCTGGCTCCGTTGGTTGCCAGTATAAATGCGCATAGTGGATCGCCGTCATCATGTGGATGGTGCACCAGCCAAGCGGCACAGACGCCAGCGTCACAATAAGCGAAAACATATCTGCTTCCGGCTTTTGATTGACCAGTACAAACAGCGACACAACCGCAACCACCACCGTGGCAAATGTGACCAGAAAGATGATCCACATCGGTTCATCTGCCGTAGCTGCATGTTTTTTGAGATAAGGCGCTGTCAGTTTTGGCAAGGCGCACAATGCGAGCGCCAGATAAAGCACGAAGAAAACATTCGCCCCAATAACTGGCGCAAGCGGGGTTTTGAGAACCCAAGTGATGATGAATGCGAGTGCGCCGCCAATGGCCGCGAGATAAAACGACATATGGCGGCGCAGCAAAAACATCAGGCAGCGCTTTCCTGCGGCTCTAACCGCATATCGACATGCGGAATACCGTCTTCAAGATATTCGTCTGAAACCGCAACAAAGCCAAACGAGCCATAGAATTTCTGCAAATGGCTCTGCCCGCCTAGCTCCATGGCGATGCCCGGAAAGCGTGTCTCAGCAAAGGCAATCGCCTCTTTCATGAGGCGCTGACCAAGTTTGTAACCGCGATAATCGGCCGCCACGACAACGCGACCGATCTTCACCGGCTTACCATCCTTCTCTGGTGGCAGAACCCGCAGACTTGCTGCGAGTTCTTCACCATCGAGAATGCGTAGATGAAACGCGTCATAATCCTTGCCGTCGATTTCAGGGTAGGGGCAATTCTGCTCCACCACGAAAACATCCACGCGCAGCTTCAGCATCGCATAAAGTGCGCGCGGGGTCAGGTTGTCGATTTCATCCCAATGGGAGGTGAAAAGCTTCTCACTCATCAGTAGACAATCACCGAGCGGATCGACTTGCCTTCATGCATCAGATCGAAGGCGGTGTTGATTTCATCAAGCGGCATGGTGTGGGTGATCAGGCTGTCGATGTCGATCTTGCCTTCCATGTACCAATCAACAATCTTTGGCACATCGGTACGACCGCGTGCGCCGCCAAAGGCTGTACCCTTCCAGACGCGTCCGGTGACGAGCTGGAATGGACGCGTAGCGATTTCCTTGCCCGCTTCCGCGACGCCGATGATGATCGATTCACCCCAGCCGCGATGGGTGCATTCGAGCGCCTGACGCATGACATCGGTGTTGCCGGTGGCATCGAACGAATAGTCCGCGCCGCCATCGGTCAGATCCTGAATGGCCTGAACAACCTTGTCATTACCGATTTCGCGCGGGTTGACGAAGTCAGTCATGCCGAACTTCTTTGCCATTTCCACCTTGGATGGATTGATGTCGACGCCGATGATCTTATCGGCGCCAACCATGCGTGCGCCCTGAATGACATTAAGACCAATGCCGCCCAGACCAAACACGACAACATTAGAACCTGGACGAACCTTAGCCGTGTAAATAACCGCGCCAATGCCGGTGGTCACACCGCAGCCAATGTAGCAAATCTTGTCGAAAGGCGCGTCTTCGCGGACCTTGGCGACAGCAATTTCCGGCAATACAGTGAAGTTCGAGAAGGTCGAGCAGCCCATATAATGGAACACTTCGCCGCCATCGCACGAAAAGCGCGAAGTTTTGTCAGGCATCAGACCCTGACCCTGCGTTGCGCGGATCGAGGTGCAGAGGTTTGAGCGCTGCGACAGGCAGGTTTTGCATGAGCGGCATTCCGGCGTGTAAAGCGGGATCACATGATCGCCGGGCTTTACCGAAGTCACACCAGCGCCGACTTCACGCACGATACCCGCACCTTCATGGCCGAGAATGGCCGGGAATTTGCCTTCGGAATCAAGGCCGGAAAGCGTGTAGGCATCCGTGTGGCAAACGCCGGTCGCCATGATTTCGACCAGCACTTCGCCAGCGCGTGGACCGCCGATTTCGATAGTTTCGATGGTGAGCGGCTTCTTTGCCTCCCAGGCAACGGCTGCGCGTGACTTCATGTTTGCAATCCTTTTGTCCGTGCGCCCTATTTCAGATAGGTACGCAAAATCCGCATGATTTCGTCGATTTGTGTATCGGGATCAGCCGCTGCATTTTGCGCTATGGTCTCACGCGCTTGGCCAAATGTCTCGCGAAAATGGCTTTCCAGCACTTCCGCCATCAATCCGTTGGTCGCCCCACGCAAAGCCGCAATCTGCTGCAACAAGGCAGCGCATTCCGTGCCTGCTTCCACTGCGCGCTCAAGCGCTTCGGCCTGGCCTTTGATGCGGCGCAGACGCGTTAAAGCACGCTTTTTGTCTTCCGGTGAATGCGGCATGGAATCTCCCGATTTTCACAAAATCTATATACTCTAGGGGAGTATGTCAATTGCTCCTAAAATAGCTTTTGCGAGAATAGTTTTGCGAGCAAATCTTACAGGCTGGATTTTATGCCTCAAGCTTAAAATGCAGCAGCGGATAAGGGCGTCCCTGATCATCCGTTTCCGAGCTGCCTGTCTCGACAAAACCCATATGCTTATAAAAGCCGACGCCTTGTGTGTTCTGCTCATTCACATCAACGGTCAGCGTGCCCTGCTTTTTCGCATGCGCAATCATATGCTTGCCAATACCCTTGCCGCGCTGAACAGGTGAAATAAATAGGCTGTCGATATTGTTATCGGTCATGCCCATAAAACCTACCGGTTTGCCGTCATCCTCAATGACATCCACTTCCACATTCGGCAGATATTGCTCACCGACCAGCTTTTCGATTTCAGCGAAATCTTCGCGGCTTAGAAAGTGATGCGTTGCCAGCACACTTGCGCGCCAGATAGCGGTAAGGGCTGGGGCATCCGCCGGATTGGATTTTCGGATATGGATCATCTCGGTTCCCTGTGTGATAAGCAGCAAAGCAACGCCTTTATAATACGGAATTTCATTTGACGAGCCTACCCGATCTCCCCGTTACCCGCATTCTGCCGGAACTCGACGCTGCCATGAACAGCCATGCAAGTGCGGTTCTGGTTGCACCTCCCGGCGCGGGTAAGACGACGCTGGTGCCGCTGCATTTTTTAAATGCCAGCTGGCGCGGCGACGGCATGATTGTGCTGCTCGAACCGCGTCGTCTCGCCGCCCGCGCAGCGGCCCGCCGCATGGCGCAGCTCTTGGGCGAAGAGCCGGGCGAAACGGTCGGCTATCGTATGCGCCTTGAAAGCAAGGTCTCGGCCAAGACCAAAATTCTTGTTGTCACTGAGGGCGTTTTTGCACGCATGATTCTTGATGATCCCGACCTCAATGGCATTGCCGCCGTTCTGTTCGATGAGTTTCATGAACGCAGCCTTGATGCCGATTTTGGTCTGGCGCTGACGCTCGATGTGCAGGCCGCTTTGCGCGACGATTTAAAAATTCTCGTCATGTCGGCAACGCTGGATGGTGCGCGTGTGGCCTCACTTTTGGGCGATGCACCCATTATCGAGAGCGAAGGCCGCGCTTTCCCCGTCGATATTCGTCATCGCGAACGCAAGCCTGACGAACGCATTGAAGATGCGATGGTGAAAGCCATTCGCGAAGCGCTGGCCGACGAAACCGGCAGCATTCTTGCCTTTCTTCCCGGTCAGGGCGAGATTGAACGCACGGCTGGCGTTCTAGAGAAATTTCTTCCTGCCAATATCATTTTGGCCCCGCTTTATGGCGCGATGGAAGGCCGTGATCAGGATGCGGCAATCAAGCCAGCGCCCGCAGGCCATCGCAAGGTCGTGCTGGCGACCTCGATTGCCGAGACCTCCATCACAATTGATGGCGTTCGGGTGGTGATCGATTCAGGTCTTGCCCGCCTGCCAAAATATGAACCCGCCACCGGCCTGACCCGCCTCGAAACCGTGCGCACTTCGCGTGCGAGTGCAGATCAACGCGCTGGTCGTGCCGGACGTACTGAGCCGGGTATCGCAATCCGCCTCTGGCATCAGGGACAGACCGCAGCACTTCCCGCGTTCTCTCCACCCGAAATTCTTGAAGCCGATCTTTCCGGCCTCGTGCTCGATGCGGCGGCATGGGGTGTCACTGATCCCGCAACCTTATCACTGCTCGACAAGCCCCCGGCACCGGCATTGAAAGAAGCCAAAGCGCTGCTCATGCGGCTCGGTGCGCTTGATGAAACAGGGCGACTGACATCGGACGGCGAGGCGATGCGGTCACTCGCACTTCCTGCACGTTTGGCGCATATGGTGGCGGAAGCGGGCAAACGCGGTGAGGCTTCGCGGGCAGCAGAGCTTGCAGTGCTTTTGACTGAGCGCGGCCTTGGCGGCAATGAAACCGACCTCGACACGCGCATGTCGCGCTTCCGCAATGATCGATCCGATCGTGCGCAACGCGCCAAAGGACTAGCGAAACGTCTGGCTGCAAATGTGCCTAACAAAGGCGAAGCAGCAGGTTCCAGTGTTGGCCGTATGCTCATCGACGCCTATCCAGACCGTATCGCCAAGGCGCGTGGAGCAACGGGGCAATTTCTGCTGGCCAATGGCCGCGGCGGTGAGGTCGATCCGGCGATCAGCCTTAGCCGTGCGCCATGGCTTGTGGTGGCAGATATGTCGGGCAAGGCAGGCCGCGCACGCGTACTTTCTGCGGCTGAAGTCTCAGAAACCGAAATCCGCACTGCTCTTGGCAACAAGATCGAAAGCGGCCGCCAAGTCGTCTATGACGCAGAAAAGAACGCGCTGCGTGCGCGTGAAGCTGTTCGCATTGGCGCCATCGCCTTGTCGGAAAAACCGCTTGCCGCCCCTTCCGGCGTGAGCGCCGATGAAGGCGTGATCGCTGCCGTGCGCGAGCACGGACTGCAAATCCTTCCATGGGGCAAAGAGGCAGAAATCCTGCGTCGTCGTCTGGGCTGGCTCTATCGCGGCCTTGGTGATCCGTGGCCGTCAATGGATGATGAGCATCTGATCGAGCGTCTTGATGACTGGCTTTTGCCATTTCTTACGGGTGAGTCACAACTCAACCGTATCCCGGCGCATGTGCTGAAAAACGGTCTGATGAGCCTTGTGCCATTCGACATGCAGCGCAGCGTCGATAGACTGGCCCCGACACATTTCGAAGTGCCGACTGGCTCCAATATTCCCATTCGATACGATGCGGAGGAGCCGATCCTTGCCGTGCGTGTACAGGAGCTGTTCGGCCTTGGCATTCACCCGGCAATTGCCAATGGCAAAGTACCCCTTTTGCTGGAACTGCTTTCCCCCGCCCACCGCCCGATCCAGATCACGCGTGACCTGCCGGGCTTTTGGCAAGGTTCATGGGCCGATGTGCGCACGGATATGCGTGGCCGCTATCCGCGCCATGTCTGGCCGGAAGATCCGGCCAATGCGCAAGCTACCAGCCGCGCTAAGCCTCGCGGCACTTAAGCATGCAGAACGACGCTCACTTCGTCTTCATCGCGAATGTCAAGATGATTGCGTATCCGCTTATCTGAGATCAGTTCCAGACAGTCATGCATGTGTGATCCCACACGCCGGAAAACCCAAACTGGCATCGACCGCGACTTGGCGTAAAGTGTGGCTCGCCATGCTTGTCCCATGCCTCGACGTGGCTTGAAAAGCTTGCGCCTAAGGCTGTTATTTTCAATCCTATCTTGCGGGATCACCAAGGTTGGCGGAACCAAACCACGGTCCAGCGCCTTCAATCTGCTGCGGCGGCTTTTCAGTGCCTCGGGAAATTCGACGATTTGAACATTGAGTGATCCAGCCGCAAATTCTTCCGGCCAATCAACGGGTGAATCGGCCAAATTTTGTTTTCCCGGAATGATCAGCTCGGAATGCCTCCCAAGCCCCGAAGATATCTTCCCCCTGAAGATAACCATGCGTGCCCTCCTACGCGTGTAGAGGGCATCATAAATTATTCACAAAATTGACACAATTTAATCACGTCCACCCTGACGGCAATGTGATTGCAGCCCAAATCCCCGTAAATGCGGGGTTATGGCCTATTGCTTGTTAAGCTGCGACTGGATGACACAGTTCTACTTGCATGAATATTTGCGCTGTCGCATAAGGAGCCGAAGGTGGCTTCGCTTTATCCAGCGCAATGGATATGCTTTTCTTAAAGCGAGGCTGTCTTGAAATTTGGTGGAATTTTTGGGAGTGGCCATGCACGCAGAATTCGATAATCGCGCTTCCAATCTCTCACGCAGGCCGCGTCTTACCACATTGGTACGTTTGCGCTGGTTGGCGATTGCCGGACAGACGGCAGCCGTGATGTTTGTGGCGCTTTATCTGCAATTCAGCTTTTCCATCAGCATTTGCCTCGCACTGATAGCATCGTCCGCGTGGCTTAATCTCTATCTGGCGTTTCGCTTTCCAAACACTCACCGACTTAATCCCGAAGCGGCAAGTCTGGTGCTTGCCTTTGATATTTTGCAACTCGCAGGCCTGCTTTATCTAACCGGCGGCGTACAAAACCCGTTTATCATTCTGGTGATTGCACCTGTAATTATCTCTGCAACATCGCTTTCGGTACGGCACACGCTGGCTCTGGCTTTGCTTGCGGTGTTCTGCACTTCGTTTCTGATATTTTATCACCGGCCTTTGCCTTGGTATCCGGGCGAGATGCTGGTTCTCCCATTCCTCTTTGTGGCCGGTATCTGGTGTGCAATCGTTTCGGCGCTCGGCTTTACTGGCGTTTATGCCTATCGTATCGCTGAGGAAACGCGTCAGCTGGGTGATGCATTAACCGCCACCGAACTGATATTGCAGCGCGAACAGCATTTGACTGCCCTTGATGGTCTTGCCGCTGCTGCTGCCCATGAGCTGGGCACCCCGCTTGCCACCATCACGCTGGTGGTCAAAGAAATGCAGCGCACTTACGCTAAAAAGCCGGATAGTGATCCCGCATTGGCGGAAGACATTGCGCTTCTGCAGTCGCAGGCGGCGCGGTGTCGTGAAATCCTGCAACGTCTGACCAGCCTTTCTTCGGAAAACGAAGAGCATATGTCACGCTTGCCGTTCTCTTCACTGATTGAAGAAGTGATTGAGCCGCATCGCAACTTTGGTGTCGTGCTTGATGTTTCCAAGCTCGATGGGCCAAAGCCCGAACCTGTTGTGCGGCGCAATCCAGGCTTGCTGTACGGCCTTGGTAATCTCATTGAAAACGCCGTCGATTTTGCGCGTGAAGAGGTCAGCGTGACATGGGGATGGACGGACACCAATGTGACCGTTCTTATTCAGGATGATGGCGAAGGCTTCAAACCGGAAATTCTTGACCGAATCGGTGAACCTTACATGAGCAGTCGCGACGGCAGTCAAAATGGCGGCGGTGGGCTTGGTCTGGGACTTTTTATCGCAAAAACCTTGCTCGAACGCTCTGGTGCACAGATCAGTTTCAAAAATCGCAAAAATCCTGGTCAGGGAGCCGAGGTAAAGGTGGTTTGGCCACGCTCTGCATTTGCACTAAGCTAATGAATATGCTCGATAATCTTTATTAGATTATGGGTGACATTGGCGAGCTATAATGCCCAAATATAAAATCATTTTTATATGGAAAACCTAAAAAAGACTTTGCGAAAACAACAGTTTGCCTTGTTTCTGTTTGTCAATTTTTTGCAAGGATTGCTTCAACAATTCAATGGCTATTTGACTTTTTGACGCAGGGGTATCAATAAAGGAACAAAAATACAGGCAGGAAGCACCCCATGGAAGACTTGAAGCAGGAAGACACCGAAGCCATTGGCAACGATCCAACCCTTCTTCTGGTTGATGACGATAAGCCTTTCTTGCAGCGCCTTGCCCGCGCCATGGAAGGTCGGGGCTTTCAGGTGACCACTGCGGAATCCGTTGAAGAAGGCATTGCCGCTGCGAAAGCCGCGGCCCCCGCTTATGCTGTGGTCGATATGCGCCTTGGTGACGGAAACGGCCTTGATGTGATCGAAGCCATCCGCACCCGCCGTACCGATACCCGTGCGATTGTACTCACCGGCTACGGAAATATTGCGACAGCAGTAAACGCGGTGAAGCTTGGCGCGATTGATTATCTGTCCAAGCCAGCCGATGCGGATGAAGTTTTTGCAGCACTTACCCGTCGCCCGGGCGAAAAGATTGCACCGCCGGAAAACCCAATGTCTGCCGACCGGGTTCGCTGGGAGCATATTCAGCGGGTTTATGAAATGTGCGAGCGCAATGTTTCTGAAACCGCGCGTCGTCTCAATATGCACCGCCGTACTTTGCAGCGCATTCTGGCAAAGCGCGCGCCTCGTTAAAGCATATCGCGGAAAAGTGGGAACCGATTTTCCGATCACGATATGCCTAAAAACAAAGAGTTAATCAATATCGGTTTCAGGCACGTCTAAACCTGCTAATTCAGCAATTGTCAGCCTTGCCGCACTTGATCTCGCAAAGCGTAACATCAGCGCTTTGCGGGTAGCGCCCGGCAGTTTGTGTTCCGGTGCATCGCGCAGGATTTCCGCGCCATACCCATCCGATAAAATAAACCCGCAGTCTTCTGGAAATATTTCGCTTGGCACGCTCGGATGCGTCGCAAAAAACAGACGATCGCAATAGGCGCGATAGTCTGGCCATTTGCGATCGGCCTTCCAGTCTTCAATGGACGACTTGATTTCGACGATCCAGATTTCGCCTTTGCGGCTAACCGCAATAAGGTCTGCGCGCCTGCCTGAAGCGAGAGACAGCTCCGGCAAAGTTGCCAGTCCCATTTCCAAAAAAAGACGCTGAACACCGCGCCGCACAAGCATGGCATTTTCGGATTGGCGACCGTCGGAAAGTGGGTGTGTTTTGTTGGGAATCACGATTGGCATGAGTGCATTTTGCGCGTGAAAAACGTCCAAAACAATTGAAAAACACTCAAAAACCAGCGGCAAACCTAGTACGAGATTGTGAAACCAATGGCGAGATTATGGCTAAATAATGAATTTTCAATTTACGGTTAACGCTTGGTTAACAATACTCCCTCATCTTTGCGTATGAATGAGCGATTCGCTCCTGATGATGGTCTTTTCAATCTGGGGAATTTTCATGAAGTCTCGCGTCTTGCAGTTGACCGCAGCCCTTCTTCTTGGTGGCGCCCTTACTGGCTGCTCCACAGTCGGCGGCACCTTCTACACCGCGTCCTATTCTTCGGTCAGCGACGCTGGCTACACAATTCCAGCTATTCCGAATGAGAAGATCCCGCAGCAATATCGCCGTCAGATCGTCAAGTATCAGACCAATGAGGTGCCGGGCACAATCATTGTGGAAACCGGCGAAAAGTTTCTTTATCTGGTGCAGCCAGACGGAAAGGCGATGCGCTACGGTATCGGTGTAGGTCGTGAAGGTTTCGGCTGGAACGGGACGGCACGCGTTGCGATGAAGCGTGAATGGCCGACATGGACACCTCCATCTGCAATGATCAAGCGTCAGCCTGAACTGGCAAAATACCGCAATGGTATGGGACCGGGCCTCAAGAATCCTTTGGGTGCACGCGCGCTCTATCTCTACAATAAGGGCGGCGACACCGGCTATCGTATTCATGGAACACCAGAATGGTGGTCGATTGGCAAGGCCATGTCATCGGGATGCGTTCGCATGATGAATCAGGATATCATTGATCTTTACGAGCGCACCGAGCAGGGTGCCAAAGTTATAGTCCGATAACAGACGATATGAAAAAGGCCGCTGAAAAGCGGCCTTTTTATTGCGATTTCTATAAGATCAGATCTGCTCAACCTGCTGAACTTCCGGCACAAAATGACGCAGAAGATTCTGAATGCCGTGCTTGAGTGTTGCGGTCGATGATGGGCAGCCAGAGCAGGCACCCTTCATGTGCAGAAACACAGTGCCGTTTTCGAAACCGCGGAATGTGATGTCACCACCGTCCTGAGCCACAGCTGGGCGGACGCGTGTTTCGATCAGTTCCTTGATAGTATCAACGATTTCAGTGTCGGCCTTATCGAAGAATTCTTCTTCTTCATCGGTCTTGGCAGCATCAACGCCAGTGTTGCCTGCCATGACAGGAGCGCCCGACATGAAATGTTCCATGATGGTGCCAAGGATAGCAGGCTTCAAATGCTGCCATTCGCCGTCTTCTTTGGTCACCGTGATAAAATCAAAGCCAAAGAAGACGCCGGTTACGCCCGGAACGGCAAACAGCTTGGCTGCGAGTGGCGAAGTGTTGCCAGCGCTGGCTGCATCGCGAAAATCGGCGGTGCCTTCAGGCATAACGACCTTGCCGGGCAGGAACTTGAGGGTTGCCGGGTTTGGCGTGGTCTCGGTCTGGATGAACATGTCCGTTCTCCGCTTTCAATATCAGAAGCTTTTCGTAAGCATGGATGCGCGTTTAAGCAAGCCTCATCTCAAAAGGCGCATGCGCGTTACGATCAATATAGGGTGATTATGTCACCGCATCAATGTCTTCATCGGAAAGACCTGCCGGAATGACGGTCACCGGAATCTGGAATTGCGCACGATTGGCAAGAGATTGCACAAGAGGGCCGGGGCCTTCGTTGCCCGAACCTGCCGCCAGAACGAGGATAGCAATATCCTGATCTTCCTCAATCAGGCTCGGCAGCTCTTCTGTTATCCGGCCTTCACGAATGATCAGTTCGGGATCAATGCCCTGTTCTTCGCGAACTTTTGCAGCAAACTTCTCAAGCGTTGAACGCGCACGTTCTTCTGCCTCGGCACGCATGATCTCGCCAACGCCAAGGATTTGCTGGAAATCTGAATTGTCGATGACGAAAAGCATGACGAGCGCGCCATTGGAGTTTTTAGCGCGGCGTGCAGCATAGGCAACAGCACGCCCGCATTCGGGCGTCTCGTCGATAACGGCAAGAAACTTGCGTCGATGTCCGGTTTCCCGGCTAAGTCGTTTTGATACCATGGCGATAATGTGGCATTCTCGAAGGCTACCTGCAAGCTGGTAGCCTTCGAATTTGATTAGGACCTTTTGAGATTCCGGTTATAGCGTGCCGAAAATTGTGATCATCGAGCACCGGAGCGCAGTGTACTTAAAGGTACATGAGCACCGGAGCACAGAAGATCGCAATTTCCAGGCCGCTAGAGCTGGAATCTAGTCTTGCAGCCAGCCGATAATGTCGCGTACATGGCGCATATTGGTCTCTGCAATCGCGCTTGCACGTTCGCCACCATCCTTCAAAACGCTGTCGATATAGGCAGGATCAGCCACCAAACGGCGCATTTCATGGGTGATTGGCGAGAGTTTCGCGACTGCCAGATCGGCAAGCGCCGTTTTGAATTCTGAGAATTGGCGTCCGCCAAATTCAGCCAGAATGTCTTCCTTCGACTTGGACGAAAGGGCTGCATAGATTCCAACAAGATTGTCAGCTTCCGGGCGACCTGTGAGGCCATCGAGTTCCGTTGGCAAGCCATCCGAATCGGTTTTTGCCTTGCGGATCTTTTTGTTAATGGTGTCTTCATCGTCGATCAGATTGATGCGCGACAGGTCAGATGGATCGGACTTCGACATTTTCTTAGTGCCATCACGCAGTGACATAATACGCATAGCCGGGCCTGAAATCATCGGCTCGGTCAGCGGGAAGAAACCCGAAACCTGTTCGTCGCCCACCTGCATATCCACGCCGATACCAAGGGCAGCAATACGGTCGGAATAGTCGTTGTTGAACTTCTGTGCGATGTCGCGGGTCAGTTCCAGATGCTGCTTCTGATCTTCTCCGACCGGCACATGGGTTGCGCGATAAAGCAGAATGTCTGCAGCCATCAGGCTTGGATAGGCGAAGAGGCCCAGCGATGCATTTTCGCGGTCTTTACCAGCCTTGTCTTTAAACTGCGTCATGCGGCTCATCCAGCCCATGCGCGCCACACAGTTGAAAACCCAAGCGAGTTCGGCATGCTGACGCACGCGGCTCTGATTGAACACGATGCTGCGTTTAGGGTCGATGCCTGCCGCAATAAATGCAGCTGTCACTTCGCGGGTTGACTGCATCAGTTCAGCCGGATCGGGCGAAACGGTCAGCGCATGCATATCGACAACACAGTAGATGCATTCCTGCGTCTCCTGCACTTCGACCCACCGCTTGATCGCACCCAGATAATTTCCAAGGTGAAGGTTTCCGGTCGGTTGAACGCCGGAGAAGACAAGCGGTTTGAACGTGCTCATGATTATATCCTGATGTTGGCCTTCGCCGGTGGAGAGCGAAGGGCACTAATTTTGATGCGGTGTTTTCGCAGAGCTGCGAGTACCTTTCAAGGTCTATTATACTTCGCTCTCGGGCTCTTTCTTGGTGGCACCGCGCTTGATGCCGCGACGTATCATCGCCGTATTTGCACCACCAAGCCCAAAGGCCAGCGCAAAATAGACAACCATCGCCGCCAAAACCATGGCCGCTAGAGTTCCGGCGCGCACACCAAAGGATGATGCTGATGAAAGCTCATGCGAAAAATAGCCAATGGCAAAATGAATGCCGATAGCCATAACGCCAGCGGCAATCAGCAGGCGCGGAATGCGGGTGAGCAATGGAATATCATTGCCCCAATGCCCACGCTTTATCAGCATTACAAACAGCAGTGCCGCATTGATCCAGCCCGCTGTGATTTCTGCAATGGCGATGCCGGTCGGTCCCATACGCGGAAACAGGGTGAGGGCTAGTGTTATATTCACCGCAACCGAAATGGCTGCAAAGATCATTGGTGTGCGGGTGTCTTCACGGGCAAAAAAGCCCGGAAGAAAAGCTTTGATCAGCACATAAGCTGGCAGGCCGATGCCGTAAATTGCCAGAATGCTGGAAACAACGAGCGTTGATTCTGCGCTGAACTGTCCGCGCTCAAACAACAGTCGAACAATCGGCTCTGACATGACCAAAAGAGCAGCCGCAGCCGGAAGGGTGAGAAACAGTGTGAATTCAACCGAGCGGTTTTGCAGGTTCGATGCTTCTTTCATATGCCCGCCGCGCAAAGCGCGTGAGAGTTCCGGCAGAAGTACGGTCGCAACCGCAATCCCCACTACGCCTAGTGGCAACTGGTAAATGCGGTCGGCATAAACAAGCGAGGAAACTGCACCCTCCATACCCGACGCAATATTGGTGTTGATCAGCAGATTAATCTGCGTGATGCCACCGGTGATCGCTGCTGGAAATGCCAGAACGAGCAGCCGTTTGACGCCGGGCGTCAGACGCGGACGCCGAAAACCGATTTTAATGCCTGCAACGCGCACGTCGATCCAGACGATAGCAAGCTGAACCAGACCCGCGGCCATCACACCCCATGACAGCGCATAGCCGACGGCAAGCGCGTCATATCCCTGCCACCAGCTGAAGGCGAGAACTGCAATGAGGATGATGTTGAGAAAGACTGGCGCCACTGCTGCTGCGAAATAGCGATGCAGCGAATTGAGCATTCCCGCCATCATTGACGCCAGCGACATACAGGCAAGATAGGGGAACATGATCACGGCGAGCCGAACCGTATTGTCAAACTTCACCGGATCATCGGTGAAGCCCGGCGCAATGACGGTGCGCACGATAAACGGCATTGACAGTTCCATGACAATCGTAATGAACATCAGAACCGTGAAGAGTACGCCAAACACTTCTTCCGAAAAGCGACGGGCACCGTCCATGCCGTTCTTCTCGATCTCTTTTGAAAATAGAGGCACGAAGGCAGTATTGAACGCGCCTTCGGCAAACAGTCTGCGGAAAGTATTCGGGAACCGGAACGCCGCATTGAACGCATCCGCAACCGGACCAGTACCGAGAGCCGCTGCCATAAACATTTCACGCGTGAAACCGAAAATGCGGCTCATTAGCGTGCCAGATGCAACGGTAGCGAACTTTTTGACCAAACTCATTGAATTGAAATACCTATATTATGCTGCTGCGCGGCCATTGGTCTTAGCAGTATTTTCGCCGCTAAGGACGGCAGTAAGTTTGCGCCTGATATTACCCTGACGCGTCGCGTTTGAAATCTTGTGCCCGACCAGATCAGTGACATAGAAACTGTCGATCACTTTCTCGCCGAAAGTCGTGATATGCGCCGAAGCAATATCCAGTGACAAGTCAGAAATAAGGCCAGTCAATTCTGACAAAAGGCCGGGACGATCCAAACCTTCCACTTCAATGACGGTGAACTTATCGGATAAAGTGTTGTTGATTTCAACGCGCGGCTCGACCTTGAAAGCCTTTGCGCCACGTTTGGGCTTGGTGCGTTTGGCAAGCACATCCGGCAGATGTGATTTGCCCGAGAGTACATCTTCGATCACCTTGCCGACACGCTCTGCACGACGGCGTTCGTCTTCGTCTGTGTCAAATTCGCGGTTGATGAGAATTGTATCGAGCGCACGACCGTCGCCTGTAGTGAAGATCTGCGCGTCGACAATGTTGCCGCCAGCAGCAGCGCAAGCGCCGGTGATGATCGACAAAAGACGCGGATGATCGGGCGCAAGCACGGTTATTTCCGTGACAGCTTCAAATGTATGGGGTTTTGCCATGGTGGCGAGCACACGCCCATTACGGTCCGTTTCACGGATGAAATGCGCGTGGCGAACCTGATCCTCAAGACTGACGGTCAGGAAATAATTGGTGTAATGCAGGCCAAGATATGCTTCGCGCTCGGCTTCCGGCCAGTCGCTCAATTTTTCAGCCAAGTCTGCACGGGCCTGTCGGTCGCGATCAGCACGTGGCAGCTTGGAGAAGCCGCCTGTTAGCACCAGCTCGGTTTCATAAAAAAGCGTGCGCAGAAGCTGGCCTTTCCAGCCATTCCAAACGCCGGGGCCAACGCCTTTAATGTCGCAAACCGTCAGGATCAGCAGCAGCTTAAGCCGCTCCATCGTCTGCACGGTATCGGCAAAATCAACGATGGTTTTACGGTCGTTGAGATCGCGTGATTGCGCAACCATGCTCATGGTCAAATGCTCACGCACCAGCCATTCGACGGTTTTGGTTTCTGATGGCGAAAGCCCAAAACGCGGGCAAAGCTTTTTCGCAATACGTGCGCCAGCAATCGAATGATCTTCAGGGCGACCTTTGGCAATGTCATGCAAAAGCATGGCGACATAGAGCAAATTGCGATCACGCTTGATGGTGCCGACGAGGTGATTGGCGAGCGGATGCTCGTTTTCAAGATCGCCATGCTCAATCTCGGAAAGCACAGCAATGCAGCGCAGCAGATGCTCATCAACCGTGTAATGATGATACATATTGAACTGCATCATCGCGACGATCTTGCCAAAATCCGGGATGAATTTGCCCAGCACACCCGATTCATTCATGCGCCTGAGAATGAGTTCGGGGTTGCGTGGCGAGGTCAGCACTTCCAGAAACAGCTTGTTGGCTTCCGGGTTCTCACGCAGCTCCGTATTGATGAGTTTGAGCGAGCGAGTGAGCTGCTGCATCACATCGGGGTGAAATTCTAACCCAAGCTTATCAGCGAGCTGGAAAACACGAATTATATTGACCGGATCGCGCTTGAACACATCGGCATCGGCAATGTTGATACGATGATTTTCGGAGATGAAATCATTGGTGCCCGCAAGTTTGCGCTTGCGGTTGGAGAATGTGAGGAAGATACGGTTGAAGCCCGGCACATGCTTGGCCTGCTCTTCTTCCAATGCTGCACAAAGAATGCGCGTCAGATCGCCAACGTCTTTGGCGACGAGGAAGTAATGCTTCATGAAGCGTTCGACGTAGTTCTGGCCGGGATGGGCTGTGTAACCCAGACGCTGCGCAATTTCCGGCTGAATGTCGAAAGACAGACGCTCTTCGGCTTTCAGCGTTGCAAAATGCATGTGGCAGCGTACAGCCCAGAGAAAATCTTCAGCCTTATTGAAAAGCCTCAGTTCCGCGCGTGACAACACGCCAAGCTTGACCAGCTCTTCCTTGCTTTTGACGCGATAGAAATATTTGGCAATCCAGAACAGAGTATGCAGATCGCGCTGGCCGCCTTTGCCTTCTTTGACATTGGGCTCGACCAGATAGCGGGTTTCGCCTGCCTTACGGTGACGGTTATCACGCTCGGCAAGCTTGGCCTGAATGAATTCCGGACCTGTATTCTTGACCACTTCCTCGTCAAAACGCGCGACGAGCGAATTAAACAGATCGCGATTGCCGATGATAAAACGCGCATCGAGAATGGCGGTTCGGATCGTCATATCTTCGCGCGAAAGGCGGATGCATTCGTCGATATTGCGCGTGGAATGGCCGACCTTCAGCCCCATATCCCAGAGCATATAGAGCATATATTCAGCGACTTGCTCGCCCCACGGCGTTTGCTTGTAAGGTAGCAAAAACAGCAGATCGATGTCTGAGCCGGGAGCCAGTCCGCCGCGACCATATCCGCCGACAGCAACAATCGCCATGTTCTCGGCTTTGGATGGATTGAGCGCCGGATAAGCCTTGGTGCTGGCAAATTCAAAAAGAGCGCTGATCAGCGTATCCATGAGATAGGAAAGACGTCGCACGCAAAGCGAGCCGCCGCCATCTTTCATCAGCATGTTTTCCGCAACGCCACGACCGCGAACGAGCGCATCTTTCAGCGCATGCAAAACCACCTTGCGGACAGGCAGGCTCGTATAGCTTTCGTCGGCTGAATCCGCGAGTTCGTTGATCTTGCGACGCAGCGTTTCGGGATTGACGATTTCTTCAAGCTTCAGGTCGTGTGCGCTCATGCGGCTTGTATGTCCGGCGTTTTGGGAGGGAACTGACGGAACTATCCTATAGCCGGTTTTAAATTGTATGAATATTCAAAAGAAACAGCCGGGCATTGCCCGGCTGTTTAGCATTTCATTCGTCTTTTCAGTTGCCAGCATTATAGGCAGCGATTGCCGCCATATTGACAATGTCGGTATCTTTCGCACCGATGCTGACGATCTGTGCTGGTTTGTCGAGACCAACGAGCAGCGGGCCGATAATGGTCGCCCCGCCCAGTTCCTGGAGCATATTGGCTGCAATTGATGCCGAATGATTATCCGGTGTGACGATGACATTGGCCGGACCCGACAGGCGGATGAACGGATACCGCTCCATCAGCTTTGGGTTCAGCGCCACGTCTGCGCTCATTTCGCCGTCAAACTCGAAATCGACATGACGCGTGTTGAGAATACGCACGGCTTCCTGAATGCGCGCCGAGCTTTCGCCGCCCATATGACCAAATGTCGAAAACGCAGTGAGTGCCACGCGTGGCACATAGCCCATGCGACGCGCCATGCCTGCGGCTTCCACCGCAATATCGGCGAGTTCTTCAGCGGTTGGCTTTTCGTGAACGGCAGTATCGGCGATGAACACAGTGCGACCACGGCAAAGCGCAATGGAAACACCAACCAGACGATGGCCCGGCTTTGAGTCGATAACGCGGCGCACGTCTTCAAGGCCCGTGGCGTAATTACGGGTGATGCCCGTTACCATGCCATCCGCATCGCCAAGTGCAACCATGCAAGCCGCGAAATGATTGCGATCATTGTTGATCAGGCGATGGCAATCGCGCGTCAGATAGCCTTTGCGCTGAAGCTTCTCATAGAGATAATCAGCATAGGCCGCGTTGCGGCTCGACAAGCGCGCATTGATGATTTCAATGCCCGGACGGTTGAGATCAAGACCCGCTTCCTTGGCCGTTTCTGCAACACGCTCTTCGCGGCCAACCAGAATGGCAGTGCCAAGGCCCTGATTAACATAGGAAACAGCGGCGCGCATTGTTGGCTCTTCTTCGCCTTCGGCAAAGACGATGCGCTTTGGCTGACGGCGCACGCGCTCATAAATGCCTCGTAATGTCGAAGCAATTGGATCACGACGCGCAAGCAGTTCCTGCTTGTAGCCTTCAATGTCTTCGATGGCGCGACCGGCCACACCCGTTTCCATCGCGGCCTTGGCAACGGCTGCGGAAACGGTTGCCAGCAAGCGCGGATCGAATGGCACCGGAATGATATACTGCGGACCAAAGCGCGGACGGCTGCCCTGATAGGCGGCAACCACATCGTCCGGCACGTCTTCGCGTGCCAGATCCGCAATCGCGTAAACCGCTGCGATCTTCATCTCGTCATTGATCGTGGTTGCACGCACATCAAGCGCACCACGGAAAATATACGGGAAGCCGAGAACGTTGTTGACCTGATTTGGATAGTCCGAGCGGCCTGTGGCAACAATTGCATCGTCGCGCACTTCGGCAACGTCTTCCGGGGTCACTTCCGGGTCGGGATTGGCCATGGCGAAGATGATCGGATTTGGTGCCATTGAACGCACCATTTCCTTGGTCAGCGCGCCCTTTGCCGAAACGCCGAAGAAGATGTCGGCATCTTTCATGGCGTCTTCAAGCGAGCGCTTGGACGTTTTGATGGCATGCGCCGACTTCCACTGGTTCATGCCTTCTTCGCGGCCCTGATAAACGACACCTTTGGTGTCGCAGAGCGTGACGTTTTCAGACGGGAAACCGATGGCCTTGATGAGTTCGATACAGGCAATGCCTGCAGAGCCCGCGCCATTGCAGACGAGCTTGGTATTTTTGATGTCACGACCCGTCAAAAGCAGCGCATTGATCATGCCTGCTGCAGCAATGATTGCTGTGCCATGCTGGTCATCGTGGAAAACCGGAATATCCATCACTTCGCGCAGACGCTGTTCGATGATGAAGCAATCCGGTGCTTTGATGTCTTCGAGATTGATGCCGCCAAAGGATGGGCCGAGATAGCGCACGGCATTGATAAATTCATCAATGTTGGTCGTATCGACTTCCAAATCGATGGAATCCACATCCGCAAAGCGCTTGAAGAGGACGGCCTTGCCTTCCATCACAGGTTTGGAAGCCAGTGCGCCGAGATTGCCAAGGCCAAGAATGGCTGTACCGTTGGAAATGACCGCAACCAGATTGCCCTTGGCCGTATAATCATAGGCGGTGGCAGGGTTTTCGGCGATTGCCTTGACTGGCACTGCGACGCCCGGCGAATAGGCCAGCGACAGGTCGCGCTGCGTCATCATCGGCTTGGTGGGATTGATTTCCAGCTTTCCCGGACGGCCATGCGCGTGAAAGTCGAGCGCTTCCTTCTCACTGGCTGTGGGTGTGCGTTCTGGCGTGTTGCCCTTCGGCGTCGAGACTGGCATGTTCCCTCCGGTTTCTTCTGCGGGACGAATTCGATAGCGTCAGTCCGTAGGAGTGTAAACAGCGCATTTTGGAATAGATATGGATCCTAAAAAGCATGATATTGAACGTATTATGTCTTTAAATGGATTTAAATCGCAATAAATGAAGGTTTGGCATGGAAGCGAAGGTCGAAGAGAAACAGGTTGATGCGGATGAAAATAACACGCAGGAAACCGTTGTTCGCCTCACGCCCATGATGGAACAGTATATTGAGATCAAAGCTGCGAATGTTGATTCGCTGCTTTTCTACCGCATGGGCGACTTTTACGAGCTGTTTTTCGACGATGCGGTCGAGGCTTCCAAGGCACTGGGCATCACGCTGACCAAGCGTGGCAAGCATCTTGGCGAAGACATTCCGATGTGCGGCGTGCCGGTTCATGCTTCCGATGATTATCTGCAAAGACTGATTGCCAAAGGCTATCGCGTTGCGGTTTGCGAGCAGATTGAAGACCCGGCAGAGGCCAAGAAACGTGGCTCGAAATCAGTGGTTCGCCGCGATGTTATCCGGCTGGTAACGCCCGGCACAATCACTGAGGAAAAGCTGCTTGATCCGTCAGAAGCTAATTATCTGATGGCGCTTGGCCGCACCAAAGGCGACGGCGCGCTGGCTCTTGCCTGGATCGATATTTCCACCGGCACATTCCGTGTGTCGGAGACGAGCGAAGACCGGCTTTTTGCCGATGTGGCGCGTGTCGATCCGCGAGAGCTGATCGTGGCGGACACGGCATTTCATGATGCCGAGCTGCGTCCGACTTTTGATCTTATCGGCAAGGCGGTTATCCCGCAGCCTGCAACTCTGTTTGACAGTGCGGCCGCTGAAAATCGCATTCAGCGCTATTTCAATGTGGCGACACTGGATGGGTTCGGACAATTCAGCCGCTCTGAGCTTTCCGCCATTTCCGGTGCCATTGCCTATATTGAAAAGACGCAGATTGCCGAGCGTCCGCCGCTGATGCGGCCTGAACGCGAGCAGGAAGGCGGCACGATTTTCATCGATCCTGCCACCCGTGCAAGCCTTGAACTTGCCCGCACCATGTCCGGCAATCGCGAGGGCAGTCTGCTCAAGGCCATTGACCGCACGGTAACGGGCGGTGGTGCGCGGCTGATTGCCGAGCGTCTGACAGCACCTTTGACAGATCCGAAGGCGATTGCGCTGCGTCTTGATGCCGTTTCATGGTTTTTAAGCGAGCAATCGCTTTGCGAAGGGCTGCGGCTGGAGCTGAAAGGTGTGCCGGATATGCCGCGCGCACTGTCGCGTCTGGCGGTTGGTCGTGGTGGTCCGCGTGATTTGGGTGCTTTGCAGCGTGGTTTTGAAGCCTCCAACGGCATTGCTTCTATACTTGAAGGTACAATTCTGCCCGATGAACTGGCAGCGGCGCGTGAGGCCATTGAGGCATTGCCGGTCAGCTTTGCGGCGCACATTGATCGTGCGCTTGCTGACGAAATGCCGCTGCTAAAGCGCGATGGCGGGTTCGTGCGTGAAGGCTACAACACAGAACTCGATGAAATGCGTGCGCTGCGTGATCAGTCGCGCCGCGTGATTGCCGGACTTCAGGCCGACTATATCGAGGAAACCGGTATTAAGACGCTGAAAATCAAGCACAACAATGTGCTTGGTTATTTCATTGAAGTTACAGCCAATAATTCCGGCACTATGACCGATACGGTTGAAGCAAAGGGCCGCTTCATCCATCGCCAGACAATGGCCAATGCCATGCGTTTTACCACAACGGAACTGGCCGAGCTGGAAAGCAAAATCGCCAATGCGGCTGATCGTGCGCTTTCTATTGAACTTGCAATCTTTGAAGAACTAACAGCCGAAGCGGTCAGCCATGCCGATAGTATTCGTGCTGCTGCTGCTGCACTTTCCGTTTTCGATGTTTCAGCAGCACTTGCAATACTTGCCGATGAGCAGGGCTATTGTCGTCCGCTGGTCGATGACAGTCTGTCATTCAACATCGTCGCTGGCCGTCATCCGGTGGTGGAGCAGGCGCTGCGCCGTCAGGCGGCCAATCCGTTTGTGGCCAATGATTGTGATCTTTCACCACAGAAAGACGGCGGGAATGGCGCTATCTGGCTGCTCACAGGCCCGAATATGGGCGGTAAATCGACCTTCCTTCGTCAAAATGCGCTGATTGCGATCATGGCACAGATGGGTTCGTTTGTGCCTGCGGGTTCGGCGCAGATCGGTGTGGTGGACCGCTTGTTCAGCCGCGTTGGCGCGTCTGATGATCTGGCGCGCGGCCGTTCGACCTTCATGGTGGAAATGGTTGAAACAGCCGCTATTCTCAATCAGGCGGGCGAACGCTCGCTGGTCATTCTCGATGAGATTGGTCGCGGTACGGCAACCTTTGACGGGCTTTCGATTGCATGGGCTGCGGTTGAATATTTGCACGAAAAGAACCGCTGCCGCGCATTGTTTGCCACGCATTTTCATGAAATGACGGCACTTTCTGAAAAGCTCGACCGGTTGTCGAATGTCACCATGCGGGTCAAGGAATGGGACAATGATGTCGTGTTCCTGCATGAGGTGGCAAAGGGCGCGGCTGATCGTTCCTATGGCGTACAGGTTGCGCGCCTTGCCGGTCTTCCGGAAGCTGTCGTCAATCGTGCGCGTGATGTGCTCCATCAGCTCGAAGCTGGCGAAACATCGGGGAAGGCTGACAAGCTGATCGATGATCTGCCGCTGTTCTCAGTCGTGCTGAAACAGGAAAAGCCAAAGCCGCAGGTGAACGCAAAGGACAGCGAGTTGTCCAAGGCTGTTGCGGATATCAGCCCGGATGAGCTGACACCGCGTGAAGCACTTGAGCTGATTTATAAGCTGAAGGAATTGGCGGGCAGGGGATAAGGGCACTGCCCAGTCTGTTTGAGATTCTGGTTATGGTATGCCGAAAATGGTGTTTTTCGAGAACCGGAGCGCAGTGTACTTAAGGTACATGAGCACCGGAAGCGCAGAAAAAAGCCATTTGCAGGCCACCAGAACCAGAATATCTACAGACTAAACAAAGCGGTTTGCGTCCGCGCCGTAATACGTGATGTACCGGCTGGAAATACGCTCGATTGGCAGGATGATGAATACATCGGTCGTGCCGAAAGCTTCATCGATCACTGCGCCGTCACCGATCATGGCACCAAGGCGCAGATAGCCCTTCACCAGTGGTGGCATCGAAAACAGCGCAACCTTGGTGTTGATGGCTTCCTTCGGCATCAAATCCATTGGCTGATAGCGATGTGGTAGCGCGCGCACATCCCAGTCAGGCGTTGCACGGCAATTTTGATGCAAGAACGATAGTCCCAGCGCATGTGCAGCAGGCACGGCACCATGGAAGGATGCACAGCCAAACATCACATCAATCGAATGGCGGCGGCAATAAGCCCACGCACCCTGCCAGAGCAGTTCGACCGTACGCTTGGAGCGATATTCAGCTTTGACGCAAGAGCGACCAAGCTCGAGAAGTCTCAGATCAGGACGCGAAAGCGCCAGACGCTGCACGTCATATTCATCAGCCGAATAAAAGCCGAGTGCCTTTTCTGCCTGTTCGCTGCGCATCAGGCGATAGGTGCCGACAATCTGCTTGTGCTCAGGCACGGGCAGGGCGGTGTCGTAAACCAGAAGGTGATCGCAGATTGCGTCGAAACGGTCGGCGTCTCGCAATTCAACTTCTTCAATACTTTCCTTGCGGGCGCCTAACTCTTCAAAGAACACACGAAACCGCAGCTCCTGCGCGGCTTCAATCGCCTCGCGAGAATTTGCAAGTCGCACTTCGAGTGAACCAATGCGTCCCAAAACGATGGGAGCGCCGTTTGTCTCAAAAAGTGCCTGTTGTGCTTCTATACCCGACATGACCGTATCATCGATGATTTGCTGGCTCATTCCAAGCAGTGTTGACATGATGATTCGCTCCTAATTCCGTTTCCGCGCAGTCCCGAATGGCTTGCCCCGGCAACGGATGATTTGTTCCGTATTTGCCAAAGCAATAGTCGTTCAGTGCTACGCGAGGATGACAGAAGCGTGTCACCAATGTGTCAATTGGAGTGGGTCGAGCTTATCCCCTTCAAAAAACTGTTAAATTTGAATTCAAACTAAGCGAAAGCCCCTGTGCAATCAAGACTTTCGCTCGGGCTGCAAAAAACAACTAGCAATAATGGTTAGCGAGTGGCGCGTTCGCGTCGCCAGCCGAGGAATTCTTCCAGAATAATCAGCGCTGCTCCGATGGTGATAAACGTGTCCGCCAGATTGAAAACAGCGAACGACCACGTCGGCAGATGGAACAGAATATAGTCGACCACATAACCGTGCATGACGCGGTCGATCAGATTGCCAATCGCACCGCCGACAACGAGCGCAAAGCCATAACGCGCAAAGACGCGATTGGACGGATTGGTCCACCAGAGATAAAGCACGAAAACAATGACGGCTGCGGTAATCGCAACCAGTCCCCAGTCGTGCAGCCATGCCAGCATCGAGAATGCGATGCCTTCATTATGCGTGCGAAACAGCGCAAGAAACGGCAGAATATCAATCTGCTCGTGATAGCCCATCCGGGTTTCAACGAGATATTTGATGCCCTGATCGATCAGAACCGCAAAGAAGACAACGAAAAACGATGACAGGACGGCATGACGCTTCATCCGCTGGTCCTTTCATCAAGGGTGAGCGCGTCGCGGCGAATTTCATAGAGCATCACGCCGGTGGCAATCGCCAGATTAAGCGAATCGGCGCGACCAGCTTGCGGAATACGTGCGAGCTTATCGCAGCTTTCTGCCAGATTATCCGGCAGTCCCTGTTGCTCATTGCCCATCATCAGAATGACCGGCTTTTTGGCATAAGGAATAGTGCGGTAATCGACGGCACCTTTCAAATGCGTACCGACGAGAAGCCCCGAAAAGCCTTTGCGCCAGTTGAGAAAATCGGATTCCGTTGTCTTATAGAGCGGCAACGAGAAGACCGAGCCCATGGTGGCGCGCACGGTTTCAAGCGAATAAGGATCGGTGGTGTCGCCGATCAGGATAATGCCCTTGGCACCAACCGCATCGGCTGTGCGGATGACGGTGCCAAGATTACCGGGATCGCGCACACGGTCAAGCGCGATGTAAACATCATTGCCCTTTGGCTTGAGGCTTGAAAGCTGCTGATACTGCTGCTCGAAAACGCCAACCACCATCTGCGGATTATCGCGACGGGTGATGGCTGCCATGATCTTCTCGGTCACTTCCAGCACCAGTCCGCCCTTGGCAAACGTGCGCGCTGCAACCTGCTCGACCATCTTGTTACCCTTGCCGGACTTGGCAAAAACAAGCGTCTTAATGCGCCAATCCTGTTCGAAGGCATCAATAACGAGCTTCAGACCTTCGGCCAGAAACACGCCCTGCTGGTCGCGGAATTTTTTCAGTGCGAGCGAGCGAAGGTCTTTAACAATCGGATTTGTCAGGCTGGTGACTTCTTTCACCTGACCGACCCGCTGGCCCGAATGCTGGCCAGAATGTGTGTTGCCGCTTTTAGAAAAATCGTCGTCTCGGCTCATTTTGCTACCCAGCGGCTGAACATGGAGGTGGAAAGCGCACGCTTTGAGGCACGTTCGCGAAGAATAAGTTCGCCCGATTCGACCGTTCCGCCAAGTCCGGTAAAGCGGTCGCGGACCAGTTCATGGATGGCGAAGAAGGAAGCGCGGATTGAATAGGCGGTCAGAATGACGGCCAAAGCTTTGGGCGAAAGGATCGCACGGCAGGTATCGACCATTGCAGGCAGATGTTCGAACAACTGCCAGACTTCGCCGTTCGGGCCACGGCCATAGGCAGGCGGATCAAGCAGGATAATGTCATAGGTGCTGCCGCGACGCTCTTCGCGCTGCACGAATTTCATCGCGTCTTCGCAAATCCAGCGGATTGGTTTGTCGGAAAGTCCGGCCATTTCCTGATTTTCGCGCGCCCAGACGATTGCTTTCTTCGAAGCATCGACATGGGTGACTTCAGCGCCTGCGCGTGCTGCAACAAGCGAAGCTACACCTGTGTAACCAAACAGATTGAGCACTTTTACAGTGCGGCCCGATTTGGCTGCATCACGAATAAGCTTGCCCATATAGGACCAGTGTGCGGCCTGTTCCGGGAACACGCCGACATGGCGGAACGATGTGAAACGGCCATGAAACGAAATGCCGTCATGCTGCATCGGCCATGTTTCGCCGAGCTGCTCACCAATCGGCAGCTTTGGAAATGCCCAGCGGCCCATACCTTCTTCATCGGTATTGCCGGTAAAGACTGCGTCGGCCTTATCCCATTCGCCTTTGCCGAGGCTTGGAAGCCAGATGGCCTGACCTTCCGGGCGGATGATGCGATAGGGGCCATATTGTTCGAGCTTGAGACCATCGCCGCTATCAAGCAGCGCATAATCGTTTGATGGCTCTGTTTCGAGGATGACCGGTGCGCGTTCGCCGGGACGCTCGCCTTGATACGCTTTGATTTCGCGTAGAGGGCTAGCTGCAACGTGCTTTTCTTCGGCTGGCTTAACAGGTGCCTTAGCGAATTGCGGGCGCGGCTTTTTAAAGAACGTGCCCTTGTCGTCGGCCTTGTTCCCTTGTCTTGAAGCCGAACGTGGTTCTTCATGCTTTACGCGGCCTGAACCGCGCTGCTCTTTACCACCTGTTGGCTTTTTGCCTTTTCCTTTTGGCGCCTTCACCCGAAACTCCGTTTATTATTTTGGGTTTAGGTAGGGCAAATGTCGCCGGAACGAAAGTGAAAAAACGAAAAGACGCGATCAGACCTTGGTGAGAGTGTGAGACGTGTGGCGTTTTTCAGCAGATTCGGCACGTTCGAGAAGCTGTGAGGCCTCTTTTTTATAGTGGCGACCACGGCGGCGGTGCTTTCCTTGGGTGAGCCAAGTCACCGCAGCGCCAATGAAAGCGCCAAGGATGAGCGCACCAAACAGCCAGATAAACAAAGGAGCCTGATAGGTCAGCGCTGGATTGCCGGGATTGAACGGATCAATTGTCAGGCCAATCGTTTGACGATTGGCCACCGACAAAGCGATTAGAATGATCGCCAGCGGCACAAGAATGACAATTGTTACGACGCGCTTTGCCACCATGACAGATCAGATGGCGCCGTTGAGACGGTCGCGCAATTCTTTACCCGTCTTGAAGAAAGGAACCCACTTTTCTTCGACGTCCACCGTGTCGCCGGTGCGTGGATTACGGCCACTGCGTGCAGGACGGTTTTTCACCGAAAACGCGCCAAAGCCGCGAAGCTCAACGCGATTGCCTTCAGCAAGGGCGGTTGTGATCTCATCAAAAACCGCTCCAACGATGTTTTCAACATCGCGCTGGAAAAGATGCGGATTACGGCTGGCGATAATCTGAACGAGTTCCGATTTGATCACGGCTTTTAACCCCTGTGTTTATGTTGTCCGATGAAAGGACTCAATTATTTGCCGGGTTGTTGCCCGACTGACCGTCAACGTGCCAAACGGAGAGAAGTCCGTCAAGGAAGATACGATCTTTAGCGATTTCATTAAGTAATCCATTGGCTTCCTGAGGCAAGCCCAGAAGTTTGGCACCAGCATGAATAATGAGATCGCGGAGCGAAAATCCGGTATCTGCGCTGACCGGCTTCCATTCAAGTTTCGGCAGATCTTTGGAAATACCTTTGCTCGTCAGCCAATCAATCGCTTCTTGCTCTCCACCCAACCCGTCAATCAGCTTTTTCTCAAGCGCCTGACGGCCCGTGAAAACTGCACCGTTGGCAAGCGCCAGCGCTTCTTCATGCGTGAAAGAGCGACGTTCCTGTACAATGCCGACAAACCAGTCATAGGAATCCATGATCATGCTGCGGATCATGGCTTTGGCTTCTTCGCTTGCTGGGCTGAAATAATTAGGCTCGGCTTTGAGTGGCGAAGATTTGATGGTTTCGACCTTTACGCCAATTGTGTCGAGCAGCTTCGACAGATCCGGATACTGGAACAGCACGCCGATTGAACCAACGATAGAGGTCTGATGCGCAATAATGTGGTCTGAGCCAGCGGCAATCATATAGCCCGCGGAAGCCGCAAGTGTGCCAACTTGTGTCACGACCGGCTTCTTTTTGGCGATTCTCCGCACAGCTTCATAAATCGTTTCGCCGCCAACGGTGGTGCCGCCGGGAGAATCAAGAATGAGGATCACAGCTTTGACGGCATCGTCATCGGCAATCTTGTTAAGACGCTTGAGAAGTTCTTCATTCTCAAAAATAGTGCCTTCGATGCGCACTTTCGCAACATGCGGTGTCGCAAAATTCGTTCCGCGCAGGGAATAAGAGGCGATGCCGGCGATCAATAGAGCCAGCAGAAGGAGAAACGCCACACGCCAGACAGTCAATTTACGGCGCAGCTTGCGTCTTTCGATCAGGGCTTCGGCATCTTGAGCCATTCGGTCGGTCCCATCCATTCAACAAACAAGATAAATAATAATTGATGCCTTTTAATATATGGTTCGCAATTGGGGAAGGTGGTGCGCTTCCCTTCTGCTCAGGCTGGAGACTATAATGAAATTTAGTTTTATGTTAACAAGGAATTGATCGGGCTTTTATCAGCAGTGAAAAGCCGGAATACGCGGTATTTTCTGCGAATTTATAGAGCCTATGCCCGGTTTGCATGGCAGGTGCGTTGTTTTGTGGTCTGTATCAGACTTGAGTAGCAGGCTATTGAACCCCAAATAAGCCGCATTGAACGAAGATAGCATTCGACGAAAAATGTTGATCCTAATGCTTTCGTAAACTGTTGAGCAATAAAGCAACATTAAAAGCTGACGAAAATCTGGAACGATTGAAAGACACGATGAGCGCTGACACACCACATATTCATGTTTCGCGAGGAGCTGCCACTGCAGTTTCTGAAGGCGTTGGCATGCATTTTGGAGCGTCTGAAAAGGCAGCCTCGATTTTTCGATCAGCACAGCGCCATTCGGTCCGCGTGCGGGTACTGAAGACCGCTTTGCCTGTCGCTGCAATTGCACTGGCAGCTGTTTTTTCGTGGTACACATTTCTTGCTACGCCTGCTTCGCCTGTTAAAGTTGAAGTCAATAATGGCGGAGAGCCGGGTAAGCTTGTGATGAGCAATCCGCAGCTCAATGGTTATACCAAGGATAATCGTCCTTATTCGATGGTGGCAGCAAAAGCTGTGCAGGATGCCAAGAATAGTGGCTCGATTGCACTTGAAGGTATTTCGGCAGAGCTGCCTGTTGGCGAAAAGGGTAATGCTAAAATCGAAGCTGCGTCCGGCGTTTACGATAATGCGAATGGCCGTTTGCAACTTGATAAGGATTTTACTGTTACCACTGATGAAGGACTTCATGCCGTCATGCGCAACGCAGATGTCAATCTGAAGAGCGGACAGGTGACGACAGATAAGCCGGTTGATATTCGCAATGGCAGCACGCAGATCAGTGCTGACAGCATGCAGATTAAAGAGAGCGGCAAGGTGCTGATCTTTGAAAACAAAGTGCGTGTCGTCATTGACGGTGGTGAAGTTTCGGGTGACAAAACGCCTGAAAATGATCGGGCAGGATAATTGCCGAAAAGCAGCGCATGTATTTGCCGCGCTTTTTAGGTGGTTGTGATTGGGTTTATGCGCAGTCAGATATTTCTATCTGGCTGCGTTATGTTTAAGATTAAGACTGATATTCTGGCCTAAGATGTGGTTGTGGAAGGTTGATCGACTTTTCATAACCGTTTAAGCGTCAGACAGTTATGAATTGCGCTGGACCTGATCCCGCAGGGGTCTTTAGGGGAAGTATAAGCGATGGAACGTGAGACGGGCACAATGAACAAGATCTTGAAGACCCGCACGCTGCGGATGGGATTTGCGGCTTTGGCGCTCGGTCTCATTGTTGTACCGATTTCGGCTATGGCTCAGGATAGCCAGCAGGTTCCATTCGGCAGCCTCAAGCTTTCTGATGGCAAAAACCCGATCAAGATCGATGCCGACAAGCTCGAAATGCTCGACAAAGAAGGCAAGGCCATTTTCACAGGCAATGTTTCTGTGATGCAGGGCGATGCACTTCTGAAGTCCGGCAAGATGATTGTCTTTTATAATAAAGATGCGCAGGGCGCGGATGGCAAACCCGCTGGCGGTACTGCTGGCTTGAGTGGTTCTGGCATTGATCGTCTGGAAATCAGCGAAAAAGTTTATCTGAAATCCGGCACGCAGGTCGCCACTGGCGATACCGGCACTTATGACGGCAAAAGTCAGGTCATGGTGTTGCAGGGTCAGAAAGTTGTCCTCACCGATGGTGACAATGTGGCCACTGGCTGCAAACTAACGGCCAATATGGGCACCGGCAAAGCTTTCCTTGAAAGCTGCAAGGGCCAGAGCAAGGGTCGTGTTTCGATCATCATGTCGCCCAAGGATCAACAGCAGGGCGGCGCTGCGCCCAAATCGAATTAACCGGAGCACGCGTGGGATTGTTCTGGAATAAGAAAGCCGACGAGTCTATGGCCGTTTCTGAAAGTGCTGCACCTTCATCTGCTGTTGATGGCATGATGCCTGCGCAGCCGGGCAAAGAAACACGCCTCAAGGGAACGTTGGTGGCGCGTGGACTTTGCAAAAGTTATCGCGGACGTCAGGTTGTCAACGGCGTGTCTTTTGGTGTTCGCGCTGGTGAAGCTGTTGGTATTCTTGGCCCAAACGGTGCCGGTAAGACGACGTGCTTCTATATGGTGACGGGTCTCGTTCCCGCTGACGCAGGTTCAATTGAAATTGATGGTTACGACGTAACTTCGATGCCGATGTATCGCCGTTCGCGTCTTGGCATCGGTTATCTGCCGCAGGAAGCGTCGATTTTCCGTGGCCTTTCGGTCGAGAACAATATTAAGGCTGTGCTGGAAGTGGTCGAAAAGGACCGCAAGAAGCGTGCTATGGAACTCGATGCTCTTCTTGAAGAGTTTCACATTTCGCATTTGCGTAAGGCTGCCGCAATTTCATTATCGGGTGGTGAACGACGCCGTCTCGAAATTGCCCGCGCTCTCGCATCGCGTCCAAATTTCATGTTGTTGGATGAGCCGTTTGCGGGTGTTGATCCGATTGCGGTTTCCGATATCCAGCAGCTCGTGCGCCATCTGACCAGCCGTGGCATTGGCGTTCTGATTACCGACCACAATGTGCGCGAAACGCTTGGTCTGATTGACCGTGCCTATATTATCCATGCGGGTCAGGTGCTGACCCATGGCCGCCCCGCGGAAATCGTCGCCAATCCTGACGTGCGAAGGCTTTATCTCGGCGACCAGTTCACGCTCTAATTATTTCAGGTTTCCACAAACACGTGGAAACCGCTTCCCTTCTTCCCGTGTATAACGCGACGACTGCTTCGACAGTCGCCTCATTGCTGCGACTATTTTTCCTTTTTCTGGAAAATACGCACATTCAGAATTGACAAGCAAGGTTCATACCAGTTTTGATGAACTGCACGCTTTAATTGAAAACAATTCGGGAACAAGCGGTTTGCCAGCTAACTTGCTGTAAAGGAAATGGGGGAGTTGCGCGTCATATGGCTCTGTCGCCGAGGCTAGATTTTCGTCAATCGCAATCGCTGGTGATGACTCCGCAGTTGATGCAGTCCATCAAGCTGTTGCAGATGACGCATATCGAGCTGGAGCAATTTATCGACATAGAGATCGAGAAAAACCCGCTTCTGGATAGAATAGAAGCTGCAAACGACGATTTTGCAGAGCCTGAAACTGCGAGCGATAGCGGTGACACGTCGGATGCTTCATCCGATGAAGACTGGTTCAAGACGGATAATGTCGCCGACGCGCAAAATCTTTCGTCCACCTTTGATAGCTCGTTAGAAAATATTTTTCCCGATGATCCTGGTCGCTCAGATGATGCTGGGGCCATGCTTGATCCCCAGTGGAAAACCACCGGCGTCGAGAGTGCGGGCAGCGGTGGCAGCTATGATATTGATCAACTCACAGCGAACCGTCCGTCTTTGAGTGAGCATGTTGCCGAGCAAATTGCCCTCTCATTCAGCAATCCCGCTGATCGTTTTATCGCCACTGCACTTGCTGATGCGCTCGACGAAAGTGGCTATTTGCGCGCTGATACGTCATTGCTTGCGCAAAATCTTGGCGTTGAAACAGCGCATGTTGAGCGTGTGTTGCATGCCGTGCAAGGTTTTGATCCGGCAGGCATTTTTGCCCGTGATTTGCGCGAATGTCTGGCCATTCAGCTTCGATTAAAAGATCGGTATGATCCGGCAATGGCCGCGCTTATTGATAATCTTGATTTGCTTGCGCGTCGGGATTTTGTCGCGCTCAAAAAGCTTTGTGGTGTCGATCAATCCGATCTTCTCGATATGCTGGGTGAAATCAGAGCGCTTGATCCGAAGCCCGGCACGCAGTTTGAGGTTTCGGTTGCTGATGTAATCACGCCCGATGTGTTGGTGTCGCCCACCCGCGATGGCGGCTGGGCGATTGAGCTTAACCCTGATGCGATGCCGCGCCTGATCGTGAATAATGAATATTACGCGGAAGTCAGTCCTTCTGTGAAAGCGGAAGAGAAAGCATTTCTGTCTGATTGTATGCAGTCGGCAAGCTGGCTGGTGCGCAGTCTTGATCAGCGGGCGCGAACGATTCTTAAAGTCACACAGGAAATCGTGCGTCAGCAGGACGGCTTTCTTCGCGACGGTGTCACACATCTCAAACCTCTGAACCTGCGTACTGTAGCTGATGCGGTCGGTATGCATGAATCAACCATTAGTCGCGTGACGGCCAATAAATTCATGGCAACCTCGCGCGGTGTTTTTGAATTGCGCTATTTCTTTAACGCTTCTATCGCCTCGTCAGAAGGTGGAGATGCTCATTCATCGGAAAGTGTGCGTCATCGTATCCGCCAGATGATTGACGCGGAAAAGCCCGATGACGTGCTTTCCGATGATGCAATCGTTGATGCATTGAAAAAAGACGGAGTGGATATCGCACGCCGTACAGTCGCAAAATACAGGGAATCGATGAATATTGCTTCATCGGTTCAACGCAGACGCGAGAAAAAAGCCAGATTATCTGCACGATGACAGGTGGCATCTGGCGTCAGGAAGCAGCAACGAAATACGTTTGTAACATCATGGAATTGCTCTGAAACTTTGAGACGACTGAACTCTGATTTTATAAGAATTTGCTCAATTTCTAACAAGCAGCACGCATTGCATTCGAAAATGACTGGTATTCGCTGCGATTGACAATTGACGTTTCAGTCAATAGAAGCCCGGCTCGCATAACGATATGAACCTGCAAAAGTCGGTTTCACACTGACCGATTGTTTGAATGGAAGGCTAGGTAATATTTCAGGAAACGCTTCTGCGTTTTCTGCGTTACATAAGAGAACGATGTGCAGTGAGCCATCCCTGACGATGAATGGGGAAATTACTCGAATAGCCGTGAAAATGAGCGCATTCCAGAAAGCAAGCTCTGCTTCTCTGGAATATGTGAAACGAGGCTAAAATAAGCACAGGACGAAAAGCAAAATTGATGCTGGTTCGCTTTGCGCTTCGCTCACCATGTGGTTAGACTACGTCCTGTTGTGTAACGCAAATGAGGTGTACCAAATGACTCTGCGTGTATCTGGAAAGCATATGGACGTCGGCGAAGCTTTTACGACTCGGATCGTTGATCGGGTTAATGATGCAGTCGGCAAATATTTTGATCATGGCTTTTCCGGGCAGGTAACGGTCACCAAGTCCGGATCGCGCTATAGCGCAGATTGTACCTTGCATCTCGATAGTGGTGCCACTCTTCAGAGCACCGGAGATGCGCAGGACCCGCAATTGGCGTTCGATGCGGCGGCTGATAAGATTGAAACCCGGTTGCGTCGTTACAAGCGCCGGCTGAAATCTCGTCCTGCCACTGCACCAAATGCGATCTATGATGATGTGACATATCGTGTTATGGCACCGCTGCCGGAGGAAGAGGAGGATCTTCCGGTGGATTACGCGCCAACTATTGTTGCGGAATCGTCTGTTGCTCTTCGCACCCTCTCGGTCGCGTCGGCAGTTGTGGAACTTGACCTGATTGAAAATCCGGTTCTGGTGTTCCGCAATGCAGGAAATGATGAAGTTAATATCGTCTACCGTCGTGCGGACGGAAACATTGGCTGGGTTGATCCGTCAACGGTAACCCGCCAGTCCGCGCCACGCGCCTGACGGCAAACCTGGAGCGCACGCAGTGGATGCTGTCGTGCGCTTCCCTAAACAGGGCCTTAAATGGCTTGATTGAAGAAGGAACGGAGAGAATGGATCTTAGTGATCTGATTCAGCCAGGGGCGATTATCCCTGCGTTGAAAGCCAGCTCCAAAAAGCAGCTTTTGCAGATTCTGTCTGAAAAGGCTGCGGAACTGACCGGTCTCCCTGAGCGTGAAGTTTTTGAAACAATTCTCCAGCGCGAACGTCTTGGTTCGACTGGCGTTGGTAATGGCATCGCCATTCCGCACGGTAAGCTGGCGAGTATTAATAAGATTGCCGGAATTTTTGCGCGCCTTGAAACGCCAGTGGATTTTGAAGCACTGGACGATCAGCCTGTTGATCTTGTTTTCCTGCTTCTGGCACCGGAAAACGCGGGCGCTGACCACCTGAAAGCCCTATCACGGATTGCGCGTATGCTGCGCGATGCTGATACAGTTGCAAAGTTGCGCGGCACACATGATGCGCAGGCGCTTTATTCATTCCTCAAAGCACAGCCAGCCACCAACGCTGCCTGAGTTTGGCGAATAAGAATTAAAAAAGCCGCCGTTTCGGGGAGAACGGCGGCTTTGTTTGTTCTGGCATTTGCGGGCTGGAAGTTAGTCCCTCATTCTTTCGATTTTAAACAGTGGACGGAACGTTTAACTAGGTTTCGCAACGCGATATAACGCACCGTGAACACGTATAAGCTTGATAAGCTCCAGTATTTTTTTAGTCTGCCTCTCCAGAGAGTTTCTGAATTCCAATGCCCTCATAATTGTAAGAAGCATTTCAACCTGTATGCTGGAACCTGCACATGAAGTTTCGTATTGCCCATGCGTCCGACGCGCCAGTATTGGCCGCTATCTCAATTGAAGTTTGGTTGGGGACTTACATCAAGCGTGGGGTAAATGCTTTTTTTGCTGATTATGCACTAACTGAATTTACTGCCCACAACTTCGACAAACTAATTGATGATCCCAACGAACATATCGTCGTTTCAGAGAATGAAGATGGCATAGATGCGTTCATTCGTATGAGTGACGGGAAACCTGCTCCAGTTATCGGCTGTTCGTCTATGGAGATTTCTACCCTGTATGTTCAGCCTCGTCATCACGGTAAAGGGCTTGGAAGGCTATTATTGCAGGAAGGGTTGAAATACGCGCGAGCTGCTGGAAGCCCTTCAGTCTGGCTGACGACCAATTCTGAGAATAGTCCCGCGATAGCATTTTATGTTAAACAGGGTTTTGAAAAAGTCGGAACTACAAACTTCCGCATTCAAGATCAGGCTTACTTGAATGATGTATTCAGGCGTTTTATCTCTGTATAAAAGGAAAAGATGCAATTCTCTGCGAAGCCGTAATGTCGAGCCATGTTATGGATCGACATTACTGGTTAAGCTTACTGCAGCGTCACTGTGCGCAGTTCATGTTCATGTGCGCCCTGAAGCGCTGTGGCTCGGACATCGGAGAGCACAATCGGCTCGCCGCTCGCGCCAAACAGCGCCCAGATTTCTAAACCTGGAGCAATCGGTGGCAGCGCAGGAAAGGTGCGGGAAAGGTCATCGGACCTGATCTTGCGCACATAGGCCAGTTCGCCTTCACCCAGATGCGCGAATTCATGATCAGTAAGAATGTGTCTGTTCATCATCGTAGCCTCCGTTCTAGCGGCATATCATTTGCGATCATGGCGCTTAAGAGCTTAATAATTCTTTATAGCGGTTTTGATCTGAACCTAAGGTGAACCCGGTTCAATCTTTAACTGCTATATTAATACGTTTGATCAGCCGTTCTGGTTCAGGACGATCAAGATCAATCGCTAGTAGGCCGTTTTTCAGATCGCAGGCGACAACCCGCATTCCATCCGCCAAAACAAACACGCGCTGAAACTGTCGGGCAGCGATGCCGCGGTGCAGAAATTCGCGTTCTGTGTCGTCGGTCTGGCGTCCGCGGATAACAAGCTGGTTGTCTTCCGTCATGACTTCGAGGTCGTCGCTGGCAAAACCCGCAACAGCCAGCGTGATACGCAGCCGTTCAGAACCGGTCTCGCCGCGCAGTCGCTCGATATTATAGGGCGGGTAACCTTCGCCGGATTTGGCAATCCGTTCCAGCGTCTTTTCCATTGTGTCGAATCCGAGCAATAGCGGGCTCGAAAACGGTGTCATTCGTGTCATTGCATCAGTCCTTATCGAAGCGACCGGTTATGGAAAGCACCCTTGCGGCGTATCTTTCACCCAACTGATATGGCTTGTGAAAAGCCCGACTTCAAGAGCCGAAAACCGATTCCTGATGTCACACCGTAAATCAGATGCGTTAGAGGCAAAAGCCGTCAACTTATGTGGAAAAATCTATCTTTTCGCTTTTGAAAGCGCATCGCGAAAAGCGGTTGCGAAACTTTCGCGATCATCGGGATTAAGAAAACCACCGACAAGCACGCGGTTTTCGCGGCTTTCGACATGCATGGATGTGATGCCGAACTCAGGTTTACGGGCTACTTTAAACCGCGACCAAAACGGATGAAACTCGTGGCTACTCACTTTGCCGGACGGCTCATATTTGCGAATATGCAGTGCTGAACGGGAGACGGATATTTCTTCTCGTGCATTGGCCGCGCGGTAATTCCAGCGAAAAGCCAGATAGATCAGCAGGACATCAAGACCGAAAAATCCGATGATCGGCCATGCGCCAATTGACCAGAACAGTAAGCACACAAAAAGCCAGCAGGCGATGAGCGCGCCCATCAGCACGCGAAATCCCGTTCGTCCCAGTGATCGATAGGGCGTCAGTAATGCGCTGAAAATTGGTTCGTCAAAATTATCCGGATTTGCGCCGTCTGGATGCTGCATGGATTCGACGTCCTGTGGGGGCTGCGTCAAGCTGCTAAGTTTTTTCCAAAGCCAAGTGCCAGTATAGAGACAAAATGGAAAACGCCAAAATCAAATCCCCTGTGAATGTTGCAACACCCGCTCGCCGTCCGCGCCGGGTGGCTGGTACGCTTTACACAGTGGATGAGATTCATGAGATTTTCCGCCGCTTTTCCATTCTACGCCCCGAACCGAAGGGCGAACTCGAGCATGTGAATGCTTTTACGCTGCTGGTGGCAGTGGTTCTCTCGGCACAGGCAACCGATGCGGGCGTCAACAAAGCGACCCGCGCTCTTTTCGCCATTGCTGATACGCCGCAAAAGATGCTTGCGCTTGGGGAAGAGACGGTTGGTAATTATATCCGGACCATCGGGCTTTGGCGCAACAAGGCCAAAAACGTCATTCTTTTATCAGAAGCGTTAATCCGCGAGCATGGTGGCGAGGTGCCGGACGATTTGAATGCATTGGTTGAGCTGCCGGGTGTTGGTCGCAAGACTGCCAATGTGGTGTTAAGCATGGCGTTCGGGCATTCTACCATGGCGGTCGACACGCATGTTTTGCGCATCGGTAACCGCATGGGGCTTGCGCCAGGTAAAACGCCAGAGGCGGTGGAAGCTATTCTGATGCGGGTGATCCCAAAGGAATATCTGTTCCACGCCCATCACTGGCTCATTCTGCATGGGCGCTATACGTGCAAGGCGCGCAAGCCTGAATGCGAGAAATGCGTTGTCGCCGATATTTGCAAATATCCGGGCAAAACCTGCGATGTTCCGGCAGCGCTTATTCCGCTACCGCCGCAGTTTTAACATCTCCTTTGCAGAGATCGCTTTGTGCAGATGAATCATCATCGCGGCGGCAAAAAGCGGTGTCAGCAGGTTAACGATTGGGATTGCGAGGAAGCCTGCAATCAACAGTCCTGCGAGAAAGACCGTTACTCCATATTGCGAGCGTAGCGCCTTCGCTTCCGCTTCTGAACGATAGCGCATTGCGGCAAATTCAAAGAATTCCCGGCCAAGCAGATAGGCGTTGATTACAAAAAAGGCGATTAGATTGATCCCCGGTATGAACAGCAAAAACAGCGCCACGATATTGCCGAGAATAACGACGCCTAAGAATTTCAGTGACACAATCATTGAACGCCCTAATGGCAAGGGTGTGCCTTTTGGCTCACCCGGATAATCCTCGCGCTCAACCACATCGGCCACGTCATCAAGGAAAATACCGGCGACAAGCGCTGTGACGGGAGCGATCATTAGCGCGAGCACGAGTGCCAGCCCAAGGCCAGCAACAATAGCTGCCACAATTCCAAGCCAGCCAGCCCATTCGGGCATTCCGGGCAGGATCTGCTCCATCCACGGCCAGGCTAAGGTAAAAAATAATTGACGAATTGCGACCCAGAGCCCGACGAGCAGCAATAGTGTCAAACCCAGCGTTTTCAACAAAACCGAGCGAAACTCAGGTGTTGGAAGGCGTTTGAGGGCTTTTGCTGCGGCTTCAAGGATCATTTTTGTCCACTTTTCTCGATCTTACCGCATGAAAGTAGGAAGCGGGATAGGTCTGCGCAATATCCCATACCCACAGTCCAAAGGTCTAATAGGCGGCGGACAGGGTGGTCAAAGCACTTGCAAACGGTTAAACCCGCCCCACATTGCTGTCGCCGGTTCCAGTCTGAAAACGTCAGACAACGACTGGCAGCAGATCAAAGGGGAGCCCAGACCAGCTCATGGCTACATTCGACGTTCTTTGCATTGGCAATGCCATTGTCGATATTATTTCGCGTACCGAAGACGCATTTCTCGAAACAAACGGCATCATAAAAGGTGCTATGAACCTGATTGATGCGGATAGGGCCGAGCTGCTCTATAGCCGTATCAAAGGTCAGGTTACGGAAATGTCGGGCGGCAGCGCAGGCAATACGGCGGCGGGCATTGCAAGCCTTGGTGGGCGTGCTGCCTATTTCGGCAAGGTTGCAACGGATCATCTGGGCCGGGTTTTTGCACATGACATTCGCGCGCAGGGCGTCGCTTTCGATACGCGCCCGCTTGAAAAGGGATCGCCAACTGCACGCTGCACGATTTTCGTGACTCCTGACGGTGAGCGTTCGATGAATACTTATCTCGGTGCTTGCGTTGAGCTTGGACCGGAAGATGTTGAGACTTCCAAGGTTGCAGATGCACGTGTGACCTATTTTGAAGGCTATCTGTGGGATCCGCCACGCGCCAAGGAAGCAATCGTTCTGGCATCCAAAATCGCGCATGAACATGGCCGCAAGGTCGCGATGACTCTGTCTGATCCATTCTGCGTTGATCGCTATCGCGAAGAGTTTCTCGATCTGATGCGCAGCCGCACGGTCGATATTGTGTTTGCGAATGAAGATGAAGCCAAGTCGCTTTATCAAACCAAAACACTTGATGAGGCAATCGAAGCTATCCGCAAGGATTGTGAATTGTCGATAATCACACGGTCTGAAAAAGGTGCGGTTGTCGTAACGCCTGATCAGACGATTGAAGTACCGGCTATCGAGATTGAAGAACTGATCGACACCACCGGCGCCGGTGACCTTTATGCGGCTGGCTTCCTTTATGGTTACACGAAGGATCGCTCGCTTGAGGATTGCGCACGTCTTGGTTCACTCGCCGCTGGTATGATTATCCAGCAGATGGGCCCGCGTCCGCTGGTCGATCTCAAGGCTGTGGCAACACAGGCCAAGCTTATTTAATTAGGGTACGATCCGGTCGCGCTTGAGTTCTTCTTCGGTGCGACCGGGACGGCTTTTATAAACGGGCAGGTTCCAGCCAAAGTAAAGCGCACCGCCGCGCACGACAAAGGCGATCAGTGCTGATGAAAGCCCGGCAAAGAGCGGATTGATCCCGAAGCGCTCCAGGATCACATAGAGACATGCTCCGACAAGCGCTGCGCTGACATAGATTTCGCGCCGCATCAGCACCGATGGTTCGCCTGCCACCATGTCGCGCAAAATGCCGCCCAGTGTTGCGGTGAAAATTCCGGTCACAATCGCGACTGACGGCCCAAAGCCAAGCGCCAGCCCCTTCGCGGCCCCCACCACCGTATATGCGGCCATACCAATGGCATCAAACCACAACAAAAGCCGATAGCGCGATTCAACGAGATGGGCTGTGAAATAAACAATGATTGCGGCTGATGTGCCGGCCAGCAAATAGAATGGCTCGATTACCCAGAAAACAGGCGCGCCGAGAAGCAAGTCGCGGATGGTGCCGCCACCAATGCCGGTGATGTTGGCGAGGAAAATAAAGCCGATAATGTCGAGCTGTCGACGTGAGGCCGCAAGTGCGCCGGTGGCAGCGAAGATGAAAACGCCTGCAAAATTGGCAAAGTCGATAATCGTCAAGCGCGCCTCCCAGCAATTGTCTGTCGATATTCCAACGGATGCCGGCAAAAAGAAAGAGCGGCGATTAACGCGCCGCTCTTTCTCTCAAATATGTTCAGCAGTTTATATGCTTATGCATTGCCTTCGGGTGCTGTTTCCGCAGCAGCCTTCGGACCACCCTTGGAAACGCCGACCATGGCCGGACGCAACACGCGATCACCAATGGCAAAGCCTGCCTGCATAACTTGAACGACTGTGTTGGCTGGCAGTTCAGGATTTGGCACTTCAAAAATCGCCTGATGGAAGTTCGGGTCGAACTTTTCTCCTTCAGGGTTGAGCTTGGTCACGCCATGACGTTCCAAAGCCTGCAACATGGCGCGTTCAGTCATTTCCACGCCTTCGGCCAGCGACTTAAGGTTCGCATCGCTTTCCAGCGCTTCTGCTGGAATCGATTCATGTGCGCGGCTCAAATTGTCGGAAACCGAGAGCATGTCGCGTGCGAAGTTTGTCACCGCATAGGTACGGGCGTCCTGAACATCGCGCTGGGTGCGCTTGCGCAGGTTTTCCATTTCAGCAACCAGACGCAGCATCTGATCTTTCAATTCTGCGTTGTCAGCTTCCAGAGCAGCAATCGTGTTTGCAGCAAGGCTTTCGGAATCAACTTCGTCTTCGGCAGCTTCAGCGCGTGCCTCAGCCTTGCGGCTTTTCAAAAAATCATCGGCAGCACGCTTCAGCGCATCACGATCACGAGGATTGTTGATATCGCGCTGCTCAAGATCGGCGGTTTCAGGTGTGTTTTTTTCATCAGCCATTTTTTGTCTTCCGTCTTGAAGTATGTTTAGGGCGGATATCGAGTTTCGCGGCGTTAAAATCAAGGTCTAATTTGTTGCCCTTGTTAAGACTGACAACTTAACGCAGCAATCGAGACACGATTTGAGCGGTATAATCGACCATCGGCACAATACGCGCATAGTTAAGGCGGGTTGGTCCTATCACGCCAAGCGCGCCAACAACGCGCTGTTCGCTGTCGCGATAAGGTGCCACTACCAGCGATGAACCGGACAGAGAAAACAGTTTGTTTTCGGAGCCGATGAATATTCGTACGCCCGAACCCGATTCAGCCAGATCAAGCAGCTGGATCATGCCATCCTTGGTCTCTAAATCATCAAACAGATGGCGCAGGCGCTCAATATCTTCTTGCGCATGAATGTTTTCAAGCAGATTGGCGCGGCCACGAACAATCAAACGCGCGGGCTGGTCAGAACCTGCGCCACTCCAGACCGCTATGCCCTGTTCGACCAGTTCTTGCGAAAGCTGATCAAGCTCCTGTCTGGTTTCCTGCGAGAGTTTTTCCAGTTCCGACTTTGCTTCCGAAAGCGTGTGGCCATGAATATGCGCATTGAGGAAGTTTGAAGCTTCCACAAGTTGCGAAGCCGAAATCCCGGCAGGCAGATTGATGACGCGGTTTTCCACATCGCCATTCTGCATCACCAGAACGGCTAGCGCGCGCGTTGGTTCAAGCCGCACAAATTCGATATGTTTGAGTGCGCCTTCGGCCTTGGTTGCAAGCACAAGACCCGCGCCACGCGATAGGCCAGAAAGTACCTGACTGGCTTCGGTCAAAACACTTTCGACTGAATTGTTCATACCCGCCGAGCGAACCTGCGCTTCAATCGACGTGCGTTCATCGGGGCGCAGATCGCCCACTTCCATGAAAGCATCGACAAAGAAACGCAGGCCGATCTGCGTTGGCAGGCGTCCGGCAGAAATATGCGGTGCGTAAATGAGGCCGAGTTGTTCCAGATCGCTCATCACATTGCGGATGGTGGCAGGCGAAAGACTGTGCGGCAGCAGACGCGACAGATTGCGCGAACCGACCGGATCGCCATCATTGAGGTAGCTATCGACGATCAGCCTGAAAATATCGCGCGACCGCTGGTCGAGCGAATTAAGTAGCTGATGTTCCGGTGATTTGATCATGGTCTTAGAGCGAAGCCTCTGAATTGCATGCTATAAATATAAGCGCGCAACCCAAGCCGTCAAAGGCTTTGCGCCAATAATGACAGTTCTCTTAACATCTCTCTTGCCGGATCATGCGAAATTCCTTTCCATTCCTGCACGACAAGCCTAAAAAGCCGCAACGAAAAACGAATTGAGGAAATACAATGCGTCCATCTAAGCGCGCTGCTGATGAAATGCGTGCCGTCTCTTTTGAGCGCGGCGTCTCCAAACATGCGGAAGGCTCGTGCCTCGTAAAGTTCGGTGACACCCACGTTCTTTGCACCGCAAGCTTAGAGGAAAAAGTTCCGGGCTGGATGCGCAATTCCGGCAAGGGCTGGGTCACAGCAGAATATGGCATGCTGCCACGTTCAACCGGCGACCGTATGCGCCGCGAAGCAGCAGCTGGCAAACAGGGTGGCCGCACGCAGGAAATCCAGCGTCTTATTGGCCGTTCGCTGCGCGCTGTTGTTGATCTTCAGGCATTGGGCGAATACCAGATCACCGTTGACTGCGACGTCATTCAGGCTGATGGCGGCACGCGTACCGCGGCGATTACCGGCGGCTTTATCGCGCTGCATGATTGTCTGCGCTGGATGGAAGCGCGTCAGATGATCCGCATCGAAAAAGTGCTCAAGGATCATATCGCTGCGATCTCTTGCGGCATCTATGAAGGCCAGCCTGTGCTTGATCTTGACTATGTTGAAGATTCGGCGGCTGAAACCGACAGCAATTTCGTCATGACCGGCAAGGGCGGCATTGTCGAAATTCAGGGTACAGCTGAAGGCGCGCCGTTCTCGGAAGAAGAGTTTGCAGCGCTTATGAAGCTTGCTCGCGGCGGCATCAATCAGCTGGTTGAGTTGCAGAAGGCAGCACTTGCCTGATAGTTAGGGCCTTCTTGATTAAAGCGCATCCCGAAAAGTGTGAAACAGTTTTCGGGATGCGCGTTAAAGTAAGTGATTGGAGCGCAGATCTGATAAAATCAGATCGAAACGCGCTCTAATGGGGGCCAGACTATGCAAGCATCCCGCATTCTTGAAACTGCGCTCTATGTCCGTGATGTTGCTGAAGCGATTGCGTTTTATCGCGACATTATCGGGCTTGAGCCGGTGGGCAAGGTGAGCGAACGCAATGCATTCTTCCGCTGTGGCGATGGCATATTGCTTTTGTTCAAAGCGGAAGAAACACTGAAACCACCTCTGCTCGGGTCGTTACCGGTGCCACCACATGGCGCTGCGGGTCCGGGACATGTTTGTTTTGCCGCCACACGTCATGAAATTGACGACTGGCGCATCTATCTCGAAAAGCACGACATTGCTATCGAGTCTGATTTCGAATGGCCTAATGGTGCGCGTTCGATTTATTTTCGCGATCCTTCCGGTAATTCGCTGGAATTCGCTGAGCCGAAACTTTGGAGTTAAAGCATGATCCCGAAAAGTGGGAACCGGTTTTCGGATAAGATCATGCGTAAAAAGGTAGAACTTAAATGAAGGCGCTTGAAAAAGGCAAACTGATCGTCGCATCGCACAATGCAGGCAAATTGCGTGAGTTCGATGGGCTGATTGCGCCGTTTGGCTTTGAGGTCAGTTCCGTTGCAGCTCTCGGTCTGCCTGAGCCGGAAGAAACCGGCACGACATTTGAGCAGAATGCTTACATTAAGGCGCTGGCCGCAGCCAAAGCCACTGGTTTGCCTTCGCTGTCTGACGACTCCGGCATGATGGTTGACGCGTTGGATGGTAATCCGGGTGTTTACACCGCGGATTGGGCCGAAACCGAAGACGGAACGCGTGATTTCAATATGGCAATGCAGAAGGTCGAAGATCTTTTGCAGGAAAAAGGCGCTGTTGCACCTGACCAGCGTAAGGCGCGTTTTGTTTCGGTGATCTGCCTTGCATGGCCGGATGGTGAAGCACAATATTATCGCGGTGAAGTGGAAGGCACGCTGATCTGGCCTCCTCGTGGTGATATTGGCTTTGGTTATGATCCGGTTTTCAAGCCGGAAGGCTATGAGAAGACCTTTGGCGAAATGACTGCTGACGAAAAGCATGGCTGGAAGCCGGGCGATGCGTCCGCACTTTCGCACCGTGCGCGTGCTTTCAAGCTGTTTGCTGAAAAAGCGCTCGGTGTTGTTTCGGATGCTGCTGAATGAACCACCACTTTTCTCCACCCGCTGGAAGTGTTGATATTCTGCCGATTGCGCGAGCGGATGGAGAGAGTGCGTTTGGCGTTTATGTGCATTGGCCATTTTGTCTGGCCAAATGCCCATATTGCGACTTCAACAGCCATGTGCGTCATCAGCCGGTTGATCAGGATCGCTTTGCATCCGCCTTCAACCGCGAGATGGAGACACTGCGTGAGCGCACAGGTCCGCGTACCGTCACCAGCATCTTTTTAGGCGGCGGGACACCATCGCTGATGCAGCCTTCAACCGTTGGCAGCTTACTTGATGGCATTGCGTCGCGCTGGTCTGTTGCACCCGATATTGAAGTGACGCTGGAAGCCAACCCGACAAGCGTGGAAGCAGATCGGTTTCGCGGCTATCGCGCCGCCGGTGTCAACCGCGTCTCGCTCGGCATTCAGGCGCTCAATGCCCCTGATCTGCGTCGTCTGGGTCGCATGCATTCCGTTGATGAAGCAAAGGCCGCAATCCGGCTGGCGCGTGAGATTTTCCCACGGCTGTCGTTTGATTTGATCTATGCGCGGCCCAATCAGACGATTGAAGCATGGCGCGAAGAGCTGAAAGAAGCCATTGATCTGGCTGCCGATCATCTGTCACTCTATCAGCTGACGATTGAAGAAGGCACGCAGTTCTATAATCTTTGGAAGGCTGGCAAGCTGACTACGCCAGAGCCGGATCATGCGGCGGCTCTTTATGAAGAGACGCAAAAGATTACTGCAGAACACGGCCTGCCTGCTTATGAGATTTCAAACCATGCTATGCCGGGGCGCGAGTCGCAGCACAATCTGGTTTATTGGCGTTATGGGCAATATGTCGGCATTGGTCCCGGCGCGCATGGTCGTTTTGTTGAGAACGGCACACGCACGGTCACAATGACCGAAAAGCACCCGGAAACCTGGCTCGAAAAGGTCGAAACCAACGGTCACGGCATCATTGAAGAAGAATATCTCAATGGCAATCAGGAAGGCGATGAGTTCCTGATGATGGGGCTACGGTTGCGCGAAGGCATCGATCTTGCGCGTTATCAACGCTTGACCGGGCACGATATTGATCGCAAGCGTCTTGAACGGTTGATTGCATCGGGCATGATTGAAAAGATGGATGGAACTTTCATCCGTGCAACGCCGGATGGTTCGCTGGTGCTTGATGCGCTGGTGGCTGATCTGGCTGCTTAGCGCATGTCGCGGAAAGGTGGGAACCGGTTTTCCGATAACGACATGCGTCAATAAGGAATTTAGATGAGCGAATTTTTGGACGAGCAGAAACGCGAATTTGTTGTCGGTGGCACCGCTCAGCGTGCGCGCCCGATTGAACCCGCGCTTTATATCGTCTCGACCCCTATCGGTAATCTTGGCGACATGACGCTGCGTGGGCTGGAAACACTGGCAAGTGCCGACATTGTTGCCTGTGAAGATACCCGCGTAACCCGCGTGTTGCTGGATCGCTATGGAATTGCGCGTCGCCCGATCAGCTATCATGAGCATAATGCTGCTGAAGCCGGCGCAAAGTTGATTGCCGCTTTGCAGACTGGCAAAAGCGTAGCGCTTGTTTCCGACGCGGGTACGCCACTTGTGTCTGATCCAGGTTTTCGGCTCGTCGGTGAAGCACGCGAGGCAGGCATTCGCGTGGTGCCAATTCCAGGTGCTTCCGCACTTCTTGCAGCCCTTGCCGCTTCAGGGCTTCCGACCGATGCTTTCATGTTTTGCGGCTTTCTGCCGGTTAAACATGGACAGAAAACCTCCAAGCTCGAAAGCCTCAAGAATATCGAAGCAACGCTGGTGTTTTATGAATCGCCCAATCGTACGGCGACAACTCTTGCCGATATGGCGGAGGTTTTTGGCGACGCGCGTGAAGCGGCCCTGTGCCGCGAACTGACCAAGGCTTATGAAACCATTGTCACTTCCACTCTGGGTGAGTTGAAACAGCAATTTGATGGCGAAAATCGTATTCGCGGTGAAGTCGTGTTGCTGGTTGGTCCGCCAACAGGGGAAGCCGGTCCGCAGAGCGAAGAAGACATCGACAAGCTGCTGCTGTCACTCTCGCAGGAATTGTCTCCGTCCAAGGCGGCAGGCGAGGCCGCAAAGATGACCGGCGGGCAGAAGTCGGTGCTTTATCAGCGTCTGATGCAGTTGAAGGCACAAGGCTGATGAGTGATTTCCGCGAGAAAAAGCGAGTTGCTTTCTTTCGCGGACATAGCGCCGAGCGGCTGGCCGCGTTTGCGCTCATGCTCAAAGGTTATCGTATCGTCGCTCGCCGCTATCGCACACGGTTAGGCGAAATTGATCTCATTGCCCGGCGCGGCAATCTTATCCTCATCGTTGAAGTTAAAGCGCGGACCACTGTGGAAGCGGCACATCTTGCCGTCACCCCACAAGCTATGCGCCGTATCGAGGCGGCCGCCGATATGTGGCTGCAACGCCAAAAGGATTACGCACAATTATCACTGCGCTTTGACCTCGTGGCTGTTCTGCCGCGCCGCTGGCCAAAGCATTTTCCTGCATTCTTCACTTCTGAAAATTATCGCTAAGCTGATGTAAATCCTACAAAAATTATGGGATATAATTTAAGGCAAGCAGGAATTAAAATCCTCAAAACACCTTTTTAAAGGAAAAGTGATGCTCCGTGCGATTTGCGCGCGCAAGCCCGTTTCTTATAAAATTTCATCGGTACGGGAATAATAACAGCAGTCTAAAAAAGGATACTGCTGTGGCTCTCGCGTCCCAACGACTTCTTGCTGATTTTCCTGCCTTCTTTCGTGTTTCGGAAGAGGTGGTGGTTATTGTTGGCGGCGGCGAAGAAGCGCTCAACAAAGCCCGTCTTGTGGCCCAGACGTCGGCTCGTTTGCGCATCGTTGCGGAAGAGTATGAGCCAGCTTTGGCGAGCTTCATCGAAAGCCATGGTGTAGAGCAGATTTACGAAGCTTTTGAACCGAAACATCTTGAAGGTGCGAAGCTGGTTTTTGTCGCGACCGGCGATGAGCAACAGGATCGCGCAATTGCAGCGATTGCCAAAGCGCATAAAATTCCTGTCAATGTGGTTGACCGTCCCGCACTTTGCGATTTCCTGACGCCGGCTATCGTCAACCGTGCACCGATTGCAATTGCGATTGGCACAGAAGGTTCGGCCCCTGTGCTGGCGCAGATGGTACGCGCGCGCATTGATGCGGCTTTCTCGCCACGCCTTGGCGAACTGGCGCATTATGCCGAAAGCTGGCGTCCGCTGGTTGAAAAACTACTACCAAAAGGTTTGGCGCGGCGCAGTTTTTGGCGCGGCTTCTTTTCTGGCTCCGTTGCCCGTAGCGTTGAAAACGGCGACCGTGAGGAAGCGTATAGAGCAGCGAACGAATTGATTGCCGAGCCGCAGAATGCTGCCGGTTATGTCTGGCTGGTTGGTGCTGGTCCGGGTGCCGAAGATCTGCTGACCCTGCGTGCGCATCGTGTGCTGATGGAAGCCGATGTGATTGTGCATGACGCGCTGGTGCCAGAAGGCGTTATCGCCATGGGGCGTCGCGATGCGGAGCGTCTTTCGGTTGGTAAGCGCAAGGGTTGCCATTCCAAAAGCCAGAACGAGATTAACGATCTGCTCGTCAGCCTTGGTCGCGAAGGCAAGCGCGTGGTGCGTCTGAAAGCGGGCGATCCGCTGGTCTTTGGCCGTGCGGGCGAAGAAATGGCTGCATTGCGGTCAGCCGGTATCGGTTTTGAAATTGTGCCGGGCATCACGTCCGCTTTCGCTGCTGCTGCCGATATGGAACTGCCACTAACCTTGCGTGGCGTGGCATCCTCGCTGGTGTTCACGACAGGTCACGACATGGCAGGTGATGTGTTGCCGGGCTGGGCCAAGCTGGCCGTCTCTGGTGCAACAATCGCTGTCTATATGGGCTCAAGCGTTGCGGCATCCGTTGCAAGCCGTCTGATTTCTGCGGGTCTTCACGAAGATACGGCTGTCGCAGTTGTTGAGAATGCCAGCCGTAAGGATAAGCGGCTGTTTCATGGAACATTGAAAGATCTGCCATCGCTGGAAGAGCGCAAAGAGCTTGCGGGTCCGGTCATGGTCATCATCGGCGATGCTGTTGCAGGTGCCGCTATCGATAAAGCGCAAGCGCTGGCGGTTAGACCCGTTGCAGTCGCTGCTTAAATCAGGAGTCGGAAAAATGGTTGTAAAAGTTCTCACCGCAAACCGGCTCATTGATGGTCAGGCCGTGTGGCTTGGCGCTGATGGTTCATGGCAGGAAACGATTAATGGTGCACTGGTTGCCCGTCATGCCGAAGCAGTTAGCGCTCTTGAAGACGCGGGCAAGGTTGCTGCCAAAGCCAATCTGGTGGTCGATGTAAACGTGATTGACGTCGAAGAGCGTGATGAAGGGCTCTATCCCATTCGCCTGCGCGAGCGCATCCGGCTTTCCGGACCCACCATCGTTACGCTTGGTCAATCGCATGGCGCCCAAAAGTGGGAACCGGTTTTGGGATAAAGCCATGCGTGAAGAAAAGCTCCTGAAGCAAGCTTCCTGATCTGAATATCGGAATTAAATATGTATCGTTATGATGAATTTGACCGCGATTTTGTTGCGGCCCGCGTTGCACAGTTCAAGGATCAGGTTGAGCGCCGTCTTTCGGGTGAAATGACGGAAGATCAGTTCAAACCGCTGCGCTTGATGAATGGCCTTTATCTGCAATTGCACGCCTATATGCTGCGTGTTGCGATCCCTTATGGCACTTTATCGAGCCGCCAGTTACGCAGGCTTGGCACTATTGCGCGCGATTATGATCGGGGTTTTGCACATTTCACGACGCGTCAGAATGTTCAATATAACTGGCCAGCGCTGAAAGATGTACCACGTATTCTTGAAGAGCTTGCAGAAGTCGAAATGCATGCGATCCAGACGTCGGGTAATTGCATTCGCAATGTGACCGCTGATCACTTTGCAGGGGCGGCTGCTGATGAAGTGGCCGATCCGCGCCCACTGGCAGAAATTCTGCGTCAGTGGTCGTCGCTGCACCCGGAATTTTCCTATTTGCCGCGCAAGTTCAAGATTGCAATTGTCGGCTCCGAGCATGACCGTGCGGCCATTCAGGTGCATGACATCGGCTTGCAGCTTAAAAAGAACGAAGCAGGCGAACTGGGCCTTGCCGTCTATATCGGCGGCGGGCAGGGGCGCACGCCGATGGTTGCCAAGAAAATCCGTGATTTTCTGCCGCTTGAAGACATGCTAACCTACGTGACGGCAATTGTTCGCGTTTATAATCTCCACGGACGCCGCGATAATAAGTACAAGGCACGCATCAAAATCCTCGTGCATGAAACGGGCGTCGAGCCGCTGGTGCAGGAAATTGACGCAGAATGGGAACAGATTCGTTACAGCGATCTGCAACTGCCGCAGCGCGACATCGATGCGATTGAAAGCTATTTCCGCATGCCGGATTTGGCGCAGCGTCCTGAAGGCTGGGAAATTCTGGCTGTCACGCAGAAGACAGATAGCGATTTTGCAGCATGGACCCAGCGCAATGTGACGCCGCACAAGAACCCGGATTATGCCGTTGTCACGATTTCGCTCAAGCCCATTGGCGGTATTCCCGGTGATGCCAGTGCAGAGCAAATGGAACTGGTGGCGGATATTGCGCAGACCTATTCCTCTGATGAAATCCGCGTCAGCCATGAACAGAATCTGGTTCTGCCGCATGTGGCGAAGGCCGATCTTCCGGCGGTCTATGATCTGTTGCAATCGGATGGATTAGTGACAGCCAATGCTGGTCTCATCACGGATATTATCGCATGCCCCGGTCTTGATTACTGCGCGCTGGCCAATGCACGCTCAATCCCGGTCGCGCAGCGTATTTCGGAGCGCTTTGGCGATCAGCAGCGCCAGCTTGAAATCGGTGATCTCAAGATCAAGATTTCTGGCTGCATCAACGCCTGCGGCCATCACCATGTTGGCCACATTGGTATTCTTGGCGTCGAGAAAAAGGGCGAGGAACTCTATCAGATCACGCTTGGCGGGTCTGGCGACGAGCATACGTCGATTGGTGACATTACCGGTCGTGGCTTTTCATCCGAAGAAGTGGTCGACGCAATTGAAACTGTGGTCGATACCTATCTTGGTCTTCGAGAAAACGGTGAAGAGACATTCCTCAATGCCTATCGCCGGGTTGGTATGGAGCCGTTCAAACGCGCGCTTTACGGAGAGGTAAGCCGTGCTGCCTGACTCTGATCCAAATTCAGACCAAATCGCAGAGGCACAAGCCCGTCTGCTGGAGGGAAGCCATGGCGCGTCCTCTCCGCAGGAGGTGATTGCGCTGAGCGTGCGCGAGATTTTTGACGGGCGCATTGCAGTCGTTTCGTCGTTTGGTGCGGAATCCGCTATCCTGCTGCACATGATCTCTGAGATTAATCCGGCAACACCAGTTCTATTTCTTGATACGGGCAAGCATTTCCGCGCAACGCTGGATTATCGCTACGATCTGGTTGACCGGCTGGGGCTTCTCGACGTGCAGGATATTCTGCCGCTTGAGGAAAGCGTGAAAGCCGATGATCCGTTTGGCGCTTTGTCGATGACCGACAAGGACCGCTGCTGCTTCATCCGCAAGGTTGAGCCAATGGCGCGTGCGGTTTCGCCTTATCGTGCATGGATGACTGGCCGGAAGCAGTTTCAGGCCTCGACCCGCAATGCGCTCCCAGTTTTTGAATCGGTCGGCCCTCGCGTTCGTATCAATCCGCTGGCACGTATGAGTGCGGACGATTTGCGAAACTATGCGCGAAAACACGATCTGCCTGTCCATCCGCTGACAGAACAAGGCTATCGCTCGATCGGCTGCATGCCCTGCACGCGGCCCGTGAGCGACGGTGAAGATCAGCGCGCCGGACGCTGGTCGGGATCGGAAAAGACCGAATGCGGCATCCATCTGACCGGACTCGCCGATAGCCTGAAAAATCATGGAGCTTTGGACCAGAAATGAGTGAAACAAAACTTTGGTCCGAGCAGGGCTTTCACGAAGATGACTATATCTTTGCGGATGATCTGGAAACCGCAGGTGATGCACCGGCGATCATCATACCTTTGGCTGTCTGGCTGGGGCTGGATGACGAGCTACGCCGTGCCTCCAATCGCCGCATTGGTGTGTCGGTGGCGCCGGGTGAAAAAATCGAGCCATTGCTCGATCATCTGGAAAGCCTGCCATTGATTGCTTTGGAGTTTCCAGCCTTCAATGATGGCCGTTCTTATTCGAAAGCTGAAGTTCTGCGTCGCGCTGGCTTTGAAGGCGAGTTGCGGGCAACAGGCGATGTGCTGATCGATCAGGCCGCTCTTATGCTGCGCACGGGTTTTGATAGCCTGCAAGTGACCAATAAAGTCGCGCAATCGCGTCTTGGCGAGCAGCGCCTGGTCGATACGCCCGGCTATTATCAGCCTGGTCGCGGGTCGGTTCAGCAGGAGAGCGGCTATGCGTGGCGGCGTATTAAAGCCAGTTAAATCGTAGCGATCACCTTTTTGTGGTTTTGCTTGTCTGCTTGATGGGGTAGATACCCTCATAAAAGCATTTCCAGCAAAAGTGCGAAGCGGTTTTGCGTAGGATAATGCGTCAAAACAAAAAGATAGAGCGGTTCGCATGGGTTCATTTAGAACCGGGCCGCTCTGGATTTGGAGACGAGACGTGATCCGCCACATTGTTTTCTTCAGCGTCAAGCCCGATCAGGACATCGATGTTGTCCGCAAGGGTTTGGAGCAGTTGGGTACTATTCCTTATTCCGACGTGTTTGAAGTTCTGCCAAATTCCAAAGTCGACCCGATGGGCAATGCGATTGATCTCGTTGTCTATGCTGAGTTCAAGGATGAAGAAGCGCTTTTTGCGTATAAAAACCATCCGACATATGATGCGTCCACGCAATATGTGCGACCTATGCGTGAGCTACGTTTTTCTGCCGATGTCGTGACCGAGAAGGGTTAATCCGCCTGTGGTGGTGCCTGAAGTGGTAGGCCGCCAAATAAGTCGGGCTCTGTTGATGTTCTGGCACGCTCGATATTCAGCAGGCGCAGCTTGGTCACTGTTCCACCCGCAGCTGAAAAACCGCCGACCTTGCCATTGGAGCCTAAAACCCGATGGCAGGGCACAATGATCGGAAACGGGTTTTTGCCAAGTGCATAGCCCACTGCCTGCGAAAGACTAACATCGCCCAGCCTGCGCGCGATTGTGCCATAGGTGATGGTCTCACCGGCTTTAAGTTCCAGAAGAATTTCATAGACTTTGCGGTTGAGGTCCGGCACCTGATCAAGTGCCAGCGGTGTCTGTGAAAAATCCGGATCGCCACCATCAAGCAACACGCAAACTTTGTTGATAGCTTCGCTGACATAATCAGGTGCAGATGATGTTTCTGCATTATTAAAGCGTGACTGAAGCCGGTAACGCGTTTCGCTTTCATCGGCGTCACCAATTTCCACGCCGATGATTTTACCGGCGTCCCATGCAATCCCGCAAGGGCCGATAGGCGTGTCAAATATGTTGATGCCGGTCGAATCCATGAGCATTGATATAGCATAATTTACAACAATTGCTGCGGATGGTGATGCGAAATGGTTGAAGAACGCAGCAAATAGTGATTGTGTGGGGACAACCGCCATAGGCATGATCGTGAGTCATGACTTTTTATGGCCAAATAACAGAGCGATACCTTCCGGCACGTGTTGAATGTGATCGGAACGAGGAAGTTTAAATGGACGATTACGAACGCTATGCCACAGGGCTGATGATCGTTTTTGGTGCGCTGATCGTTGGCGCGCTGATGGCGGCCAATCTTTATCATGGCGATAAGCCCGGTTTTCTTTTCGCGCTCGGTGCGGCGGTTGTGGGCTGGTTTTCTGCTTTTGCGGTGCTTTTCGATAAGCCGCGCGTTTATGGCGTGATGATTGCTGTTGCCATTGGACTGGTCGCCGCGTCCATCGGTGCTTTCGTCACCTGATCTCTGAATTAAATAGTCTTATGAAAAAGCCCCGGTTTGTCCGGGGCTTTTTTTATTCAGATATATGGCGAATAACACTGGCGGCGTGGGCCATAATTGGGCTGGAACGTATTGTCATAAGCCCGGTATGACCGATAACGATTGAAGCACCAGCGGACATGCGCGTTGCCACCGCCACGATATACTGGGGCTGGGCGATAGCGCGGCGGGTGATGACGGTAGCGTGGTGGCGGACCCCAATCCCGGTAATGCGGCCGATAGTGTGGTCTGTAATGGGGGCGGTGATGCCTGTAACCGTCACGCCAATGACGTCGATCTCCGCGACGTTCGTAATACTGAATGGTCTCGACCGGTGCCTGTGCGCCATGTGAAACAGCGGGTGCAATAAGCGATGTTGGCTGTGCCGCATTTGCACTTGCGGTTATCGCAGGCACACCGATGCCAAGTGACAGACACGCTGCGAAGAAGGATGATGCAAGTCTCTTCATCGTTATCTCCTCGATTATATGAGCTTTATCTTCAACGTCCCTGATGCGATTTTGCTCCTGCAATGTGGCGGGTAGGTGGCTGGGAAAACTCACTTTTTCTTTGCTGTAGCAACAGATTGGTGAAGGGTTGCGCGGCTACTTAGAAAACTGCTTCTGAATTGACATAAAGATATGTTTATGTCATTAAGCAACCCACTGCGATTTTGCGTATTAGAATACAGGCGGTAATCCCCTATGACGTCTTCCCTCGATAATCTTTTTGGTTCAACGGCAGCTAAGCCGGATGGTTCGGAAGTGCTTGCAGCACTGACCAAAGCCGCAAGTGAACGCATTCTGATTCTCGACGGTGCCATGGGTACGCAGATTCAGGGGCTTGGCTTTCACGAAGAGCATTTTCGCGGTGAGCGTTTCGGTTCCTGCGATTGCCAGCTTCAAGGAAACAACGATCTTCTAACACTGACCCAGCCAAAGGCGATTGAAGAAATTCATTATGCCTATGCGATTGCTGGCGCTGATATTCTGGAAACCAACACCTTCTCGTCGACCACCATCGCGCAGGCCGATTACGGCATGGAAGATGCCGTCTATGAGCTGAACCGTGATGGCGCGCGTCTGGCGCGTCGCGCAGCAATCCGCGCGCAGCAAAAAGATGGTCGCCGCCGCTTTGTTGCAGGCGCGTTGGGGCCAACAAACCGCACCGCTTCTCTTTCGCCGGACGTGAATAATCCGGGCTACCGCGCCGTCACTTTTGATGATCTCCGTATTGCCTATGCCGATCAGATCCGCGGGCTGATCGATGGCGGCTCCGACATTATTCTGATCGAAACCATCTTCGATACGCTGAACGCAAAGGCCGCTGTTTTTGCGGCTGAAGAAGTATTTCTTGAAAAGGGCGTGCATCTGCCGGTGATGATTTCCGGCACGATCACCGATCTTTCAGGCCGCACACTTTCCGGTCAGACACCGACGGCATTCTGGTATTCACTGCGCCATGCCAAGCCGTTCACCATCGGGCTTAATTGCGCGCTCGGTGCCAATGCAATGCGCGAACATCTCGCCGAAATCGCTGGCATTGCCGATACATTTGTCTGCGCCTATCCGAATGCTGGCCTTCCAAACGAATTTGGTCAGTATGACGAAAGCCCGGAAGCCATGGCAGCCCAAATCGAGGATTTCGCACGCGAAGGCCTCGTCAACGTAGTGGGCGGCTGCTGTGGTTCGACGCCTGACCATATCCGTGCGATAGCAGCTGCTGTGGCCAAGCATCCGCCACGCAAGCCGGTCAACGTGCCGCCGCTGATGCGCCTGTCGGGCCTTGAGCCTTTCACGCTGACCAAGGATATTCCCTTCGTCAATGTCGGCGAACGGACGAACGTTACCGGCTCCGCCCGTTTCCGTAAGCTCATTAAGGCTGGCGATTATTCGGCGGCGCTTGTTGTGGCGCGTGATCAGGTCGAAAACGGCGCGCAGATCATCGACATTAATATGGATGAAGGTCTGATCGACAGCCAGAAGATCATGGTTGAATATCTCAACCTGATCGCGGCGGAGCCGGATATCGCGCGCGTTCCGGTCATGATCGACAGCTCCAAGTGGGAGGTGATCGAAGCTGGTCTGAAATGCGTTCAGGGCAAGCCGATCGTCAATTCGATCTCGTTAAAAGAAGGCGAAGAAGCCTTCCTGCATCATGCGCGTCTGGTGCGTTCCTATGGTGCAGCAGTTGTGGTCATGGCGTTTGATGAAACGGGTCAAGCCGACACTGAACAGCGCAAGGTCGAAATCTGTACCCGCGCTTACAAGATTCTGACCGAGCAGGTTGGCTTCCCACCAGAAGACATCATTTTCGATCCGAACGTGTTTGCCGTCGCAACTGGCATTGACGAGCATAACAATTACGGCGTCGATTTCATCGAAGCCACGCGCAAAATTACGCAAACACTGCCGCATGCGCATATTTCTGGCGGCATATCAAACTTGTCGTTTTCGTTCCGTGGCAATGAGCCGGTGCGCGAAGCCATGCATGCTGTGTTCCTGTATCACGCCATTCAGGTTGGCATGGATATGGGTATCGTCAATGCTGGTCAGCTGGCGGTTTACGACACAATTGATACGGAACTGCGTGAAGCCTGCGAAGATGTGGTGCTGAACCGTCGTGATGATGCGACGGAACGGCTGCTCGAAATCGCTGAGCGTTTTCGCGATAGCGGCACAAGAGAAGCCAAGACGCAGGATCTGAGCTGGCGCGAATGGCCGGTGGAGCAACGTCTTTCGCATGCGCTGGTCAATGGCATTACTGAATATATCGAAGCCGACACTGAAGAAGCGCGTCTTGCTGCGGCACGTCCACTGCATGTTATCGAAGGTCCGCTGATGGCGGGCATGAATGTGGTGGGCGATCTGTTTGGCGCGGGTAAAATGTTCCTGCCGCAGGTGGTTAAATCCGCACGCGTCATGAAACAGGCCGTGGCTGTGCTTCTGCCATTTATGGAAGAAGAAAAGCGACTGAATGGCGGCGAAGGTCGCCAGAGTGCCGGTAAGGTGCTGATGGCAACTGTGAAGGGCGACGTGCACGACATTGGCAAGAATATTGTCGGCGTGGTTCTCGCTTGTAACAATTACGAGATCATCGATCTTGGCGTGATGGTGCCAACGCAGAAAATTCTTGATACGGCCCGCGCTGAAAATGTCGATGTGATCGGTCTTTCAGGACTTATCACGCCGTCGCTTGATGAGATGGTGCATGTGGCTGCTGAAATGGAACGCGAAGGCTTCAACGTTCCGCTGTTGATCGGTGGTGCGACGACCAGCCGTGTGCATACGGCGGTGAAAATTCACCCGCGTTATGAGCAAGGGCAGGCGGTCTATGTGATCGATGCCAGCCGTGCGGTGGGCGTGGTTTCCAATCTGTTGTCGCCTGAAAACAAGGGCGCTTATGTCGAGGGCATCCGTGAGGAATATGCCAAAGTTGCGGCGGCTCACGCCCGTAATGAGGCAGACAAGAAGCGTCTGCCACTGGCTCGTGCGCGCGAAAACGCCCAAAAGATCGACTGGGATGCTTATACGCCGCCTAAGCCGACATTCCTTGGCACCAAAACATTCGAGAACTACGATCTCGCAGAGATTGCGCGTTATATCGATTGGACCCCTTTCTTCCAGACATGGGAGATGAAGGGCCGCTATCCGGCTATTCTCGAAGATGAAAAGCAAGGCGAGGCGGCGCGTGCGCTCTGGAGTGATGCGCAGGCTATGCTTGCAAAAATCATCGAAGAGAAGTGGTTTGCACCGCGTGCTGTCATTGGCTTCTGGCCTGCAAACACGGTGGGCGATGATATTCGTCTCTTTACCGATGAAAGCCGGAAACAGGAGCTTGCCACCTTCTTCACTCTGCGTCAGCAATTGTCCAAGCGTGATGGTCGTCCGAATGTCGCCATGTCCGATTTTGTGGCTCCAAACGAGAGTGGCAAGCAGGATTATGTTGGTGGCTTCGTCGTGACTGCTGGCATCGAAGAAGTAGCAATTGCTGAACGCTTCGAGCGCGCAAATGATGATTATTCGTCCATTCTCGTGAAGGCTCTCGCTGACCGCTTTGCCGAAGCCTTTGCTGAACTGATGCATCAGCGCGTGCGCAATGAGTTCTGGGGCTATGCGCCGGGTGAAGATCTGTCCAACGACGATCTGATCCATGAGCGTTATGCAGGCATCCGTCCAGCGCCGGGTTATCCTGCACAGCCAGATCACACCGAAAAGAAGACCCTGTTTGAAATACTGGATGCAACGGCTCAAACCGGGGTCGAACTGACGGAAAGCTATTCCATGTGGCCGGGTTCGTCCGTATCGGGTCTCTACATTGGCCACCCAGAAAGCTATTACTTTGGCGTCGCTAAGGTGGAGCGTGATCAAGTCGAAGATTATGCCGCCCGTAAGGGCATGAGCGTTGAGGAGGTCGAGCGCTGGCTTGGCCCGGTTCTCAATTACATTCCCGGCCAAACCCCGGAGCCGGTTGAAGCTGCTGCATAACCGTAAAGCGCATCTGAAAATCATAAGTCCCGCATTGCGGGGCTTATCTATTTTATTTTACTTAAGTTTTATGCAGTTAAAATAAGTACTGTTTTTTGAAAATTATAACAATATTCAAATCAATATAGCTAGATGACCTGTAAATCATATGGTATGTAATACAGGTGGCTCACGGTCTTGTGGTCGATAAATAAATTCGGATTCCGGCGCCATCGAATCCTCAACATTATTATTCGCTTGTCTGGCTTTTTAATTTTGGCCGGAGTGCGGCTCTTTAACTGATATTTCTCAGAAGTTTTTGGTTCATCGAAACAATATTGGGATTCAAGTTATGAAATGGGAAGATTTTTACGAGACCATTCAATCATCCGATAATGCCGAAGTCCTGTTCGAGCAGATTAAGACCTATGCCGCAAAACTAGGCTTTGCCTATGTGTCTTATTCCATGTGTGTTCCGTCGCTGGATAGTGTCTCACGCTGGATACGCTTTGAGACCACGCCCGATGCGTGGCAGAAACAATATGCGGCAAAAAAATATGTTGAAATCGACCCTGTTGTGCGGCGTGGCGTAAATAGCATCGAGCCTCTCGTATGGTCACAGAGGCTTTTTGCCGAGACTCCGCAAATTTGGGCGGATGCGCAGAATTTGGGGCTTCGTGTTGGTATTTCCCAGCCATGTTGGGCAGCACAAGGTGTTTTTGGCATTCTCACATTTCTGCGGGACAAGCCAGCTTTATCAGAAGGCGAAATCTCAATCTTGCGTCGCCAAATGCAGATTGTGACCAATCTTTTGCATCTCGCCATGTATGAGCATCTCAATGTTCCGAAAATCAATTGCGTATCAGAAGTGAACCTGACTGCGCGCGAGCGTGAAATCCTGCGCTGGACAAGTGAAGGTAAGACCGCCGAGATTATTGGAACAATCCTCAGCATTTCGACGCGCACGGTGAACTTTCACATCAGCAATGTTCTCACCAAACTTGTTGCGGTGAACAAGGTACAGGCTGTTGCCAAGGCGCGTACATTTGGCCTTCTCTAACGACGTTTGATCCTTTGGCGGTTTAGCCCGAAGGACAATTTACCCCTCAAAAATCGACTTAATACCACAAATTTAGTAGTATTTTCCGCAACTTGACCAAAAATTGCACTTTTCAATCTGGCGCAAGTTTGTTTCTGTTATCGTGTCAAAACAGGCACGTTTTCGCTTAACCCCGTCACAATACGCGATAGCATACTTTTCCTTTTGCTCTGCCTTTCACGACAATGCGCGAAGAGTGGTTTTTGCCACATCTGCGCCGGATCAAGGCTCTCGCCACCCTCCCGCGAATATTAATTATCCAGCCGGTTTCCGGGAGAGACAGACGTGCATCACGCATCCCTGAGCAAAAACCTGACGCATCTTGAGCGTCTGGAAGCAGAAGCAATTCATATTTTCCGCGAGGTTGCCGCAACCTTCTCCAATCCGGTGATGCTTTATTCGGTGGGCAAAGATTCCTCCGTCATGATGCATTTGGCAATGAAAGCGTTCTATCCGGCTCCGCCTCCATTTCCGTTTCTGCACGTCGATACGACCTGGAAATTCCGCGAGATGATCGAGTTTCGCGATGCGCAAGCCCGCGAAAAGGGCTTTGAACTGCTGGTTCACATCAATGAAGACGGTGTGCGCGATGGTGTTGGTCCGTTCACGCATGGCTCAAACGTCCATACTCATGTCATGAAGACAGTAGGATTGCGGCAGGCGCTTGATAAATACAAGTTCGATGCTGCCTTTGGTGGTGCGCGTCGCGATGAGGAGAAATCCCGCGCCAAGGAGCGCATTTTTTCATTCCGCAATGCGCAGCATGGCTGGGACCCGAAGAACCAGCGTCCGGAAATGTGGAAGGTTTATAATACCCGCGTTGCAGCTGGTGAATCGATCCGCGTTTTCCCGCTCTCAAATTGGACCGAATTGGATATTTGGCAGTATATCCTTCAGGAAAATATCCCGATTGTGCCGCTTTATTTTGCAGCGCCTCGTCCGGTGGTCGAGCGCGACGGCATGTTGATCAAACTCGATGATGATCGCATGACGTTGCGTCCCGGTGAAAAGGTGGAAGAGCGGCTGGTGCGTTTTCGCACGCTTGGCTGCTATCCACTGACAGGTGCTATTGAATCCAGTGCCACCAATCTTTCTGACATTGTCGAAGAAATGCTGATCGCCCGCACCTCCGAGCGTCAGGGCCGCGCCATTGATCGCGATGAAGCAGGCTCGATGGAAAAGAAGAAGCGGGAGGGCTATTTCTGATGAACGCCATATTGAAGCCTTCTGTAACAAGTGCAGCCGTCAGCGACTTTCTCGCCGATCAGGAACGCAAGACGCTGCTCCGCTTTCTCACTTGCGGTTCGGTCGATGACGGAAAATCCACGCTGATCGGACGTTTGCTCTATGACACGAAGCTGATCTTTGAGGACCAGCTTGCCACACTGAAAAATGACAGCCGCAAATTCGGCACCACGGATGATGATTTCGACTTCGCGCTGCTGGTTGATGGCCTAGAAGCCGAACGCGAGCAGGGCATCACTATTGATGTGGCTTATCGCTTTTTCTCAACGCCGCGTCGTAAATTTATCGTGGCCGACACGCCGGGCCATGCGCAATATACGCGCAATATGGCGACAGGTGCTTCGACTGCTGATCTTGCGGTGGTGCTGATCGATGCGCGGCAGGGCGTGTTGACACAAACGCGCCGCCATAGCTTTATCGCTTCGCTGTTGGGCATCCGGCACATTGTCGTTGCCGTCAACAAAATCGATCTGGTTGATTTCTCGCAGGATGTTTTTGACAGTATAGTCGCTGATTATATGAGTTTTGCCAAAGATTTGGGTTTTGCCAGCATTCAGGCAATCCCACTGTCTGCACGCTTTGGCGATAATGTTACCAGCCTTTCGCCACGTATCGGCTGGTATCAGGGACCGTATCTGCTGGAACATCTGGAAACCGTACGTCTTGAAGCGGATAGTATCGGCAAGCCGTTCCGCTTCCCCGTGCAATATGTGAACCGGCCTAATCTCGATTTCCGTGGCTTCTCCGGCACTGTTGCATCAGGTTCGATTGCCGAAGGCGACACGGTCGTCGTTGCTAAGTCGGGCAAGCAATCGAAGGTGAAACGCATCGCCACCTATGACGGTGGTCTGCCCCGCGCCAGCGAAGGGCAGGCGGTAACGCTGGTTCTCGAAGACGAGATTGAAGTCTCGCGCGGTAATATGCTGGTGGGTGCAGAAACGCGGCCTGAAGTGGCGGATCGTTTCAGCGCCAACATTGTGTGGTTCGGTGAAGAGGCGTTACAGCCAGGGCGTTCCTATCTGCTGCGCACCGAGACCGACCAGACTCCGGTAACAATCAGCGAGATTAAATACCGTACCGACGTTAATACATTTGCGCGGGAAGAGGCGACGCAGCTTGATCTGAATGAAGTCGGGCATTGTCATCTTCAGACGGCGGATCAGATCGTGTTTGATCCCTATTCGGATAACCGCGTGACCGGCGCTTTTGTGCTGATTGATCGTGTAACCAATGCAACGGTGGGCGCAGGCATGATTGATGGCGCATTGCGTCAGGCAACCAATGTGCATTTACAGGCTTTCGATCTGGATAAGCAGGCACGCGCGTCGCAGAAATTCCAGAAGCCAGCGGTGCTCTGGTTCACGGGCTTGTCAGCATCGGGTAAATCCACCATCGCGAACAGGCTTGAACAGCGGCTTCATGCGCTTGGCAAACACACCTATCTGCTTGATGGCGATAATGTCCGTCATGGCCTCAATAGCGATCTTGGCTTCTCGGACGAAGACCGGGCCGAGAATATCCGCCGCGTTGGAGAGGTAGCAGGTCTTATGGCCGATGCCGGGCTGATTACGCTGGTCTCGTTCATCTCGCCGTTCCGTTCCGAACGCGATCGCGTGCGGTCGCGGCTGTCGGAGGGTGAGTTCATTGAAATCTTCGTTGATACGCCGATTGAGGAATGTATGGCGCGTGATCCGAAAGGGCTTTATACGCAGGCTCTACGTGGCGAGATCAAAGCGTTCACGGGTATTGATTCGCCCTATGAAGCGCCGCATTCGCCGGAAGTACATCTTCACACCGCAGCGCGTGACATTGACGAACTCGTCGCGGAAGTGGAAAGATATCTTGCCGAGCGAGGTGTTATCGGCAGTTATGGCAGTGATTCCTGGTCGATTTGAGAAATGACAACAGCAGCCTTCCCTAAAGCCGACCCAGATAGCAAAGCGTTGCTCACTGTGCTGGAGAATGCAGCACTTGAGGCTGGTCGTGTCATTATCAAACACTACACGGATGGCTGCGCCGTTCATTCCAAGAAAGATCAGTCGCCAGTAACCGAAGCCGATCACGCGGCAGAGGCGATTATTCTTGCGGCCCTTGCATCTGTTGCGTCGGATATTCCGGTTGTGGCTGAAGAGGAAGCGGCGGCAGGTCGACTGCCAGCGCAATTGGGGAGACATTTTTTCCTGATTGATCCACTTGATGGAACGCGGGAGTTTCTTCTGCGCAATGGCGATTTCACAGTGAATATCGCGCTTATCGAAGGTGGAGCGCCAGTGCTAGGGCTAGTTTATGCTCCGGTGCGTAACCTGCTTTATGTGGGTTCGCGTGAAGGTGCGCAGGAAGTGACGACGTCTGCCGACCATCACATCGTAAGCAGGCGTCCGATTACCGCTCGCATTGCGCCAGATGAAAAGACCGTTGTGTGCAGCCGTTCTCATCTTACGCCTGAAACAGAAGAGTTCCTTAAACTCAATCACAGCGGTAAATGTGTTTCGGTGGGATCGTCGCTTAAATTCTGCATGATTGCGCGCGGCGATGCTGATCTTTATCCGCGATTTGGCCCGACAATGGAGTGGGATACGGCGGCAGGAGACGCAGTTTTGCGCGCAGCAGGCGGCATGACCACGACTTTCGACGGAAAGCCGATGATCTATGGTGCGCGTTCTGATGGAAGCGCGAGAGGCTTTGCCAACCCGGATTTTGTGGCTTTTGGGGCGGGAAAACCACCAGTTTTTAACTAAATAAGCCAGCTAATTATGCGGTTGAAAAAAATAGCTGAAAAAAAGCTGTTGCATCCCCTTGCAGGTTCAAAAGAGCGGCGCTATAAGCCGCTCACAGCAAGACGTTCGAGTCTCGCTAATATGGTTACGGAGTGTAGCGCAGCCTGGTAGCGCATCTGGTTTGGGACCAGAGGGTCGGGAGTTCGAATCTCTCCACTCCGACCATTTTCTCCCAGAAGTGAATGCTTAAATAGATCTGTCGAAAACAGACATGCGCATAAATGCGCCGTCATACTCGGCAATTTCGACAAGCCTTGATCGATTGAGAATTTCAACTCTATACGATTTGAACACGACCAGCCCTTCCTCGCGCAACTCCCTCATCATGCGGTTGAGATGGATAGGGGTAAGGCCCAGAGCATCGGCCAATTGATATTGCGTGAGCGGACAGTAAAATGAATCCGGCTCGTCCATGCCGCAGGATTTTACGCGATCAGACAATTCCAGCAAGAAATGCGCGGTGCGGACAAAACCGCTGCGGCAGCCAACATTGGTTAGATGCTCAACGAGCATCGCTCGCTGTCGCGCAAGCATCTCAATGAAGAGTAAGCCCAGACGGGGCACTTGTTTGATTGTTTGTTCAAGTGACACCAGCGGTATTTCATAAACAGACATCGGCGTCAGTGTTTTGATCGTATTGTAGCTGTAGCCGCCAGCAGTTCTTAATCCAACGAAGTCGCACCGCATTGGAAAGTCGATAATCTGCCGCTCTCCACTTGAAAGATCTCGATAAACGCAGCCCCATCCGGTGCGGACCATATGAATGCTGCGGATAGATGCACCTTGATCAATGATAACGGCATCGGCGGGATAGCTGTGCTCTGAAATGGCAAGGGCCTGCATGGCCTCTTTTTCGCGCGAATCCAGCTTGGCAAGAATTGGAGGCGATTCCAATAAGTTGACCAAGCCGTCGATCAGTAAAGCGGTGGTGTGTTGGTTCCCACTATGCATCCGCTGCCCATGCTCAACGAAAGTTATAGAATTTATAACTTTATGTTCCCGAAGTCGTTCTTATGGCGAGCACATTTTTTTATAAACCGCTAACATAAGTTAATGACACGTTTATTTGCTGGTATCAATATTTAGACCAGTCTTCAGCTGGGTTGGCAATGAAAATACCAATAAAGTGCCGAAGTTTTTATCGTAACTAGTGTTTTGTATCGAGTAAAAACATGAGTAGTAGAGGAAACTAAGCAATGCTTCAAATAAGAGAGCCTTACTTATGGGCAGCACCTGATGGCAGTCGCGAGGGTGCTTTTGCTGTCTTCGGGGAAAGAAAAAAGAGTGAAGAAATTGCAACTGGCTTGCCTGTTCAGAATGAGCCTCATCTTATGCTCGTCTGTAAAAGCAATCTGGAGCGGGAATGTCTCTTTAATGGCCTGATGATGAATGGGCTGAAGCTTCCCGTTATAAGCTACGCGGCAACTTATAAAAATATGCCGCTGAACGGAGCCATTGTCGTTCTCATGCATGTGGGTTCCAGACGGCTGGCAGATCCGTTTTTCTCTGATGAAGTGGAAGCTGCGGTGAAGGCGTGGCATCCGATACCGCTCGTGTTACTGGCAGAACGTGAAGAATGGTCACAGGTTATGCGGGCAATGGAAATTGGTGTGCGTGGCTACATTCCGACATCCGTGGACATTCGGATTTGTGTGGAAGCCATCCATCTGGCGCTTGCAGGTGGTATGTATGTGCCTGCTTCTATGCTTATGAAGCCGCCGTCTGAGGAAATGACTGACGATGTACTTGGTGAATTACTGACAATGCGTGAGATTGAAGTTGTTCACGCCATTCGCGTCGGAAAATCCAATAAGATCATCGCATTTGAACTTGGCATGAGCGAAGGTACCGTCAAGGCGCATGTTCATAATATCATGCGCAAGATTGGCGCCGCCAATCGCACGGAGGTCGCTTGTAAGCTGCATAAAATGTACGGCAACAAGTTTGGTGAGGAATGAAGTTTTTTACATGCTAACATTATCAATACCAAAAACTATGAAGCGTCGCCTGAATTGAACAGCCGGCGCTTCTTAGCTTTTGGAATGCAGGTAGAGCCTCATCTGATCTTCTGAGATGAGGGGGTAGGGGCAGATTTTCACCTGCCCCTACAGAATGAGAGTGGGTATCCTTTGAGGGGGCTCTCATTCTTTTCTGAGCGGATGGACGCCTGATGCGGTTCCGCTTCTGTTTTTTGCTCTGGAAAAATTGTCTGTCGAGCCTTTGGGTCGATGGCTTTCTCTCAACAGATAACCGCTCCAGTTCCAGCCAGCCTGATTTTGGTTAACGACGAAGGCTGATGCTGCCGGAAGATCCTCCGGATGTGGTGCCAAAGGCTGTGCCTGCGGAACTCCCGCCAAGAAAGCCTGTGCCAGATTGCGCCATGGCAGCGGACTGACCGCCTGAGCCGGAGGTGAAATAGCCGGAGCCTATTCCTGCACTACCGCCATAATGTCCGACCTTGCCGCCAATGCCGACAACTGTGCCTTTGCCCTCTGCCCAGCCGGTGGTGGCTGCCTGACCTGCCGCAGTAGAGCCTGCGCCGAACGCAAAACCGCCGGTAACAGCAGAACCAGCACCACTTGCACCGCCAAAGCTACCATTCCAGTTTACCGTCTGCGCGGCTGCTGGCAGAGCGCCGGCTGCAAGAAGTGTGAGAGAAGCAATAAGAATTTTCTTCATGATGAGATGTCCTCCACGTGTTGAATGAGTTCCCGATCTTGTTTCGGTCGGCATATCCTGACGATACACCCCGCTGCCCATCCGCTTGCTGCCAGGCTTTATGCTCAAGGGGCTATACCGCAGAGTTGCCGGCCCAAAGCTTCTTTGAAAGCCTCTTTGGGCCGGGCATATGTGCTGATCTTCACATCAGAGGGCGCGAGCAGTGCCAGGCTTGTCCATTGTTTGCTGTATTGCGCAGAACACATCCCTTGGCGCGCAGCTGATCAGAACTCAGCCCGAGCGCTTTGGCAGAATAAGTTCGCTTTCCTGTTATCGGCTGCGACGGTGCAGTTCTTGTACGGGCACTGGCTGGAATTGCAGCTGGTTCTTCATTCGATACAGATGCAAAAAGCGGTGCCTGTCGTGCCCGGCGCGGTGTTGCTTGTGCTGTCGCTATGCCTTGTGAAGGGCAGACCACGCCCGTTGCATTCAGCGACGCTCTGACTTCCTTGTTCAGACAAATCAGATCGAGTGCGGCTCTGTTTTGACCCATGCCTAGAAGTGCTGCTGCATAGGCACGGCGGTTACATTCACGCATTTCATAAGTGCTGCCAAAGCCCAACCCCCAGCCGGTTGCGCCGACACCCACGCTTGTTGAACCCGCGCAGGAATGGACACCTGCGGCCACGAGGCCCGGTGCAAAAGCCGGTACCGTTGTTTTGATTTTGCTCGGTGAATTTCCGCCGCCGCCAACAGCAATAGCTGTCGCTCCGGCTTGCGATGACGAGTTTGTATTGTTGTCTACATTCACGCTTTGAGCAAACGCACTGCCACTGAAAAGAACAAGTGCGACGGAAATGAAAAAGATACCCAGTTTAGACATAGCTAACCCCTTCAGATAAGAATATATGTTTCACATTTACTGATAGGATAAAGGCGCCATTACCAATTTTATCTGTGGTCCTTTTCTCAAAGAAATAAGGATTATCTGAATAATATTTAAATTAACGATCTGGGAAATATGTTTGTTTGGCTTATTTATATTCGGAAGGTGTAGGTTCACTCAAAGATCGTGAGGCTTTTTGCTATCTTTTGAACGGTATCTTTCTGAAATGAAAAACTTTCGGATTCGAAATAAACGGAGGTTTATTTGGCGATACCTCCAATGAGGGGCAGAGATGGTGAGTTTCCGCCTGTTTTGTCATCAGGTGGTTGCTTTCTTTTGCAAAACAGCGAAATTACGAATTAATTGTTAGAATAATTCCATGCCGGGAACACCATGCAGCTTACCCCTCGTCACAATGCAATTTTGGATATCGCGCGCCGACAGGGGCAAGTTCTGGTGGATGATTTGGCAGTCGCTTTCGACGTAACGCCGCAGACGGTGCGTAAAGATCTCAACGATCTTTGCAAGGCACGATTGCTGCGCCGCATTCATGGTGGCGCGCTTTATCCGTCGGGCGTAGAGAATATGGAATATGAAGCGCGCCGCCGTATTGCAGCCAATGAAAAGGAATTGATTGGGCGTGCGGCAGCCGAAATGATTCCCGATGGGGCATCGCTGTTTATCAATATCGGTACGACCACCGAGGCCGTCAGTCATGCGCTGATCGACCACAACAACTTGATGGTCATCACCAACAACATCAATGTTGCCAATACGCTGCGCGTTTACCCTGAAATCGAAGTGGTGATTGCAGGTGGTGTTGTGCGCGCTTCTGATGGCGGCATCGTGGGTGAGGCGGCAGTGGATTTCATCCGCCAGTTCAAGGTGGATTACGCAATCATCGGCGCATCGGCGATGGATGAGGATGGTGCGCTGCTGGATTTTGATTTCCGCGAAGTGAAAGTCGCGCAGGCGATCATCGCCAATGCGCGTCACGTTATTCTGGTAAGCGACTCAACCAAGCTCGAACGCACAGCACCTGTGCGCCTTGGCCACATATCGCAGGTCCATACGTTTATAACTGACCGCTGCCCGTCGCGGCAATTGCGTGATTTATGCCGCGAGAATGAGGTTGAGATGATTGAAACCGCCCCGCTTAGCTCTTCCGAAGAGAAAGAATCGTAGTTTCGTTTCATTTTCGTTTTGCTTTCGTATTAAATAAATTATATTCGTTTTGGTGGTTGGAGATGATCTTCAGGGTTCACCATGGCGCAGCATGAAATATTCGACATTTTCGTAATCGGTGGCGGCATCAATGGCTGCGGCATTGCCCGCGATGCTATAGGGCGCGGCTTTTCCGTCGGTCTTGCCGAGATGAATGATCTGGCGAGCGGCACTTCATCGCGGGCCACCAAGCTTATCCATGGCGGTTTGCGCTATCTGGAGCATTACGAGTTTCGTCTGGTACGCGAAGCGCTGATGGAGCGCGAAGTGCTTTGGGCAAATGCCCCTCACATCATTCATCCTATGCGTTTTGTGCTGCCTTTTCATAAGGGCGGTGTGCGTCCGGCATGGCTGCTGCGCCTTGGGTTGTTTCTCTATGATCATCTGGGTGGCCGCAAAATGCTGCCTGCAACCCGCACGCTGGATATGCGGACCGATCCGGTCGCCGCACCACTCAAGCCGCTTTTCACCAAGGCTTTCGAATATTCGGATTGCTGGGTGGATGATGCGCGTTTTACAGCACTCACCGCACGTGACGCCGCTGATCGCGGTGCGATGATCCGCACGCGCACTAAGGTTATCTCTGCCCGTCGCGACCATGAAGCCTGGACAGTGACGCTGGAAAACATCGATACGGGTCTTCGCGAAGAATTTCGCGCGCGCCTTTTGGTCAATGCCGCAGGTCCATGGGCGGACAAGGTACTGGAAGGTGTCGAAGGTGAACGTCAGTTGCACAATGTGCGGTTGGTGCAGGGCAGTCACATCGTTGTGCGCAAGAAGTTTTCCGATCCGCGCTCCTATTTCTTCCAGAACAATGATGGACGCATCATCTTCGCAATCCCTTATGAGGATGATTTCACGCTGATCGGCACGACTGATCAGGATTATAAAGGTGATCCGGCGAAGGTTGCGATCAGCGACAAGGAAACCGATTATCTTTGTGCCTGTGCCAGCGAATATTTCCGTGAGCCTGTGCGCATTGAAGATATTGTCTGGACCTATTCCGGCGTGCGTCCGCTTTATGATGATGGTGCCAGCAAGGCACAGGAAGCAACCCGCGATTATGTGCTCAAAGAAGATGCGCCGCAGGGCGCTGCCCCGCTGATCAATGTGTTCGGCGGCAAGTTGACCACCGCGCGCAGGCTGGCCGAACATATGCTGGAGAAGATCGAGCATCACTTGGGCAAAAAGGGTGCGCCATGGACCCACGCCGCATCTCTGCCGGGAGGTGATTTCGAAGCAACGGCTTTTGATCGCGAATTGGAAAAGCTGAAAGCCGATTATCCGTTTTTGTCAGCGATCCACGCCCGCCGTCTGTTCAAGCTTTACGGAACGCGCGCACGTGTTTTGCTTGGTAACGCCACATCACTTGCCGAGCTTGGCCGACATTTGGGTGCCGACCTTTATGAAGCGGAAGTGCGCTATCTCATCGAGCATGAATGGGCGCATACGGCAGAAGATATTCTCTGGCGCCGGACCAAACTTGGCCTGCGGATGAATGCGATGGAAGTCGCAGCCCTTGAGACTTTCGTCGAACCTGCGAAAGTCGTGTAACGGTTCGCTTGCAACCCGTCCGATAAAAAGTCATTATCCACTCATTAGGCGGTTTCCAGCCTTTCTGGGAGGAAAACATGGGTGCACCGCAAGACAGGATTCATGCTGACCGTATTCAGTCCGCAATTGATACGGGCGGTGCGGCGCGCTCAGCACTTGTCGCCTCGTGGCGACGCTCCTCCCGCCTTTATGGGCTTGATCCCTCGCAGGTAGGGTCTGTTCAAACGCTATCCGATAATGAATTACGCACGACACGTCAGCGCATGGAACGTGTGATCAGTATCGCACAAGCCAGCATGGACCGGCTTTACATGGCGGTTGGCGGCGTTGGCTGCTGTGTGCTTCTGGCTGATAGCCAAGGTGTGCCGGTCGAACGTCGCGGTGCTGCGGGTGATGACGATACGTTTTACGATTGGGGTCTGTGGACGGGTGCCGTGTGGAGCGAAGCCGTTGAAGGCACCAATGGCATTGGCACCTGCATTGCTGAACAGCGCGCGCTGACCATCCATCGCGACCAGCATTTTCACACCCGCAATATCGGGCTTTCCTGCACAGTCGCGCCAATCCATGACCATCAGGGACGCATTATGGCAGCGCTTGATGTTTCGTCCTGCCGCAGCGATTTGACGGAAGCCTTCGTGCAGCTGATTTCTGTTGCGGTAATTGATGCGGCGCGCCGCATTGAGGCCGAGAATTTCCGCCAGGCTTTTCCAGATGCGCGTATCGTGCTTGCGCCAAGTGCCGACAGAACTGGCGGCGCATTGATTGCGGTCGATAAGGATGACCTCGTCATTGGTGCCACACGTGCGGCGCGTCTTTCGCTTGATCTGACCGATGAAGCGCTTTCGACCGCGCTGCCTGCTGCCGACCTGCTTGGCTGGAATGCCGATCCGCGTGAGGATATGGCAGAGTCTGAGCGTAGCGTTATTTTGCGCGCCATTGCACGTTCAGAAGGCAATGTCTCATCGGCTGCAAAGCTTCTGGGCATCAGCCGCGCCACGCTTCATCGCAAGCTTAATCGCCTGAAAATCATAAGACCCAATTAGTTTTTGAATTGTGTCGCATTATTGAGACACATTGATACAGCATACTATCCAGCGCTGGATGACTCCTCCCAAGAGCCGCGCCACATTGTGTCTGAAACGCCGTAGGAGCGGCGTTGAATTTTGGGAGGAAATAATGAACAAGGTTGAATTTCATCGCTCCGTAAAGCCGGAGTTTGCCAAACGTTATGGCAATTTCATCGGCGGCAAATGGGTTGAACCCAAGTCGGGCCGCTATTTTGAAAATACATCGCCGGTCAATGGTCAGGTGCTTTGCGAAGTCGCTCGTTCTGATGCGGCAGATATCGACGCAGCACTTGATGCAGCACACGCAGCCAAAGAAGCTTGGGGGAAAACAAGTCCGGCTGAACGCGCTGTAATCCTCAATAAGATCGCCGATCGGATTGAAGCCAATCTGCCAAAGCTGGCAGCGGCAGAAACATGGGATAACGGCAAGCCGATCCGTGAAACCACCCATGCCGATTTGCCGCTGGCAATCGATCACTTCCGCTATTTCGCTGGTGCAATCCGTGCGCAGGAAGGCGGTATTTCCGAAATCGATCACGATACGGTTGCCTATCACTTCCACGAACCGCTGGGCGTTGTCGGCCAAATTATTCCGTGGAACTTCCCACTGTTGATGGCTGTGTGGAAGCTCGCACCAGCACTTGCTGCAGGTAACTGCGTGGTGTTGAAGCCTGCTGAACAGACACCGGCTTCCATCCTCGTTCTGATGGAAGTGATCGGCGATCTTCTGCCAGCGGGCGTGCTGAATGTGGTCAATGGTTTTGGCCTAGAAGCTGGCAAGCCGCTTGCATCAAGCCCGCGCATTGCCAAGATCGCTTTCACTGGTGAAACGACAACCGGTCGTTTGATCATGCAATATGCCAGTCAGAACCTTATTCCGGTGACGCTGGAACTGGGTGGCAAGTCGCCAAATATCTTCTTCTCGGACGTAACCGCTGAAGATGATGATTACTTCGACAAGGCAATCGAAGGCTTTGTTATGTTTGCGCTCAATCAGGGCGAAGTCTGTACTTGCCCAAGCCGTGCGCTGATCCATGAAAAAATCTACGATAAGTTCATGGAACGGGCATTGAAGCGCGTTGAAGCTATCGTTCAGGGTGATCCGCTTGATCCGGCAACCATGATCGGTGCGCAGGCATCCAGCGAACAGCTCGAAAAAATCCTGAGCTATATCGACATCGGCAAGCAGGAAGGCGCGGAAGTGCTGACCGGCGGCGGGCGTAATGAACTGGCTGGTGATCTGGCAGGCGGCTATTACGTTAAGCCGACCGTGTTCAAGGGCACCAACAAGATGCGGATTTTCCAGGAGGAAATCTTCGGCCCTGTTGTTTCGGTCACCACGTTTAAGGACGATGCTGAAGCGCTCGCGATTGCCAACGACACGCTTTATGGCCTTGGTGCCGGTGTCTGGACACGTGATGGCACACGCGCTTATCGCTTTGGTCGCGCCATTCAGGCAGGTCGTGTCTGGACAAACTGCTACCACGCCTATCCGGCCCATGCTGCATTCGGTGGCTACAAGCAGTCGGGTATCGGTCGCGAAAACCACCTCAAAATGCTCGATCATTACCAGCAGACCAAGAACATGCTTGTGAGCTACAGCCCGAAGAAGCTTGGCTTCTTCTAAGAATGAAAGCGATCCGCGGTATATCAGCCGCGGGTCGTCGCCTTTGCAATTTCACTGATTCAGTGCGGCTTCAAAGAAATAATTTTGAAGCCGCTCCCCCCTGTTTCCTCCCAGGAAAGGGTCGGGTCGGCAGGACTTTGTGCCTGTCTATCCGACCCAAAATTTAGAAGGATGTTCTCGTAATGGCTAAGACAATGAAAGCTGCCGTGGTTCGCGAATTCGGCAAACCACTAACCATTGATGAAGTACCAATTCCGGTGCCGGGCGATGGCCAGATTCAGGTAGCAATTCAGGCATCGGGCGTGTGCCACACCGATCTTCATGCTGCCGAAGGCGATTGGCCGGTAAAGCCAAATCCGCCATTTATTCCGGGCCATGAAGGCGTTGGTTTTGTCTCGGCGGTTGGTCGTGGCGTCAAGCATGTGAAGGAAGGCGACCGCGTCGGTATTCCCTGGCTTTACACGGCTTGCGGTCATTGCGTGCATTGTCTTGGCGGTTGGGAAACCCTTTGCGAAGAGCAGCAAAACACTGGCTATTCGGTCAATGGCGGCTTTGCCGATTATGTTGTTGCTGATCCGAATTTCGTCGGTCATCTGCCAAAAAACATCTCGTTTAACGAGATTGCGCCGATCCTCTGTGCCGGTGTGACTGTCTATAAGGGCCTCAAGGTCACAGATACAAAACCGGGCGATTGGGTGGTGATTTCTGGTATTGGCGGTCTTGGCCATATGGCGGTGCAATATGCTAAGGCTATGGGTCTGAATGTTGCTGCTGTGGATATTGACGACAAGAAACTTGATCTTGCGCGCAAGTTGGGCGCAACGGTTACCGTCAATGCCAAGACGCATAATGATCCGGCAGCCTATATCAAGAAAGAGACCGACGGCGGCGCGCAGGGCGTTCTGGTGACAGCGGTTTCACCAAAGGCTTTTGAACAGGCCATTGGCATGGCGGCTCGCGGTGGCACGATCGCCTTGAACGGCCTGCCAGCCGGTGAATTTCCGCTTTCGATCTTCAATATGGTGCTCAATGGCGTCACCGTTCGCGGTTCCATCGTCGGCACACGTCTTGATTTGCAGGAGTCGATTGACTTTGCCGCTGAAGGCAAGGTTAAGGCCACCATCCGCACCGACAAGATCGATAATATCAATGTGATCTTTGATGAAATGCGCGCTGGCCAGATCGAAGGCCGCGTCGTGATGGACCTGACGCAGTAATGCTGCGATAATAAAGCATGTCTCCCAAAAGTGGGAACCGGTTTTGGGGCAAAAGACATGCGCAGATACAAAGAAGTAAAGCCGCCGTAGTGATGCGGCGGCTTTGTTAGAGCATAATCCGACCTTCGTTCAACGAAGATCGATAAGATTATGCTTCAAGTAAAAGACTGTAGAGCGCCGATTTGATTTGATCAGATCGAAATGCGCTCTAAAGGAGGAGGAACCATGCCACAAGTCTCTGAACAAGAGCAGGTCACTGCCACTGACGCAGCGCTGGAGCTGATCGCCGAGTTGCAGGCCGAATATGGTCCGATCATGTTTCACCAGTCGGGCGGTTGTTGCGATGGATCGTCACCGATGTGTTATCCGCAGGGCGATTTGTTACTATCGGATGCCGATGTGAAGCTCGGTGAAATCGGCGGTGCGCCGTTTTATATCAGCGGTGCGCAATATGAAGCGTGGAAACATACCGAACTCATCATCGATGTCATTCCAGGGCGCGGCGGTATGTTCTCACTCGATAATGGTCGCGAAAAGCGCTTTCTCACCCGTTCCAAGATATGCTCCATTTAACTCTTTGCGTTGATCTGCAAAGCAGATACTAAATTGGCCATATCACTGGGGAGAGTGCATAACGGCCATGGCCGCATCCAATAAGAGAGCGACGATCCACGATGTGGCGCGTTTGGCAGGCGTGTCTATCAAGACAGTTTCGCGTGTTTATAATGACGAGCCGAATGTCCGCGATACGATCCGCGAAAAGGTCAAACTGGCAGGCGCCGAGCTGCGCTATCGCCCCAATGCTGCGGCGCGTAATCTGGTCGAACGCCGCTCGCATCTGATCGGACTTTTCTTTGAAAATCCGAGCCAAAGCTATGTAACCGAACTACAGATAGGCGCGCTGGATCGTTTGCGCGGCACGCGCTACCGGCTTTTGATATTTCCGGTCGAGAACCGTGCAGATATTCGCGGATCGCTGATTGAGACCGCCCATGCGTCGGGTCTTGATGGAATTATCGTAACACCGCCGATGTCGGATGATCCTGAGATTTTGCAGGAACTGATTGCATCCGCGATGCCTTTTACGCGCGTGGCTGGTGATTTTGGTGTGCATCCGACAGATAGCATTGCCATTGATGACGAGAAAGCGGCTTGCGATCTGATGCAATATTTGCTCGATCTGGGGCACCGTAAGATTGCAATTGTGATCGGAGATCTGACGCACCGCTCAGCGCAATTGCGCGTCGAGGGTTACCGCAAAATGCTCGACCAGGCGGGAATTGCGCATAATCCTGATTATGAGGCGGAGGGTGGTTTTAGCTTTGCAAGCGGTCTGGAGGCTGGCCGCAAACTCTTGTCGCTGAAGAACAGACCCACTGCGATTTTTGCATCGAATGACGATATGGCGGCAGCCGTTCTGCAAATAGCCTATGATCATAAGATCGACGTGCCAAATGAGCTGACCATTGTTGGGTTCGATGATAGTGCGATTTCGAGCATGGTATCGCCGCAGATCACCACCGTGCATCAGCCGATCCGCGAAATGACCTATGATGCGGTGGATATGCTTTTGAGCCAGATAGAAACCAGCGAGGCATCGCCGTCGCGGCATATCGATTACAAGCTGATTATTCGCCAATCATCCGGCAAGGTTTCCAAATAAAATGGGCCGGTTTCCCGGCCCATTCCATCTTAAGATAAATCAAGACCTTTGGTCAGTTCCAAGGCCTGCCGTTCGAACATACGACGATAGATACCACCAGGCTTACGGATAAGCGCATCATGATCGCCTTCTTCGACGATATTGCCTCTGTCAAAGACCAACAGCCGATCGAGTGCACGAACCGTTGAAAGCCTATGTGCAATCACAAGTGTGGTACGACCGATCATCAGCCGTTCCATCGCTTGCTGGATCAGCACTTCCGATTCTGAATCAAGGCTCGATGTTGCCTCGTCCAGAATAAGAATTGGCGCATCCGCCAGAAATGCACGGGCAATCGCCACACGCTGACGTTCACCACCCGAAAGTTTCACACCACGTTCACCGACAAGCGTTGCATAGCCCTTTGGCAAGCGCATGATAAACTCATGCGCACTGGCAAGCATCGCTGCATGCTCGATCTGGGCTTGTGTTGCGCCGGGGCGAGCATAGGCGATGTTTTCAGCCAGCGTGCGGTGAAACAGGATTGGTTCCTGCTGCACGATAGCAATCTGCGATCTGAGCGAAGCCTGCGTGACTTCGGCAATGTTCTGTCCATCGATTTTGATGGCACCGCCACTCACATCATAGAGACGCTGGATGAGCTTAACGAATGTCGTCTTGCCCGAACCCGAATGGCCGACCAGACCAACGCGCTCGCCAGCTTCGATCCTAACCGAGAAGTCGCGATAAAGCGGCGTGTCGTGGCTGCCATAATGGAAGGTGACGTTATCAAACGTGATCTCGCCATTTCCAATCTGGATTGCACCAGCACCCGACCTATCAGCAATACCGTAAGGTTCGGCTTCGATCTGAACCAGCTCTTCCATGTCGTTGACCGAGCGTTGCAGGTTGCGGATATGCATACCCACATCGCGCAGATAGCCCTGCAACATGAAGAAGGCGGTCAGAACAAACGTAATGTCACCTGCGGTCGCTTTGCCCTGGCTCCAGAGATAAAGCGCAAAGCCAATGACCACGCCACGCATGATCAACAGGTTTGCACCCTGAATGAAGCCGTTGAGCGTGCCGATCAGCCATGTGCGACGTGTGCGTCCGCGCCATTTGGTGACGACCTTGGCAAGACGTCCATCTTCGCGGGTTTCAGCACCGAATGCTTTCACAACCGCATTGCAAGAAATCGCATCAGCCAAAGCGCCGCCCATGCGTGTGTCCCAGCTGTTGGCAAGAGTTGCGGCAGGCGCAACAAAGCCAAGCGAAATCACAATCGTGCAGACGATGAACAGCACTGAACCAATGAATACCAGCAGACCCATCATCGGCCAGTACCATGCGAGAAGTGCGACTGATCCGAGCAGCATCAAGATCGACGGCAGCAGCGCAAGCAGCAACGTATCATTGAGCAGATCAAGCGCCCACATGCCACGCGAAACCTTACGCACGGTCGATCCGGCAAAGGCATTTGCGTGCCAGTCGGTTGAAAAACGCTGTAGCTTGTGAAACGCGCTCGCAGCCATGTCGCTCATGATTTTCAACGTGAAATCCGTGATGACATAGAAGGTGAGCTGACGTGTGATCAAAGCAACTGCGCCTAAGACAAGCAGAATGATCAGCGCGTGAATGGCTGCATCCCATGCGCCATCCTGTCCAAGCGAAAGCGCATCAACCAGCTTCCCTGAATAGAGAGGTGTGAGGACGTCTGCGGCTGTTGCAAGCAGCATGCTGATAATGATCAGCGTCAGCCGCAGAGGCTGACTTCGCCAGTGGCTGACGGTGTAGCCGAGGACATTGCGGAAAGCAGGTCCCCGGAAATTGATACGAAACCGAGTCATATGAATTATACCAGGCCGCACTAAGACGGATTCTGGTTCCTTTAAAATCATTTTCATTAAAAGCACGAAGCGGCTTCGCGTCGGACGATGTTTGAAAACGAAGACAAAACAAACAGCTGAAAATAGCTGCGGCAAATTTGGAAGTGTTTAGGAATATGCCCTTTGAGGGAGGGCGGTGAGGCCTTAGCCTCTTGTACGGGCCAAGAACTTAAAGCTTGAAAGCGCCCGCGCAAACACCGGGCACCGACGGAAATGGATAGGATCGCATCTCATACCTCTTGCCAGTGTTTCAGATGGGTGCACAATAAATGAGCAAATCTATTTGCCAAGTGGCAAAATGCAGAAACTTAATTTCATTTCGGTCACTGTGGCAAAAATGCTGCCTTACAGCTTTTGGGGCCAAACTGCGAGCTTGCGCGAAAAATGCGAGATTGTTGCATGTAAAAGCATGGTGAAGGCCGCCAGCACAAACAGGCTTGCGAACATCAGATCGACTTTGGCGCGACCATTGGCAAGGAGCATCAGATAACCAAGCCCTTTGGATGCTCCGACCCATTCGCCCACCACGGCACCGATGGGTGCATAGACGGCAGCAAGACTTAACCCCGAAGCGAGTGACGGGAAAGCTGCGGGAATGCGCACACGAAATAGAATTTGCATTGGCTTGGCGCCGAGATTTTCGGCGGCATTAATCAGCGTCTGATCCGTCCTTTGCATTCCATCCAGAAAGGTGGAGACGACTGGAAAGAAGATCATCAGAATGGTGACGGCGATTTTTGATGCCGGTCCATAGCCGAGCCAGAGCGTCAAGATCGGAGCGAGCGCAAATATCGGAATCGCCTGAGAGAACACAATCACTGGCATGACCAGACGTTGTACAAGCGGCGACAGCATTAGCCCTATCGCTGTAAGCATACCAATGGCAGAGCCGAGAAACAGCCCGCCCAGCACTTCACCAAATGTCACGACAGCATTATCGGCGATCAACTGTGCATTGGTGATAAGCGATTGCACGACGTCGATCGGGCCGGGCAGGATGAAGCGCGGCATCTGCCAGATGCTCACCACAGCCTGCCAAAGTGCCAGCACAGCAAACGCCGACAGAAACCCGTCGGCGATGCGTTTTTTGCGTGAGCGAGGAGCGATGCTCGTCATGCTCCTTTGAGACCCCCAGAAATACCCATTGACCAGAAGTTCGCTTCAAGCCTGCTTGCGGTCGCAAAAATCTGGCAGAGCTTTGGCCAGCGTGGGCTGCTCTCGAAATCCGTGCCGATGCGGGTTTTTGCGGCCTGATCAAAAAGCTTTCCAACGGTGTGGCACATCTCCTGATACTCAGCGCCCGCATAGGTGTCGATCCACTCCTGATAGGGTGTTCCGGGTTTCGCGTTGGCTGCGAGATTGACCCCGATTTCGCCATAGCCATGCGCGCAGGGAACCAGTGCGGTCAGCAGGTCGAGGAAATCGCCTGCCTGCCCGCAATCAAGCACATAACGCGTATAGGCGAGGTTTTCTGGCTCTTCTTTTGTGCTGTAAAGATCGTCTTCGGTTATGCCTTCGCGTGCGCAGATTCCGACATGCAGCGGCAGTTCTGTGACCGCCAGCCCATGCATAATCTCGGCGCAGAGCCGCGTTTCCTGCAAGCTCCCGGCCTTCACGACGCCCAGCGCAAAGGCGCGAGCATAGTGATGCAGATAGACGTAGTCCTGCCTGAGATAATGCAGGAATGCCGATTTCGGCAGCGTGCCGTTGCCCAGTCCGCGCACAAATTCATGATCGATATAGGGGTTCCAGTCATTAAGCGTTGCGGCACGCAGGCGAGTGAATAATTCGGATGAATAAAGCGTGTCACTCATGACTTGTCGCCTTCTGCATTCACATCAATTGCGAATTTTTCGACAGGCAGGATCGAAGGCACGAGGCCGTTATCCTTGAGATAGGTTTCGTAGCGGCTCCAGCGTCCATAATCGAGGCTTGCGGGCGAGCGCGAGAAACGGGCAACCGTGTCTTTCCAGGCGCGCTGGTTCAGCTCGTCTTTGAGTTCAGAACTATAAGACGCAAACAGGTCGTAGCTTTGCTCTGGATGATTGACGATATATTGCGCGGCTTTTTCAGTGGCTGCTAGAAAGCGCGAAATTCGCTCCTTTTCGTTCGCATCCAGCTTGTTTGAGTTGGCGACATAAACCAGCTCGTCATAGACCGGCACGCCTTCCTCCTCGACGAAGAAGCATTTGCCCGCAACCCCTTCAACCGCCATCTGGTTGAGTTCAACATTGCGATAGGCACCCATCACTGCATCAACCTGTTTCGACATCAGCGATGGTGCGAGCGAGAAGTTCACATTGATAAGTTCGACATCTGAAAGCGGAATGTCGTGGCGTTTGAGAATGGTGCCAAGCACCGTTTCTTCAACACCAGCGACAGAGAAGCCGATCTTCTTGCCTTTGAGATCGGCAATTGAATTGATCGAACCATCGTCACGCACCATCAGGCAATTGAGCGGAGAATCGATCAGAGTGCCGACGCGGATCAGCGGAATATCGGCATGAACATCGAGATGCACCTGCTGCTGATAGGAAATTGCCAGATCAGCCTGTCCAGCCGCAACCATTTTGGGCGGCACGGATGCATCCGCCGGTGCGATGATTTCCACATCGAGACCCGCATCTTTGAAGTAACCGAGCTTGTCGGCCACGATGATTGGGCCATGATCCGGGTTCACATACCAGTCGAGTATGAGTTTGAATTTGTCGTTCGCCTGAGCCGCCTGAGCTGACATCAGGGCGAACGAAGCCGTGGCGCTGAAAAGCGCAGCAAAAATCAGTTTTTTCAATGTTTCCTCCAGAAACTAAATTACATGAGGTCTAGTAACTTCGATCCATTGCCGCACGCGGGCTTCCGGATCAGGATTGAGAGTGATGTCGGTGACGACGGATACAATGTCAGCTCCGGCTTTAAAGACGCCGGGCGCGCGATCGACATTCATGCCGCCAATGCCAACAAGCGGAATATCGCCAAGTGTGGCTTTCCATTGGCTGACGCGGTCCAATCCCTGTTCATGCCATTTCATCTTTTTGAGAATGGTCGGATAGACAGGGCCGAGCGCGATATAGGCTGGCTTTAGTGCTAATGCGCGATCAAGTTCAGCCTCATCATGGCTGGATACACCGAGCTTCACGCCGCTTGCGTGGATTGCATCAAGATCGGCATCATCAAGGTCTTCTTGACCGAGATGTATGAAGTCACAGCCTTCCTCAATCGCCAGTTGCCAGTAGTCATTGACGATGAGCTGACAGTCATATCGCGCGCAAATTTCGCGGGCTGCGCGAATTTCTGCACGCAGTTCAGCGTCGTTCTTATCCTTGATGCGCAGCTGCACGAGTTTGATGCAAAGCGGCACCAAGCGCTCACACCAGCTGGCGCTATCAAAGATCGGGTAGAACGGATCAAGGGCCATTACAAAAATGCCTTTCCGAGTAGTGGAGTGGAGGGGGTAGCCATGTCGCGGGCTTCAATCGGATCGGCCTCATAGGCGATGCGACCAGCTTCAACAGCGAGTGCAAAAGCGCGGGCGATAGCGGATGGATCACCTGCTTTGGCAACGGCTGTGTTGATCAGCACGGCATCAAAGCCAAGTTCCATGGCGGTTGCAGCGTGCGATGGCACGCCAATACCAGCATCGACGACCAGTGGAATATCGGGGAAATGCGCGCGCATGGTTTTAAGCGCATAGGGATTGTTGAGGCCGCGACCTGAACCAATCGGCGCACCCCATGGCATCAACACCTTGCAGCCTGCCTCAATCAGTTTTTCCGCAACCACCAGATCGTCATTCATATAAGGAAAGACGTCGAAGCCTTCGTCGCAGAGAATACGGGCTGCTTCGACCAGCCCAAAAGGGTCCGGCTGCAACGTGTCGTGATCGCCGATGACTTCAAGCTTGATCCAGTTGGTGCCGAAAACGTCACGCGCCATTTTTGCCGTGGTGACTGCTTCGCGTGCGGTATGGCACCCGGCAGTATTGGGCAAAACCGAAACACCCAAATCCTTGATCAGTGTCCAGAAGTCTTGTCCGGCGCGCATATTCCCGCTCTCGCGCCGCAGCGAGACTGTCACGATTTCGGTCTTTGACGAGCGAACGCTGTCAGCAAGAATAGAGGGGGATGGATATTGCGCCGTTCCCAATAGCAGGCGGCTTTCAAAGGTTTTTCCGTAAAAATCCAGCATCTTAGCCTCCCTGCATGGGTGCGAGTACTTCGATGCGATCGCCTTCGCCGATCAACGTTTCCTCGCGTTCATCGCCTGCAATGAATTCGCCATTGAGCGCGGTTGCCACCACGGCCTCATCAAGTTCGATTTCTGCAAGCAGAGCCAAAAGATTGGCGCTTTTGGTCTCAAAGACCTCGCCATTTAAAACGATGGTCATGCCAGGTTCTCCAGAAGTTCAGGTTGTTGTTCGGCCTCGGTTGCTGCCGCAACCGCCATGCGTGCAACCGCAGGCGAGAGCAGAAAGCCGTGCCGGTAAAGCCCGTTGACATAGATGGTCTGGCCGCGTTTACGCACACGCGGCAGATTGTCGGGGAAGGCGGGGCGGGCATCGACGCCGGTTTCCAGAATTTCCGCCTCGCCAAATGCCGGATGCAGCGCATAGGCGGCACTCAACATTTCCAGCGTCGAGCGAACGCTGATGCCGCCTCTCTCATCGCTCTCAATCATGGTCGCGCCGATCATATGAATGCCGTCACCGCGTGGCACGATGTAGAGCGGAATACGCGGATGCAGCAGACGCACAGGGCGCGAAAGATTGATGTCGCGGGAACGAACCACCAGCATTTCGCCCTTCACGCCGCGCAGATCCTGCAACTGATCACGAGCCGCAAGACCGCGTGCATCGACGGTAATATCGGTGTCGATTTTTACATCTTTCGCATCTTGCCCGAGATGAAAGACGACGCCTTTCTTTTGCAGATTTTCGGCAAGTTCGATCAGTGTATTGCGTGGGTTGAGGTGGCCTTCTTCAGCAAAGAAAAGCCCCTGCCGGAAACGGCCTGCAAGGTCTGGCTCCAGTGCATCGATCTGTTCGGAATCAATTGTGTTGAAGGCTTCCGTGCGACGGGCGAAGCGGCGCAGTTCAGTCGTGTCGCGTGTGTGGGAAATGACGAGCGTGCCTTTGCGGTGGACTGTCGACACATGCCGTTCCCACCAGCCAATCGCTTGCTTCCCCAGCCTGACGACAGGTTCTTCCGCACTCTCGCCTTCGCACCAAGGGGCCAGCATTCCGCCCGCAAACCACGAACAGCTGTCAGAACCGATTGCGGTGCTTTTCGCAATCACGGTCACGGCGTGGCCTTGATCGCTAAATTCTGCGGCACAGGCAAGGCCGGCAACGCCTGCACCAATGATGGTGACGTGCATTATGCAATCTCCCACAAAGCGTGGAAATGATGCACGGGGCCGTGCCCGCTTCCGACCTGCAATGTGTTGGCAGAGCGGATGGCCGCTTGCAGATAGCTGTGCGCTTCACGAAGTGCCTGTTCCAGCGAAAGGCCTTTGCCAAATCCCGCTGCAATTGCGGATGAAAGCGTGCAGCCGGTGCCATGGGTGTTTCGTGTGTAGATGCGCTGCGCTTCCAGACGGATGGTTGGCAGGTTGGCGCGGATGAGAAGATCGGTGCAGATGTCGCCATCGGCATGTCCACCTTTCATCAGCACGGCCTTTGCACCGAGCTTGAGCAAAGCGCGCCCTTGTTCCTCTGCCTCATCATCGTTGCGGGCGATTGAACAATCGAGCAGGCAGGCTGCCTCTGGTCGGTTCGGCGTCAGAATGCATGCAAGTGGGATCAGTTTATCGCGTAACGTTGAGATCGCGGCCTCGCTTAACAGCCTATCGCCGGATTTTGCCACCATCACCGGATCAAGGACGACTGGTCCTGAGAAATGCGCGAGGCCCTTGGCGATTGCCTGAATGGTTTCCGGTACCGATACCATGCCGATTTTGACTGCTGCCACATTGAGATCGCTGAAGACCGCATCAATCTGTGCAGCAACGATTTCAGACGGGATGTCGTGAACGGCTGTAACGGCTAATGTGTTCTGCGCAGTGATCGCAGTGATCACGCTTGCGCCATAGACATTGAGTGCCGAAAAGCTTTTGAGGTCGGCCTGAATGCCAGCGCCTCCGCCGCTATCAGAACCCGCAATCGTCACGCAAATAGGCACAGATGCACCATTGCTGGCGGTCGTTTTGGTTCGGGAGAGGCTTTGTCTTAAGTCCATCATGTCGTCTCTCATTCCGAACGGAAAATTGAGACGTCATGAACGGGTTTTGGGGCTTTGCCCCACGGAGGATAGAATCCTCCTTGTTCGCGACGCGCCAAACTCCGTTCCCTACGCAGGTATTACCCGGATCAGGTTCAATGGGTTAACGCGATCAGCGTCTCTCAGCCTTTTGTGTCGCAGGATCGATTGGAAAACCGCAATGCACTTTTCCTGATCTTGCTTCGAAGGCACCCCAACGAATTTTGTGCTTTAGGCATAGGCCGGAACGAAGAGCCGGTCAAGCGCTCGCGATTATTACAATTTGCGAATAAAATTATATTCTCCCCAAGTTTATATATTAATTTTTAATGACCATGCGTTAATCCAGCTTGGGAAAAGCTTCGTCCTGCTACAGACGAATATCTGATTTTTGGGCACGGTCCTTTTTGAGGACATGAAATATCGGGTCAGGATCAGTCTGATGAGGGGACAATGATGAGGAAGCGGGAAGCCGGTCAGGCTCACTCGGATGATGCGCTGGAGCGCACATCTGACGCGGATTTCCGCATTCTGTTCACCACTCATCCCACGCCGATGTGGGTTTACGATCCCGATACATTGCGCTTCATCATCATGAATGAAGCGGCCCACGCGCTTTATGGCTATTCGGCTGATGAAGTGCCGGGCATGACTGTTCTCGATATTCGTCCGCAAACGGAACGTGACCGGATGTCGATTGCGGTTCGTGACAGAAGTGATCTTGAGCGTCCTGAGCGCTGGAAGCATCTGAAAGCCAATGGTCAGATCATTGATGTTTTGACCTATGGCCGTGAGGTGGTTTTCGATGGCCGGCAGGCCATATTGGCAATTGTGCAGGACATGACGGAGCTTGAGGAAGCCAATCGTCAGGCAAGTCATGCGCAGACATTGCTCGATAGCCTCATCAACAACATGCCGCTTGGTGTCTTCGTCAAAGATATGCAGGACGAGGGGCGTTACCTGCTCTATAATCAGGCTGCATCAACTATCAGCGGCCACAAGATCGATCATGTCGTTGGCTCTGTGGATACGCAAATCTTCCCCGCTGAGGAAGCCAAGCTTCTGACCCAGCAAGATAGTCTTGCGATGCGTCGCGGCAGCGTGCTGACAATTGAGCGCGATATTCGCTGTGCCGACGGAACTCCGCGCAGAATGCGGATCATCAAGCGCTCTATTCCGCCGGTGGAAGGCGATGAATCGCGCTATCTCATTGGGCTTGTTGAAGATATTACCGAGCGTCGTTTGATCGAACAACGCATGACGCATATTGCGATGCATGACAATCTGACGGACTTGCCTAATCGCGCTTATTTCTCTCAGCATATTGAAGCCGTGCTGAAAAAGCGTGAAAGCGCACCGGCTTTTGCGCTTTTCTATCTCGATATTGATCACTTCAAAAACATCAATGACAGCCGTGGGCACCAGATCGGGGATCGCTTGCTGCAACAGGTTGCAGAGCGCCTTAAAAACATCGTTTGCGATCATTTTCTGGCACGTCTTGGTGGCGATGAGTTTGCGATCATTTATCGTTGCGCTGCCGTTTCGCAGATTGCCATGTTTGCCGATCAGCTCCTTTCTGTTTTTCAGGATCCGTTCGATCTTGGCGATACGCTGGAATTTGTCTCATGTAGCATTGGGATCGCGCAGGCGCCATTGCATGGCGATGATCTTGACGTGCTGATGCGTAATGTTGATCTGGCGCTATACGCTGCCAAGGCCGATGGGCGACGCACATTCCGCTTTTATCAACATTCGCTGCGGCTGGCTGTCGAGAAACGTCATGCCATGACCACGGATTTACGGCTGGCTTTGGCAGCACAGCAGCTTGAACTGCATTATCAGCCAATTTTTAACCTTCAAACCGGCCACATCTCTGGTTTTGAAGCCTTGCTGCGCTGGCGTCATCCTGTGCTTGGCATGGTATCGCCCGTTGAGTTCATTCCAATTGCCGAAGAAGCCGGTCTCATTGGACCGATTGGCGATTGGGTGTTGAAACAGGCTTGCCTTGAAGCGGCTTCTTGGCCGCATGGCATTAAGGTTTCAGTTAATCTCTCGCCTGTGCAGTTCCAGCAAACGGCGCTTCTTGATTCAGTCACCGATGCACTGGCTGCGGCATCCTTGTCGCCTGACAGGCTGGAACTGGAAATCACGGAATCAGTGTTCCTGCAAAACAGCAAGCACAACATTGAATTGCTGTTTGAACTGCGTCGCTTAGGCGTTCGCATTGCGATGGATGATTTCGGAACCGGCTATTCATCGCTGAGCTATCTGCGTTCGTTTCCGTTTGACAAGATCAAGGTGGATCGCAGCTTTGTGTCTGGCATTGAGGTGGACACGCGCGATCTTGCGATCATTCAGGCCGTTGCAACCCTTGGTGCGGGTTTCAAGATCGTCACAACTGCCGAAGGTGTGGAAACCACTCAACAGCTGGAATGTTTGCGCGCGCAGAATTTCGGCGAAGTGCAGGGCTTTTTGATGGGGCGCCCAATGCCCGCCATTGATGTGGCCGATTTCATTCAGACCCGCTGCGGATCTATCCTTGCAATGATCGAACCGCAAAACGAATTGGCTATCTGATAGGGCTTGACCTTCCAACGGTGGGAAGGGTTATCTATCATGCAACTCATTAAATCGCTCTTCAAACAGAGCGAAGTAGCATCCGCCCAAAAGTCGGAAACGATTTTTGGAAAGCAGGATGCGCTTTAAAAGGGATTGCCATGAACAAGCCTGTAAAATCCGATGCCACAAGTTTTGCCATTCCTGTTGAAGGGATGAGTTGCGCGTCCTGCGTATCATCGGTTGAGAAGGCCGTCGCAAAGGTTCCGGGCGTAGAAAAAGTGTCCGTCAACCTCGCAACAGAACGGGCTGATGTCACCTTCAAGTCAGCGCCCGATATGCCTGCTGTCATCGATGCAATCCGCAAGGCTGGCTATGATGTGCCGTCGGGCAGTGCTGATCTTGCCGCCGAACTCGCTATTGAGGGTATGAGCTGCGCGTCTTGCGTGAGCAATGTCGAAAAAGCTTTGAACGCGGTTCCGGGCGTGTCTCGCGCCAGCGTCAACCTCGCAACTGAGCGCGCGCATGTTGAGCTTGCAGGACAGGTCGCAGTCGCTGATCTTATCAAGGCGGTTGAAAAGGCGGGTTATGAAGCGCGTTCGCTTGATGAGACACGCAGCGATGCCAAGCAGGAAACACAATCCGACAAGCGCGACGCTGAAGCGGTTGAGCTGAAAAAGAATGTTATTCTGGCAGCCGTTCTCACGCTTCCAGTGTTCATTCTGGAAATGGGCTCCCACCTCATTCCTGCTGTGCACATGTTCGTCATGGATACAATTAGGATGCAGAACAGCTGGTATTTCCAGTTTGTGCTGACAACGCTTGTGTTGTTCGGCCCCGGTATGCGCTTTTTCAAAAAGGGCATTCCCGCTCTGCTGCGTGCCGCACCCGATATGAATTCGCTGGTGGTTGTTGGTACAACGGCCGCATGGGGCTTTTCAGTTGTTGCTACCTTCTGGCCGGATATTCTGCCGGATGGAACGGCTAATGTTTATTTTGAAGCGGCTGCCGTTATCGTCACGCTGATCCTGATTGGCCGTTATCTTGAAGCGCGCGCCAAGGGGCGTACTTCGGCCGCAATCAGTCGCCTGGTGGGTTTGCAGGCAAAGTCTGCGCGCGTGGTGCGCGATGGTGAAACGCTGGATGTGCCACTTGAAGAGGTGCGTGCGGGCGACATTGTGCAGGTGCGTCCGGGTGAAAAAGTGCCTGTCGATGGCGAAGTGACGGAAGGCTCGTCCTATGTGGATGAATCGATGATCACCGGCGAGCCTATCCCCGTCGTCAAGGAAACAGGTGCTGAAGTTGTCGGCGGAACGATCAACAAGACTGGCGCTTTTACCTTCCGCGCAACCAAGGTTGGTCGCGATATGGTCATCTCGCAGATTGTGCGAATGGTTGAAGATGCGCAGGTCGATAAGCTGCCCATTCAGGCTAAAGTCGATAAGGTGACGGGCTGGTTTGTGCCAGCGGTTCTGGGCGCAGCGCTTCTTACATTTATCGCTTGGTTGATCATTGGCGGCACGGCGATGATGGGCTTTGCGCTGGTCAATGCCATCGCGGTTGTTATCATCGCTTGCCCCTGCGCTATGGGGCTTGCAACGCCGACCTCGATCATGGTTGGCACAGGCCGCGCTGCCGAATTTGGCGTGCTGTTCCGCCGTGGTGATGCACTGCAAACCTTGCGCGATGCATCGGTGATTGCGGTTGATAAGACCGGAACACTGACTCAGGGCAAGCCCGCTTTGGCACATTTTGACGTTGTCGATGGTATTGATAAGGACGAAGCACTGGCGCTGATAGCTGCTGTCGAGGCCCGTTCGGAGCATCCCATTGCCGATGCGATTGTAACCGCCGCAAAGGAAAAAAACCTTAAACTTGGTGATGTATCGGCTTTTGAATCGGTTCCGGGTTTTGGCCTGAAAGCCGAGGTTGCGGGTCATGAAGTTGCCATTGGCGCAGATCGTTACATGGCGAAGCTTGGGCTTGATGTGGCGATCTTTGCTGATGATGCCAGCCGTCTGGGTGATGAAGGCCAGACCCCGCTTTATGCGGCAATTGATGGCAAGCTGGCTGCGATTATTACTGTTGCCGATCCGATGAAGGAAACCACGCCTGCGGCAATCGCTGCCATGCACGAGCAGGGCTTGAAAGTTGCAATGATCACCGGCGATAACCGTCGCACCGCGCAAGCCATTGCCAAACGCCTTGGCATTGACGAGGTGGTTGCGGAAGTGCTGCCTGATGGCAAGGTTGAGGCTTTGAAGCGCCTTTCGGCTGGTGGAAAACGCATTGCATTTGTGGGTGACGGCATCAATGATGCACCAGCACTTGCGGCTGCCGATGTTGGAATTGCCATTGGCACTGGTACGGATATCGCGATTGAAAGTGCCGACGTGGTGCTGATGTCGGGCGATCTGCGCGGTGTGGTCAATGCGATTGCAATCTCGAAAGCCACGATCCGCAATATCGGTGAAAACCTGTTCTGGGCTTTTGCTTACAATGTGGCGCTGATCCCAGTTGCTGCCGGTGTTCTTTATCCGATTACGGGAACGCTTCTGTCGCCGGTGTTAGCGGCGGGTGCTATGGCGCTTTCGAGCATTTTCGTGCTCAGCAATGCGCTTCGGCTGCGGGCATTTAAAAGCCCGCTGGCCTGATAGATTACGCAAAGATCGGCGGCCTTTCTGGTCGCCGGTAATTCTTTATTTCTTTTGCATAAATGCCTCTGGATTTTTCATTTTGCCGCCTATCTTTCAGGGCAGGCAGTGTTGTGTTGCGTGCAAGGTCTTTTGCTGCAACACTTCCACCAATCAGGAATACCTCGAATTTTCTTTATCCGTGCAGCTCTTTCAGTCGAACAGCAGTGCACGGTGGGATGGCAGTTACAGCTTTAAGGGGGTAACGTCTTGCTTGTTTCTCTGACTTCAATTGTTTTGATATTGATCGGCCTGGGGCTGGGTGCCGCGGGCATCTATCTCGTCACGCTGGGCGGCAGCTGGTTCTTCGTCATCGCTGCTATTGGCTTTTTGCTGACAGGCTTTTTCCTCTTCAAAAGAAGCGCAGTTGCGCTCTGGATTTACGCACTTGTCGTCCTTGGCTCACTTGGCTGGGCGGTCTCTGAAGTCGGTTTCGACTGGTGGGGACTGGGTTCGACAGGCGGCGTGATCGTGCTGCTTGGCCTGTGGCTGCTGACCCCATGGATCAGAAGGCCTCTCAATGGTGGTGGTTTACCATTGACCATTGCGACGCTCGCGGCGCTTGTGGTTGCGGGTTACTCCATGACGCAGGACCCGTGGAATATTGCGGGTGATCTGCCAACCGACAAGGTGGCAGCAACGCCTGATCTCGGTGGCAATGTTCCCGATGGCGAATGGCATCAATATGGCCGCACGCCTTATGGCCAGCGTTATTCGCCTCTGACCGGGATCACGCCGGAAAACGTCTCGAAATTGCAAGTCGCATGGCAATATCAGACCGGCGATGTGAAACAGCCGGAAGATGTGGGCGAAACGACCTATCAGGTCACGCCACTTAAAATTGGTGACTCGCTTTATCTTTGCACGCCGCACAATTGGGCCATTGCGCTCGATGCAGCAACGGGCAAGGAAAAGTGGAAGTTTGACCCGAAAGTCGGCTTCAATACGGATCGCCAGCACCAGACCTGCCGCGGTGTCAGCTATTGGAAAGACACAACTGCAACGGCTGGGGCCAAGTGTTCTGAACGCGTTTATCTGCCAACATCGGATGCACGTCTGATTGCACTTGATACCCAGACCGGCGAAATCTGCACCGATTTTGCCAATGGCGGCACGCTCGATCTCAGTCATGGCATGAAATACAACCCAGCTGGCTATTACTATTCGACTTCGCCGCCAGCCGTGGTGGGTGACAAGATCATCGTTGGCGGTGCGGTCAATGATAACTATTCGACCGAAGAACAGTCGGGCGTTATCCGCGCCTTTGATATTCGCACCGGCGATCTGCTGTGGAACTGGGATTCGGGCAATCCGGACGTCACGACGCCGTTGCCAGAAGGTGAACATTATACGACCAATTCGCCAAACAGCTGGTCGGTATCGAGTGTTGATGAAGGGCTTGGCCTGATTTTCATTCCGCTTGGCAATCAGGTGCCAGATCAGTTGGGCATGAACCGCAGCGATAATGTCGAAAAATATTCGTCGTCCATCGTTGCGCTGGATGTGAATACCGGACAGCCGAAATGGGTGCGCCAGACGGTGCATCACGATCTGTGGGATATGGACGTTCCAGCCCAGCCGGTTCTTCTGGACATCAATGGCGTGCCTGCGCTGGTTGGACCAACCAAGCAGGGCGATATTTATGTGCTTGATCGCCGCACGGGTGAGCCGATTATCCCGGTTCGTGAAATCCCTGCGCCGACGGGTGCGATCCCGGAAGATCACACATCGCCGACGCAGCCGATTTCTGATCTGACATTCAGTCCCGCACCACTGACTGAAAGCAGCATGTGGGGTGTGACCCTGTTTGATCAGCTGGCATGTCGTATTGCTTTCCGTAAGCACTTCTATGAGGGTCGTTACACGCCGCCTTCACTGAAAGGCACCATTGTCTATCCGGGCAATTTTGGTGTGTTCAACTGGGGCAGTGTGGCTGTTGATCCGGTGCGTCAGGTTATGTTCGGCATGCCGACCTATCTTGCTTTCACCTCGCAGCTTGTACCTCGTGCCGATATTCCGCCACGTGGTCAGGATGAAAAGGGCAGTGAGCAGGGTCTGAACCGCAATGACGGCGCACCTTATGGCGTGTTCATGGGCCCATTCGTTAGCCCGCTTGGCATTCCATGCCAGACACCGCCATGGGGCTTTGTGGCTGGTGTTGATCTGCGTACAGGCAAGATCGCATATAAGCATCGCAATGGCACTATTGAGGATATGGCACCTGTTCCGCTACCGCTCAAAGTTGGCGTTCCGGGCATTGGCGGGCCAATGATTACTGCTGGTGGCGTTGTGTTCCTTGGTGCAGCCGTGGATGATTATCTGCGCGCTTACGACCTCACCAATGGTAAGGTGCTTTGGCAAGCACGCCTGCCTGCGGGCGGTCAGTCTACACCCATGACCTATACGGTCGGTGATCAGCAATTCGTGCTGATGGTTGCCGGTGGTCATGGTTCGGTGGGCACCAAGCCCGGCGATTATGTGATCGCCTATACGCTGCCGAAATAGGGCGCATAAAAGTAAAAAAACGCCGGGAAATTCCCGGCGTTTTTATTATGTGGGTGTGTTAGATTTTGCCGTGCAGCAATTCGCCTTTGCGCGGTGCTGTATGATGAAGCTGCTCCGCATTGGTATTTGCAAGCTCATGTATGATCGGGCAATCCGGGCGATCATCGCCATGGCAATTATGCGCGAGATGGCGCAGCGTATCGGCCATGTTCTGCAACTGCTTCATCTTGGCTTCTAACTCTTCGACATGAACCAGCGCAACTTTCTTCACATCGGACGATGCGCGATTGCGGTCGCGCCAGAGTGCGAGCAATGCTTTGATTTGATCGACGGAAAAGCCAAGGTCGCGGCTTGAACGGATGAAGCGCAGCGTTTCGACATCTCTTTGCGTATAGACGCGATAGCCGGAACTGGTTCTGTCAGCAGCTTCGATAAGTCCGATGGTTTCATAATGGCGGATCATCTTCGCCGATATGCCCGATGCGGTCGCTGCCTGGCCGATATTCATCCCATTCCTCACAAACTAATAAGTCTGGCATATAGGAATGGTGGAACAGGTTTCAAAGAGGTTTTCGCCGGAAAACCCGGCGAAAACCGCAATTATTACGACAATCAGGCGGTGAAATCGCTCTGGGTGCCGTGTGCTTCAATTGCCTGCGCAAGGCGCTGAAGCGCATGGACATAAGCTGCCGAGCGAACGGTTACATTGTGTGCTTTGGCATGGTTCCAGATGGCGCGGCCTTCGCGTTCCATGATGGTCTTGAGACGCTCATGGATTTCTTCAAGCGTCCAGTAGTAGCCCTGACGATTCTGTACCCATTCGAAATAGGAAACAGTCACGCCGCCAGCATTAGCCAAAATGTCCGGAAGGACGATAACGCCGTTTTTCACGAGAATTTCGTCGGCTTCCGGTGTGATCGGACCATTTGCCAGCTCAACAATCAGCTTCGCTTTGACCGAAGCTGCATTGTCGGCATGGATCATGTTTTCCATAGCACTTGGTACAAGAACATCGCATTCGGCGGCAATCAGCTGATCCGGCGTAATGGCTTCATGGCCATTTTTGCCAGCGGTGGAAACTACTGACTTATTCGCATTCTTGGCTTCGAGAAGCGCATCAAGATCAAGTCCATCAGCGCAATAAACAGCGCCGGACGAATCCGATACGGCAACGATCTTATGGCCGTCGCTTGCCATCAGCTTTGCGATGAACTGACCGGCATTGCCGAAGCCCTGAACCGTGACGCGAAGCTGAGATGCCAGGCCAAGGTCTTCCGACAGGTGGCGCACGAGATAGAAGCCACCGCGTGCAGTCGCATCGTTACGGCCCAATGAACCGCCGAGTGCTAATGGCTTGCCAGTAATAACAGCAGGCGAAGACTGGCCAACGATCTGCGAATATTCGTCTGCCATCCAGCCCATGATCATGGAGTTGGTGTAAACGTCCGGTGCTGGGATATCGCGATCCGGGCCGATAATGCCGGAGAAAGCCTGAATATAAGCGCGCGAAAGGCGCTCAAGTTCAGCCTTCGAAAGCTGACGTGGGTCAACCTGAATGGCACCCTTGCCGCCGCCATAAGGCAGGTTCATGACCGCACATTTAAACGTCATCCAGAAAGCGAGTGTTTCGACTTCTTCAGCCGTTGCTTCCGGGTGATAGCGGATGCCGCCCTTGGTTGGTCCGCGCGTGTCGTCGTAACGGCAGCGCCATGCAAGAAAGGATTTACGCGAACCGTCATCCATGCGGATCATCAGTCGCACTTTCATGGTTTCGCGGGCGTATTTCAGTTTTTCGATAACATCCGGATCAATATTGATGTGGCTTGCGGCTTCATCAAGACGAACCAGTGCACTTTCAAGTAGATTTTCCCTAGTCACGAAATCACCTTTCTTGCGCTTAAGTGTTTTTAAATGCGATTTTGCGCAAGTCTGAGTACCTTTTCACGCAATAAAAGAAAAGAGAAAAGGACAATATTATTGTCCTATTTCCAAAAAATGTTTTGGATTTGTTCTAATATTACTTAATGCTAATATTATAAAGGCGGAGCTTATCATTGTTTCAGATAGCCGCGCTCAACGCCTTCCGCGATAATCCGCTGAGCAGCCTCCCAAAGCGTGTCGGATGCATGGGAGATTGGTGACTTCCGGTCAAGCACAACAGGCGCGGTCACGCCCGGCGTATGCCAGGTGCCACCGCTTGTGAAGAAGTTATGTAGGAGCGGTTGCAGTCGATCCATCGCGCGAGCAAACTGCGCTTCTGCCGTTTTGCGCGCCTCAAACTCATCCCAAAGAGCGCGGAACTCCAGCGCCTGATCATTGGGTAAAATGCCGAATATCCGGTTGGCTGCCTGTATTTCGCGCTCTTCCTGATCAACAATCCCGGCATCGTCATAGATGAAAGTGTCGCCAGCATCGATTTCCACGATATCATGAATGATCAGCATCTTGAGCACGCGCAACAGATCAACGCTCTCATTCGCATGTTCCTGCAAAACCATCGCCATCAGCACCAGTTCCCAGGTGTGTTCGGCATCGTTTTCGCGACGCGACCCATCCAGCAGCGGTGTCCGACGAATGACCTGCTTCAGCTTTTCGACTTCAAGAATAAACTGGAACTGCTGTCGCAATCTGGCGTTCGGAACAAGACTTGTGAAATCGCTTTCAGATAGGTTGAGTGGCTTAAGTGGCAGCGCGTCAGTCATTGGCAATCCGATCAAAGCGTTAGGCGTATAATGTCAAATTCATTCCATTACTGTCTGGCTATCGCGATAATAGCAACTCTCAAAAGGCGTCTGCGGGTATGTCGCGAAATGGTGGTAATGTCGTATTTATGACGTCTTATGACGCAAGTCTGCTTTCCATTCTCCGCTTGAACCAATACAAATATCGCCAGAGGTTTTTCATGCGCCACATGGGAGCGTGAACCGTAAGACTGGTGGTTTGTATATGTCCCGCTTTTCGTTAGCTTCTATCGTTGGCAACGCGCTATCCGGCAACAAGAACTGGAAGCCACAATGGCCCAATGCAGAGCCTAAGGCCGAATATGATGTGATCATCGTCGGCGCTGGTGGTCATGGTCTGGGTGCTGCCTATTATCTGGCCAAAGAACATGGCATTACCAATGTCGCAGTCATCGAAAAAGGCTGGCTTGGCGGCGGCAATACGGGACGCAACACCACCATTATCCGCTCCAATTATCTCTATGATGAGAGCGCGCATCTCTACGAACATTCGATGAAGCTTTGGGAAGGTTTGAGCCAGGACCTCAACTACAATGTTATGTTCTCGCAGCGCGGCGTAATGATGCTGGCGCATACGGTGCATGATGTGCAGAGCTTCAAGCGTCATATTCATGCCAATCGCCTCAATGGCATCGACAATGAATGGCTGACGAAAGAGCAGGCGAAGGAATATTGCCCGCCGCTCGATATTTCCCCCACTGCCCGCTATCCAGTTGTTGGCGCTACGTTGCAGCGGCGCGGTGGCGTGGCTCGTCACGATGCGGTTGCGTGGGGTTATGCGCGCGGCGCGACTGAGCGTGGCGTGGATATTATTCAGAACTGTCCGGTGACGGGTATCCGTCGCGATGCATCGGGCCGTGTAACGGGTGTTGAAACACCACGCGGCTTTATCAAAGCCAAGAAAGTTGCAGTGTCGGCTGCGGGCAGCACGTCGATTGTTATGGATATGGCTGGTGTGCGGATGCCACTGGAAAGCTTCCCGCTTCAGGCGCTGGTGTCTGAACCGGTGAAGCCGATTGTTCCATGCGTTATCATGTCGAACAGCGTTCATGCTTATATCAGCCAGTCGGACAAGGGCGAGCTGGTCATTGGTTCGGGTACTGATCAGTACACGTCTTACAGCCAGCGCGGTGGTCTGCCGCTGATTGAACACACACTGGCGGCGATTTGCGAAATCTTCCCGATTTTCACGCGTATGCGTATGTTGCGTAAATGGGGCGGTATTGTTGATGTCACGCCTGATCGTTCGCCGATCATCGGCAAGACGCCGGTGCCGGGTCTTTATGTCAATTGCGGCTGGGGTACGGGCGGCTTTAAGGCAACGCCGGGTTCGGCCAATGTGTTTGCGCATACCATCGCACGAGATGAGCCGCATTGGATCAACGCGCCGTTCACGTTGGAACGTTTCGCGACTGGTCGTTTGATCGACGAAGCGGCTGCCGCCGCAGTTGCTCACTAAGGAATAGGGGAACACAAAATGCTTTTAATCCGTTGCCCTTATTGCGAGATGGAACGCCCGGAACTGGAATTCGCCTATGGAGGCGAAGCGCATATTGCGCGTCCTGCCGATCCATCCCAGCTTTCTGATGAAGAATGGCGCGATTTCCTGTTCACACGCTCAAATCCACGCGGCAAGCATTTTGAACGCTGGCGGCATATCAATGGCTGCGGTCGCTTCTTCAATGCGGTGCGCGACACGGTAAGCGACAAGTTTGTCACCACCTACAAGGCCGGTGAGCCTCGTCCTGCTTTGGCAGAAACTCCGGCTGCGGAGATAAAATAATGACCGATATGCGTTTGAATAATAAAGGCCGTGTCAACAAGGCCAAGTCCGTGCGGTTCAGCTTTAACGGCAAGACCTATTCCGGTTTTGAAGGTGACACGCTGGCATCCGCACTGCTTGCCAATGGCGAACATCTGGCCGGTCGTTCGTTTAAATATCACCGCCCGCGCGGCATTCTGTCGGCAGGTTCCGAAGAGCCAAACGCGCTGATGGGCGTTTCTCGCGGACCGGGCCGCTACGAGCCGAACACTCGCGCAACGGTGCTGGAACTCTACGACGGTCTTAAGGCTGAGAGCCAAAACCATTGGCCATCGCTGAAGCATGATGTCGGCGCGATCAATGATGCGTTTTACATGTTCTTCTCGGCAGGCTTTTACTACAAGACCTTCATGTGGCCGAAGAGCTTCTGGAACAAGGTCTATGAGCCTTTCATCCGTGGTGCCGCCGGTCTTGGAAAATCGCCGTCTGAACCGGACCCAGACACCTATGCCAGCCGCTATGCTTTCTGCGATGTGCTGATTGCCGGTGGTGGACCTGCCGGTCTGGCAGCAGCGTTAGAAGCTGCTAAGAGTGGCGCAAAAGTTATCCTCGTTGATGAGCAGTCCGAATTTGGCGGCTCGCTTCTGTCGGAACCAGAGCCGGTCATCAATGGTCGCGCAAGCTGGGATTGGCTGGACGAGACCATCGCTGCACTCAAAGCCAATCCGAATGTCACGCTTTTGCCGCGCACCACAGCCATTGGCTATTACCATCAGAACATGGTCGGGCTTTGTGAGCGCCTGACCGATCATCAGGCTAAGCCTGACACCAATGCGCCGCGCGAACGCATGTGGCGTGTGCGTGCTAAGCAAGTGGTGCTGGCGCAGGGTGCAATCGAAAAGCCGCTGGTCTTTGCAGGCAATGACCGTCCCGGCGTGATGCTGGCATCGAGCGCACGCACCTATCTCAATCGCTATGGCGTTAAGGTCGGCAATCAGGCTGTCGTCGTCACCTCGCATGACAGCGCTTGGCTTACCGCTTTTGATCTCGCAGTCGCTGGCGTCAAAGTTCCAGCCATTATCGATGTGCGTTCACACGTTGCCGACAGCCTTATCAACCGCGCCAAAATGCTTGGTATTGAAACGCTCACTGGCTGGACTGTGACGGACACAGGCGGACGCCATCGTGTGTCGTCGGTCCGCGCTAATCCGGTTTCTAACGGCTCGGTCGGTGCTGCGCGCACGATTGCCTGCGATGTGTTGCTGATGTCGGGTGGCTGGAATCCGAGCGTGCATCTTTTCTCGCACACAAAGGGCTCGCTGGTTTGGGACGAGACCCGCCAGATTTATCTGCCGGGCGAACGCACTGAAGAAAGCCGCTGTGCTGGTGCGGGCAATGGCAATTTCGATTTGCAGGCTGCCTTGCGTGAGGGTGCTCAAGCGGGAGCTGCTGCGGCCTCTGATGCCGGTCACAAGGCCAAGGCGTCGGAATATGCCGTAGCTGGCGATTTTGTCTGCGATGGTGTCAGTGTTCGTGAACTGCCAACGGATCGCGATCCGGGCAAGGCCAAGGCTTTTGTCGATTTCCAGAACGATGTGACCGCTAAGGATATTCGTCTGGCCGTGCGCGAAGGCTTCCATTCCATCGAGCACGTCAAGCGCTATACCACCAACGGCATGGCGACAGATCAGGGCAAGACGTCCAACATCAACGGTCTGGCGGTTGCAGCCGATGCTCTCAAGCGCCCAACGCCGCAAGTCGGTCTCACGACCTTCCGCCCGCCTTATACGCCGACGACCTTTGGTTCCTTCTGCGGTTATAATCGCGGCAAACTGTTTGATGTCACGCGCAAGACGCCCATTGATAGCTGGGCTGAACAGCATGGCGCTGCTTTCGAGCCGGTCTCGCTGTGGCGTCGCGCATGGTACTTTCCAAAAACTGGCGAAGACATGCATCAGGCCGTGACGCGTGAATGCAAGGCAACCCGTCAGTCGCTCGGCATGTTCGACGCATCAACGCTCGGCAAGATCGAAGTGGTTGGCCCGGATGCTGCGGAATTCATGAACCGCATGTACACCAACCCATGGACAAAGCTTGGTGTCGGGCGCTGCCGTTATGGCTTGCTGCTTGGCGAAGATGGTTTCATCCGCGATGACGGTGTTGTTGGTCGTCTGACGCAGGATCGTTTCCATGTGACGACCACAACCGGCGGTGCCGCGCGTGTGTTGAACATGATGGAAGATTATCTCCAGACCGAATGGCCTGACCTGAAAGTCTCGCTCACCTCGACCACTGAGCAGTGGGCAGTGGTCGCAATCAATGGCCCGAATGCGCGTAAGCTCATCGAGCCAATGGTTGAAGGTCTGGATATTTCCGATGAAGCCTTCCCGCATATGTCGGTCGCGGAATGTAAATTCCTGGGCGTGCCTTCGCGTTTGTTCCGTATGAGCTTCACGGGCGAGCTGGGCTATGAAATCAACGTACCCGCCCGTTATGGTCTGTCGCTCTGGAAGGCGCTTTACGAGGCCGGTCAGCAATATGACATTACGCCTTATGGCACCGAAACCATGCACGTTTTGCGCGCGGAAAAAGGCTATATTATTGTCGGTCAGGATACGGACGGCACGATCACGCCAGATGATGCAAGCCTAGGCTGGGCCGTCGGCAAGCAGAAGCTGGACTTTGTCGGCAAGCGTTCGCTGACGCGCCCGGACATGCTGAAATCGGATCGCAAGCATCTGGTTGGTCTGTTAACCAACGATCCGAAGCTGGTGCTGGAAGAGGGCGCGCAGATCGTTGCCGATCCGAAACAGGCTGTGCCAATGACCATGCTTGGTCATGTTACGTCTTCTTATTGGAGCGAGGCGCTTGGCCGGTCGATTGCAATGGCGGTTGTGTCGGGCGGCAAGGATCGGATGGGTGAAACGCTTTATATGCCGATGCCGGATGGCAGTGTGCATGAAGCGATCGTGTCGGGCATGGTCTTCTATGACCCTGAAGGTAAGAAACTGAACGGATAAGGATTGAACCATGCTTGTTGAGACAAAACCTTATTCGAACCGCAAGGTCGTCATTTCCGGCCGTGTGGAAATCCACGCGGCAGAAGATGCCGCTCGCTTTGTCCTGCGCATTGCACCTGCAAAGCTCGCGCAAGCTGAAAAGGCGCTCGGTGCAAAAATCCCGACGAAAATCGGTGATCTGATCCGCACGGATGATACTGCCGTTGCCTGCCTTGGCCCGGATGAATGGTATATCTGGGCTGATGAAAGCAAGGGCGTAGCGATCACGCAGGCTTTTGCCAAGCTCTATGAGACAGAGGTTCATAGCCTGACGGAAGTCAGTCACCGCGAAACCGGGATCGATATTTCCGGTCCTCAAGCGGAGTGGCTGCTTAATGCAGCATCGCCGCTCAATCTTTCTGAGATGCAGCATCCGGGTGCTACGCGCACCATCTTTGATCATGCCCAGATCATATTGTTGAAATGGGACGCTGATCATTACCGCATCGAAGTGTGGAACTCGTTCGCTGACCACGTGTGGACATTGCTGGAGCAGGTTAGCAACGAAGTTTGATCGTCAGCCTATTTCCTTACAAAACGCCGCCCCACCGGGCGGCGTTTTTGTATTGAGCGCATCCCGAAAAGTGTGAAACGGTTTTCGGAAAAAGATGCGCGTCAAAATAAGAGGTCAGAGCGCCGATCTGATTCAATCAGATCGAAATGCGCTCTAAGAGACCAATTTCAGCCTTGCCTTCTATAAATCCATATGTGAAGACTATATTCACATAAGAAATTCATGAGGAGGGAATTTCCCGATGTCGGAAAGCGAACTGCCGCTGAGCGGGCTTGTCGTTGTCGATATGAGCCAGTTTTTGTCGGGGCCTTATTGCTCGTTGCGTTTGATGGATCTGGGCGCACGCGTCATCAAGATTGAACGGCCCGATGGTGGCGATCTCTCGCGCAGGCTTTATCTGAGCGATACGGAAATCGGTGGCGATTCCACGATTTTTCATGCCATCAATCGTGGCAAAGACAGCCTCGCGATTGACCTCAAAAATCCCGACGATCTGGCGGCGTTGAAGAAGCTTCTCACGCAGGCCGATGTGGTCATCCAGAATTTCCGGCCCGGTGTCATCAAGCGTCTTGGCCTTGATTATGAAGCCGTTCAGCAGATCAATCCGCGTCTCGTCTATGCATCGATCAGTGGTTATGGCGAAGAAGGGCCATGGGTCGGGCGTCCGGGGCAGGATCTGCTTGCACAGGCGCGCTCTGGCCTGATGTGGCTCAATGGTGATGAAGGGCAGGGGCCGGTGCCATTCGGTCTGGCGGTTGCGGATATGCTGGCAGGCGCTGCGGCAGCGCAGGGCATTCTCGCAGCACTGGTTCGCCGTGGCATCACCAACAAAGGCTCGCATGTCGAAACCAGCCTTCTTGAAGCGCTGGTCGATTTCCAATTTGAAGTGCTGACCACGCATCTAAATGATGGTCGCCGCCTACCAAAACGGTCAGATTTCCGCAGTGCCCATGCCTATCTTGCAGCACCTTATGGTGTTTATCCGGCAGCGGACGGTTATCTGGCTATCGCCATGATGCCGATTGCGAAACTCGCACCACTGCTTGCAACTGATACACTTTCGCCTTTCATTGAGGATGCAAAACTCGCCTTTGCCAAGCGCGATGAAATCAAGCGGCTGATCGCTGATTGTATTGCCACGAAGACTGTCGATGAATGGCTCTCCATTCTGGAACCAGCTGATATCTGGTGTGCCCGCGTTCTCAATTGGGAAGAACTGCTCGCAAGCGAAGGTTTCTCAACCCTCGACATGCTCCAGACGGTAACGCGTGAAGATGATGTTTCCATCACCACCACACGTTCCCCACTGCGCATCAACGGACAGCGCCCGAAAGTGGCACGTGCCGCACCACGCATTGGCGAGAACAGCAAAGCAATCCGTGAGGAGTTCGGTCTATGAGCACGATCAAGCTTAAAGGCATGACCTGGAGCCACCCGCGCGGCTATGATCCGATGGTTGCGGGGGCCGAACAATGGCTTACGGACAAGGGCGTCGAGATCGAATGGGAAAAGCGGTCGCTCCAGGATTTCGAGACCTTTCCGGTTGAGGAATTGGCACGCAATTTCGATATGATCGTGATCGACCATCCGCATGTCGGCCAGATCACCAAGGAAAGTTGCCTTGTGCCGCTTGATGTGCCGGGGCGTGAAGCGGAACTCAAAGAGCTGGCCGATGGCTCTGTGGGCCGGTCGTTCCCAAGCTATAACTGGCAGGGGCGGCAATGGGCGTTTCCGTTGGATGCTGCAACACAGGTTCAGGCATGGCGTCCTGACCTGATGGACAAGCCAGCCACTTCATGGGGCGAGGTGCTGCGTCTGGCACGCGCCGGGAAAGTTCTGCTGCCACTGCGTTCACCGCATTCGCTGATGTGTTTTTATACACTCGTTGCCAATGCCGGAACGCCTTGCGCGGTTGAAGGCGAGCTGATCTCGGTTGAAGATGGTGCCAAAGCTTTTGAGCAGTTGCGCGAAATTGCGTCGCTGGTGAAGCCGGAATGTTTCGGCATGGACCCAATTGCAGTGTTTGAGGAAATGGCAAAGCCTGATTCCGACATTGCGTGTTCCCCGCTTATCTATGGCTATGTGAATTATGCAATGCCAGGTTTTCGTGAACGTCTGATCCGCTTTGCGGATATTCCAGCGGGTGCGGCGGGCGTTGCTGGCTCTGCTCTGGGCGGTACTGGCATTGCGGTGTCAGCCTTCAGCAAGCATCCCGAAGCAGCAATCGACTTCGCTTATTGGATTGCCAGCGGTGATGTGCAGCAGGGGCTCTATGCGGCTTCTAACGGCCAGCCCGGACATGCGGATGCATGGGAAGATGATGTTGTGAATAAAGCGACGTCCGATTTTTATCGCGATACGCGCGCGACGCTGGAAGGTGCATGGGTGCGTCCGCGTCACGATGGCTACATGCCATTTCAGGAAGCTGCTTCCGAACGGATCAACAGGGCCTTGCTTGACAAGGAGAAGGCGGAAGTCGTCGTCGCCGATCTCAATCGGCTTTTCCGCGAAAGCTTCTGATCAATAATGCTCGGCTGGCGGTTTACCGCCAGCCTGATCAAATTTACAGTTTCCAGAGACGCGTTGCATTCTCACAGAGAAGCAACGCTTTTTCGTCTTCGCTGCATCCTTCAAGAAGCGCATGGGTTGTCGCCACCCATGTCGAAAGCCCGGCATCAACATTGCTTGCTAGTGTGCAGACCGGCCAGTCGCTGCCCCAGACAATCCGCTCCCAGCCAAATGAAGCGATCACATGCTCGACATAGGGGCGCAGCGTGTCGACGGTCCAGCTTTCAGAATCGGCATAGGCGACAACGCCAGAGATTTTAGCGACCACATTGTCGCGTTGCGCAATCTCGGTGATGCCCTTCTTCCAGACTTCCAGCGCACCCGATTTGATGTCCGGAACGCCGCAATGATCGAGCACGAATTGCAGGTCTGGAGCGAGGTCTGCAAGTGCCAGCACTTTGTCGATCTGGTGTGGGAGTGTGCAGAGATCAAAGGTCAGGCCAGTGCCTGCAAGTCGTTTGATATTTTCGCGAAACAATGCACCTTCAGACAGATCGTCCGGCACAACATGCAACACGCGGCGAAAACCTTTGATGAAAGGATTGCTGCGGCTCTGTTCCAAGTACGCGGCAAAGTCCGGTTCTTCCGGGCGGCAGGATGCAATTGCACCTTTAATGAAGCCGCCATTGGTGATTGAAACATTCTGAACATGATCAGTTTCGGCCTGAATATTATCCGCCGCAACGTCCACTTCCATATGCAATGCGGCTTTGATCCCGCAACGTTCGGCCTGCTGCCTGTAGGTTTGAAAAAGGAAGTCGCGGTTGAGCGTTGGAACGTCGCCAAGCCATGGATAATTGAGCGCACTTTTGTCGATCAGGTGCAGATGGGTATCGATAATCATAGAAAACTCTCCTCCAATGTCATTCTTTCAAAAACGAAGAGAGTTTTCAAATAAGAATTATCAATCTCGATTATTCTGTTGTTCCGATGTCTGAACCAACGAGTTTGGACAGTTCTTTGACGGTCTTTTGCAGGAGATTGATCGTCTGTGTGATGTCAGGTGCGGATGCGGAGTTCACGAGCGTGACATAAGGACAGGTGAGGGCTGCAATGCATGTGCCGTCCGGTCCCAGAATCGGTGCGGACAGATTGTAAACTCCAGCCACCTGCGCACTGGGCATCATTTCATAGCCGCGTTCGCGAATCTGATCGAGGCGCTCGTAGAAGCTTTCATCGAGCTGTGCGCTTTCGCTGCCTTTCACATATTCGGCAATCATCATTTTGCGTTCTTCCGGTGAGCGGAATGCCAGCAAAGTGTGACCCGAGCCGGTGTCAAACAGACTGATATGAGAGCCAACACGGATCGAAATTCCCCAGTAATCCGGCGCCTCCTGCTGCGCGATCACGACAACTGAGCCGCGATCAAATACGGCCAGTTGGTTGGCCTGTTTCGAGCGGTCGGCAAGCTCGCGCATAAAGGGCGTGGCGAACGATGCTAGCCTGCGCACGGGCGCATGCAGATGCGCAAGACCAAACAGCTTGAGCGTGAGCGAATAGCGGTCGCCTTCAAGCTTGGTCACATAACCACGCTTCACCAGGCGGTCGAGCATACGGTAAAATTCATTCGGGCTACGGTCGAGATATTTAGCAATCTCGGCCTGGCTCAATCCACCATCGACGCTGGCCAGTAATTCAAGAATATCCAGCCCTTTGTCCAGTGCGGGTGCGCGGTAGCGATCGTCTGTTTCCAAGTCTCTTCCCCTCATGAATGGCTTGCTTCATATACGAATATCTTGCGCGATGAAAGATAGGATTACATCGAAAGCGCCTTGACCGGCTGTGAATATTATGTTTGCATATAAATACACAATTTACAATTGGGTGTGGACACGGGAGATGTCCGTCATGAGGAGGAAAGCATGAGGAATTTTACGACATCCGTGCTGGCAGGTTCTGTTCTGCTTGCGTTGGGTATGGTTTCTGCGGGGGCAGCTGACCTTCCGGGCAAATTTGAAGGCGTTACCATCAACGCCAAGCTGATCGGCGGTCAGCAATACGAAGCGCTTTATTCGCGCATTGCGGAATGGGAAAAGGCGACTGGTGCTAAGGTCAATATCCTGTCCAAGAAGAATCACTTCGAGCTGGATAAGGAAATCAAATCCGACATCGCTTCGCGTTCGATCAATTGGTGTGTTGGTTCCAATCACTCGTCTTTCGCGCCACAATATCCTGATCTCTATGCCGATCTGAACGCTCTGGTTCCGAAAGAAGAAATCGAAGGCTTTGTGCCATCGGTGATCAAGGCTTCGACGCTCAACGACAAGCTGATCATGCTGCCGCGCGCGCAATATGACGTGTCGGCGCTCTACTATCAGAAGAGCCTCTATGAGGACGACGCCAAGAAGACAGAATTCAAGGCAAAATACGGCTACGATCTCGCACCGCCTAAGACATGGAAAGAAGTTTCCGATCAGGCTGTGTTCTTTGCTGATCCGCCAAATTTCTACGGCACGCAGTTTGCAGGCAAGGAAGAAGCCATCAATGGCCGCTTCTATGAAATGCTGGTCGCTGAAGGCGGCGAATATCTCGACAAAGACGGCAAGCCAGCTTTTAATTCGGAAGCCGGTGCGCGTGCGCTTGATTGGTTCGTAAACGTCTACAAGGCGAAGGCCGTTCCTGCTGGCACCACCAACTATCTCTGGGATGAACTCGGCGCAGGTTTCGCGTCCGGCACCATCGCCCTCAATCTGGATTGGCCGGGCTGGGCGACTTATTTCAACGATCCAAAGTCGTCAAAGGTCGCTGGTAATGTCGGTGTGACTGTTGCACCGGAAGGCTCTTCCGGCAAACGCACTGGCTGGTCTGGTCATCACGGCTTCTCGGTTACAGAATCCTGCGACAACAAAGATGCTGCCGCATCGCTTGTCTGGTTCCTGACCAATGAAGATTCACAGAAGCAAGAATCGTCGGCTGGCACATTGCCTACCCGCACAGCTGTCTGGGATTACGTTATCGAACAGGCTGCGTCTGATCCATATAAGAAGGAAGTTCTTCAGGTGTTCCAGGAAACGGCAAAGACCGCTTTCCCGGTTCCGCAGACGCCATCATGGATCGAGATTTCCAACGCTGTTTATCCTGAGCTTCAGGCTGCAATTCTTGGCGACAAGACCTCGCAGCAGGCTCTTGACGATGCAGCCAAGAAGGCAACGCAGATCCTTGAGGACGCTGGCGAACTCTGATTTCGCCTTGTGATTTTAAACCTGTGACTTCATGGTCCGCTCTTAACGGGCGGGCCATTTCAAGTGCATCCCAAAAAGCGCGTAGCGGTTTTCGGATAGGATGCGCGTGTGCCTTGATGCGCTTACAATCGCTTCGGAAGAACAATGTTTAAACGAATTTCCCCGCCGGTTCTGCTTTTGCTTCCGGCCTTCATCATTCTCGCAGCGGTGGTTCTGTTTCCCCTTGCGCTTTCGCTTTATTCAAGCTTCACGCCGTTCCGGCTGACGCGTCCCGACAGCTTGTTCACCTTTATCGGCTTGCGCAATTATGAGCGCATCATGACCGACTGGGTGTTCTGGGCTGCATTCATTCGCACGGTGATCTTCCTCACCATTGCGCTTAATCTGGAAATGCTGCTCGGCCTTGGGCTGGCGCTGCTCATCAACAAAGCCACGCATGGCCAGCGCGTTTTGCGCACGCTGATGATGTTCCCGATGATGTTTTCGCCGGTTCTGGTCGGCTTCCAGTTCAAGTTCATGTTCAACGACAATATTGGTCTAGTGAACAATGCGCTGCAATCGCTTGGCATTACCAGTCAGGCTATTCCGTGGCTGATCGACGGCAATCTGGCACTGTTTGCTATTCTGATGGCAGAAGTCTGGATGTCGACCTCGGTATTCGCGATTCTCATTCTGGGCGGTCTTCTGTCCATGCCGCAAGACCCGGTGGAAGCAGCCCGCGTTGACGGCTGCACGCCATGGCAGACATTCCGCTATGTGATCTGGCCTTATCTGATGCCTTTTGCCTTCATAGCGATGACTATTCGTTCGCTTGATGTGGCACGCGCTTATGACATCGTGAAGATCATGACCGATGGTGGACCGGCACGGCGAACCGAGCTGATCTGGACACTGGTTGGACGCACCGCCTATTCGGATGCGCAAATGGGACTGGCCAATGCCATGGCCTATGTCGCGATCCTGCTTTCGATCATCTTCACCGTAATGTTCTTCCGCAAGCTTGCTGCCGCACGCGCGCAAATCGGAGCGGAGTGGTAATCATGGCTCACAAGACACTCAGTAACCAACAGCATCGCCTGCTGCGCCGCGTTAAGAAAGTCGCCTATCTCATCGGCCTGTTCTTAGCGATGACAATCATCTGCTTGCCGGGTCTGTGGATCGTGCTGTCCTCACTGCGACCGCCGGTCGAAATCATGGCAAAGCCGCCGGTTTGGATTCCGCAGGAAATCACGCTTGATGCTTATTATGCGATGCTTTCGGGTGCAGGCGGCGGCGGCATTCCAGTTTGGGATTATTTCCGAAACTCGCTGATTATTTCGGTCACATCCACCATTATCGCGCTGGTTGTCGGCATTTCGGGTGGCTATGCCTTTGCGCGCTTCCGCTTCTGGGGCAAGTCAACGACATTCTTAGGTCTCATGCTGACGCGCTCGGTGCCGGGCATTGCGTTGTCGCTACCGCTCTTCATGCTCTATTCGCGCATCGGCATCATCGACACGCATTTTGGTCTCATCGTCACCTACGTGGCGCTCAATGTGCCGTTTACGATCTGGCTGATCGATGGCTTTTTCCGTCAGGTGCCGAAGGATCTGGCGGAAGCAGCCCAGATTGACGGCTGCACGCGCTGGCAGGCCTTTTGGCAGGTGGAGTTTCCGCTGGCTGGTCCCGGCATTGCCACCGCAGGCATCTTCGCCTTCCTCACCTCATGGAACGAATATGCGCTGGCTTCCCAGCTTACCCGCTCGGTCAATTCCAAGACCCTTCCTGTCGGTCTTCTCGATTACACCGCTGAATTCACCATCGACTGGCGTGGCATGTGCGCGCTGGCGGTTGTGATGATTATTCCGGCGCTGACCCTCACATTCATCGTTCAGAAGCACCTTGTTGCTGGTCTGACGTTCGGCGCGGTTAAAGGTTGATATAAAATGGCTCAGCTTTCCATTAAAAATCTCGTTAAGCGTTATGGCACTGTCGAAGTGGTGCATGGCATTAATCTCGAAATCGCCGACAAGGAATTTGTAGCGCTTGTTGGCCCGTCGGGCTGTGGCAAGTCCACGACGCTGCGCATGATCGCAGGTCTTGAGAGCATCTCGGATGGTGCGCTCGAAATCGGCGGCAAGGTGGTCAATGATCTGCCGCCGCGTGATCGCAACATCTCCATGGTGTTCCAGTCCTATGCGCTTTATCCGCATATGTCGGTGCGCGAAAACATGGGTTTCTCGCTGAAAATAGCAAAGCAGCCGCAGACGGAAATTGACCGTCGCGTCAATGAAGCATCAGCCATTCTTGGGCTTGAAGCGCTGATGGAACGCCGTCCGGCACAGCTTTCGGGCGGTCAGCGTCAGCGCGTTGCCATGGGCCGCGCCATCGTGCGCAATCCGGAAGTGTTTTTGTTCGACGAACCGCTTTCTAACCTCGATGCGAAGCTGCGCACGCAGATGCGCACCGAGATCAAGAAGCTTCACGCCAAAGTGCAGTCGACAGTCGTTTATGTGACGCATGATCAGGTCGAAGCCATGACGCTGGCTGACCGTATCGTCATCATGCGTGATGGTCATATTGAGCAGGTCGGCACGCCGGACGAAGTGTTTAAGCGCCCGGATACGCAGTTTGTTGCGGGCTTTATCGGCTCACCACCGATGAATATGGCGGAAGCAACCGTGCAGGGTTCGGAACTGGTCTTTGCCAATGGTCAGCGTCTGCCGGTACCTGCACAGTTCAAGGCAAAGGTTACCGAAGGCGCTAAGGTCACATTCGGCCTACGCCCGGATGATCTTTTCCCGAAAGGTCATGGCCTTTATTCGGGTGATGCCGTGCATGAAACGGATCTCACCGTTTCCATCACCGAACCGCTCGGCAACGAAACGCTGGTCTTTGCTGAATTTGCAGGCAAGGAATGGGTTGCGCGCATGTTGAACCCGCGCAATTTGCATCCGGGCGAGGTTATTCCGATGCAGTTTGATCTGTCGCAGGCGCATCTGTTTGATGCGGCGAGCGGCAAGAGCTTGGCGGTTTAAACATGGCACGGATTGAAAAAGTTGAACTGCGCATGGCTGACCTTCCGCCGAAGGTCAAACGCACCGATGCGATCCAGAGCTTTGTCAGTCAGGAAACGCCGATTGTTACTATCACTGATAGTGATGGTGCGGTCGGTACGGGCTACAGCTACACCATTGGCACCGGCGGCTCATCCGTCATGCGGTTGTTGAGCGATCATCTGGTTCCGCTTATCTTGAATGAAGACGCTGATCGCATCGAAGCGATCTGGCGTAAGCTCGAATTTGCGACCCATGCCACAACCATTGGCGCAATAACGGCTTTGGCTCTCGCCGCCGTTGATACCGCCCTTTGGGATTTGCGTGCGAAAAAGCAGAACCTGCCGCTGTGGAAGCTTGCAGGCGGTGCCAAGGATCGTTGTCCGCTTTACACGACCGAAGGCGGCTGGCTGCATATCGAAAAAGAAGCGCTGGTCGAGGATGCTTTGCAAGCCAAAGCCAAGGGGTTTTCCGGCTCTAAGGTGAAGATCGGCAAGCCACATGGTTCGGAAGACTATGCGCGTCTTTCGGCGGTGCGTGCAGCTGTAGGCGATGGCTTTGAAATCATGACCGACTGCAATCAGGGCTTTAGCGTGGATGAAGCGATCCGTCGTGCCGAGCGCCTGAAAGAGCTTGATCTGGCATGGATTGAAGAGCCGCTTCCGGCGGATGATCTTGATGGTCATATCCGCCTGACCCGTTCCACCCCGACACCGATTGCGGTTGGTGAATCGATCTATTCCATTCGTCATTTCCGCGAATATATGCAGAAGGGCGCTTGCTCCATCGTGCAGGTGGATGTGGCGCGTATTGGCGGCATCACGCCTTGGCTGAAGGTTGCGCACACCGCAGAAGCCTTCGATATTCCGGTTTGCCCGCACTTCCTGATGGAACTGCATGTCAGCCTCACCTGTGCCGTGCAGAACGGGCGCTATGTCGAATATATTCCGCAGCTTGATGACCTGACCACCAAGGGCATGGAAATTCGTGATGGCCACGCCATTGCACCTTCCGAGCCGGGCATTGGCATTTCGTGGGATTGGGATGCCGTGCGTGCGCGCTCGGTTTCTGAATTCACCCGCGAGATCGTGAGATCATAATGGCTGAAAGAATGGGCATGGTGATCGGGCTGAAGCCTGAGAGGATCGCAGAATATAAAAAGCTGCACGCGAGCGTGTGGCCGGAAATTCTCTCACTCATTACCGACTGCAACATCACCAATTACACGATCTTTTTCAAAGAGCCTGAAAACCTGTTGTTTGGCACATGGGACTATGTCGGCACCGACTTTGAAGCCGACATGAAGAAGATGGCCGATAATCCGAAAAATCAGGAATGGTGGTCAGTCTGTATGCCATGCCAGAAGCCGCTTGAAACCCGAAAAGAGGGTGAATGGTGGGCGATGATGGAGGAGGTTTTCCATCATGACTGAAGCGTTTGATCCGAAAGCCCTGCGCCAATGGTGGCCGAAGCCGAGCTTACCGAAACCAATCGTGATTTTCGGCGCGGGCAGCATTGTCGGCGACGCGCATTTGCCAGCCTATAAGCAGGGCGGTTTTCCGGTTGCTGGCATTTTCGACCCAAATTTTGATAAGGTCAAAGAACTCGCCGACAAATGGGGCGTGAAGGCTTTTGCAAGTCTTGAGGAAGCAATTGCGGTTGAAGACGCGATCTTCGATCTGGCAACGCCGCCTTCCGCTCATGCTTCGATCCTCGCGCAATTGCCAGAAGGCGCGGCTGTTCTGATCCAGAAGCCGATGGGCAGCGATCTTGAGCGAGCTACGGAAATTCTGAAAGTTTGCCGCGCGCGTAATCTGAAAGCTGCGGTGAATTTCCAGCTGCGTTTCGCGCCGATGATGCTCGCTCTTTACGACGCCGTAGATAAGGGCTTGCTCGGCGAAGTGGTGGATTTCGACGCATGGCTGGCGCTTGCGACCCCTTGGGGTCTGTGGCCGTTCCTCAAAGGTCTGCCACGTATCGAGATAGCAATGCATTCGATCCATTATCTGGATTTCGTACGCGGTTTGCTTGGTAATCCGCAAGGTGTTCATGCCAAGACCATCGGGCATCCGAACCACGAGGTCGCCCAGACCCGCACCGCTGCAATTCTTGATTATGGCAACCGCGTGCGCTGTGCGCTGTCGATCAATCACGACCATGATTTTGGCCGTAAGTTTCAGGCTTGCGAATTCCGTATCTGCGGCACCGAGGGCGCTGCTTACGTGAAACTCGGCGTCAATCTTGACTATCCGCGTGGTGAACCGGACGAGCTCTGGATCAAGCCAAAGGGCGGAGGCGATTGGGTGCAGGTCGCACTTCAAGGCGCATGGTTTCCGGACGCATTCTTAAACCGCATGGCGCAGTTGCAGCGTTTCGCCACTGGTGAAGATGCAGAACTGATCGGCTCGGTCGAAGATGCATGGCACACGATGGCACTGGTCGAAGCCGCTTATCAGTCAAGCGCTGCGCCCGCCACGACGCTTGCTGCAAAACCGGAGTTTTGATCATGTCTGAACAGACGATCTATTTTGAAGATTACGAACTGGGCCATCAGCGCATCACCTATGGCCGCACGATCACCGAAACCGATTTCGTAGTTCATGCCGGGCATACGGGCGATTTCTTTCCGCACCACATGGATGCGGAATTTGCAAAGACCTTGCCGGGCGGTCAGCGAATTGCCCATGGCACGATGGTCTTTGCAATCGGCGTCGGCCTGACCGCCACGCTGATTAACCCTGTTGCGTTTTCTTATGGCTATGATCGCCTTCGCTTCGTGCGCCCGGTGCATATTGGCGATACGATCCGCACGCGCGTGACGATCAGCGCTAAGGAAGACGATCCGAAACGGGCAAATATGGGCCGCGTGAATGAGCGGTGCGAAGTGCTTAATCAGCGGGATGAAGTGGTGCTTGCTTGTGACCACATCCTGCTTGTTGAACGGAAGGCATGACTATGACGATACGATTTGATGGAAAAACCGCACTGATCACGGCGGCGGCTCAGGGCATTGGCCGTGCGAGTGCGCTGGCTTTTGCAGAAGCAGGCGCCAAGGTCTATGCGACCGATATCAACGAAGCAGCGCTGAAGGAACTCGAAGGCGTTTCGGGTATCATCACCCGCAAACTCAACGTGCTTGACGAAGCAGAAGTGAAGGCGCTCGTGGCCGAGATCGGTCAGATCGATATTCTGTTCAACTGCGCGGGCGTCGTCCATGGCGGTTCGATTTTGGAAATGAAGGACGAAGACCTCGACTTCGCGATCAATCTCAACATCAAGGCGATGATCCGCACCATTCAGGCCGTGCTGCCGGGTATGCTGGAGCGCAAAGACGGTGCCATCGTCAACATGGCGTCGGTCGCTTCAAGTGTGAAGGGCGTGCCGAACCGTTTTGCCTATGGCGTCACCAAGGCAGCTGTCATCGGTCTGACCAAGGCTGTTGCTGCCGATTATGTTGCCAAGGGCATCCGTTGCAACGCCATCTGCCCCGGTACGGTTGAAAGTCCTTCACTGCAGGATCGCCTGCGTGCGCAGGGCGATTATGAAGAGCAGCGTGCAGCCTTCATCGCGCGTCAGCCAATAGGCCGTATCGGCCAGCCGGAAGAAATTGCCGATCTCGCGGTCTATCTCGCGGGTGCCACTTACACGACTGGTCAGGCGTACAACATCGATGGTGGCTGGACGATTTAAGTTCGCTGCCGAAAATCCCCACAAGGAGTAAACTCATGAAATTTCTTCGCTATGGCGAAACGGGTCAGGAAAAGCCAGGCCTTCTTGATGCAGACGGCAATATCCGTGATTTGTCGGCGCATGTCAGCGATCTATCGGGTGCCGTTCTCAGCCCTGAAACCCTTGCAAAGCTTGGCTCGCTCGATGTGAATGTACTACCAAAGGTCGAAGGCAACCCACGCCTCGGCCCATGCGTTGCAGGCACTGGCAAGTTCATCTGCATCGGCCTCAACTATGCCGATCACGCAGCAGAATCCGGCATGGCTGTTCCGCCAGAGCCAGTCATTTTCATGAAAGCGACTTCGGCCATCGTTGGCCCGAACGACGATCTGCTCATCCCGCGCGGTTCTGAAAAGACCGATTGGGAAGTAGAGCTTGGCATCGTTATCGGCAAGACCGCGAAATACGTTTCGGAAGACGACGCGCTTGATTATGTCGCTGGCTACTGCACGCTGCATGACGTCTCGGAACGCGCTTTCCAGATCGAACGTGCCGGTCAGTGGACCAAAGGCAAGTCTTGCGACACATTTGGCCCAACCGGTCCATGGCTGGTGACGAAGGACGAAGTTGCCGACCCGCAAAACCTTGGCATGTGGCTCAAAGTCAACGGCGAAACCATGCAAGACGGCTCGACCAAGACCATGGTCTATGGCGTGCGTCATCTGGTTTCATACCTGTCACAGTTCATGTCTTTGCAGCCGGGCGATATCATCTCCACCGGCACGCCTCCCGGCGTTGGCATGGGCATGAAGCCACCACGCTACCTCAAGGCTGGTGACGTTGTCGAGCTCGGCATCGAAGGTCTCGGCACGCAGAAACAGAACGTGCGCGCTGACGTTTAATTCTTTTGAACATGCTCCCCGAAGCCCGTTTTTATGGGTGGGGAGCATGGTCTGATCACGGATAAATCATGACGAAAATTACTGATCTGCGCGTCTTCGATCTCCGTTTCCCGACTTCGCAAAGTCTGGACGGCTCTGACGCAATGAACCCTGACCCGGATTACTCGGCAGCCTATGTTATCCTCGATACGGATGATGAGGCGCTGAAAGGCCATGGTCTCACTTTCACCATCGGTCGCGGCAACGACATCTGCTGTCAGGCAATTCTTGCCATGCGCCATTTGGTGGTCGGCGTTGATCTCGATGTGGTGCGCGAGGCTCCGGGCAAGTTCTGGCGTCATCTGACCAGCGACAGCCAGCTGCGCTGGATCGGTCCTGAAAAGGGTGCGATGCATCTGGCAACGGGTGCCGTGGTCAATGCATTCTGGGATTTGCTGGCAAAGCAGTCCGGAAAGCCGGTCTGGCGTCTGGTGTCGGAAATGTCAGCAGAAGAAATCGCGGACATTGTCGATTATCGCTATCTGACCGATGTGTTGACCCGCGACGAAGCGGTTGAGATTCTGCGCAAGGCGGAAAGTGGGAAGGCTGAGCGTATCGCGAAGCTCGAAGCCACTGGCTATCCTTGCTACACGACTTCGGCTGGCTGGCTCGGCTATGGCGACGACAAGCTGCGTCGCCTGTGTCAGGAAGCCATTGATGAAGGCTTCAACCACATCAAGATGAAGGTTGGCCGCGATCTCGAAGACGATATTCGTCGTCTCACCATTGCGCGTGAGGTTATCGGTCCGGATCGTTATCTGATGATCGACGCCAATCAGGTCTGGGAAGTCGAGCAGGCAATCGAATGGGTCAACAAGCTTGCCTTCTCCAAGCCGTTCTTCATCGAAGAACCAACCAGCCCGGATGATGTTGCAGGTCATCGTAAAATTCGTGAAGCCATTGGCGACGTGAAGGTTGCGACGGGTGAAATGTGCCAGAACCGCATCATTTTCAAGCAGTTCATCGCAGAAGGCGCGATTGACATTGTTCAGATCGATTCATGTCGCATGGGCGGTCTGAACGAAGTGCTGGCCGTTCTATTGATTGCTGCGAAATATAACAAGCCGGTCTGGCCACATGCAGGCGGTGTTGGCCTCTGTGAATATGTGCAGCATCTGTCGATGATCGATTATGTTGCCGTGTCTGGCACCATGGACGGTCGTGTGATCGAATATGTCGATCATTTGCACGAGCATTTCATCGAGCCGTGCATCATCAAGGATGCGGCCTATATGCCGCCATCGCTGCCAGGCTTCTCGATTGAAATGAAGCCGCAGTCGATTACGGAATATACCTTCAAAGGTTAAGCGCAAAACCCCGGCTTGTTTACGCAAGCCGGGGTTTTTCTTATAAGTTCATGCGAAGCTATTCAGATAGTCAGACCCATACCAAAAGATAATTCATTTTTAAGCGCAATCTTAAGTATTGTTCCCTTACGAAGACATGGTTGCGTGGAATAACTGCGCAGATTTTTTGGGAAGAGTTCATGATGAAAAAAGCAATTTGGGTGCTTGGTGCTTCTATTCTTATGGCTGCAACGACTTCCGGTTCTGCGCAGGTCAGCGCCGAAGTTGGTGTGCTCTCCTGTGATGTGTCGGCTGGCATTGGCCTGATCATTGAGCAGAAGCAGAAGGTTAGCTGCACGCTGTCGAATGGCAATGGCCTGTCGCAGCAGTATAACGGATCGATCGATCAGTATGGTCTGGAGCTCGGTGAAACCACTGGCGGCCAGATGACCTGGACTGTTCTCGCCGCAACCACCACCATTGAGCCGGGCGCACTTGCTGGCACCTATGCTGGTGCAGAAGCGGATGCAAGCCTTGGTCTTGGCGCAGGTGTTCAGGTTCTGGTTGGTGGAACTGGTCAGGCTTTCACGCTTCAGCCGCTGGCTGTAGACACCGAAAAGGGCACTGCACTGTCAGCTGGTGTTGAAACGCTGACGCTGGAATATGTTCAGCAATAAGCCTGCATTTTCGTAAAAGACAAAAGCGCGTCAGATTAATGGCGCGCTTTTTATATAAGAGCATCCCGAAAAGTGTGAAACGGTTTTCGGAACAAGATGCGCCTAAAATGGGCTCTAAAGAAAGCGGATCATCAGCGCGCCGGTCAGCAGCAAGACAGCTCCCGCAATACGCCCGGCAGTGATTTCGCGAACAGCGATACCCATAAAGCCGATACGGTCTGCGGCAAGCCCAGCCAGCAATTGTCCGGCCACAGCAAGCCCCATCACGGCGGCGGCCCCGATGCGAGGCGTGAGCAGAACTGATGTTGTCACATAGATGCAGCCCAGCGCACCACCAGCCACAAACAACCAGCCCGCAGGCACGTTGAAGTTTGGCATAGCACCTGTTGCGCGTGCGGTTATCGCGGCAATCATTCCAAGAATGACGGCACCTGACAAAAATGAGATGGCGGCAGCCGTCACAGGTGAGCCAAGGCCACGCGCCAGCGCTGCATTGATTGGTGCCTGTATTGCGATACATGCGCCAGAAAGAATGCCGAACAGAGTCCAGATCATGAAGAATCCTCGCCAATTTATGCGGAAACTGCACGAAAATAGCCGGAACTGACACAAGATCAACCGCCGCGATTACGCGTATTGAGAGTTTCACTCAAAAGTGACGGCGTCGGTTGTCACTTCTGTTCGCCCGCGGAGATCATATTTTTGCCGCGACGCTTGGCATCATAAAGAAGAGCGTCTGCCGCATAAAGTGCTGCGGCTACATCATTGGGGGCAGCACTGAAGCTGACAAGCCCCATTGAGAAGCTAACCGGAAAACCAGCACGCGAAACAGCATCGTCCAGCAATGCTTTGATATTGTGTGCTTCTGCGAGGTCGCTGGCTTTGGTGCCGCCCAATCGCAATACGATAAACTCGTCGCCACCGGGCCGTGCGCTAATTTCATCGGGACGATTGCGCTCGGCAAGTGTTTCACCGATCAGCCGCAACAATTCATCACCCGCAGAGTGACCACGCTGATCATTGACTTGCTTAAAATGATCGACGTCGAAATAGAGAAGTGAGAATGGCAGGCCGTGATTGCGCGAAGCCATGATGGCTTTTTCGATTTCCAGCTCAATGCCGGTTCGATTGGCAATGCCGGTTAGCCCATCAACAAGAGCGAGCTTGCGCGCTTCACGCAAAACGCGGCGCATATTGAGAATTTCGACAGCCGTGCTGGCAAGGCCAGCAAGCTTGATCTTCTCTTCCGCTGTGCATTGTCTGATCTTAGTATCAAGCGCGCAAATCGCGCCAAGCGTCGATCCATCTGGCGCAATGAGTGGAGCACCGAGATAAAACCGGATACCCGGAGCTTCTTTCACAAACGGATTGGTCGCAAAGCGGTAGTCGCTCGTTGCATCTTCAATGAGAAACGGGTCAGTTCCTTCAATGGCATGCGAACAGAAAGTGTTCTCGTTTGGCACATCGCCAAACACACATCCAGCCATGCCAATGTGATGCGTGGTATGCTCGTCAACAAGTGAAACTGCAGCCATTGGCACGCCAAACGTCGACAACACGAGATTGCAGAGCGCATCCAGTGTACGGTCCTGGCCCATCTCGATCGTGTTGTAGGAAGTGAGAACAGCGAGGCGGTGTTTGTCGTGTAAAAGCATGGGCCTCATTAAGCAAATTGGATTGCTTCAATCAACTAACAAATCTGTCAGAATGAGGTGTGGTCATCCAATGCGCAATTATCAGTTGTAACAGCCTATAAGAGAGCACAGATTTTCTACAAAACCGTGAATATCATTATAATATCCATAAAGCTTAGTATTTGATTTTTATGAATGATATTCTTCAAAATTTCCAAACCTGTGTTAAAAATCTTTATTCAGTTTATGAGCGGAAAATCGTCTTGAGACGTTATATGTGACGTCAGGAAGAGGATGCGAATATATGCACATACACGATCAGAAGAATCCCTTTGTTTCCTCGAAGAATATTCTTTCTTTGGTCACAGAAAGTCCTCTCGGTGTTTGCATTACTGATGAACAAGGTCTTTTCATTTTCGTCAACAGAGCGTTTTGCAATCTTTATGGCTATGAAGCAGATGAACTGATTGGTCAGGATTTTACTATTCTGGTTCCGGATGCAAACAAGGATAAGCTTACCGCATTGCATAACAGTTTCATCAACGATTACTCGGAAGGTGATAGCAAATCCCTGACTGAGCTTCAGATGGAATGGACTGTGCTGGATCGGCATGGCAACGAGCTTTTCATCATCGCAAATGCCGTTCTGCTGCTGGGCAAAGATGGAAGCCGCAACAAGGCAACATTCGTCACTGATATTACGCAGCAGAAGATTGCCGAAGACAAATTGTTGCGCGCAAATCGAAAGCTTGAATTTCATGCAACGCGCGATGAGCTGACGGCTCTGCTCAATCGCAGAGCCGGTCTTGATCGTGTGTCAAAAGCAATTGCCTTATCGAGAGTGCGGCTTGAGCCTCTCTCGGTCGCGTTTATCGATGTGGATTACTTTAAAAGGATCAACGATCTTTACGGACATGTGGTTGGTGACGAGGTTTTGCGCGAGATTTCAGAGATGATCATCAATGGGATCAGAGAGGGCGATTCTGCCGTCCGCTATGGAGGCGAAGAGATTCTGATCATTATGCCGCGTACAAACGCACATGCAGCTTTGGCCGTGGTTGAGAGGTTGCGTGGCCAACTCGCTGAGATGCGATTGAGCAGTGAGTCTATTGAAGTTACGTTCTCAGCCGGTATTGCCGAGTATCAACGTGGGGATCGCAAGGCTTTTCTGGTGGCTGCTGATAAAGCTTTATATGCCGCAAAAAATGCCGGGCGTAATCGGTCGATGCTGAGTTAGCGGTAGGGTTTGATGCGCAGTGGAGGCAGAAAGCATAGTGCTCTCGTAGCGAGACTCAAAACCTGTAAAACATCATTGTTATTTTTGGGACGAAAGAGTGGTGCCCGGAGACGGATTTGAACCGCCGACACGCGGATTTTCAATTGATATTGTAATCTGTATTTCATTGTTAATAAAAGATATTTTTTATTATGTGCTATAATTGTGCTAGTCTGAATGGCATTGCAAGTATCACCACGCTGTACTAGGTTTTCTCCGAAATCTCCTGTGATATTGAACTTTGTTTGACCTTTCCAAGAAGTATAGTGGCTTAGGAAAATTTTAGAAACCTAATCACCCTTCTAAGTTATCCAGCTTGCAATATTCTCCTAAGTGCCACCACCACTACATTGCAATTGGTCAAACAGCAATCAACTTCATAATATCCGAGCGCACGAATCAGTGAGCGTATGGGATATAAAAATGGCAGTTTCGGATACGATAGATCGTGGCATCGAACGGCGCATCATTGCGTTCGATGAAGAGAACAGAAACGTTATCTACATAGCCCAAAACAAAAAATATCGATTGAGCGATGCAGAAGAGATTGTTCGTGCCGAGGCGTACGTGTCTCTTATCCTCGACTATGGTTACCCGGCAGGTCAGATTGCCCTTGAGTACCCGGTACCTCACCGCGTTCCAAACATCCATGCAGATATGGTTGTGTTCAAGGATGCGTCGAAGAAGTGGCCTTATATTGTCATTGAGTGCAAGCGTCAGGAAGCAAGCCAAGGCGAGTTGGATCAAGCGGTCGAGCAAGGCTTCGGTTACGCAAATTCCCTCAGTGCCGACTTCCTTTGGATGACTTCTGGCATCCGAAACGACTATTTCAAGGTATCCGGGTTCGGCGGTGCCGAGCGCATTGAGAACCGGATCGCCGATCTACCAAAGATCGGCCAGAAGGAAGCATCTCGCGCGAAATACACCAAAGGCGGCCAAGGTGGCTTTGAGCTTGAAGTGGTGGAGGAAAACGAACTCACCCGCAAGTTCAAGCAGGCTCATGATGCACTTTGGGCGGGCGGCAAGCGGAACCCATCTGAAGCTTTCGATGAGCTAGACAAGCTGATCTTCTGTAAAATCTGGGACGAACGGACAAACAGGAAGCCGGGCGAGCCTTATGATTTCCAAGTCTTTTCCGATGACAAGGGAGATGACCTTAAAAAGCGCATTCAGGCGCTCTATCACAAGGGTCGGGAGAAGGACCCCGAAGTCTTCAAAGAAGACATTCGTCTATCAAATTTTGAGCTACAAACCGTGGTCGGCTATCTCGCTGGAACGAACCTCGGAAAAACCGATCTCGACAGTAAGGGACGCGCCTTCGAAACTTTCATGACAGGCTTCTTCAGGGGAGAGTTCGGTCAATATTTCACGCCGCGTAACATCGTTAAGTTCATCGTTGACGCGTTACCCATCACGCATGATTCCGTCGTCATTGACACCTCGTGTGGCAGCGGGGGCTTCTTGCTGCACGCTCTCGACAAGGTTCGCCGTGAAGCTGATCGCATGGCCGAAGAAGGCTACTTTGAGCAGTCTTCGGTTCAGCACCATAAACATTGGCACGACTTTGCAGAGAATAATCTTTACGGTATCGAGATTTCGGAAGGTATTGCTCGCACGGCCAAAATGAACATGATCATTCATGATGACGGGCACACCAATGTCATTGCTTTCGATGGCCTCGAGTCTATCGATACCATGCGAGAGCGAACCAAGAACCAAGGTTTCAAGCCAAGCCGTTTTGATTTCATCATTACAAATCCACCTTTTGGGGCGAAAGTCAAACTTAACGAGAAACGGTATCTGGAAGACTACGACCTCGGTTGCAAGGATGTTGATTGGATCGACGCCAAGCTGAAAAACATCACCGTCAAGCAGAAGGAGGTCGGCGCGAACGACCTAATCCGACGCACTTTTCTTGAGAAGGCAAGAGATCAGCAGACGACCGAAGTTCTATTCATTGAGCAGTGTCACCGCTTCCTCAAGCCGGGGGGCTACCTTGCGATGGTCATTCCGGACAGCATTCTGACTAATTCCAGCATGCAATATGTCCGTGACTGGATCGAAGAGCATTGGCGTATTGTCAGCGTCGTTTCGTTGCCGCAATTTGCTTTTGCGGCCAACGGTGCGGGCGTGAAAAGCTCTGTCCTTTTCTTAAAGAAATTCGATGGCGCAACCACGATTGCCATTCAGCGCGCCAAGGAGAAGGCACAGGACACGATCCACGCACGTAAAGACGGTGGTAAGGCACTCGAAAACCTGATCAAGGAGAAAGCCGCAAAGCTAAAGAAGGGTGACGCCGTCATCCAGCATATCGACCAGCAACTAGTCGACAAGCTGGATGCGCTTGCGTCGCAAGGCACTTTGACACCGGAGACAAAGCGTCGCCTCAAGAGCGCAGCGGATCAGGCCAAAAAGGCGCATGAAGAGACGGAGGATTTCCAGCAATGGAGGGCCGCGACGTCCGAGGATTACAACGAACGGATCGTTACTCTGCGCGAGACACTGAATGACGAATTTTTGGCCAAGGTGAAGAACGAGGTCGCGGATTACGAGATCTTCATGGCGATCGCCGAGGACATTGGCTACGACGCCACTGGGCGCCCAACCAGCGGCAATGAACTCGACATCGTGGCCACCGAGCTGAGCCGCTTCATTCAACATATCGAGAAGGGAGCGCCGCGCCCTTTTGTCTAAGCCCCGGCTTGAATGAAGAACACTTCTTCATGGTAAGTTGGGGCAAATCGATCAGCAGAATCGATCCATCGGCATATCATCCTGATTGTGAAGCGGCCCGAGATGCTATCAGCAAAATGCCATTCGACGTTCATCCCCTTCAGACACAGGCCAAGTTCGAGAAACGTGTACCTGGAGGCCAAACATATGTTGGATTAGAGCACATTAGTTCTGGAACGGGCGTAGCCTGTGAATTTGCCGACGCGGAAAAGATGGCTGCCGGTGTTGGATTCCTTAGTGGTGACGTCCTTTTCCCCAAGCTTCGGCCCTATCTCAACAAGGTTTGGCTGGCTGACAGGGACGGAATGTGCTCATCGGAATTTCATGTTTTGACAGCCCGCACTGCATTAACGCCAGAGTTTCTTGCGATTTTTCTTCGTAGTAGCTTTATCGTCCGTCAAACCAGTCGCCTAATGACAGGTACAACACTACCGCGGCTTCAAACGGACGACATCCGGCGGCTTCTCATCCCAACGCCGCCGCAGGAGATACAGTCGAAGATATCTGCGGTTTGGAATTCCGGGCTTGCTAAAAGAGCTGCAAGCATCGCAGAAGCCGACGCGCTGTTGGTGTCGATCGACGATTATCTGCTGACTGAACTTGGCATCACCCTGCCGCCAGAGCCGGAGAACACAATCGACAAGCGCATGTTCCGCGCCGAGGCAAGTGACCTCGGCGGCTGGCGGTTTGACCCTCGGGTACACCAGTATGATTTCAACTTGGTCTCAGCTACCCACCCGAATGCCAAGCTTGGCACAATTTGCGCGATTAACCCGAAAACTGTCTTTCGTGGGCTCACCGATAAGGATGCCGTCAGCTTTGTCCCGATGGATACGATATCCGATCGACTCGGCATTATCGAAAAGCCTAAAACGCGGGTGCTGACGGAAAATGTCGGATACACCTTCTTCCGCGAGGGTGACCTGCTTTGGGCGAAGATCACCCCATGCATGGAGAATGGAAAGTCCGCCGTGGCCGAAAGCCTATGCAATGGTTTCGGTTATGGATCTACGGAGTATCACGTCTTGCGGTCGCCCGACGGATCGCTGGACATGGGATACTTGCACGCGCTCTTGCGAATGAAGCGGGTCCGCAAAGCCGCTGTTCGGTTTTTCACTGGTGCCTCGGGCCATCAGCGCGTGGATGCTGACTTCCTGCGAACATTGGAGCTCCCAGTTCCTCCCCTTGGCGTTCAGAAAAAACTAGCAGAAGAAGCGCGCTTACGCGTCGCGAAGGCGGTTCAGCTTGAAGAGGAGGCCAACGCAGAGCTTGAACAAGCCAAGAGAGACATCGAAGCGATCCTGTTGGGAGAAGCAGTATGACCACGGTTTTCAATGGCGCTTTCGCCCCCTCGATCGGCGGCTTTCTTACCGTGAGGGGATATGCCCGCCTGACTGACATCGCCCGATGTTCTTATGCAGACGAGGCTTACCAGCGCGACTTGAAGCCAGCGCATGTAGACGACATCAAAAAATTCTTCAATGCTGGTGAATACCTGTTCTTCCCTGAAATCATCCTCTCGGTCCAACTGGACGTCGATTATGAAAAGACCGGAGCCCCCCCTGCCGACCCGTTTCAACTGATCCGTGACGGCGAGCCCTTCAAGTCGAACACCAACGGGCTAGACATCAAGCCGCGCAAGATGAGGTCCGCTAGCGACCTAACGCGCTACGAGATCACTGTGCCGGACGACCAGAAGCTCTTCAAACGCATTGACGGCAACCACCGTTTGAGCGCCTTCGAGGCGTTGAGGGATGTCGAGTTCGATCGGTACGTTGCACCGTTTTGTCTGGTGTTCTTCGGCTCCGCAAAGGACGCCCGCCGCAACGAAAAGGCGCTCTTTCACAATATCAACTCCAAAGCCATGCCGCTCACTTCGGAGGAGGTCTACAAAGGGATAGTCGATGCTCCGGAGGATTTCTCCGACAGCGACCTGAGCGACCGCTTCGGGCCAGAATATTTGCAATGCCGCCTGCTCAAGGATAGGCTCGATTTTTCATACCTTTCCAACCTGAAGTGCGTATTTGGCAGGAACAAGGGTCAGGATGAATGCTCGCGTTCAGTGTTGATCCAATCTTTGCAAGATGTGCGCGGGCAGATCGACCCAAATACAACGCTCGATACGGACGCCGTTTTTGATGCGATTAGGCGCATCAACGACACCTATGGCGATAAGCGGCTGCAAGCCTCGACCGCCCAAGGGTTATTCGCCGCCTTTCTCTACTTCCAGCTATCCTCGGATCGAAGCGGGGGCACTTACGATCAGTTCACCAATTGGGCGCTGCGAACGCACCAGTACGAATTGCGTTCAATCAACGCGGCTGATCTCATCAAGATTTTTAGCAAGATCGCACAGTCTCGCAAACGCCAAGTCTTCGTATCTATGCAGTTTAGCGAAGATACAAAACCTAACTTTGTGGCGATCAAAAGTGCAATCGACGACTTAAACGTCAAACACAATCTGGATATCGCCATTCGGCCACTCCGAATAGATCAATTCGATACTGGCTTTTCCTACGTTATCAATGATGAAATCCTACGGTTGATAGAGGATTCTGGTTATCTCATCGCCGATTTAACTAAGGGTAATCCGAACGTCTATCATGAAATCGGCTACCTCATGGGATTGAACCAAGGCCACGGCTTACCTCACCAAAATTTTTTGCTGGTGCACAACAGCTCAATTGGTGATGCACAAAAGGATATCCGGTTCAACCTCGCAGGGATTAAGCAGCTTCGTTCAAGCGATACCAACGACTTGCGGGAAGCCGTCAAGCGTCAGATATCGATCTACTTCGGACTAGATGAAAAGGCAGTCGAACCATGAGCGATGCGAGAAAGAGAAGTTCCCCGCTGTGGGGTGTTCACATGGACATCAGCGTCGGCACCAAGCCGACGGATGAGGGCTTCGTCGGGATCGGCTGGCCGCAGCTCGGGGACCTTTCCAAGCTGTCAGCCAATCGAGAAGCCTTCAAAGCTGCGATCAAAGTTGCTTATACTGACGCCAAACCAGGCTCCATCCCGGTACAAGCCGGTGTGCTGTTCCGCTTCCTTCATGAAGTGAAGCCGGGCGATCTCGTTGTGTATCCGTCAAAAGTTGATCGGATGGTCAATTTGGGTGAGGTCGCAGGGCCATATCAATACCAGCCCCTAAAGAACCCGACCTACCCCAATATGTTACCGGTGAAATGGCTAAAGCATCTTCCCCGTGAAGACTTCTCGCAAGATGCGCTTTACGAAATCGGCTCGTTTATCACGCTCTTTGCCGTGAAAAACTATCGATACGAGTTCTTGGCCGCTCTCGACGGCTCTCCGTTACCAAATCCCACCGAAAACGCCACGGAAGAGCGACGCGACGATGCAACGGTATCAAAAGCTGTAGCATCACAAGCTGAGGAAACGACACAGGACTTCGTGATCCGGCAGCTGAAAACAGCCATCGACGCCTATCAGTTTGAACAGTTCGTGGCTCATCTGTTGGAATGCATGGGCTATCACGCCCGCGTTACACCTAAATCCGGCGATGGTGGCGTTGACGTGATCGCGCACAAGGATGAACTTGGTTTCGAACCTCCAGTGATAAAGGTTCAATGCAAGCAGATCACCAATCCGGTTGGTCGCCCAGAAGTGACGCAACTCTTAGGCAATGTCGAGAGCAGGGAATACGGCTTGTACGTGACGCTTGGCAGTTACACGAAAGATGCGCGGGAGTACGGTCGCTTAAAGTCCAACCTGCGCCTAGTAGATGGGGATCAGCTAGTAGGGCTGATTTTCGAACATTACCAAAATTTTGACCCTCGTTATCAAGCGTTACTACCGCTGAAGAGGATCTACGTGCCTTCTCTGGCCGAGAGTGTGTTCACATAATGCATATTTAGCATAAACTGAGAACGATGCGATGCAGTCGGCAATTTTGCCCGCATACATGTGCCATAAACCTGAGAAAATATGTATTTTTTGAGGTTCTGCGGGCGGATTTAATGCTACTGGCGTCAACATAACGGATTGTTGATGTCCATCCTAGGTAGGGCTTGAGTACAAAACGTTGGCGAAGGAAAGACTATATTGGACTGATTGTGGCTGGGTTTCTTTCATGGGCGACGCCAATAATCCACTGCGAGCTCAGCAAGTTGCAATGATCTCGCCTCCACCTGCTTGAACTTAAAAACTGACATAGAGGCCAGCTCCTGTGTAAGCATTATCGCCGATTGCTTATATACTTGCCTCTTCGCAGCGAAGGGATTGTTTGACGCACTGATGTTGAGCTCTCCAGCGAACAAGGTCAGATTGCCTATCCGAGACACTAATCGCGGATGAAGAGCGTCTACTCCGCTACCTAAATATTTGCTCCAGTCTCCATAGTCCCGTTTAGATTTAGCTGTGTTTATCTTCTGGGGAATTATATGCTCAACGTGCACGTCTTCGGCGCCCAATACCGCCAGTTCAGCGTGCTTTCCACGACCACGCATCTCAATCTGCTCGAGGCAGTACCTTGCACGATCAATGATGTTGGCAGTGAAGGTTGCAGCAGCGAACTCAAGTTTAAATTTGTCATCGGTTGGGCATGCATCTCGGTAGGCTCTCTTTGTCACAGCGAGAGGGTTCTTTGGATCTGTATCGCATAACCGAGCAAACAACCCTTCCGTCTCGTTCGCTCGCTCTCGACATATATGACGACGCAGCACAAAACTTTCCGTAAGTTGGAGAATCTGAATGAATGTTTTGTCATCAACACCTCCTAGACGGAGATGCATTAGGAACCCATAGGTCTGCGCGGACTTTATCATACGAAGATTTCGCAGATGCCGATCAATCTGTTTGTGACCTGTTTTTACTAAGACCAGCTGTCCAAATACTCTTGCGCTATCAACTATGCGTTCTAAGAAATCAACGAACGAAACCTGTTCGGTTCGCCGTTGCTGTATCTCAATATCATTGATTTCGGGTTCTATTTCGAGATCCAGATTATCCCTCGAATATTCTTCATCAGCATAGAGATGGCGATCGGGTAATGTTTTTGCCTCCCGCACCTCGTTCATGAAAAGTGACTTAAATTCACGGACAACTTGATTTGTCGTTATGCGCCGGTGAGACGATGAAATAAGAAAGTATCTAAAAAACCCGTCCGTATCAGTGCCGTCCAGATGGGAGATTAGTGTCGCCCACTTTTTTCGCGCTGTTTCCAGCGGAGCCGAACCAAATCGAGCTGCGTTGCCCAAAACAAAATTCTTGATGATGTCTGTTGGGCTTAGTTTGAGGCCGCGATTGTTAATGGTCTCGAATAGCTTGAAGGCATCTTTTGCATCATTAATGTCTAGACGAACAACCAGCGTTTGATTCTGAAGTTTGAATGCAAAAGTACCAAGCTGTTCTATGGTTTTATCGGAAAGCCAGTTCCGGATTGTCCAGAAGGCGCTAGATAGATGATAGTTTTCAAACTTATCGTAATCAATTTTATCCGCTGACGATAGGTCGCGAAACTCATCGCCATCCAGAGTATTCAGCGCGACTTTTGGTACAACTTTGCCGCCTGGAGCTTTGGCTAGCAGCAAGCGTGTTAATTCACGTAATTGCTCCTCGTCACCGGCTTGATCGAAACGTTCCCGAAGACACTCAAATAGGATGCAGATTGTCGTCAGACGTTGCTGGCCGTCAACTAACTCAAGACCATTGATCCCCGCTGTATGGTGACCTGTTAGGCAGACAATGCTTCCTAGCAAGTGAACATCAGTGTCGTCTAGGAGGTCGATATCCTCTAGAAGTTCAAAAACTTGCCGCTCTCTCCACGAATATCGGCGTTGATATGGCGGAATGATGAACTGCTCGTTTGAAGACCCAAATAACTGATCGAGCTTCAATGCAGTTGGAAGAATTTTCATAATGCAGGCCCCCAACCTACGATAGTATCGGTTTGCAACAACGATTCTTATTAATGTACCTAATCTGCTGTGGCTTGCGTTGTCCACAAGTGGATGGTGACATGTCTCGTAGGCTTTACTTTCCAATAGGCTACATACTCAGCTATCGATATCGCTGGCGATGCGAGTTAAGGGAAAATTTCGCTTATCACATTCGAATTTCACGGCCTCGTACATCTCGTATTCTTAGGACTCCAATCCGGAATCTAATAAAATACGCATTTTCTTAGGTTTATGGCTTCCTCCGCCCTAACCCATTGCATCCATTGAACAATTTTAGCGGCGTTTCCGCGCTCGCCCTTTGCATCGAATGGTAACATAACCAAAGGCATGGAAACTCTGCTTTTTGTGAGGTTGTCGTGAAACAAGCGCGTGTGCTGACGGACGCGGAATTCAAGCGGCTGCTCGCAGTGGTCGCACAATCCCGACACGCAGGGCGTAATCGGCTGGCGTTGATGCTCTCACATATGGCTGGATTGCGTGTAGGAGAGATTGCGGCCCTTATTATACAAGATGTCATCGACGGCGAGGGGAATGTCCGCGAGCAACTCCGATTGCGTGCTGAAATTACCAAGGGTGGTCATGCGAGAGTGATCTTTGTGAACGAAAAGCTGCGCCGGGAGATTGAGCGCTATTGTGGAGGGGCGCAGCATGAGCGTTTACCGGATGCGCCATTGCTTTTGACGCAAAAGCGCACTGCATTTTCTGCCAATACGCTTTGTCAGTTGATGGGCCAGCTATATCAGCAAGCTGGTCTTGATGGTGCAACGTCGCATAGCGGTCGCCGCTGGTTTATTACCCGCCTTGCACATTCCGGGGTTAGCCCGAAAGTCATCATGACATTGGCAGGTCATCGTAACCTGACGACCACGCAACGTTACATCGATGTGCGCGATGAAATGATGAAAGCCGCAGTCGACTTGCTGTAAGCGCGAAAAAGTTTGTTAAACAAATTTTTCAACTCACACCACTTCGCTTTTGGCCTTTTCAATAATGATGCGCTTGTCTTCGGAGCGTCCGACTTTGCGAAGCATGTCCGAACGGTCCAAGAGATGTTCGCTCCCTTTGCGGATGCTCATCTTCAAGTCCATGTCCTTGTATAACTCTACTATTCGCGCATTTCCCATCTTCATGCCCTCTTTTCGATTGGGGAAGTGGGATGAGCCAATGCCTAATTCTTGAAGAACCATGTTTCCGCAACGATAGACGGATGCGCCCTTGCTGATAGCCTCAATCGCGAAAAGCGTATCTTCCCCATGCATATCGAAATCCGACGGCAGCAATATTTCCGGACGCCCGCCTTTTCGGAAATTTCGAACAACGTACATGCTTCCTTTCAGATCGTATTCCGGATCGAATACATGGTTGTCTACGAATAGCTCTGGCGCTGCTTTCCAGAGCGGACCTTGGCTATTCGCTTTCTGCGGATTGATTGGATAGAAAACATCAATTGCATCATAAGCAGATGGGTTCTTGGTTATTTCCGTAAAAAAGGCTGCACCGCTATTGTATGTCGGGCCATGCATAAGAGCGGCATCATCATCCATAATAATTCCCCAATCAAAATCGCTGGCATAGAATGCTGTCAGCGACCGATTGCGGTTCAACGTGATTCCCTGCGCAGGTTCACGAATGATGCGACCGCCACCTTCTTTCACGCGTTGCAACTCGTCGGATTGGGAAATTTCCACGTCAGTCCAGTTCGAAGCTATGACATGGACCGGAATGTCTGTCATGCGTCGCCACCATTCGAGCTGCCATTCAAAGTCAAACTTTCGTTCTGCTCTATGGTGCGGGTCGTCAGGCAAATAGCTTGTAATAAATGCTCCGAACATGCCAGCGCATGAATATGGCATATGAGGGAATGCCGTATTCTTTAATCTGTCCTGTTTGATTTTCTCATAATCGTGCTTACGCATCGGCGCTACAATATTCGCCGAGAGCGATAGGTCTGTTACCTGCGTTGGTAATGACTCTAAGTCTAAATCGTCGCAGATTTGCGTGCGGTCCATTTTCACGCTTATTACGAGAGGTGTTGCACATTCAAAGCGGTCGCCGTCCACAAAACTGTGATCAATGCAAATGGCTGCGTCCTCCACATCGCTGTTCGCGACATATCCTGTGACATCATCGCCGTAAGGCAGCAACGTCGCACAGATTTGCAATGCATCTTCGATGGAGAGATCGCGATGACGTTCAAAAGTGGCGCCGGGTTTTGCGAAGGTTAGAAATGAAGTTCGAACGTTTGGCAGCTCCAGCAATTCCAAGTAAACTTCGTCACCTTCGCAAGCTAGCTGGTATCTCTTTAGCTTCGGATAAGATGTCAAACCATCAGTGTTTTGCTTATCGAACATCTTTCTGAAACGCTTTGTGTTTGCAATGAGCGATCGCATTTGTTCAATCGAACACTGAAAATGCTTGTGTCGCCGCGTAGGTTTTGACCCAGCACGAAGCGGGGCAGCCGAATTACGCGCACCAAGTGGCGCTAACGCAAATTTCAATGGTGACTTCGCGTTATTCGCCAGATGGGTGCCTGTTGCGTCGGCCTCAATTTGCCATTTGTCATCCAGTTGGAAGTCTCTGGCAAACGCTTGCGCATTTACATAGCTGAAAAGCAGTGGTCCTTTACCATCAAACTCGGAAACAGCTTGCGCCAGAGTAGCACTCGCATGGGCGAACGTGTATGCATCCGAAACCAGTTTTAAGCGTGTGATTGATTTAGCTTTTGCCTCATCAGTTTCGTTCCATATGAGGATATAGCGTTCTTCATTCTTGCTGGGCGCGCCGCAGCTGCCAGTGATCAAATCAACAGCACGGAAAAATGAAAACAGTGGTTTGTCTGCAAGCGGATGCGTTGTAATTTCTGTAAGTGCCACCAGATCAAGTAAATATTTTTCAGTTGCGGTATCGTCTGGTGTGTCGCGAACATGAACGAGGCGTGTCGTCGTACCATCATAATAGACAAGTGAGCGGAAGAAGCCGGGTTTCTCTCCATTCAGATCGAGACCCGAAAGCGCATCTGTCAGCGGTGCATCTATCAGCTGTCGCTTCGCCGTTTCCAATCTAAGTTCTTTAGAACGACCAGACTTTCCGGTCGTGCGGCGGGTAAAATGTTCGACAGCATTTTCGTAGCGGCCTGATATGCCGCCATCTTTCAGCCAATCGCTCAAATGCTCATTGATTTTCTGATCATGAGCAAAATGAAGAACCTTACTGCACTGGCTGGCCCACGCTTTTTTCGTACTCTTCGGCAAAGCAAGGCGGATGAGCGCATTGTACGGGTTCTCTCGTGAGATCTTGTTCCAAGGAAGCTCATGCACGCGGACAAATTCTTCCAATATTTCTGGTTCAGCACGAATCTGCTGGCCAAAATTAAAAATGGCTTCAAGCGCGGCAAATTGCAGGTTTTCGTTCTTCGCATCGTGGGCCTCGAAATGACCCGCCGCCTCTGCAACTTCTGCAAATTTATTTTTGTAATAGATGATGCGATCCGTATTGGATGATTTCTTAATAGATTTCGACAATTTATCGCCCCCAATTTCTGAACCGAATCGGTTTCATCGAACAACCTTGGGGCGGGCTTATCGATGCTTTCTAAACAATCTCCTTATGCAATTTACATGCCGGCGCTATCTGCAAGCTTTGCGAAGTTCGGTCATAGCTCGCAGCTGAAACGATCCTTTTCATTCACCGAAGCGGATCTCGATTTCCTTAACCCGGCGAGCTCTCTGTTCCACTATCCGTATGCGCTCTATAGCGCGGGTCAAGCTGCGGATACTGAAGGGGCCGCTCTTCAGAAAAGCACGGTTAGTGAGCGGGATCGTAATGGCACAACGATTATCGGAGATAGCGGCGGCTTTCAGATACAGGAAGGCACGATTCGCTTCGAAGGAGATAAAACAACGGAGCGCATGCTACGTTGGTTAGAAGATCATGCTGATTTTTCGATGACGCTTGATTTTCCGACTGGAGGCATCAGCACTGGAAAAATGGCCCCGCATTCGAAGCGCTTGATAAGGGAAGGTTACGACCTAACAGGGCCGTCGAAGAGAAACCGTCTGTCAATCGACTTCAACGCTTGCCTACAACAATCTCTTACCAATCTGAATTATTTCAAAAAGCATAGAAAGTCGGGAGCGACGAACTTACTGAATGTCATTCAAGGTCGAAACGAGCATGAAAGCAAAGTGTGGTACGATGCAGTGAAGGGCTACGACCTTGAAGGCTGGGCTTTCGCAGGGGTACACCAAAGCTCATTCACCATGCTACTAAATCGTTTGATCGACATGAAAAACGATGGATTGCTGGAACGCGCCAAGTGGATACATGTGCTTGGCGTATCGAAGCTTGCAAATGCCTATCTATTTACAGTGCTCTTGCATTGTATCCGTAATATCAATCCGGAAATCGAACTCAGCTTTGATACAGCAGGTCCATTTCGCTCAGCTGCAAATCTTCAATTTTGCACCAGCCATCGCATCGACAAGTATGGGGTGAGCATCCAAACCCAGTCTATTTCCGAGACTGGTTCAGCGAGCGATCACCGCACACTCAATGAGCTCTGTGCAGCAATTGTTCGTCCGACTAACGTGAAGCGGGACTATATGAGCGATCCTGTTTCTAAAGACCATACCGTCGCGCAAACGGCGGTCGGCAATCATGTCAAAGTCAGTGAACTATGCATTAGCTCTAATAAAGCTTCAGCGCTCGATAGTGACAGCTATTCAATCCTGATGAACCACAATGTACAGGCCTACTTGAACGCGTTTGCAGAACTTAATCACGGATTTACTGAAAACCGATTTCAAGACCATGTTCCACCAAGACTCCGCATTGCACGCGAGGTGATCGAGACCGTTTTGCTGGGTAGTGCCAATACGCATTTGATGGTCGATCCGCGTGGCTTGGTCAGAGAGAACGCTTACATTCTCGATTCTTTTGCGCAGGATTGATTCAAGCGTTTCTATCTTCCATCCGTTTTTGTTTTACCGAGTTTGATAATGATATCAAAAAATCACTTTGGATCGTCCATTGACTATGTAGGTGGTCGCTTGTTCTGGCCCGCCGTCTATTTTGTGGCAATTGTATTCAGCAACCTCATGATGGTTTGGCTGCCAATAATTTCTATTTCCGGCATAGGCATCCCTCCCGCAATTTTCGTGTTCGGCTTCGTCTTTGTTTTCCGGGATTACGCGCAGCGTGCAATTGGCCATTATGTGCTAATTTTCATGGCATTTGCCGCCGTGGCGACCTATTGGCTGGCCGGTCCCGCCATTGCCGTGGCTAGCACAACAGCGTTTCTTGTGTCGGAGCTTGCTGATTGGGCGGTGTTTACGATCACCAAGCGCCCATTTGCACAACGCATACTACTGTCATCATTGGTCAGCGTTCCCGTCGATACAGGCGTATTTTTTTATGCACTTGGCATTCTGGACGTACCATCGTTGGTTATGGGCATCGTTATCAAGATGATTGGTACAGGTATTTTCTGGATCTATCTGACGTTTCGTGCGCAGCCAGCAGGACAGGCAGCATGACCATATATGTTGTCGGTCTGGAAGGGCATGAGCAGCGCTATACGGGCGAATGGGCGCACTATTTACCGCAGCAAATCCGTCATGCGCTTAAAAATGAGCAAGTGTGCATAATAGAAGGCGCAGCTAACTGGCAAGAAACGACGCCGGGAGCTTTCTTGAATTTTGCAGCGACGAATATATTCAAGTCGCAGCAAATTGCCGAGATTGCAGGCCTCTTTGAAAGAAGGGCAGTCAAAGCCGGTGATTGCTTTCTATTTACGGACGCATGGCATTACGGAATTACAGCCCTGCGTTATATGAGCGATCTTCTGCAAATTCCTGTCCGATCCGTTGCTCTCTGGCACGCTGCCAGCCATGATCCACATGATTTCCTCGGCCGGATTCCCGACGTTACATGGGCGCGGCATTTCGAGCGGTCGTTGTACGAGGCGATTGATGCGAATGTGTTTGCAACCCAGTTCCATGTCGATCTCTTCAAGAACGTTCACAAGATACAGGATGATAGCCGAATTTTAAGAACTGGCTGGCCGATGGAGTACATGCCGGGAATGCTTGCAACATACGAAAACCGGCTAAAGCGCAAACTCGTCCTCTTTCCGCACCGCATTGCACCGGAAAAACAAGTCGATATTTTCCGCGATCTGGCAACTGAGTTTCCAGACTACGAGTTTCGTGTCTGTCAGGAGCAAAAACTAACCAAGCCGGAATATCATAGATTGCTTGGTGAAGCGGTGGCCGTGTTTTCGGCAAGCTTGCAGGAAACCCTTGGAATCGGCCTCTACGAAGGGCTTGTTTGCGGCGCAATCCCGATTGCTCCCAACCGACTTTCTTATTCGGAAATGTACCCCGAAGATTGTTTGTATCCATCTGAATGGACCAGCAACTGGGACTGTTATTTGCAGCATAAATCGCAATTGGTTGCATTCTTGCGTGTCGCCTTGAATCGCGCAGAAACAGATCAGTGGCAGGTAGACGCGCCCAATATCGCAACGAATATCGGTGACAGGTTTTTTGATGGCGGGAAGCTTTACCATACCCTTAGGGCATGAAGGCATAAATAGAATGTGTGCAAGATGCTGTTTAAGGGAGGAGACGCCCTTCTCAACACGACAGCATTAAGCACACGGTTCCATTTGAGCCCGGATTGTTTCCTAACAGCAATCCGGGTTTTTTCTGTTCCCAAATTAGGTTCTGTGGCAACTATCGGAATTTCCGACCACGAACATCAACAATAGATCGATGTGCAATATGCGCGTTGATCGCATGCTTGAGTTCTAGCAGTTTTATCGCTTGCTCCGTTGGCAGTCCCTCGGCAAATCGTTCTAATCGCCACACGATACCGCAAAGTGTTGCCAGCCCCGGCTCTCGGTGGGTTGCCAGCAAATGCGAATAGTAGCGCGGACTGCGGCCGAGCCAGATTTTTGAGAATTCCATTTGCGACGTTGTATGGCCAGCACGGTGCATGGCTGAGTAAATTTGTACGAGCTTCATTATGACTATCCTATTGAAAATTATATTTAATTCAAAGGAGCCGCTGTGTTAAAATGGTGCTTTATAAATAGCAGGATATTTAAGAAAGGAATTTTCAATGAAAACAGAAATGGAACAACTTCGTGCAGACATGATGACAAAAGGCGCGTTCACTCGTCATGAACGCCGACTGATAAAATATCTAAGCCCGGGAAATGAGGCGCAACGGCAAATGGTGAAAGCGGCTCTTCCCGAAAGGCATGGACTTCGCGCGCGGATGGATTGCTGTGGTGAAGTCAGTCAGTCGCACAATCTCTATTATTGCGGTGTTCCTCTGTGCCCGCGTTGTCATATGCGAGAGCGCACAGCACAAACAGCTAAGGCGATCAAGAAGATATTCGTCGGTGCGAACAATGACGACTTGGCGTTCGCGACCATATTGCTGCCGGTCCAGCTGGATTTCAGCGACATGACGCGGTTGTTGGAAAACGAAAAGCGTCGCCTTCGGACATTTGTTGATCGTCAACGTAAGAAAGATGAGCGCTGGGCAGAGTTTGAATTGCTGGGCTGGTGGGAAATAGACCGCATGAGCTTCGACGATTTTGAACGCAGCGGTCGCAATACTCGCATTGCTCTCGAGGGACTCGACTTTCCTTTGATTGAAACACCGTCCAAAACAATCTGGCGCCCTCATCTCCATGCGATAATTCGCAAGGGAAAGCTGACAACGGAAGAAGTAGCCAGCGCATTACGCAAAGAAACGCATACAGCGAAATATCAGGTGGATATTCAGCCTTTTAGAGACAGCCGCAGTGTGGGTACGAATATTCAGAATATCGTTCGCTATTGCCTGAAATTTCGCATTGAGGCCGACTATAAAAAGCCCGATGCACAAGACTTCATTGAAGCCGATCAAGAGGCATCTATTACACGTAACTGGTGGTCGCCAGAAGATATTCGCGCATACGTAGTTTGGTTATGTGAGGAAAGATCAGGCTTTCAGTCGCTCCGCTTTCGAATTGGCTCCACAGGTGAAAAGCAAGAGAACGAAGAGAAAGTCACATATACTCAAAGGGATATGGATAGGGATTTGTCTGTCTGTGAAGAGCAATATGCCGTTGGTGTTCAATTGGATAATGCTCATGGGATATATGTGGGAAGTGTTGTGTATAATAATATACTACAGGATACTAACTGGACAAAAGACGAGAGTGAAGAATTTTGGAACCAAGAAGCATTTGATGTTGGCCGGTCATCTAAATTTGCCGGAAATGTCATAAGTCTGAAAGAGCGTCTGAATAGCATTGCTCTCGCTCAGCGCGATGGCGTTTCGACCGGCAGTATGAGGCGTTGATAAAAGTTTGTTTGAACAAACTTTTGCGGAGCTGCTTCATTGCTATCGTTACGAAGCAGAGAGGCGTCAAGGAGTGCGAAGAAGGCCATGTAAACACAAGGCTGCACCCGAAGATAAACGCTTGCCGTTGGCGCTCTGTGGTGATCGCTGAAAAGACAAACCCCATGGGATCATACTGATCCCATGGGGTTTGAAAACAGCAAAGTTATCTGCGCTGTTATTCGACTTTGTGTAACTGCTTCTTGCGTTCTGCCGATGCAGCAGCCAGTTGCGTGTCAAGCTCACCGGCGCGAACAGCTTCGATCAAGGTATCGAGGATCGCAGGCAGTGCCTTCAACTCGCTGACCTCGATAGCATTTTTGTCCTTGGCGATTTCAATCGTCTTGCCTGCATAGCGCAGAACGAAAAATGTCTTGCCCATCAGGTCTTCAAACCAGCCCTGACGTACGCGGCGCAGTGCTTCCGTCTGAACCTTCTGCCCTTCCGCATTCGTGCGCCAAACTTTGCGGAAGGTGTGATACTTGCGACCTTCAAGTGTTGCAGCGACCATTAGTTTCTGCTCGGAGAGTGCCGCGATCATTTTTTCTCGTGATCGCAAAACAGGGTCGTTCGTTCGTGCGGGAGCCGCAGTTACAAGCTTAAGCGCCTTGAGATGGGACATTCTGTAATCCTTTCCGAAACCAAGTTGTTTCGTCCCGGATACAGCCGCGTGCCAAAAGGGCGAGCGAAGAATTCGTTTGATGGTCGATACGACACAAGTCGATTTGCTTGGGATCGTCCTTGTCGCATCAAACCTAATAACGGTGGTGCGTACGAATGATTGGTGATTTCTCCAGCATAATTTGCCAGCACTTATGACCTGTGAGTGTTTTATCGCTCTTCATATATTCTGCTCCGGCAGCAAGCATAGGCCCTGTCGGCTCAGACAAGGCCGAATATACAGTGGCGAGAATATCTGCAGTTGTGCAGCCTGGATCCAGCAAAAGAAGGCTCACGGACGCTTCAAGATCGGCGTAAGTTCTGGCGGGAAACGAGCAGTCCTCGTATATCGAAAATGGGCTTTGCGGCTCGTCGGGATCATACATTTGTTTGCTCGTTGCCCTGCTTGCTCAATATGCGTTTCACAGGCCGCATGTTCCACATCGCCAAACAAACGCCTCAAATTCGACTCACATACTATAGTTGATACTCTTAAAGTATGTAAAGTGGCAACGATGAACGCATGGATATGCGCACACTTGTCGGTCGGAACTTTGCTCGTCTTCGTCGGGAGAAAAACCTTACGCAAGAACAAGTTGAGGAGCGTTCCGGCTTTAGCCAACAATATTTGAGTGACTTGGAGCGCGGGCGGCGCAACCCAACGATTGTGACCTTGTATGAACTCGCTCAAGCGCTTGGCGTCAGTCACGTTGATCTTGTCTTACCTGATGATGAGGCAGTACACTTAGGCAAATAAGCGAATTTCGATTAAACGATTAGCTTCATACCCGCGCTTCCATCAAAAATCCGTCGGCATTAACAAGTCTACATGGCTAACGCCGAGAGCTTGCGCTAGCGCATAAACGCTTTCAATGGTCGGGTTTTTGCGTCCTTGTTCAAGGCCGCTAAGGTATTGGACGCTAAACCCTGATTGCAGCGCGATTTGCTTTTGCGTCAGTCCTTTTACCTGCCGAATGCGGGCGAAGTTTCGCCCGACCAATGCTGGCATGTCCATGCGTGTAGGCACCCCCTTTTACCATTTGGCGTGGTCCGGTCTCAGCTTATCTTTAAGGCGTTCAACATTAACTTGCCCATAGTGTTTGTCGATCATGGTAATTGATGTGCGGGTGTTTCTCGCTACGTCATATACTTTGACGCCCTTCGCAATCATTTCAGAGATATAATAGTGGCGTAAAGAGTAAGTAGTGCGTGCGACACCACGATAGTCTTCCTCAAGACCGCATGCTTTCAAAAGTTCGGCAAACCCCTTTTTAAACGAGGCAACGCGAACACCTTTTGCATCAGCGAAGACGGGATCGCTATCTATCGGCGATCTGCCAACTTCGCGTTCAAATAAGTCCCAAAGCATGTGCAGCGATGGGATGATTGTCAGATGTGGCACGACATTCCCATATTTGCTCTTACCTTGAACCTGTAAACGTACGTCCTGCTCCTCCAGAGCTTTTGAGCGAACTTCTTTGAAACCTACAACATGCCCCCAGTTAAGGTTCTTCATTTCGGTTGGGCGAAGCCCTGAACCTGCGGCGATCTCCATGTATGAATGCAGTTTTACCCGGTCTGCAATGACGTGCATATTTTGGCGGGATTTGCTGCTAGGGTCAGGACAAATGCGTGTCAGACTCGTTTCGATGAGGCGCGCATATTCTTCCGGCGTGAAACTGGGACGATTGTTGTCAACAGTTTTCCGCACTTTGATGTCCGTGATTTCAAGCTTGGGCGAATACCCCAACTTCATGGATTGCTCAAACAGTGCGCGTACAATCACCAATTCACCGCGCTGCCTACTGACGCTGGGAACTTCATGCCGTGCGGAACGGCGCAAAAGTCTGCCATTTCGCTCATAGTGAATGTACTGAGTATCCTTGCCGGGGCCCGTTATCCAATAGGTGCGACGCCATTCCTTGTAGCGTTCGATATCTGGTTCTTTGATGGTGTCGATTGGCTTGTCACCAAAGAAACCGACAAGATAACGATTAATAACCGGAGGCCAGTCGCGTGGGTGATATTGGCTTCGCTCACCGCGCTCTGATTCTTGTTTGATGAGTTCGATAAACTCCTCTGCGAATGCAGAAAATGTCTTTACACTCGCTGTAAGCCCGTTCTTCACACGATAGCTTGCTTCGCCCCAAATCTCGTAAGCACGACGCTGCGCTTCATGCTCGTTGTCTGTTTCAAGCGATTTTCGAATCTGCTTGCCGCCCAGCGAAAAGCGGACGTTCCAACTGCGCGAACCGTATCGCTGGAATAGAGTAAATGGTAGTTTAGATTGCTTCATGATACGCCCCCGAGAACATGCGTTACGCTGCTAGCAGGGATGCACTAAAACTGTGCTAACGCCGGATGGGGTCAGCACGGGCTGCATTGAAAGGAAAGAGCAATTTAGGACACTGTGCTAGCACTGTGCTAACATATTTCCATAGTTTGCCAGATCAAAGAGAAGAAAGAAAACTCTTATTTTTGAAGAGCTTAGTGGTGCCCGGAGACGGATTTGAACCGCCGACACGCGGATTTTCAATCCGCTGCTCTACCAACTGAGCTATCCGGGCATCCTGTCAGTGATCTCTCACTTAGTGGCGGTGTTGGTGTCCGCCGGAAGTGGGTGCGTTATAGCATTAAATTTCGCGCTGTCCAGCACCCTATCGCACTTTTTATAAGATTTCTTATAAACGCGCTAAAGCACCGATTTGATTGTGGAAATCACTCATAGAAAAGTATCAGTTGTCGTTTTCTTCTTCTTCCTCAATCGTTTTTCCGGGAATGACATAGCTTCCCGAAAGCCAACGATTGAGATCAATGCTTTTACAACGCGGCGAACAGAACGGATAAGAATCGCGAGCCGACGGCTTGCTGCATTCAGGGCAGGGGCGTGTCGGGCGCAACGGTGTTACGCGCGCGTCCGGTGCTGTTGATATGTCTTTCTTATCACTCATAGAAATCTCAGACCTTGCCGCTTTCCCAGTTTGCATAAACCGGATAGTCACCGTCAGCCAGCAGGCTTACAACTTCCTGAAGCGGCAGTCCCACAACATTGCTGTAAGAGCCAACCAGCTTGACCACGAAGCTGCCAGCAAGCCCCTGAATGGCATAGCCGCCAGCCTTGCCGCGCCATTCGCCAGAGGCGAGATAGGCGTCGATCTGTTTGCGCGTCAGACGTTCAAAACGCAGGCGCGTTTCAACAAGCGTCTGGCGTAGGTTACCATTGGGCAGGATTACGCAGACCCCGGTAAACACCTTATGCGTGCGCCCCGACAGAAGACGCAGGCATTCCCGCGCCTCGTCGGTGATTTCCGCTTTTGGCAGAACGCGACGTCCTACAGCTACAACCGTATCAGCTGCCAGAACAAAAGCATTGGCGAGGTTTTCATCACCCTGCAATTGTGCCTGTGCCGCCTTTGCCTTCTCACGCGCAAGACGACGCGCGAGCGAACGCGGATGTTCCGCGCGCTCAGGCGTTTCGTCAATGTCAGCCGGCTGAATATGATCTGGCTCAATGCCGACTTGCCCCAGAAGCTCAATCCTGCGGGGAGAGCCGGAGGCAAGAACCAGCTTATGTTGCGCGCTCATAGACACCAGTTTTCCTGAAAAGCGAGTTGAGACTTACTTGAAGCGATAGGTAATACGGCCTTTGGTCAGGTCGTAAGGGGTCATTTCAACCAGAACCTTGTCGCCTGCGAGAACGCGGATGCGGTTCTTACGCATACGGCCAGCCGTGTGAGCAATAATTTCGTGGTCGTTTTCGAGCTTTACGCGGAACATTGCGTTTGGCAGCAGTTCCGTAACAACACCTGGAAACTCTAGGACTTCTTCTTTCGGCATACGATACCTATTTCTTTCTACGATAAATTGGCCCAAAACCGGGCCATAGCTTTAAATTTGGCCGGAACCTATATGATTAGACGGCATTTGTGAACAACGGAATTGGATTAGCCTCGGGCGCTGTTAATTTGGGGCCAAACGCTGTGTAATTTGGCGCTTTAAGCGGTCCCTAACATCGCGATAAGCATTCATGATCTGCTCGCGGCTGCCTGTCACAAGCGTTGGGTCAGGTGTGGGCCAATATTCCACATCGACTGAAAAGCCACGCATTTTTTCAAGCACCGTGTGATGTGCAAGCGGGGTCAGTGTAATGATCAGGTCGAAATAACCATCTGCCAGTTCTTCAAGCCCGCGTGGCTGACGATCATCCAGTGACAGACCTTCTTCAACAAGCACCGCATCGACAAAGGGATCACGTTCCCCGCGCTGCACACCTGCGGAAGCAATGAACATATTGGACGGCAACAGTTTTCTGGCAAGAAGTTCAGCAATCGGCGAGCGGATCGCGTTTTTTCCGCAGACAAAAAGCACTGAAGTTGGTCGTTTGGCGGCCTCAATCTCTTCCGGTGCTGTAATCATGTCCTCAATCGGCATCAAGGATCAGCCCCGCCAGTGCAGCACGCAGACGAGCGTGAAAAGCCGCCGTGCGGTTGTGAAGTCGACTTCGATTTTGCCGTTCAAGCGGGTTTGCAGAACTTGCGATCCTTCATTGTGCAGACCGCGCCGTCCCATATCGATGGCTTCAATCTTGCTGGGGCTGGCGGAACGGATCGCTTCATAATAGCTTTCGCAGACCATGAAATAATCTCGCACTACACGGCGAAGCGGAGTGAGCGATAGAATGTGAGTCGCGACAGTGTCGCCGCTTTCGCGCATGATCAAAAAAATCAGACGTGATTCCATCAGCGACAGTTTGAGCTTGTAGGGTCCGCCTAAATCGTCGCCGACTGGGCAGAATGCGTTTTCTTCAACCAGATCAAAAATCGCGACCGCGCGTTCATGCTCGACATCAGGCGTCGAGCGGCCGATGGACTCATCCAGCTCGATGTCGATCAATCGGGCATTAGGAACGCCAGCGGTCATGATCCCTCATAGATTAAGCCGTATGGCGACGGATTGTGCGTGAGCATCAAGGCCTTCGGCACGGGCGATTTCGATGGCTGCTGGCCCGAGTGCGCGCAGCTGATCGGGGCCGAGTTTTAGAAGCGAGGTGCGCTTCATATAATCCAGAACCGACAGACCAGACGAGAACCGTGCCGAACGTGCGGTTGGCAGAACGTGGTTACATCCGCCGACATAATCGCCGATCACTTCTGGCGTATAAGCGCCGATAAAGATTGAACCGGCATTGCGGATTTTTGGCAAAAGCGTTTCGGGGTCAGCGGTGGCGATCTCCAAATGCTCGGCAGCAATCCGGTTGGCTAGTGGAATGGCCGCTTCAAAATCATCAACCAGAATGACCGCACCAAAATCGCGCCAGCTAGCGGCGGCTGTTTCAGCGCGCGGCAAAGTTTTGAGCTGACGTTCGACGGCTTCTTCGACAGCCTTTGCGAAAGGCTCATCATTGGTCATCAGGATAGATTGCGCAGCCGTGTCATGTTCAGCCTGCGCCAGAATGTCAGCAGCCAGCCAGTCTGGATTGTTATCCTTGTCGGCAATCACCAGAACTTCCGATGGTCCGGCAATCATGTCGATGCCGACAGTGCCAAATACGATGCGCTTGGCTGCGGCCACGAATGCGTTGCCGGGGCCAACGATCTTTGCAACCGGGGCGATGGTCTCTGTGCCATAGGCGAGTGCCGCAACAGCCTGCGCACCACCAACACGATAGATTTCCGAAACACCGGCAAGACGCGCTGCCACCAGGACCAGCGGATTGAGCTTACCATCAGGCGAGGGGACGACCATCACGATGCGCTCGCAACCTGCAACCTTTGCAGGCACGGCATTCATTAGAACCGAGCTTGGATAGCTTGCTGTGCCGCCCGGAACATAAAGGCCGACCGCTTCAATTGCAGTCCAGCGTGAACCGAGTTCAACGCCAAGCGCATCGGTATAGCGGTCATCTTTCGGTAGCTGACGCGCATGGTGCTTTTCAATGCGCTCATGCGCAAGCTTCAATGCTTCGATGGTCGAGGCAGGGGCTTCGTCAAAAGCCGCATCGACTTCAGCTTCCGTTATACGAATGCCGGTTTTGTTCAGATCAATGCGGTCGAAACGAAGCGAATATTCGATCAGCGCAGCATCGCCTTCGCGGCGCACACGATCAACGATTTCGCGCGCAGCACGATCAACATCTTCAGAAACCTCGCGCTTGCCTGTGAGGAAAGCTGCAAATTGCTGTTCAAAATCGGGATCGTTTTGTCTGAGCGTCGTGGCCACGCTGGTATTCCTTTAATTTTTATTCTGGGCAAAGCCCTTAAGTCAAAGCGGCAATCAGGCTTCGTGTTTTGGCACCGAAGCGGTTTCCCATGCGGGGCCAAGATCTGTCAGCTGCGCTTCAATGCATTCTACATCGAGACGGATAGCGGCATTTGCCGAGAATGTCAGTTCCAAAGTTCCGGCTGGTGCTTCACTGGCGATAAAACGGATAGCCAGCAGCGAAAGAACCTCTTCCGACTTCTGCCGGTCGATACCGCTGCCTTTGACCGCCGTGACACGGTTAAAATGCAAAGCGGTGCGGCGACGCTGATATTGCGGCTTGCGGAACAGCTTTGGCTTGGCTTCTTCCCACGCAAAACGGTTCAGCGTGAGTACAAAGCGCTTATCCGCCGCCAGATATTGCAGGTCTGATACTTTCAGAACCGCATCCTGAAGATGGGCGGACAGGACCTGCAAATCTTCCTCATCCAGCGCCACAAGCTTCAACATTTCCATATCTGGTATCATTCCCTGCTATTCTCAAATGATGTTGGAAGCAACTTTACATGTAGCCACAAAAAAATCGACAGACTTTTCAGCCTGTTGATTAATAAGCTAAAGCATGTCGCGGAAAAGTGGGAACCGGTTTTCCGATAACGACATGCGTAAAAACAAAAAGATAAAGCGTGTCGATTGAATACGATAAATTGCGACACGCTTTAGGAATAAAAGAAAAGCCGGAATGCTGTTAGCAAATCCGGCTTTTGAATTTTTATCCGCTGATACGTTCGACGTTGGCACCGCAACGCGAAAGCTTTTCTTCCAGACGTTCAAAGCCGCGATCAAGATGATAAACGCGGTTGACAATGGTTTCGCCTTCGGCTGCAAGGCCAGCGATAACCAGCGAAACCGAAGCGCGCAGATCTGTTGCCATAACCTGTGCACCCTTGAGGCGCTCGACGCCTTCAACGGTAGCAGTCTGGCCCGACAGCGAAATCTTGGCGCCAAGACGTGCCAGTTCCTGCACATGCATGAAGCGGTTTTCGAAAATCGTTTCAGTAATATGCGATGTACCCTTGGCCATCGTCATCAGGCCCATAAACTGTGCCTGAAGATCGGTTGGGAAGCCGGGGAATGGATCAGTCGTCACATCAACTGGATGAATACCATGGCCGTTGCGCACAACGCGAAGACCGCTATTGGTTTCGGTGATTTCCGCACCGGCCTTGCGAAGGACATCAAGCGCGGCAGTCAATTGGCTTGCTTCAGCACCTTCGAGCACAACATCACCGCCGGTCATCGCGACAACCATGGCATAGGTGCCGGTTTCGATGCGGTCAGGAATGACGCGAACGCGTGCGCCTGACAGGCTGGTTACGCCTTGAATGTGGATTGTCTCGGTGCCAGCACCTGTGATTTTTGCACCCATTGCGTTCAGGCAGTCGGCAAGATTGACGACTTCTGGTTCGCGTGCAGGGTTTTCGATAATGGTTTCGCCCTTGGCAAGCACCGCTGCCATCAGCATGACATGGGTTGCGCCAACCGAAACCTTCGGGAAGCGATAACGTGCGCCAACAAGACCGCCTTTTGGTGCGCGTGCTTTGGCATAGCCGTTTTCAATGTCGATCTGTGCACCCAGCGCCTGAAGGCACTCAAGCAGCAAATCAACCGGGCGCGTACCAATCGCGCAACCACCTGGCAGCGATACAGTTGCTTCGCCCATACGCGCCAGAAGTGGTCCGATAACCCAGAAGCTCGCACGCATCTTGGAAACCAGTTCATAAGGAGCAACGGTATCTACAATCGTGCGGGCCGTAAAATGGATGGTGCGCGAATAAGAACCGTCCTGATGTTCACGGCGGCCATTAACTGAATAATCAACGCCGTGATTGCCCAAAATGCGGATCAATTGCTCGACATCGGCGAGATGCGGTACGTTCTCAAGCGTCAGCGTATCGTCGGTGAGAAGCGAAGCAATCATCAGCGGCAGAGCGGCATTTTTTGCGCCAGAAATAGGAATGACGCCATTAAGCTTATTGCCGCCGACGATTTTGATGCGATCCATGCTGTTTCACCTTCTGGGCCGAAGCCGTTGCCCGGTAATCGATATTTGCAAATTCTGCGGTCTTGGGACTCGCAGTATTGCAATATGAAATTGACTGATCCTGCGGCGAAATTACGTCGATCACGAATCATAGTCGTGCGGTGACGCCAGCAAGAGATTAATTGCGCTTTTATAACAGCTCTTCCCTATCTTCAAGGAAGGCTTCACAACATACTTATTCGCTAAAAAGGCAGTTTTTAAAATCGTAGCAGCTGATCAAAGGCAACGGATTTCAATCCTGATCCTGTTTGCCGGCTGTAATGCCGTCGTTGCGTTCGTCTGCATCGCCCGCACGTCGTGAACGTGATTGCACTTTGCGGCGCATCAGATTCGCCCGTAGCTGCTCTGCACGCCGTTTTTCACGCGGGTCAGGCTGGTTCTGTTTGTTGTTTTCGATGTCTTTTTCGCTCATCAGATCTGTGTACTATGGTGTATCGCCTGCGGAAAGTGGGTTTTATAGCGACGTGAGGGTGATTTCCACATTATGTCAAAATAATTGCATTTGGTTGCTTGCGATTTGCGTAATGATGTGTCAGAAGTCCGCCGCGTTCAAGAGAATGCTGCGGTAGCTCAGTGGTAGAGCACTCCATTGGTAATGGAGAGGTCGAGAGTTCAATCCTCTCTCGCAGCACCAGTCCTTCAATGAATTGCTCTAACTCTCATAAAATATCAGTCGTAATGTAGCCTCCTCCATAGATATGGAGTGGTGCGTTGATCTGCATTGTTCTCGCTATAATGCGGGACGCTACTGGTCTGGAATTTAGACAATATATCTTAATGTTATAATCGCGATTGAAACTGTAATTGCTCCGCCAATGCGCGTTGTTATTTGTGCGAAAGGCATCAAAGCCACACGGTTGGCAGCGGTCAAAATTGCAATGTCACCAGTCCCACCTTGTCCACTGTGGCACCCGGTCACAATCGCGGTGTCGATTGGGTAAAGTTTAACAAACCGGGCAACGAAGAAACCTGTCGTGATCAGAGAGAAAACCGTTGCGAAGACTGTCACGACAGTGGGTAAGTTAAATACCGCAATAAATTTCGCCCAAGGCGTATAAGCCACTCCCATTGCAAACAGTAGCGGCCATGTCACAATAGTTGAGAAAAACTTGTAGACATGATGACATCCGCTTTCGATACGCGGCTCGAATAGTTTGCCAACTTTGGCTGCAACAGCCAAGAATAGCATGCATATCGGCGCCGGAAAGTCTGTTAAGTCCTGAACATAGACGCCTAGCAAATATAGGCTGACAATCGTAACGCCTGCTGCTGCAATATCTGTGATTGCGATAGCTTCGAAGGCTTTGTCAGTTGAGGATGCTGTGTTTTCGTCGTCTGGCTGTAGTCGCCCTTCGCCGGTGAGATGCGGATAGTGCTTTCCCAGCAAATTGAGCAGTCCACATAGGAAAACGGCTGTAAAACTGCCGAGCATAACAACCGGTATAATCTGAGCGAACAGAACATCTTGCGGCTGATGAAGAATGAGCGAATATCCCATAGAGAGTGGAATTGCGCCTTCTCCTAATCCTCCAGCCATAATGGGCACCACGATGAAGAAGAGACTATGGATGGCCGTTAGTCCCATTGCTACGCCCACAAGAGTTCCCGTGATCAACGCAACAATTGATCCTGCGGCAAGAGGCACAAAAATTCGGAAAAAGCCGTTTATCAGAACGCGGCGGTCCATACTCACTATGCTGCCGACGATGATGGCTGCAATGTAGAGATAGAGAAAGTTGGATTGTTTGCTGAAGGTTGTCACGGATGTCGCAACCGATGCTGGAATAATGCCATAGAAGACGGCAGCCGACGGCACTACGAATGCCATAATTGCAGCTCCACCCATCAGCCCCAGTATTCGAAAGCGCTTACCGAGCTCCATAAAAAGAAAGCCACCCACAGACAGAATGCCGATAGACATCGTCAAATCTGAGGGCACCTTGCCAATCAATACGAAGCCAACGATCAGCAGCGTTATGAGTAAATATATTGGAAGCGGCACGACGCCTATACGCATGCTCTGCACTGACAAGAAGGCTTTACGCCAGCTAGTTTCATTGGTTTTGCATGTCGTCTCGTCATTAAGAGCCATAAAATTTCCTTAATAATATTTTCTTAAGTATCGTTATTTTCGTTATTAAAATTCGCTATTTATTAAAACTTAACAAAAATATATTTTGAAATATTAAATCATGTTTGATGTGTATTGGTAAACAAACAAATGTAAACTATAAAATGTTATTTAGTCCAGTATCCAATTTATTGTGGGTTATTTTTACAATCGGAAGGATATTTTTTTCTTGATAATTTTATTGGAAATATAAATACCCCAGAAGAATTTTAGACGATTGCTGCTCTTGCGTACGAGGCGAATGGTTTCTCTTTTAGCAAGTGCGCGTAAACCAATTTTTCGGCGCTTGGACCGCGGTTCTTTTTGGCGCTCGATCTCAATTTCACTGGTTAAATAGGGGGCATTCGCCGTGCTGAATCGTGTAAGAATGACGTCTTGAATAGCGATTGCGGGTTGAAGTTGCCATAGCGAGAATTGAGCCACGCTGGGATCAAAAAGATAATCGTCGATTGGTGTCGAACCCGGTATATATTGATCCAGCATTTTTCGAGCGGCTGATTTGCTTATTACATAAGCTCCAGACCCCCAATGCTTGTAATATAGCTGGCCCAATTCACGATTGTTTTTGGTTGTTATTGTTCGCGTCGATATGAGTGTAGGTTCATCAACGGTCTCTAGCTTAATAATTTCGGCCCCTCTGGGGATCCAGTCTGTAGAGTTGATGAAATCACCCGCATCATTGGATAGGTGCAAGTCGTCTTCCATAACAATAGCGTAGTCATCGGCGGATGCTATTATCTGCCGGTAAATAGCTAGATGCGATTCAGAGCAAGCGATCTCACCAGTAGTGAGTGGCTTGCCTTGAGTGCGTTTGCTTCTGTAAAGGGCGATTTCATCTTTTGTAAAATGCGCGCCATCAGTAGCAGGGTGACGAATGAAGTTTGCCGAATAAGATTGTAACAACTCAGATATGCGATGCATTCGTTCTGGTGCGCGGTCAAGATTAATAATATAGCACTGCATATTGATTGCCCCCTAATTGTTAGTGTTTTATCTGAGGCTAATTAATAATGTCAGTACCTGTTCTTCTTTATCACCAGATAGCACGGCTGCCTGATCCTAAAGTTCCATACAAAGGACTTTTCGTTCGGCCTGAGAGTTTCCGTTCTCAGATGAAATGGCTGAAGTCATTGGGTTATAAAGGACTCTCAGTTCGTGATGCTTGGCCTTATTTGCGAGGTGACAAGAAGGGTAAAGTCGTCGTCATTACTTTTGATGATGGATTTTTGAATACACTTGAACATGCAGCTCCTGCGCTGGCGGAAGTTGGCTTCACTGCGACCAATTATTTTGTCGCTAATCAAATTGGTGGCAGTAATGTCTGGGATGCAAAAGAAGGCATACCGCAGTCGCCGTGTATGAATGCCAGTGAATTACGTGAATGGGCTAGATTAGGGCATGAGGTCGGTGCCCACACATTGGATCATTGCCTTCTCCCTCAAGTTTCCCACCAGGAGGCGCAGCGTCAAATTGCTGATTGCAAAAGAAAAATAGAAGACGTGCTCGGATCGGAAGTCACCAGCTTCTGCTATCCTTACGGTGGAAATGATCCGGTCCACAGGCAGATTGTTAAGGAAGCTGGATATCTCAACGCTACAACGACAGTGAGTAAACGTGCCAAATCGACCGACGATGCGTTTGGCATTCCGCGCATCTATATTCGCTATCGTCATTCAACATTGGAAGCGATGCTGCGCGTTCTATTCAAATAGCGGCCTCGAGAGTGATAGCGTTGCGCGGTAAACTTGGCAGGCTGTTTGCTGCTGATTTTCTAAAGGTCGTCATATAATTTTGGGGCTTTAACCCACTTAATTCAACAGACTAAATGCTTATTTGAATTGTCTGGCGGAGAGAGCGGGATTCGAACCCGCGATACGGTTCCCCGTATACACACTTTCCAGGCGTGCGCCTTCAACCACTCGGCCACCTCTCCACTCATTTGCTGTCTTGAAATCCGCAAGCGCGGTCAGAACTCTCGCAAACACGACACCGCTTCAAATCAGGCATTGGTTAGTTGCCAAAACAGGTGCTGCGGCGCGCAATATAGCCAGAATGCGCATATGTTCAACTGCTATTTGTCAGTTTTCTATTTAATTTGTATCAAGTCACGGCCCTGTGGCTTTTTAAGAGCTAAATAATTGTTTTTTAAATGGAAAATATATTGAAAAACTTGTGCTTTATTCGATGATGCATGCTGCATCTGCCTTATGGTATGATTTAGTGATGAGTTAGGCAGAGGCTAGATGGCATGGATCGTGCATTTTGGCACGATTTGCATGGGTGAAATCGAAGGCAGAGAATCGTGTTTCGTTTTGTATTGCGCAGTTTTGCGGTTGTGTGTCTGGCGCTGGCAGTCGTTTTTGCAGTTTTGGATGGCGCGCGCTCGGTCGGAGCGCAAGAATTCGTCGTGAAGCCATTTCTGGATATGTGGGCTGTTGGTGCACCAGAACTGCTGGGGGATGCAGAAGCATTTGTGACGCACTATATAGGCATAGCGGCTTGGGACAGGGTGTTGGTTCCTTTGCTGGAGCAGCCGGGCTGGCTGGTGTTCGGCATACTCGCACTCTTGTTTTATCTGGCTGGCCATCGTCGCGAAAAGCGCTTTGGTAATTTTAGCGCGCGTTAGCATTGGTCTCCGGGCGCTATCTTCGGAAGTTACATAAGATCGGTTTGTCCAAGAGCGTTGCGCAGTATGTGCATATTCTCAGCTCTTCAGGAGGTGTTAAATGAGTTTCCTAGACAGCTATCGCAAAAAGGTAGAAATGCCTTCACATCAGGACGCTTTACCGGGTCGCGCTGCGGCGCTTCCGACGGCAGCATCGCATTATGTATCGGGTAAGCCGCTTAAGGGGCCATGGCCGGAAGGCATGAAGCAGGTCATGTTCGGCATGGGTTGTTTCTGGGGCGCAGAGCGGCTGTTCTGGCAGGTGCCGGGTGTTTATGTAACTGCCGTTGGCTATGCTGGCGGCATCACGCCCAATCCGACCTATGAGGAAACCTGCACGGGTCTGACTGGCCACGCCGAGGTGGTGCTGGTCGTTTATGATCCAAAGGTTGTTAGTCTTGATGAATTGCTGACGCTCTTCTGGGAAGAGCATGATCCGACGCAGGGCATGCGACAGGGCAATGATATCGGCACGACTTATCGTTCGGTGATCTACACCTTTGATGAGCTGGATCGTGAAGCGGTTGAAAAGAGCAGGGACGCTTACCAGGCCGCGCTGGCATCGCGTGGTCTGGGTCCGGTCACGACGGAAATTGCTGATGCTCCGGCGTTTTATTACGCGGAAGATTATCACCAGCAGTATCTGGCCAAGAATCCGAATGGCTATTGCGGTTTGCGCGGAACAGGTGTGAGCTGCCCAATACCGGCGGCATCATAAGAAGCAAAAAATCGCGCGGTTAGCCCCGCGCGATTTTCTTATTTAAGATCAGCATGCCTTCATTCTCGCCGGTCAGTTCTTCAAAATCACCCCATGCCATTTTGCGGTAAAGATCAGGCTTATAGGTGTAGAGATAAGCCTCGCTATAACCGAGATCATGAGCAGCCGTTTCAATCGCTGTCATGAGCGCCTTAGCAATACCACGCCCGCGAAACTCCGGTGCAACCAGCACACTCGCAACCCATGGCTTGAGGTGAGGGTGGCTGTCGAGGTCACTATGAATCAGAAGAACAAAGCCTGCCAGTTCGCCATTCCAAAGCGCGGCACGCGCTGCCTGACCATCATTTGAATGGATAATATCCTGTAAGGCTGAGGCGACTTCTTCTTCAGTTGCGCCCGCTGCCTGTCCCCATTCGGCATGGTTCCATTTTGCGCAAATTGCTGCGAGATCTTTTCGATGCTCAAGGGTGATGATTTCAATCATTGCATTACCAGTGCGGTGGCTTTGTGATGGGAATTTCGGGTGCGGTTTGCCCTTCGAGCGTCAAAAAGCGATCCGTCAGGGCCGAATGTTTTTTGTCGAGACGGTCTATCGTTTTCCACTGCTCCGCAATGACGGCAGAAAGCTCTTCAATCGTCTGTTCCTGTTGAGCAACCCGGATTTCAAGTTCTGTCAGGCGGGCTTCGGTAGACATGAGCGATGTTCCATACCAGTTGATATTGAAGAGATAAAAAATCCGCGCTGGCAGCTCAATATCGATTATCGAGCGGCCAATACGCGGATTAGTATAGTGCTTATCGTAAGGTTTGAAACTTACTTCGTGCCGTACATGCGGTCACCAGCATCACCGAGACCCGGAATGATGTAACCTTTTTCATCAAGGCTATCATCAATGGAGGCGGTGAAGACATCAACATCTGGATGAGCCGCCGTGAAGCGCTCAATGCCTTCCGGTGCTGCCAGCAGGCACAGGAACTTGATATTGGTCGCGCCGCGTTCCTTCAGCTTGTCGATCGCTGCGATTGCCGAATGGCCGGTTGCAAGCATCGGATCGACCACGATGATGAGGCGGTTGACGATGTCTTCCGGTGCTTTGAAGTAATATTCGACTGGCTGAAGCGTGTCGTGATCGCGATAAAGACCGATATGGGCCACGCGTGCTGCTGGCACCAGATCCAGCATACCTTCCAGAAGACCGTTGCCAGCGCGCAGGATCGAAGCGAAAACCAGCTTCTTGCCTTCAAGCGTTGGCGCTTCCATTGGCATCATTGGCGTTTCGATATGCATGGTGGTTAGTTCGAGATCGCGTGTCACTTCATAGCAAAGCAACAGCGAAATTTCTTTCAGCAAACGACGGAAGCTGGCGGTTGAAGTTTCGCGCTTGCGCATAATGGTGAGCTTGTGCTGGACAAGCGGATGGCTGACGACATTAACGCCCATGTTGTTTCCACTTTTCTTGTTATCTTTATCGACTGTAACGGCTAATTAAGCCGGAGAAAACGCGTGGCAGGCGCGCACGCACAGTTTTCTATTTCTTTGAACATTTTGCACAGATGCGCAAGTGGAGATCACAAAAGGGGTATCGGCTTGCGGTCTGTGCTTGTATCGTCCGGTACAAGCTTTATATGCATCAAGCAAACGGAAAACGGAGATCGGCTTCGTTTCGCACATGAACCGGCAGGATAGTTATGAGCCAGCAGAACGGCAATGCAGACCGCGTGGGCGCACAAGGTGGCATGGAGCATTCATTCGGCTTCAAGGCAGTCGATGAAAGCGAAAAGCAGGGGCTGGTCAACGACGTTTTCCATAAGGTTGCGAAGCGCTACGATGTGATGAATGATCTCATGTCGGGTGGTCTGCATCGTGTCTGGAAAGATGCGATGATCGGCTGGCTGGCACCATCCAAGCGTCCGGGCTTCAAATCGCTCGATGTGGCTGGTGGTACGGGCGATATTGCTTTCCGTATTGTTGAAGCCTCGAACCGTCAGGCGCATGTAACTATTCTCGATATTAACGGCTCAATGCTCGGTGTTGGGCGTGAACGTGCGATCAAGAAGGGCTTAGCCGATAATCTCGAATTTGTTGAAGCGAGCGCCGAAGAGCTACCCTTTGAAGATGCGAGCTTTGATGCTTACACAATTTCGTTTGGCATTCGTAATGTGCCACATATCGACAAGGCGCTGTCCGAAGCCTATCGCGTGTTAAAGCCCGGTGGCCGTTTTATGTGCCTTGAATTCTCCGAAGTCGAACTGCCATTACTTGATAAGATTTATGACCAGTGGTCGTTCAACGCTATTCCGCAGATTGGTAAAATGATTACGGGTGATGCTGAATCCTACAGCTATCTTGTGGAATCGATCCGCAAATTCCCTAAGCAGGAAGATTTTGCACGCATGATCCGCGAGGCGGGTTTTGAGCGCGTGAGCTACCGCAATTTCACAGGTGGTATCGCAGCCCTTCATTCTGGCTGGAAGCTCTGAGATCAGTATGAGCAATATTTCTGCGGCTTTGAGATTGATGCATGCTGGCTGGATTATGGCGCGCGAAGGCGTGTTGAGTTCGCTGCCTGTTGATGATGCGGCTGGATTGCCAGCCTTAGGGCACAAGGCTGCGAAGCTTCTTGCGCGTAAGCGTGCGAAAGATGCGCCTCGCTCCGAGCGTATTTCGAGGGCGATGAACAAGCTTGGGCCTTCCTATGTGAAGCTCGGTCAGTTTCTTGCAACCCGTCCTGATATTGTGGGCAAGGACGTTGCCGCTGATCTCGAGCTTTTGCAGGATCGCCTTGATTTCTTCCCGCAGACTGAGGCCGTTGCGGCTATCGAGAGTTCTCTTGGCCGCAAGATTGATGATCTCTATGTGAGTTTCGAAGCGCCGATTGCAGCCGCATCCATGGCGCAGGTGCATCCTGCCTATGTGATGAAGGATGGCGCACCGCATAAGGTTGCGGTTAAAGTCATCCGTCCGGGTGTTCGTCAGCGTTTCGCGCGTGATCTTGAAAGCTTCTTCATGGTCGCTCGCATGCAGGAGCGGCATATACCGTTTACGCGGCGCTTGCGCCCGGTCGAGATGGTGGAAACACTACATCAGACCACGCGTATCGAGATGGATCTGCGGCTTGAAGCGGCAGCGCTGTCCGAGATTGCCGAGAATATCAAGGACGATGAGGGCTTTCGCGTCCCCAATGTGGATTGGGAGCGCACGGGTCGCGATGTTCTGACGCTTGAATGGATTGACGGCATTAAAATGTCGGATATCGATGGCTTGAGAGCGGCAGGCTTTGATCTGAAAAAGCTTTCGGAAACACTGATCCAGTCTTTCCTGCGCCATACTCTGCGCGATGGTTTTTTCCATGCGGATATGCATCCGGGCAATTTGTTCGTTGATCCGCAGGGTGTCATTGTTGCCGTTGATTTCGGTATTACCGGGCGGCTCAACAAGGATCAACGGCGCTTTCTTGCAGAAATTCTATATGGCTTTATTACGCGTGATTATCTGCGTGTGGCGGAAGTGCATTTTGAAGCAGGCTATGTGCCGCATACGCATGATGTGGCGAGCTTTGCGCAGGCAATCCGCGCTATTGGCGAGCCGATCCATGGCCAGCCAGCCGAAACCATTTCGATGGCCAAGCTTCTCACATTGTTGTTTGAAGTGACGGAGCTGTTCGACATGGAAACGCGGCCAGAACTTCTGATGCTTCAGAAGACGATGGTCGTGGTTGAAGGCGTTTCGCGCACGCTCGACCCGCATTTCAACATGTGGAAAGCGGCAGAACCCGTGGTCGGCGGATGGATTCGCAAGAATCTTGGACCGCAGGGCATGTTGCTCGATGCAAAAGACAGTGCATATGCGCTGCTGCATTTCGCTCGTAAAACGCCAGAAATGGTTGCACGGATGGATCGCGCTACGGCTGCGATGGACGCGATGGCGGTCAAGGGTTTGCATTTCGATGCAGAGACAGCGGAGGCCATTGGCAAGGCGGAAGCGCGGCATACGCGATGGGGTCGTATTGCGCAGATCGTGATTGCAATCTCACTCGCTGCGATTGCAATTAAGCTCTATATTGAGCTTTAATGTATCTGTTTGTTGATTATTCGACAAAAGAGTGATTTCATTGATTGCATCAGAAACGATCCGGTGCAATCAAATGGCCAGCATTACCATCCGCAATCTTGATGACGCTGCAAAAGAACGGCTTCGCGTAAGAGCCGCTCAAAACGGACGCTCCATGGAAGAAGAAGCAAGGCTTCTACTTGGCGGTCTTGAAGAGCCAAAGTCCACTGCCAAAGCTTCGCCGTCGGTTTCAGGTTCATTGCAAGGCAAGCGCGTTCTTCTCATTATCAGTGGTGGAATTGCGGCCTATAAAGCACCTGATCTTATCCGGCGATTGCGTGAGCGTGGTGCGCATGTACGTCCGCTGATGACGGCTGCAGCACAGCAATTCGTGACACCGCTGACCATTGGCGCGGTGGCTGCCGATCATGTGTTTACCGACCTTTTCTCGCGCGAAGATGAGCAGGATGTCGGCCACATTCGCCTTGCGCGTGATGCCGATCTGATCGTTGTGGCACCTGCGACGGCTGGCCTGATGGCCAAAATGGCCAATGGAATTGCCGATGATCTTGCGAGTGCGGTTCTTCTTGCGCGCAAGATTCCGGTCTTGGTGGCTCCCGCAATGAATCCTGCCATGTGGGATAACCCGGCAACCAAGCGCAATCGTCTGACACTAGAAAAAGACGGCGTGCATTTCATTGGCCCTGAAAAGGGCGAGATGGCGGAAAGCGGAGAGGCGGGCACAGGTCGCATGAGTGAGCCGCTTGCAATTGTTGCAGCCATTGAAAGCTTACTCGCACCACAAGTAAAACCGCTTGCAGGCAAAGTGATCGTCATGACATCCGGCCCGACCCACGAGCCGATTGATCCGGTGCGCTATATTGCTAATCGGTCCTCGGGCAAGCAGGGCCATGCCATCGCGGCCTCCCTCGCGCGCTTAGGTGCAACGGTGCATCTGGTGTCCGGTCCGGTCACGATCCCTGATCCTGAAGGTGTGAACGTTATCCGTGTTGAAACCGCGCGGGAGATGCAGGCAGCCGTTGAGAGCCATTTGCCTGCTGATGTGGCTGTGATGGTTGCAGCCGTTGCCGATTGGCGAACCGCCAATTCAGCCGATCAGAAGATCAAGAAACAGCCGGGCGAGGGCGCGCCGATGCTCAGCATGGTCGAAAACCCTGATATTCTGGCCGGTGTTGGACATAGTGAGAAGCGTCCCGGTCTTGTGGTGGGCTTTGCTGCGGAAACGCAGGACGTGCTGGCCAATGCTGGACGCAAGCTTGAGCGAAAGGGTGCCGACTGGATCGTTGCCAATGATGTGTCGGGTGACGTGATGGGCGGCGATCGCAATCGCGTGCGTATTTTAAGTCATGCTGGCATCGAAGAATGGCCGGAAATGAGCAAGGAGCAAGTTGCTGAAAAGCTTGCAGAAAAAATTGCAGCCGCACTTCTCGAAATAAAAAGCTGATTTTTTATGCGGGGCATGTCACATTCCGATGAAGCTATCTCGTCTTGATGATGAACGACCAATACGGGTCAACATCAAGGAGAAGAGATCATGGAACTAAGACTTGCCCCTTATACGTTCGCACCGCAGATCATGCAGGCAATGGTGGAGCTGGAAAAGCGTGTTGCCGCTTGCGGGCTTGAATATAGCCTTTATGAGTTGGTGAAAATCCGAGCCTCGCAGATCAATGGCTGTGCCTATTGCATCTATATGCATACGGCTGATGCGCGGAAGGCTGGCGAAACCGAAGAGCGCCTCTATCTGGTTGCTGCATGGCGTGAATCACCGCTTTATACTGCGCGAGAACGGGCGGCACTCGGCTGGACCGAGGCGTTGACCCTGCTGGCACAGACTGGCGCACCGGATAAGGATTTTGATGCTTTGAAGGCACATTTCTCAGACGAAGAGATCGTCAATCTGACCATGCTGATTACCACCATCAATGCATGGAACCGCATTGCTGTCGGCCTGCGCCTTGTTCATCCGGTCAAAGCCGATGCAGCTGCCGCTTGAGCCAAACATGAATGAAGCGGGTGTATTCGAGGCCTTGCGGCCTCGGCTCATCCGCATTGCTTATCGCATGGTGGGCACGCATGCCGAAGCCGAAGACATCGTGCAGGATGCATGGCTACGCTGGAGCGCTGTGGATCGTGAAACCATCCGTGAGCCGCAGGGCTGGCTCACCCGTGTGGTTAGCCGTCTTGCGCTCGACCATCTGAAATCAGCGCGCGTGAGACGCGAAACCTATCCCGGAACTTGGTTGCCTGAACCACTTGTCGAGGACGAAGAAGATCGCAGTGACGACATTACGCTGACACTGATGCTCGCGCTTGACCGTCTGTCGCCGCTGGAGCGGGCGGCATTTCTTTTGCATGACGTGTTTGATATGGGCTTTGATGAGGTTGGGCGCGTGCTTGATCGCGATGCTGTGGCCTGTCGCCAGCTGGCGAGCCGCGCGCGCAGCCATGTTCGGCAGGAAAAGATGCGGTTTTCCATGCCTGAAGATCGTGGACGAACAATTGCCGAGGCTTTCTTTCAGGCGTCCCGCAGCGGGGACATGACGGCGCTGAAAGGGCTGCTCGCGGAAGATGTTGTGATGTATTCTGATGGTGGCGGTATCCGCAATGCCGCTCTCAACCCGATTTACGGGCGTGACAAGATTATGCGTTTTTATGAGGGTATCGCGCGCAAGACGGACGGTCTGGTGCCGGACATTCGCCATTTTGCGTTGTTCGACGGGCTACCCGGCCATATGAGCTTAGAGGCAGATGGACTGCCGCAAGTGGTGGCCTTGGATGTGCAGGATGGACTTATCGCAGCGGTCTATCTCATCCGCAATCCGCAGAAGCTTACGCATCTGCGGATGGGCTAATCAGCACTAAATCTCTGTTTTAACGCGTATCTTATCCGAAAACCGGTTCCCACTTTTCGGGATACGCTTTATCAGGCCTTATCGCGGACCTGATAATCCTTGATCGTGGCGAAGCGGATTGCCTTCCAGCGCTCAGCTTCATAGTTGAGCGAGAAGCCATTCTGCGCGAGGAACACCGGATCATTGTCGAGATCATGCGCAATATCGGCGCGATGCGAAGCGATGAAGCGGTCAAGCTCGGCTGGTTCATCCGCCGTAATCCAACGACAAACAGAGAAGCGCGACATTTCAAAGCCGACGGGCAGCGAATATTCGATCTTCAGGCGTTCGGTCAAAACGTCGATCTGGAGAGCGCCGACGACACCGACAATCGCCGGAGAACCATCATCCGGCACGAAAAGCTGAACAACGCCTTCTTCCGCCATCTGTTGAAGCGCTTCACGCAGCTTCTTCGCCTTCATTGCATCATCAAGCCGCACACGCCGCAGGATTTCCGGTGCGAAGTTTGGCACGCCACGGAACAGGATGTCTTCACCCTCGGTCAGCGTGTCACCGATACGCAATGTGCCGTGGTTGGGGATTCCGACCACGTCACCTGCAAAGGCTTCATCGGCAATCTGGCGGGAGCGTGCAAAGAAGAATTGCGGCGCAGACAAGCTCATTGGCTTGCCGGTGCGAACCAGTTTGGCCTTCATGCCGCGCGAAAGTGTGCCCGAGCAGACGCGCAGGAACGCAATACGGTCACGATGGTTCGGGTCCATATTGGCCTGAATCTTGAATACGAAGCCGGTCATCTTGGCTTCGGTTGCGCCAACCATACGGGCATCTGCCTTCTGGTCGCGTGGGCTTGGGCCAAAATCACAGAAAGCTTCGATCAGATCGCGCACGCCGTAATTCTTGAGTGCCGAGCCGAAATAAACCGGCGTCATATGGCCTTCCTGAAAGGATGCGAGATCGAACGGGCGGCAAACGCCCTGTGCCAGTTCCAGGCTTTCAATCCAAGCCTGGCGTTCATTTTCAGGCAGAAGCTTTGCCGCTTCTTCTGGTCCGCTGACCTTGGTCGGCTTCTCTTCGGCATCCTTCTGGCGCACGGTATTGTTGCGCAGGTCGTAGGTGCCAGCAAAGCTTTTGCCAGAGCCGATTGGCCATGTGATGGGTGCTGTATCTAGCGCCAGCTTTTCTTCGATCTCATCAAGAATTTCGAGTGGGTCGCGGGCTTCGCGGTCCATCTTGTTGATGAAGGTCACGATTGGGATATCGCGCATACGACAGACTTCAAAGAGCTTCAGCGTCCGTGGCTCGATACCCTTTGCGGCATCGATAACCATGACGGCGGAATCCACAGCGGTCAGCGTGCGATAAGTATCGTCCGCAAAGTCTTCGTGGCCTGGTGTATCGAGTAGGTTGAAGATGCAATCCTTATACTCAAACGTCATCACGGAAGTGACGACGGAGATACCGCGATCGCGTTCGATGTTCATCCAGTCGGAACGGGTCTGGATGCGGTCTTTCTTGGCCTTAACTTCACCGGCAAGCTGAATAGCGCCGCCGAATAGCAGCAGCTTTTCGGTGAGTGTGGTTTTACCGGCATCCGGGTGCGCGATGATCGCGAAGGTGCGGCGCTTTGAAACTGGATGGTCTTGAGCGGACATAAAAGAAACTCGTAATTGCGAAAGGATGGGCTGCGCAAAACGCGCGCCGCGAAGATGTTGCGCTGCATCTAGCAGTCATTGGGCAAAAGGTCGAGTTGAAATGAAAAAAGCGGCGTGTGAACGCCGCTTTGTGTCGTCTGAAGAGCTGTATTAGCGCTTGATGCCAAGGCCAAATGCAATAAACGACCAGCCTTGAAAGATTAGATCGATTGCCAAGAACAGGCCGAGAATGAACAGGCTGTTGACTGGCCATTGCATTGCGATGACGAGGCCCGCGAGTGCGGTGATAACACCTGCTGCAACAATCCAGCCCCAGCCAGCTGCTGGCTTCGAATGAAAGCCAAGCCAGACGCGGAAAATGCCCGCACCAATTAGTGCTGCTGCGAGAAGGAAGGTCAGAACGCCAGCGGCCAAAATTGGATTGGTGAATGCGACGATACCTGCGGCTGAATAGAGAAGGCCGCTGAGCAGCCAGAAGAAGAAACCGCCCCATGTTTTCACGCCGAATGCATGAATGATTTCGATGATGCCTGCGACCAGCATCATGATGCCGACATAGTAAACCGAAACCACGGTGGCGAGCACGAGATTACCGAACGCAATGCCGCCTAGAATCAGTAGCGCCACGCCAAGAGCGACAAACCAGCCCCATTTTGTTGTGACTTCTGTCGGAAGATTAGACCGGTTAAAATTACTTTGCGTTGTTGCCATGAGATGTCCCTCTGATTGCAAGTCCCGCGGCTAATATAAAGTAGATCACAGATTTGACCAGTGAACTCTATAAGTTTGGTTTATTTGGTAAATGAGTGTTGGCGTAGGGGGCTTTCCATTATATCTCTAAGCTGTTGCAGTGCGTTTCAGGATAAGGTCGGTTTATGTTTGATATTCTTTCACATTATTGGCCGCATATCCTCGCAGTCCTGTCGATCATTCTGGGTGCAGTAGCTGCAATTCACGCCACAATGACGAAAGACGAAGTCCGCACCGCACTTGGCTGGGTTGGCGTCATCGTGCTGTCGCCTATCGTTGGGGCCGTGGTTTATGGTCTGGCTGGCGTTAACCGGATCAGACGCAATACGCTCAGTCATCAACGCGAAAATCTTGGCAATATAGCACTCTATCATCTGTCTCATTTCGACACGACCAATGATCGGGTGCGCGCAGCCTTTGGCCGACAGTTTGGCGCGATGAAAATCCTCGGCGACACTGTCAGCCTTTATGATTTCACCAGCGGCAACAATATCCAAATGCTGCAAACCGGCGACGAAGCCTATGATCAAATGCTGGAAGCCATTGCTAAGGCTGAACGCAGCATCATGCTCGAAACCTATATTTTTGATCGTGATGCGATTGGTCAGAAATTTGCCGATGCTCTGGAAGCAGCAGTTAAGCGCGGTGTTGAAGTGCGCGTGCTGGTCGATGCCGTGGGCGCACGCTATTCCATTCCGAGCATCGTCGGGCTGTTGAAGGAAAAAGGCATTATCGTTGATGTCTTCAACGGTAATATCATCATGGGTCTGCGTCTGCCCTATGCCAATCTGCGCACCCACCGAAAGATTCTGATCGTTGATGGCAAGCTCGCTTTTACCGGGGGCATGAACATTCGCGGCGCTTTTGTGAAAGCAATCGCTGGTGATGCGGTAGCATTTGACACGCATTTTCATATCGAAGGCCCGGCGGTTGCGGATCTGTTTCATGTGGCGTCTGAAGACTGGCGCTTTGCAACGGGCGAGCTTTTGACGGGCGATGCGTGGAGCATCGTTGCACCAAACGATCCACCGGGAACAGGGAAGCTGATCCGTGTCGTTGGTTCTGGGCCGGATAAGAATATCGAAACCAACCACCGCATGATGATGGGCGCGTTTTCGATTGCGCAGGAGCATATCCTGATTATGTCGCCCTATCTGCTGCCGGACCGTGAGTTCATCAGTGCGCTGATCACAGCAGCGCGGCGCGGGGTTTCCGTCGATGTGGTTATTCCGGGCGTTAACAATCTCAAGCTGGTGGATCGCGCCATGCGTGCGCAGTTCGATCAGTTGCTCAAAGGCGGTTGCCGCATCTGGCGGGCCGGTGGTGCCTTTAACCACTCCAAGCTGATGACTATCGACGGCGCATGGTCCTATGTCGGCTCATCCAATCTGGATGCGCGATCGCTTCGACTGAACTTTGAGATTGATCTTGAAATTCTGGATCGGGACGTGGCGCTTCAGGTGGAAGAACGCATCGGCAAGGCGATTGAAACCAGCCGTGAAGTCAACCTCACACGGCTTAAAAACCGCCCATTCCATGAGCGGCTTATCGACCGGATTATCTGGCTCGGATCGCCTTATCTTTAATTCTCAATGGTAGAGTTGCTGGTCAGCAGCGATGGATTGAACTCTTCCAAAAGCTGCGAAGCAGTTCTGAGATCAAGATGCGCTTTGATAGGCAAATGATCCGACGCCATACGCGCGAGCGGCGTGTTATGCACTTCGACTGCCGTTATCAGATTATGTGGTGTGCCGAGAACGCGATCAAGCGCGAAGACCGGAAAGCGTGACGGGAAGCTTGGCACTGCCGTTGCGACATGGTTGAAAGTCGGCATCAGCGAAGCCAGCGACGAGTTTTTGCCTATGCGCCATTCGTTGAGATCACCGATCAAGAGGGTTGGCAACGTATCGGCTTCTTCCAAGGCTGAAAGGATGCTTTCGGCTTGCTGCTGACGCGAGCGCTTTAAAAGCCCAAGATGGGCGGCGATCACTCGCAAAAGGCCAGATGAAAATTGCAGGTCTGCCACAAGCGCGCCGCGAGGCTCAACGCCGGGTAAGGAAAGCTGGCGAACATTGCGCACCACGCCTTCGCGAAACAGCAATATATTACCGTGCCAGCCATGGCCCTTCGGCATGGTTGAAGTGATCGGCACAGGCACGAGACCGTGGCGCTTTTCCAGCAAACCGAGATCAAGCAGACCGGAACGCTCACCAAAGCGCTTGTCGGCTTCTTGTAGCGCGATCACATCCGCATCGATCTCACTGATGACATCGGCGGTGCGCTGCGGGTCGAATTTTTTATCCACGCCAATGCATTTATGCACATTATACGACGCAATCGTAATATCGCCTTCTGGCGTATCGGGATGATGTGGTCGGAAGCCGGGCCGGTTACGGATTGCAGTCAGTATCTTTGTTGAAATCCGACCCGGTGTTTTCTTCTTCTGCACGCGTTGCTGCCTCGTATTATGATCCGAAGAGTATCGTTACTCTTAAATAGGGCATTTTGCAGTTTGAACAGTATTTATATTCTATTTCGTGATGAAACGGATGATCCGATCAGTCAGGCCGGTATAGGGCGGCTTGATCATATCCGTTGAGGCGGGCGTATATTTGTTCAGTACCGGCATGGCTTTGGAGAATGTCAGAAAGCCGTCATGTCCGTGATAATGCCCCATGCCACTTTGCCCGACGCCGCCAAAGGGCAGATCACCGCAGGCAAAATGATAGAGGGTATCATTGATGCATACGCCACCGGCCACGACTTGCGAAAGCACGGTTTCAATTTCTGCCGAATTATCGCTGAAGCAATAAAGCGCCAAGGGCCGCTCATGGTTCAGAATAGAGGCAATTGCCTCATCAATCGACCGATAGCTGATGACCGGCAGCAGCGGGCCGAAAATCTCCTCATTCATGATTGCGCTGGTCGGCGTTGGTTCAAGAATAAGCGTCGGTGTCATTAGCCGTGGATGGCTCGGCGTTGCGGCTTCGTCCAATAAAGGCATGACGGCTTCGCTTTTGCTTCTTGCGTCATCAAGCAATCCAGCAAGACGTGAATGCTGCATCTCATTGATGATCGTCGTGCGGTCTGCTTGAGCCGTCTCGCCGCTATAACGCTTTTGCGTTTCTTCTCTTAACAAGCCCACAAATGCATCGCGCTTGCTGTGATGGATAAGCACATAATCTGGCGCAATACAGGTCTGGCCAGAGTTGAAATATTTGCCCGTCGCAATGGATGCAGCAGCACGCTTTATGTCGGCGCTTTCACTGACAATGGCAGGTGACTTTCCACCAAGTTCCAGTGTGACGGGCGTAAGGTTTTCAGCTGCTGCTTTCATGATCTTGCGACCTACGGCAGTTGATCCTGTGAAGAACAGATGATCAAAGGGCAGGGCGGAAAATTCAGCTGACAGTTCGGCATCACCCAGCGCAACCGTGGCACGGTCTTCTGGAAACACATCGGCAATCAGCTTACGCAGAAATTCGGACGTATGCGGTGTATGCTCGGAAGGTTTCAAGAAAACGTGGTTTCCGGCGGCGATTGCAGCAACGAGTGGAGCAAGTGCGAGATTGACCGGATAATTCCACGGCGAAATAATGCCGACAACACCAAGCGGCACAAAACGCACTTCGGCCTTCGCAGGCCAAAGCTTCCAGCCAGCCTTGCGGCGCTGCGGCTTCATCCAGCGTTTGAGATGATGCAGCGTGTGGTCGATTTCGGCAAAAACGACACTGGCTTCACCCAGCAGTGTTTCATGGATCGAGCGATTGCCAAAATCCGCATTGATCGCCTTTGCCATATCCTCAAGGCGCTCATGCAGCAGCTTACGCAAACGCCGCAGATCATCGACACGCTGCTCATAGGAGGGGCGGTCGTCGAGCCAGCTTTGCCGTAAACGCTGAAAGGTCGTGCGAAGCTGAGTATCAGCGCTCATAGGCAAAGTTCTCGGTTGATCGGGCAAAGAGGAATTGTGCTGCATAATACGTGCTTAAGACCCAAAATCCAGCCAACGGGATTGGCGTGTGGAAGCGGTTGAAGGCCAGCAACGTGTCGCTTGCCATGGAAAATAGGCCACCAGCGGCAGCAAGCCATGCGCTATAACGCGATGTGGTTTCGGGCGGCATTGAGATTGCGCGGCTGAAAGCCTGCGCTGCCATAACTGCAAGCGCAATCGCATAGATAACAACCGGAATTTTCATGGCATTGGGCAGGCTGGTCCAAAGGCCCGCTATAATCGCAATTGCAAAAACGGTAAATATTACAAAGACAAGCTTGTTGCCTGCGAATTTCGTATTGCGACACAGCGCATAGATATAGATGCAATGGGTGATCAGAAAACAGATGAGTCCTGCCAGAAAATAATCGCCCGGCAGCATCAGAAATAAGTCACCCGCAGCTGCAAATAAAAGACCAAAGGCAATCGTGAAGCCATAGGTTTTGGAGATCAGGCGCGGGGCTGCCAGAATAGCGCAGAGCAGCAGCAATGTTGCCGTGGGCTTTGTGAGATAGTGAAGCCAGCGCCAGAAAGCTGAATCATCATTTTGGCCCATGAGACTGCCTAAAATCGCACAGGCAGCACAGATGAAAAACAGTTTGAAAAACACACTATGGCGTTCAAAGTCGAACAGCTTCTTGTGTCGCATTTTGCTCCCCCATTGCTTTTGTCAGGCCGTTCCCTTGTTTTTCTGAGGCCTTCTATGTGGCTTACTGCTTGCTTTGCTTTTCTGCCTCACGCCGACGTTTACGACCCATGCGCTCGGCACGCGTGGAAAGTTCGCTGTTTCCTTCGAGATCAGATTGTAGAATGAGGCCATGCTCTTTGAGCCAGCGAATAATCTCGCCGAACTCAAGATCATAGGTAGGCTGCACCATCTGATTTGGTCCTCAACTTGCAATCACTTTCAGGCAGGATGCGCGGAGTTGCTGCATGTGGCAAGGCCCAAAGCTTTGCGATGCTAGAAAGCCTGGCGGGTTAACGTTTTATTAACCATTCGCTTTCACTATGAGGACATAACTGTTGCGGTGACTGCGGATGTACCAGCACTGTCGACAAAGAAAAAAGCCCGGTTTGGCCGGGCTTTTTTGTGTTTACTGTGTATTGTTTCTCATAAACGTTGCTTGGACGCATCGTCGAAGAAATGGCATTTCGGTGTTGAGAATGAAACATGCACCGGCTGGCCCACTTCCAATGCAATGCGCTCCCGCACGACCCAGGTAAGTTCCTGGCCCTGAATATCCAGGACAACGTGCGTTTCAGATCCGGTTGGTTCCACAACCTTCACAACTGCTTCAATGTCGTCAGCACTGCCAATTGAAATATCTTCAGGTCTGATGCCGAAAACAACCTTTTTACCAACAGCATCAGACGGTGCACCAGCGACATTTATAATCAGGCCGCTTTCCAAGTTTAGCTGGTTTGCATCTTTGAGCGTTCCGCTAAAGAAGTTCATTGCGGGGGATCCAAGAAAGCCTGCAACGAAAACGTTCTTCGGGCGGTCGTATAGTTCTAACGGCGAGCCAATTTGCTCAACTTTGCCAGCGTTCAGCACCACGATTTTGTCGGCCATTGTCATGGCTTCGATCTGATCATGCGTGACATAGACAATGGTCGTTTTCAGCCGCTGATGCAGGGCCTTAATTTCGGCACGCATTTTTACGCGAAGCTTTGCATCAAGGTTAGACAGTGGCTCGTCAAACAAAAACACTTTTGGGTTGCGTACGATTGCGCGCCCCATTGCAACACGCTGACGCTGTCCACCCGACAATTGTGCAGGCTTTCGATCAAGGAGCGGCTGAAGCCCTAAAATCTCTGCCGCTTCATTGACCTTCGTGGCTATGTCTTGCTTGCTGGAGCCTGCAAGCTCCAGCGCGAAGCCCATATTCTGGGCAACAGTCATTTGCGGATAGAGCGCATAGTTCTGGAAAACCATCGCAATGTCGCGGTCCTTGGGCTGAAGATTATTTACAACGCGCCCGCCAATGCTGATCTCTCCTGATGTGATGTCTTCAAGGCCTGCAATCATGCGCAGCAGTGTCGACTTTCCGCAGCCAGAAGGGCCAACAAGAATGACAAACTCGCCATCGTTAATCTCGACATCGACACCATGGATGATGTCAACTGTCCCATAAGATTTCTTGACATTCGCAATGCTCAACTCAGACATATGCAAACCTTCCTGATTTATTTCTTACGCCGTACACGCAGTGCCTGATATGGCTTGCGCGGCAGCGATACACCAAAGGCAGCGTCCGGTTTTCCACCACGCACGATTGCGCCATGTCGCACTGGATGGGTGATAGGAGCAGCGATCTTTTTCGCCGGCTCTATCGTCATTTCCCATGTGTCGATCAGATCAACTTCATAGTCGTCACTATCCATAGGAAGCCCGGATGACCACACAACAGGCTGGTGTTCACCAAGGTAAATCAGCCTGAAATCACCGTCGCCATCGCGTGCACCTGAAACGCGTGACCAGGGCCACTGTTTTGCAGGCGCAATGGGCTCCAGCCCATGTTTGACATCCGCTTCCAGAAGATCGCGAAGAAAGCCGATGCGCTTCCATGCTTCGCCGTGCAGCTTACCGCCCTTTGCCCACCAGATAAGATCATTGGCATCGGAATAGGTTTCACCGTGACCGACATAGCCACCGCGCGCCATTGAGATCCAATAACGGTGTACCAGTTCCTGTGGGGTCAAATTACCCCAGGATTCGAGAATGTCGCCTTCATATTCGGGTTCGTCGTTCACGACTGGCTTGCCGTATGTGTCACGCCATTCCTGTGTCTTTTTCACATCTGGGTTCTGAATGCAGATATGCGTGACCCAAGGTTTGCGGTGGTCATAGTTTGAATTGACATCGCCATTATGGATAGAGCGCAGATGCTGATAGGGGTCGTTCTCTTCCAGAATCTGGAAATATCGATCCCACTGTTCCATCGGCTTTGTGTCGAGCAAGAAGTCATACTCATTGGCGAGCGACCACCATACATTGCGATAGGCGGACAGGCGGGCAGCGAGATATTCGACATAGCGATAATCCTGCTCAGCGCTCATGTCTGCATAGCCCCACCGATCATAAGGGTGGAACATGATAATATCGGCTTCAATGCCTAGTTCACATAGCGCTGCAACCTGCTTTTCAAAATGCCTGAAATGCTCGGGATTTGGTCTGTCAAAGTTCTCTTTGCCGTCGGCATCTTTCTCAAAGCAGAGATGCAGAGGTTCGTTGGTATTATAAGGATAGTCTTTCGGGAAAACACCCATACGGATCTTATTGAAGCGCGCGTTTGCAAGCGTTTCCAGTGTCTCGTCCTGCATGTCGAGCGGCTGATGTGTCCAGGCATAGCAGGTCGTACCAAACGAAAAGAACGGCGTGCCATCCGCATAGGCGAAATGGAACTTGTTACGCACGCGAACCGGTCCGTGATTATTGGCTGAAGGCTGCGCTGCCTGAAGGGAGCCAGTTTTACCCTCAAGCTCCTTTGTTGCGGAGCGTGTGGTAAATGTCCATTCGCCTTCAAGGTCCGGCATAAATCGAAGACGATAAGTCCCATTGCCGTCATAGAAACCTGGAACGCGAACTTCACGGCTTTTATGTTTGAAAATGGCATCAAAGGCCACGTCGAGATAGGGATTGCCAGCGGAAGGTCCAGCAAAGGATGCTTCAAAAACACCCCATTTTTCGACGGTTGCACCAGACATGCGTTTTCTCCTCAGAATTTACTGAATGCTCGTTAGCCTTTGACCGCGCCAGAGGTCAGGCCAGAAACGAAATAACGTTGGAAGATCAGATAGACGATCGTGGCGGGAAGGACGGTCATCACGATTGCCGCATTTAACTGCCCGTAATCACTGGAGAATTGCCCCTGAAATGACATCAGTCCCAGCGGAAGTGTCCACATGCCCTGATCTTGCAAAAGCACAAGTGCCATCGCAAATTCATTCCACGTCGACACGAAGTCCAGAATGAAAAGCGCTGCGAGAACAGGCAGGCAAACCGGCAGAAAAATACGGCGGAAGATGGTAAAGTGGCTTGCACCATCAATCAGAGCTGCTTCGGACAACTCCTTTGGAATTCCTTTGAAGAAGCCATGCAGGATGAAGACCTGATAAGGGACGCCGAACGCAATGTAAGGCAGAATGACGCCAATATAGGTATCAATCAGCCCGAAAGAGTTTACGAGCGTGAACAGCGGAGCGAGCATGACCTGAAACGGAATCATCGTTCCAAAAACAACGATCAGAAGCAGTAGCTTATTGAATCGTAGCTTTATCTTGGCCAGGGCATAGGCGGCCATGGCAGACACCAGCAGTCCGATTGGAACCTTGATCGCCGTGATGATCACGCTGTTGAAGAACGAACTGGCAAAGCTGCCACGGTTCCATGCGCTTGAATAATTACCCCATGCCCATTCGACAGGTGGCATGAATGCCCCGGTACTTGTTACGGCGGCAGGTGTCTTCAATGATGTAAACACAATGAAAACAAAAGGGGCGACCCAGATGACAGCGATCACGAACAAGCTGATCCACAAGCCGATCAGCACCGGGTCACGTTGTATCTTAGACGGAGCTTGAGAGAGCGAAGTGGCGGTCACGATTCCAACTCCTCGTTTTTCTGCATCCAGCGCAGGTACGGAACTACAATTGTCATCGTGATCAGGAGCAGGACGACGGAAATTGCTGCGCCACGCCCAAAGTCGAAAATCTGCATAGCTTGTGTGAAGGCCCAAAGTGCCAGCATCTGCGTGCCTTGCGCTGGGCCACCACCGGTGAGGCCATAAACAATATCGAATGCTTTGAGTGATGAAATGATGGAAAGCACCAGAACGACGGTCATCGTTGGTCGAAGTGCGGGCAATGTCACATGCTTAAAGACTGCCCAACGCCCGGCGCCATCTATTCTTGCGGCTTCAATAAGCGTTTGTGACACGTTTTGAAGTCCGGCAAGGAACAAGACCATCGAAAAACCAACGGTTTGCCAGACATAGGCAACAAAGACTGAGTAAAGCGCGATGCTCTTGTTACCGAGCCAATCCTGAATCCAGGATTGCAATCCCCAATTGGTCAGCAACTGGTTAAACAGCCCGAAGAACGGATCGTACATCCATTTCCACATCGTCGCGACAGCGATCGGTGCGATGATAACCGGGAGGTAAAATATCGCACGCAGGCTGTTTCGGCCGAATATTTTCTGGTTGAGGCTCAATGCCAGCAACAAGCCGACGACAGGAGGAATGACGAGGCTCAACAATGTCCAGATGATGGTATTTTTGAAAGCAACCCAGAACACAGGGTCATTGGTAAATATTGCAGAATAGTTGGAGAAACCAACAAACCGGCGCTCAGGATCAAGCCCATTCCATTTCTGGAAGCTCATGATAATGACGTCGAGCATTGGATAGAGCGCGAACACGCCGTATATTGCTAATGCGGGGATCAGCAATATTGACGCTTGGCTACGTGGTGTCTGAATGATTGCTTTCAGCGACATGCTTTCCTCCAGGCAGCAATAAGCCGCCTTGATGATTGTGGTCCTGCGAGCTGCCTGAACAATATGCTCAGGCAGCCCGCATCCGGGGAGGATTAGTTTCGGGCCGTGATGAACGTTTGCATTTGTTTTGCGGCGTCATCGGAGGTCATGTCACCGGCAGCAACACTGTTGATAACGCGGAAGTATTCGGTCGTCACATCCAGCGGGAATGCCTGATCGCCGTTCATATAAACGGTGCCGTATTTGTTAAAAATATCAAGCCATTCAGCTTCGAGCGGAATTTGATTTTCGTATTTTACGTTCTTATTGACAGAGACTGCGCTGATCTGCCCGACGAGATCCTGCTGGACTTCAGTAGACAGGAAATAATCCAGGAATTTCGCTGCAATATCAGGGTTTTTGCTTTTTGAGCTGATGTAATTATACTCACCAAAGCCATAGAGGCGGCCGGTGTCGGTCGGGAATGTGAAAATACCATAATCATCCAGATTGACGCCGGTACCGTTCAACTGACTTACCAGCCAGTCTCCCTCCAGCATCATAGCTGCTCGCCCTGCGGTGAAGAGGCTGTAAGATTGCTTGTTATCAATGCCCATGAATGGCTGAAGCGTATAATCCTTCGTCCATTTACCGAATTCCTCAAAGGCATCCTTTGCACAAGGCTCCCCAGACCAGTCTGCCTGCATTGCCTTCAAAGCATCATGCTTTTCAGCACCACACTTTGTTTCCAGAATGACGTCCATCAGACGCATAACATGCCAATTGACCGATCCACCAAATGTAAAGGCGGGAATGCCGGCATCCTTGAGTTTTTGCGCGGCAGCCAGCAGTTCGTCATAGGTTTTCGGCTCTTCTGTGATGCCAGCTTGCTCAAACAATTTCTTATTGTAGTAAACTGCTTCACCCTTGAAGGTGAAAGGAACGCCGTGTTTGCCACCTGGATACAGGTCAGCAAAGGCCGCTGAGGCCGGGAGCAGCTCGTCTTTCCATTTATATTCAGTGTAATATTTATCGAGCGGCAGCGATAAGCCAGCTTTCACATATTCGCCGCCAAGTCCGAGACCCGCCCAGCTGAAATAAATATCAGGTCCGCGATTGGAGCCTGCTGCCACACGAAGCGCTGTTTTGTGCTCATCAATGGCACGCTGCACAATCTCGACCTGCACGTCAGGATTTGCCGCTTCAAAATCAGTCGCTACCTTTTTCAGTGCGACATTGGCGGCATTGTTATCAAAATTAAGCGTCCAGATCGTCAGCTTCTCGGCATGAGCGGGCGCTGTTGCGACGCCAAGAGCAAGCACACTGGTCAGGCTTATAGACTTCAGAATTGCGGATAGATTTTGCACTCGGTTCCTCCTCGCAACGGGTGGTTTCCACCCGTCCCATAACTGCACATCACCAAACATTCGATGTCGAAATCAGGGCCCATTGGTTCTCCTCCATCGGCCCGACCTCCCATCTAATTTCGCTAAACTGTCTAAACCTGTCAATACTTATTTCGTACACGAAAAAAGTATGATGAAAATAGCGGCTTGTTAGGTTATAAAGTGCATTAATTTCGCACATTTATTCAAAAACGAAATAAGTTGCACCTGTGAGTAATTCGCGTCATGGATACGGCTGGAGGATTAATGGTTGGCTTTAAAGAGATATTTGATGATCACGAATCTCCCGTTGGAAAAATTCTCCGGACGGTCGCCAGCCTTGGTTCAGCAAGTGCAACGGATCTTGTAAAGAAGACGGGACTTGCACGCTCGACAGTCTCTACAATCCTGACGGAACTTAAAATCAACGAGGCCGTTCTCGAGACGGAAACGCGAAGCAGCGGTTTTGGTCGCCCTACCAAAATTATATCGCTCAACCCTTCCCAAGCTTATTGTGCGGGAGTTTTGTTCGGGCTCGCGGAAATACGTATCGCGGTCTGTGATCTGGGCCATAATGTCATTGCTGATATCTGGTTCGAGATGAGCGAAGATTACACCCCGCAAGAAGCTGCGATCTGCGTTCGAGACCAACTGGCTGTTGAATGTGCGAAGCTTAATATTGCAATTCGTGATTTGCTCGGCGTCGGTTTAGCGATTTCGGCCCCGGTTTCTTACGAAGGTACCGTGTTGAACGGTTCTATCCTGCCGACCTGGTGTGGCATTGATATTGCGGAGATATTTTCCGCTCATATCGACTGCCCACTGTTTGCAGAAAACGAAAGTCATTGTGGCGCGCTGGCTGAAATGACCTGGGGTGCTGCCATTGGTCTGAGTAATTTCGTTCTATACAAATTCGATCTTGGTATTGGCGGTGCGATTGTTATTGATGGGACGGTTCAGCGCGGTGCTTATGGCAATGCTGCAGAGTTTGGTCATATTTCACTCAACCCGCACGGGCCCCTTTGTAAATGCGGCAATCGTGGGTGTCTGGAAACCTATGCGGGTGGCTTTAATTTGATGCAGATGGCTGAGCAGGCCACAGGCGAAAAGCTTACCTTTGATGACTTTATCAGACAGGCACAAACAGGTGTTTCACCTTATGACCGGCTAATACAGGATTCTGCTGAAATGGCGGGCTGGGCGATTGGCATCACCTCTACCATATTGAGCCCGCCTGATATTATCATTGCTGGAAAGATTGCGGCCATCGGACCAAGCTTTCTGCGTTTGGTTGAGCAGAATTTCGAGAAACATGCTGTGCGGCCGCCGACACATGCACCGCATGTTCGCAAACCAAACTTCATCATTGGTAAGTTTCTACGTAATGACGATACCGTGCTGGGTGCAGTTGCGCTGGTTTTGCATCAACATGGGTTGATCGCTAAGCCTTAGTCACCTGAGAATGCTAAGCACTGCTCTTGAAATACTGGCTGACTTGTTGACGCAATACTGAGGGCGTAAAACCATACAGGTTTCGAAATGCCCGGCTAAAATACGCAGGGTCGTCGAAGCCCGCATTATAAGCAATCTGTGCAATGCCGGATTGATCACCACGCACAATTACTGAGCGCGCAACCTCGAGTCGCCGTTGTAGTAGATAGCGCGAGAAGGTGGTGTTCTCTCGCTTGAATAATTTTTGAATAGCGCGAGATGTAATGCCCTCGGATTGCGCTAATTGTATTAAAGAGAAATCGCTATTGGAAATTTGCTCTTCAATTTGTTCTTTAATAGTTTCGATGCGCCTGATTGGTGAAACCTGTTTATTTATGGCCTGCAGATTCTCAACCAACATTGGCAATAGCTGATAAAAATGTTGAACCATTGTTGCAGCATCGCGTTCGTTTTGATGCTCATTTTGCAGCAGATAACCTGCATAGGTCACCAGTAGCTGTAAAGGCAGATGTGTGAAAGGCAGGGGCTTGCCGAACAGTTTACCAATGTCCGGAATCTCATGTGTCGCTGCCTTTCGCGGAATATATGCGCAATCAAGGCGTCCACCTGTCGGTAACGTTAGCAAAAGCGGAGCGTCTGACGGAACAAAAACAACGTCACCACGCGCCATATTTATCCGGCTATCCTTTTGTTCTACCGAGACAGGACAGCTCATCGCTCTTAAAATTAAAATGCCTGCTTCTCGTGACCCCGGTGCGGATAAAAAGGTTCGATTGAGCGGGAAGTAGATCGTCGTCAAAGACAACAGAGGGTGTTTCCAGAATAGTCCGCGCACGGATGAAAGATCGCCGTTCGCTTGGGTTATCAAGGGGGTGCCCATCATATCGCGCAGGATCTGAAGGCAAGGTTGCAAACCATCAGGCACCCTTGAAGCTATATTTCCGAGTTTTTGCGGCATAATCGCTTCTGTCATTTCAACTCTCTACAGCCTTCGAGGTTCACTTTAGTCCCCTTCAGGTTCGCTTTTCTCCAAGCAAGGTTCCTATAGATTATTTAAATATGACTGCAATGGTCTTGTTTGACAATCGCGCATATAAGCGAGGCAATGCGTCTTCGCTTCTTCGGAGAGAATAATGCACAGTAAATATCACGGCGTTTCGCTTCTCACGCTCATTGCAATTGGAAGCATCGTTGGCAATGCGATGGCGCAGGACAAAAAGCAGGAATTGGTTCAGGCTGAAAAACCTGCTGCTAAAACCAATGGCGTTATGGTTCTGGATACTATTGCAGTGACAGGCAGCCGTGGTGGACAGCAGATTTCTGAAACTGCCCGCACCATCTATGTCGTAGATGCTCAGCAAATCGAAATGCGTGCGCGTTCGGGCGAAACCATTCAGCAAATTCTTGCACAGGAAATTCCAAGCTTTGACCCTGCCAGTCAAGGTGCACGCACATCCTATGGTCAAAACCTTCGCGGACGCACGGCACTTGTGTTGATTGATGGCATATCGATGAATTCCGCTCGTGGCTTAAGCCGCCAGTTTGATTCAATTGATCCATTCAACATTGAGCGAATTGAGGTTCTGTCCGGTGCAACGTCGCTGTACGGCGGCAATGCAACTGGCGGTATCATCAATATCATCACCAAAAAAGGCAAAGACGCGCCTGAAGGTGTGCATGCCGAAGTCACTGCTGGTATCGAGAGCGGTTTCAGGACCAGTCAGGACTTTGACCGGAATGGCGGCGCCGCAGTCACGTATAACAGTGAAGCCTGGGATGCGCGTCTCTCTTTAGCAGGCAATCGGACCGGAGCATTCTATGATGCTGACGGGACCATGATTGTGCCTGACATTACTCAGACTTCAACAGCCTTCAATCAGCGTATTGATTTTATGGGCAATGTTGGCTTCCAGATTGATGCTGATCGCAGGCTTGAAGTCACTGGCCAGCTTTTCAACTCTGAACAGAAGTCCGATTATAGTGTTTACTTCGGCCAGAATCTCGCCGGGTTGCGCAATCCGAGCCTCATTGAAACGCGCGATAATTATACGTCGGATTTCAATCCGCGCACCCGTCGCGCTATGGTCAATGCAACCTATACCGACAATGACTTTTCGGTCAGCAGCTGTTGGTGCAAGGGTTCTATCGCAGTGAACAGATGAATTTTCATCCGTTCCCGAGTTCAACCTATTTCTATGGCAGCTCTCAGGATACTGATTATTATGGTATGAAAGCTGCTGTCATTTCCGAGCCGACAGAAAAAATCAACATCACTTACGGCATTGATGCCGACAGAGACTCGCTTTCATCCAGCCAGAATATCTTCGATATGAGGACAGCACTTGCTTCTGGGGCAATGAATTTTGAAACAATGGGCGTTACAGGTCTTTACCCTAAGATCGATGTGACAAATCTGGCAGGATTTGTTGAAGGTTCTTATAAGGCGACCGATAAGCTGACGTTCAGCGGCGGCGTTCGTTATCAGTACACAAAGACAAAAGTTGGCGATTTCGTCGGCGCGGCACAGCAGATCGCTATTCTGAATGGTCTGGCGTCTTCGGCGGATTCGATGTCAGGAGGAGACGTAGATTATGACGCTTTTCTGTTTAATGCCGGTGCTACTTACAGTCTGACTGATACGCAGCAAGTCTATGCGAATTTCAGTCAGGGCTTTGAGCTTCCTGATCCCGCAAAATATTACGGCGCTGGTGTATATGCCCTGTCCGGCGGGCATTACAATTTGCTTAGCAGCGTCAATGTATCAGACTCGGCGCTTGAAGCGATCAAAACCAATTCATTCGAAATTGGCTATCGCCTTGATGACGGAACTTACAACCTGGAGGGAGCTGGATTTTACTCCACCTCTGACCGTTCGATTGTGCTCAACCGTACTACGCTTGCCGTTGAATTGCAGGATAATGACCGAAGGGTTTATGGCTTTGAGGGTAAGGCTGGCATGAAGCTCAGCCATGGTTTTGACATTGGCGCTTTAGGGCAGTGGGTGCGCACCGAGGTTAAGAATGATGGTGACTGGGTCAAAGATACGATTGGCAGCGCCAGCGTATCCAAACTTGGTGGCCATATTGGTTGGGGCAATGACCAGCTTAACCTTCGTTTGCAGGGGCAGCACGTATTCAATCTTGATGACTATGCCGGGTATAAAATCGAAGGCTATACCCTGTTCGATATGATGGGCTCTTATCGCGTTGAGAAAATCGATACGACGCTTAATTTCGGTGTCCTGAACCTGTTCAATAAGGAATATAATACGGTTTGGGGCTCGCGCGCCAAGGCTCTTTATGGTGCATTGGCACCTGAAGAAATCTTTGACTACAAAGGTCGTGGCCGTACCTTTGCGCTGTCTGTGAGCAAGAAATTCTGATGACTGAACGACAGCTGCCGTCTATTGAGGAGCCAAAAGGCGCGTATGCGCGCCTTTATGCCGTTCTTGGTGGTCTCTATCTCGCGCAGGGGATACCGACCTATCTGTTACTCGTTGCTCTTCCGCCATTGATGCGCGAACAGGGCGCTTCGCGTACCGCAATAGGGCTGTTCTATCTTTTGATGATTCCGCTCATTGCCAAGTTTGCTATTGCGCCTTTCGTGGATCGACATCCGCTTATTCAGCGCTGGGGGCATCGCAGAAGCTGGGTCATTGTCACTCAGATTATTGTCTCTCTCGGCATTGCCAGTATGGCGCTGGTTCAGCCGCAACAGGCGGGGGCTCTATTTGCAATCTGTTTCTGCATTACGCTCCTGTCGTCTTTGCAGGACATTGCGACGGATGGTTATGCGGTGCGTCGCCTTAATGATCAGACGCGTGCTACAGGCAATGCAATTCAGGCAGGTGCTGTGGCTCTTGGCGTTATCATAGGCGGCACGCTTGCGCTCGTGCTCTTCCATAAGATTGGCTGGCGGCCGACCATCCTGATCGTAGCGGCCCTTTCGCTATTACCATTGCTTGCCGCATTTGGCATGGATGAGAAACCAGATAATACAACAAGTGAAACAGCACCGTGTCCCAGTTTGAAGCGTTTCTTTAAGCAGCCGAGCGCCTGGTATATCTTGGGTTTTGCACTGACCTATCGTGCAAGCGAAGGGATGGTCAGGGGGATGGAGGGCTCATATCTGGTTGATATTGGCTTGCCGCTGTCGTGGATCGGCTATCTTTCAGGTGCTTCCGCGGCAACAGCCGGGCTGGTTGGTGCCGTTATGGCAGCGATCCTGATCCGCTCGACCGGGCTTTTTTCTACGCTTATTATTCTTGGATTGGCGCGAACTGTATGTTTTCTGGCGCTTACCTTCAATGCAGGTGAAATTTGGCCCGGTGTAGAGATTGCAATGGCTGCCTCGGCTTTTCAAACCTTTCTGCGATATATGGAGCTGGTCGCGATTTATTCGTTTTTCATGAAGTTTTCTTCGTCCGATCAGCCCGGAACGGACTTTACGATTCTTGCTTGTGCAGAACTGCTGATCTATCTGATTGGATCTTCAGTGGCAGGTTATCTGGCAGACAAGTTAGGCTATGCAGATCTCTTTATGCTTGCAACTGTGCTGTCGCTGCTCGGGATCACCTTAACCTACTTCATTTTGCGAAAACTGGGTGGCAATACTCTAACCGAAGCTCCGGCGCGTACGGTGTGAAACAGATGGGCGCTGCTTTCGTCACGTCTAAATTGTGCTGGAATACGGCGGCTGTTTGCAGCCGCCGTATTGCCTTGAAAGAGCGGTGGCGGCGCCCCTTACGGGTAACTGCGTCTTGAATTTTTGAGAACCACATTCAACCGTAAGATACAAAAAAGCCCGCTTGCGCGGGCTTTTTGGGGTGCTTCTGGACCTTGGTAGTGGTCTGAAGACTTGGAAATGGTGCCCAGAAGAGGACTCGAACCTCCACGCCCTTGCGAGCGCCAGCACCTGAAGCTGGTGCGTCTACCAATTCCGCCATCTGGGCGACGAGGACCGATCTAAGGGGTCAGCCTGCTTCTGTCAATCGTGATTTCTTACTTCTATCAGCTTTTTTTCACATTGCGGATTGAAGCAATCAAAAAGGCAGGAAAACGCAGATCGGGCGCGGGGCGTTAGAGCTTCCGCGCCCGAAAAATCCTTATGCAGAAAGCACTTCCTTGGAAGCGACAGTCGAATCGGCATTCAGCTTGTAGATGATCGGAACGCCGGTATTGAGTTCCTGCTTGAGGATTTCTTCCGGTGTCAGGCCATCAAGCGCCATAATCAGCGCGCGCAGCGAATTGCCGTGTGCGGCAACCAGAATGGTTTCGCCACGCAGAACGTGTGGCTGGATGGTGTGCAGGTAATAAGGCCAGACGCGCGCACCGGTGTCTTTCAGGCTTTCGCCACCCGGAGGAGGGACGTCATAGGAACGGCGCCAGATGTGAACCTGCTCTTCGCCCCATTTTTCGCGTGCGTCGTCTTTATTGAGGCCAGACAGATCGCCATAGTCGCGTTCGTTCAAAGCCTGATCGCGGATGGTTTCGAGATCGGACTGGCCGAGTTCGTCGAGGATGTGCTGGCACGTAACCTGCGCGCGCGAAAGGCCCGATGTATAAGCGAGGTCGAACTTAAGGCCAGCAGCCTTCAGGCGCTGACCAGCAGCTTTAGCTTCAGCGTGGCCCTGTTCGGTGAGGCCCGGATCGCGCCAGCCGGTAAACAGGTTCTTGAGGTTCCATTCGCTTTGGCCGTGGCGGACCAGGACGAGGGTACGAGACATCGCAGCACTCCGTTGGGATAATTATTAGTTAGTCGTTAAGTCCAAGAACATCGAGCATGGAATAAAGGCCGGGCTTTTTGCCATGCGCCCAAAGTGCCGCTTTCACAGCGCCACGGGCAAAGATTGAACGGTCCTGCGCATGGTGAGAGAGCGTGATGCGCTCGCCTTCGCCAGCCAGAATGACGTCATGGTCGCCAATGACAGAACCGCCGCGCAATGTTGCAAAACCGATAGTGCCTTGCTCACGCGGGCCGGTATGTCCATCGCGAACACGCACGCTGTTCTGTTCAAGATGGATGGCGCGACCGAGGGCAGCGGCTTCACCCAGCAGAAGGGCGGTGCCTGATGGCGCATCGACCTTGTGCTTGTGATGCATTTCGAGAATTTCAATGTCGAAGTCTTCAGGTCCAAGCGCTTGAGCAGCCTTTTTCACAAGGCCGGACAGAAGATTGACGCCAAGGCTCATATTGCCAGACTTGACGATTGTTGCGTGGCGGGCTGCCGCCAGAAGCTTCTCGTTCTCATCGTTCGAAAAACCCGTTGTGCCAATAACATGCGCGATGCGCGCCTGAGCCGCGAGGCCGGCATAATCAACGCTTGTGGCGGGCGTGGTGAAATCAAGGACGCCCTGCGCTTTTGCGAACACTGGTAACGGATCATCCGTGATTGCGATACCGAGATTGCCGACGCCTGCGACTTCGCCTGCATCTTTACCAAGAAATGGTGAGCCGGGACGCGCAATGGCACCCGCAAGGCGAGCCCCATCAATAGCATGGATAGCTCGGATGAGCGCTTGTCCCATGCGACCGTTCGCACCAACAACCACCAATCCGATTTCAGCATTCTCAGCCAATGGACTTTTCCTCCGTGCCATTGTTCCCGATAAGCAATTCGTCTTTGCCGCTCTGCAGTTCATAGAAACGGGCATAGACGCCGTTGGGTATCTTAATCAGATCGCCGTGACGACCTTCTTCGACAACATGTCCTGCTTCCATAACGACGATACGGTCCGCGTTAACAACTGTTGAAAGTCGGTGCGCGATGACGATGGTCGTGCGGTCATGCATGATGTGATCGAGCGCCTGCTGAACGCGCTTTTCCGACTCGTTATCGAGTGCTGATGTTGCTTCATCAAGCAGCAGAACTGGCGCATTGCGCACAATCGCACGGGCAATCGACACCCGCTGACGCTGACCACCTGAAAGTGTTACGCCGTTTTCACCAACGGGCGTGTCGTAGCCCTGTGGTTGTTGCAGAATGAACTCATGTGCGTTGGCAAGCTTGGCAGCCTCGATAATATCATTCTGTGTCGCATCCGGGCGTCCGTAGCGGATATTATCGGCAATCGTGCCTTCAAACAGATAGGGTTGCTGGGAGACATAGGCCACGGAATGGCGAAGCGAATGTTTCGTGACTTTGGCAATATCCTGTCCGTCGAACAGAATTTTCCCGTCCGTGACATCGTAAAACCGCTGCACAAGGTTGATTAGCGTTGATTTGCCAGCACCTGATGCGCCAACGATTGCGGTGGTTTCACCTGCCTTTGCGGTAAAGCTGATGCCGTGCAAAACAGGCACTTTATTTGCATAGGAAAAATGCGCATTCTGGAAGTCAATTTCGCCTGTGCCAGCTTTAAGCTCTGTTGCGTCCGGCGCATCACCCTGATTAGGTTCAATATCCAGAACTTCATAGATCATGCGCGCATTAACGAGTGCGCGTTCAAGGCCAACCTGCAGACGTGCCAGACGGCGGGCAGGATCATAAGCCAGAAGCAGGGCTGTGATGAAAGCGAACATAGAGCCGGGAGGCTGCTGGTTCAGAATTGCATTATATCCGCTATAGGCCAAAACGCCCGCAATCGCGATGCCAGCGAGAATTTCTGAAATAGGGGTCGTGCGTTCTGAAACGCGGGCAATCTTGTTGCTACGGTTTTCGGTCTGATCGATGAGCAGATCGATTTTGCCACGAAGCTGCTCTTCCATTGTGAAGGCTTTCACAATGGCAATACCCTGAACAGATTCCTGCATCGCACCCAGCAGATGCGAGTTTAGATGCACCAGATCACGGGTAACGGTGCGGATGCGGCGCGAAATATAGGCGACCGCAAGAACCAGCGGTGGACCAATCAGAAAGACTGCCGCCGACATATATGGGTCGGTATAAAACATCATGCCGACCAGACCGATCAGCGACACGAAATCGCGCGCGATCGAGGTGATGGTCATGTTGAGAAGATCACGGATGCCGTTGACGTTCTGATTTATCTGCGCTGCCAAATGGCCAGAGCGCGTATCGTTATAAAAATCCAGCCCGAGCTTCATCAGATGGTCGAAAATGCGCTTTTGATAGCGGGCAACCAGATTGTTGCCGATCTTGGCAAGCTCGACCGCCTGAACGTAGCTCGACAGACCGCGCATGACGAAAATGCTGAGGATAGCTCCGCAGATAATCCAGATGAGACCGATTTGCTGTTCATAGAAAATCTTGTCGATCATCGGCTTCATCATATAAGCCAGACCAGCATTTGAGCCACCCACGATCAGGGATGCGCAAATTGCAATCGCATAGCTCTTTTTATACTGATGCACATTCTCCGACATCATGCGGCGAATGACGCGCGTGGCCTCGCTCGGGTCGATCTTCTTCTTTTTCTTTTTGAATAAGCTCACGGGCAAAGTGCTTTTTATTTGGCAGCCAAAGGCCGCAATAGGTGTCTGTTTGCAGCGCTTCTATAGCGTTATCTTTGTGGCTTGACCATGCCTGAGAATAAAAGCCCCATCAGTCAATGCGCCAGCGACGGCCTTTGGTAGCGACTTCAAACCGCGTCGGCGCGCGCGCAAATGCGGATAATCCGCTTAAAGCGGCAAGCGGATGGACCACTACGCGTACCGGAATTTCGCGCATGAAATGGCTGTGTGGTGCCTTGTCTTCAAAGGCTGTACGGAACGATCCGGCCTGAAGCGCGGAGAGAATGCGCTGTGGAATGCCGCCGGACAAATAGACGCCGCCATGTGCTTTGAAAACGAGCGCCAGATCACCAGCAATGCGTCCCAGATAGGTCACGAAAAGTTCCAGCGTTTCGACAGCCTGTGCATTGCTGCGATCAAGACCGGCTGCGGTAATATCCGGTGGCGTATCAAGAACTGGAGTCACCTTGTCGGCGGCGCAGATTGCAAGATAAAGATTGCGTAGACCGCGACCGCATAGGATCTGTTCCGCTGCAACGCGTCCTTCAATAGTCTCGATATGCGGGAACACTTCATAGTCACGCGCGCTGCGTGGGCCAATATCGATATGACCGCCTTCGCCGGGGACGGGAACCCATGCTTTGCTGGTGCGCACAAGCCCGGCAACGCCTAAGCCTGTGCCTGGTCCGAGCACAACGCGGGTGGCGACGATCTCTTCGTCATTGCCACCGATCTGATGCAAATATTCTTTATCAATTGAGACAACGGCGAGCGCTTGTGCCTCAAAATCATTGAGAACGGTTACGTCTTCAAAGCCCAGATTGGCTATCAGCTGCTTTGGGCGCACAACCCAATCGCAATTGGTGAGATCAATTTCGTCGCCATCGACTGGACCTGCAACCGCAAGAATTGCCGAGCGCGGACGAATGGATGTGTGGTTGAGCACTGTTTGCTCGATTGCATCATCAATCGTTGCATAATCAGCCGTTTGAACGACCGGAAATTCTTTAGGCTCGGCATGAGAATCAACAAGCAGTGCAAAACGCGCATTGGTGCCACCGATGTCGCCGACGAGGACGGGAAACTTGAAACTCTGGTCAGCGTTAATCATTGTGTGCCTTGCTGTCTCGTTTATTCTTATTATTGGCGGATGATACCGGAGTGCTGGATTAATCCAGCACTTTTATAAGTCTGTCTGCCGTTGCAGGGTTGAGTGCCATCGGAATGTCGTAGACGCTGCCAAGACGGGTCAGGGCTTTCACGTCCACGTCATGCGGGAGTGGCGAAAGCGGATCAATGAAGAAAAACAATGCTTGCACAGTGCCTTCTGCGATCATTGCACCAATTTGCTGATCACCACCCAATGGACCGCTCTTAACACGCAAAACATTGAGCGAAGGACACGCTTCCTGAATAAGCCCGCCAGTCGTGCCGGTTGCCACAATATCGTAGTGCGCCAAAGACTTCTCGTGGCTGCGTGCGAAAGCAACCATCTCGTCCTTTTTCAGATCGTGGGCAATCAATGCAATGCGCAGGCGGTCGGACATGAGAATGATAACCTTGTCACACGTTTTTTTACGCACATCTTGTTCCGAAAACCGGTTCCCACTTTTCGGGATGTGCTCTGAGTTAAATCGTTTGAAAGCTATAGCGAAGCCATAAGCCAGTGAAAAGCTTGTTTTCTATACACGCTTTAATTGGCATTATAGATCACATCTGCGATGGAATCGGGCGAGGGACCGTTCAGCACCGAAGCGCAAGCCTTTGGTAGATCTGAAACCATCACTGGCTTTGGCTTTTTCGGCGGCTCTTTGGATGGCTTTGCTGGCTTCCACGGCTCATCTGTAAACCACCACGCAAGCGACTTATCGCAACCATCGCCGCCTGTGACTTTCGGCTGCGGCGTGCAATCCGGCGATCCCGGCTGGCAATGCAATCTCACATGGAAATGATAGAAATGGCCCCAGTAAGGGCGCACTTTTCCAAGCCATTTTCGATCGCCTGTGACGGTGTCGCAAAGTTGCTTCTTGATGCCAGGATGAACGAAGATGCGTTCAACTTCTGGATAGCTGGCAGCATGTTTGATGAGTGCGGTGCGCGCTGGCGTCCATTTCTTCGGATCGACGTAAAGTGAATCGCTTTTCAACATTGATACGGCAGACACGCTTTCGCGCTCGGCGTCTGTGAAGCGCTTTTTGGGCATGGGCGTCAGCCAGATGTCGGCATCAAGCCCGACCTGATGTGAGGCATGGCCGGTCAGCATTGGCCCGCCACGCGGCTGCGAAATATCTCCAACTAGAAGTCCCGGCCAGCCGTCTTTTACGGCATCGCGGGAAAGCTTTTCTAAGAGCCCGATTGTGCGCGGGTGCCCCCAATTGCGATTGCGCGACAAGCGCATAACTTGCCAGTTTGGACCATCCAAAGGGAGCGCAACGCCACCGGAAAGGCAGCCCTTGGCATAAAAGCCAATGGATTGGGCCTCCTGCGCTACCACTGGAAGCTTTTTGCTACCGAATGCCTGTTTTGCTGGTGCATCCTGCGCAAGCGCTTGCGCAGCGAATTCCGGCGCAATCATCGCCGAAAGGCAGGTTGCAAGGACGAAACGCGACCAGAATTTGGAGAGAAATCTCTTAGCCATGGGCAGTTTCCAAATAAATATTGCTCGAATCATTCGAACGGATAGCTAGGATTATGCTTCGCGTTGATCAAAACGGCAATTAATCACTTATTTTGCGCGTGTCTTTAGCCAAAGTTGGTTCCCACTTTTACGCGATACGCTTTAGCGCCAGTTCTCATCCCGCCACATGGCGCTAAAGGCCGTCTTGTAATCGGGATAGATAAATTCATAGCCCAGAGCTTTGATGCGCTGGTTGGAGACGCGTTTATTTTCGCCGTAGAATGAGCGTGCCATTGGCGTCATTTCCGCTTCGTTAAACGGAACTTCCGGCGGCGGGGCAACGCCCATCAGTTCTGCGGCATAGGTGACGACGTCTTGCGGTGGCGCTGGTTCATTATCGGTGATGTTGAATGCGCCGCCGGTGTTGGTGCCTGCAAGAAAGCGCAATGATCCGGCAATATCTTCCACATGGATACGATTGAAGACCTGATCTTCCTTGATAACGCGTCGTGCGGTGCCGCGTTCAAGATTGATGAAAGCATTGCGGCCGGGGCCGTAAATTCCTGACAGGCGCAAAAGAGCAACCGGCGTGCCGTGGCGCTCACTCAGCGCTTCCCATGAATCTTCTGCCTCAACGCGTTCAAGTGAACGTCGCGAACCGGGCTGGCGTTGCGCGGTCTCGTCAATCCAGTTGCCATCAAAATTGCCATAGACACCGACTGTTGAAAGATAGCCGATCCAGCGAACAGTATTGCCGGGGCGACGCAGTGCTTCCTCAACGATTGCAAGCGATGGATCGCCATTATCACGCGGTGAAATCGAGATAACTACGTGGGTTGATTTTGCGAGACGGTCAATGAGTTCCGGTGAAGCAGTTTCACCGTCGAAAATGATCGGTGCGATGCCGGATTTTTCGAGAAGCGGGAAATTTTGTTCGTTACGGGTGGTACCGTCAATGCGTTCTGCCTCTCCGGTCATCAGGCGGGAAAAGGCTCTCGCAGAATAACCGGCTCCAAACAGAAAAATGCGCATTCTAACAGTCCTCCAATTTCCATTCTGCACGCACCGTATCATCCTCTTCCAGAGAGGCCAGACGATTTTTTAGAATTTCGAAATGTTCTTCATCTGCGAGTTGCTTGAATGCCCAGATCGCCGCTCCACGCACAACAGCAGCAGGGTCTTCGAGTAGGCTTTCCACTTGCGGTACCAGCGAAGGATCGTCAGAGTTACCCGTTGCAATCAAAACATTGCGCAAAAAGCGGTCGCGTCCAATGCGTTTGACGGGGGAGCCGGAAAACAGCGTGCGGAAGCTCGGATCATCAAGGGCCAGAAAATCAGCAAGCCTTGGCGCCTTGAGCTCATCGCGCGCTCTCAGCTTCATCTCCCTGGTTGCTTGCGCAAATTTGTTCCAGGGGCAAACCGACAAGCAATCATCGCAACCATAGATGCGATTGCCCATTGCTTTGCGAAATTCGAGCGGGATCGGGCCTTTGTTCTCAATACTGAGATAGGAGATGCAGCGCCGCGCATCGATCCTGTATGGCGAGGGGAAGGCCTTGGTCGGGCAGGCGTCGAGACATGCACGGCACGAGCCGCAATGATCGCGATCCGGCTGATCGGGCGGGATGTCAGCGGTGGTAAAAATTGAGCCGAGAAACAGCCATGAACCGAGTTCGCGGCTGACCAGATTGGTGTGTTTGCCCTGCCAGCCAAGCCCTGCGGCCTGCGCTAGCGGCTTTTCCATCACGGGTGCCGTATCAACAAAGACTTTGACATCCTGACCTGCGCGCGCAGCAAAACGGCTCGCTACATGCTTGAGCTTGCCTTTGATGATGTCGTGATAATCGCGATTCTGCGCATAGACCGAGATTGCTGCGCGGTCTTTGTGTTTGAGAATTTCGAGCGGGTTGCTGTCCGGGCCGTAATTCATGGCAAGCACCATGATTGACCGGACTTCCGGCCATAAAACGCTCGGATTGCCGCGGCGTTCTTCGGTTTCTTCCATCCAGAGCATATCGGCATGATGGCCGTCAGCAATGTATTGCCGCAGACGCTGGGGCGCTTGCGGGATGGAATCAGGGCCAGTGAAAGCCACGGCATCGAAGCCGACAGCTTTCGCCTCTTCGATCAGAAACCGCTTGAGCTTGAGTGCTTTTTCCGCAGCTTGATTATTGTCAGAAATCGAGGTCGCCATAATGAGCCACTGGAGCCAGTCCGCGCACACGATCAGCCAGGAGCGGACGGAAAGCAGGACGCGATTTCATGCGAGCATACCAGTCGCGCGCAGCTTTTGTCTCGCCCCATTCGATTTCACCAAGATAGTCGAGGACGGAAATAGATGCCGCCGCTGCCATATCCGCATAACTTGGATGACCACCGGCAAGCCAGTCGCGGGTGGCTGCAAGCCAGTCAATATAGCGCATATGCTGGCGAATATTGGTGCGCGCGGCACGAATGGCGGTCGAATCAGGTGCACTGCCGCCCATTTCGTCGGCCATCTGAAGCTTGAACACGCGTTCACGCGCGATATGGCGCGTGACTTCATTTTCGAGCTTGAGCAGAAACCAATCAACCAAGCGGCGCACTTCGGCGCGCTCCATTGGGCTTTCCGGCAGAAGACGACGGCTGCGCTTCAAGGCACCGCGTGTCTCGTCAAGATATTCGGCAATGACGGTTGCGCCGACGACCGGCAGGTCACGTTCGGCCAAAAGCACAGGAAGCGTTGCTGCCGGGTTAAGCGCAAGGAATTCCTTGCGGCGCGACCACGGACGCTCCTCGATCATTTCCGCTTCAACATCGTACTCGCCGAGAATAAGCCGCACATAGCGCGAGCCTGAAGACATAGGATGATGAAAAAGCGTAAGCATAATCGACGCGGTACTCTCGACTAAAAAAGCTCTGATTGAATTCCGCTCAGGAATTGTGGCTGGCATTTGCACCGGCAGCAGGTTTTTCTGCTGTCAGGAGATTTAAGCCACCTCAACGGAATGTTTAGGTTATAGGTGCTAAGCTTGATGGAGACAAGCAATCGCTGTAGGCGCTAATTGTAGCACTTTCATGCTTAACAGCTCGTCAAGATGCGCCATTTTTATCCTGCCACCTTCTAAGGTACTGACTTCATGGAAATTTATAATCTTCTGGAAGCCGCTTTTCTCGGTCTGGTCGAAGGTTTGACGGAATTCATCCCTGTTTCGTCGACGGGTCACTTGCTGCTGATCGGCCATTTTCTGGGCTTTGAATCCAACGGCAAGACCTTCGAGGTGCTCATTCAGCTTGGTGCGATCCTCGCGATCCTGACGGTTTATTCGTCAAAACTCATTAAAATTCTGACCGATTTTCCGCGTGATGCCCGCACACGGCGCTTTGTTTTCGGCATTCTGTTGGCTTTTTTACCTGCTGCCGTTATCGGCGCAATGGCGCATGGCTTTATCAAGAGCGTGTTGTTTGAAACGCCGATGCTGGTGTGCATTATGCTGATCCTTGGCGGTTTTATTCTGCTTTGGGTCGATCAGCTCGATCTTAAGCCGCGCTATAATAATGTGATGGATTATCCATTGCCGATTTGTCTGGCGATTGGTTTTGTGCAGTGCCTTGCCATGATCCCCGGCGTCTCGCGCTCAGGTTCCACGATTGTTGGCGCACTTTTGCTTGGGGCTGATAAGCGTTCGGCGGCAGAGTTTTCGTTCTTCCTCGCCATGCCAACAATGGCCGGTGCCTTTACCTATGATCTTTATAAAAGCCACAGCTCGCTGTCGATGAATGACACAGCGCTGATCGTCGTGGGCTTTATCATGGCGTTTATTTCAGGCGTTTTTGTCGTCAAGCATTTGCTTGATTATGTCTCGCGTCATGGCTTCAAGCTGTTTGCTTGGTGGCGTCTGATCGTCGGCTCACTCGGAATGGCAGCACTTCTGATTTGGGGCTAACCCGCAAACAGTATGCAAAAGAAAAGGGGCCTTTCGGCCCCTTTAATTCATTTATGTTTTAATCTCACGCAAATCCGGTCTTGGTGTACTGACCAGCGACGCGGTAGCGCCAGAGATAGGCTGGCAGAATTGCATCGACGGCTTCAGGCTTAATGCCGATGCCCTGCAACGTGCGGCCCTGTTTTGTTGCTTCATCGGAAACAACATTATCGGATTTCAGCAATGTCACCTGATCATTGGTGAGCAGGGGATTTGGCAAAAGGCCCAAAACCGCTGCCTGAATGCGTGCAACCCAGAAAGGCATGGAGATAATAATACGCTTGCGTGCGATGACGCCGAGCATATCTTTCATCCAATGCTTGAACGGCTGTACGTCTGGCCCGCCCAATTCATAAATCGTGCCAGCGGTAAGATCGCCATCGACGGCGCGTGCAACAGCTTCGGCAACATCACCAACATAAACTGGCTGAAGCTTGGTTTCGCCGCCACCGATAACCGGCAGGAATGGCGAGAAGCGTGCCATATTGGCAAAGCGGTTGAAGAAACGATCTTCATGGCCGAAAATGATCGATGGACGCAGGATGACTGTATCGGGCAGTACACTCAGAACAGCCTTTTCACCTTCCGCTTTCGTGCGAGCATAGTCAGATGCCGAATTTGCATCTGCTGCAAGCGACGAAAGATGCGTGAGCTTCAGGCCAGCAGCTTTGGTGGCTTCAGCGATGTTCTTTGCACCAAGCACCTGAACGGCGTTGAAACGCTGCTTGCCGCTTTCCGAAAGAATGCCGACAAGGTTGATGACGTGATCGGCGCCGATGATCGCGCGTTCTACCGATGCGCGATTGCGAACATTCGCCTGAAGCATCTGGATCTGACCGACATTGCCGAGTGGTGCCATATAATAAGCAGCATCTGGCTTGCGCACTGCAACGCGCACACGATAGCCGCGCTTGGTGAGGCTTGCTACGACCGCGCGTCCAACAAAGCCAGAGCCGCCAAAAACGGTGACCAGTTTCGGCTTGTTGTGAACTTCGTTTGGTTCGGTCTTCATCCTGAACTCCTGCATGAAAGCCTGATTATATCGCCGGATATGATGCCCGAGTTGATCATTGCGGCATGTTTTCTGGCGCTGATTTATCGCCTTTTGGCAACAACGCAAAGGGGACTTGTTGTCACGACTGCGACAAAGGCCGCTTTTCCCGTATTAAACATGCAATACCGCTTTGAGATTTCGCGGCTTACTGGTAAATCGCGCGCATGAGCACACCACTAGACCATATTCGCAATTTTTCGATCGTCGCCCATATCGACCACGGCAAATCGACGCTGGCCGACCGCCTCATTCAATTGACGGGCGGGCTGGACACGCGTGAGATGAAGGACCAGGTCCTCGACTCGATGGATATCGAGCGCGAGCGCGGCATCACCATCAAAGCCCAGACCGTTCGTCTTAACTATAAGGCGAAGAACGGCGAGGACTATGTGCTGAACCTTATCGACACCCCCGGACACGTCGACTTCGCATACGAAGTCTCGCGTTCGCTGGCTGCGTGCGAAGGTTCGCTCCTGGTGGTGGATGCTTCGCAGGGCGTTGAAGCGCAGACGCTGGCCAATGTCTATCAGGCCATCGACAACAACCACGACATCGTGGTGGTGCTGAACAAGGTTGATCTTCCGGCAGCAGAGCCTGAGCGCGTTCAGAACCAGATCGAAGAAGTGATCGGCATTGACGCGAGCAAGGCCGTGATGATCTCGGCAAAAACTGGTCTTGGTATTCCTGATGTGCTGGAAGCGATTGTTGAGCAGCTGCCGCCTCCGAAAGGGGGCGACCGCAATGCCCCATTGAAGGCCATGCTGGTTGACAGCTGGTATGACAGTTACTTGGGCGTGATCGTTCTGGTCCGTGTGATTGATGGCGTGCTGAAAAAAGGCCAGACCATCCGCATGATGGGTACAGGCGCGAAATATCCAGTTGAACGCACCGGCGTGTTTACGCCGAAGATGGTTCAGATGGATGAGCTCGGACCGGGCGAACTCGGCTTTATTACTGCTTCTATTAAAGAAGTGGCTGATACGCGCGTTGGTGATACCATCACCGAAGATCGTCGCCCGACGGAAAAGCCTTTGACTGGCTTTAAGCCTGCACAGCCAGTTGTGTTCTGCGGACTGTTTCCGGTTGATGCGGCAGACTTTGAAGATCTGCGCTCTGCCATGGGCAAACTGCGCCTCAATGATGCGTCGTTCTCCTTTGAAATGGAAACGTCGGCTGCACTTGGTTTCGGTTTCCGCTGCGGCTTCTTGGGGCTTCTGCATCTTGAAATCATTCAGGAACGTCTTGAGCGTGAGTTTGATCTCGATCTCATCACGACAGCGCCTTCGGTTGTCTATCGCCTGAACATGCAGGACGGCTCGCAGAAAGAACTGCACAACCCGGCTGATATGCCGGATGTTGTGAAGATCGAAGCGATTGAAGAACCGTGGATTCGCGCCACTATCATGACGCCAGATGATTATCTTGGTACGATCATGAAGCTCTGTCAGGAGCGTCGCGGTCTCCAGATCGATCTCACTTATGTTGGCCCGCGTGCGATGATCACCTATGATCTGCCGCTCAACGAAGTCGTGTTCGATTTCTACGACCGTCTGAAGTCGATCTCGAAGGGCTATGCCTCTTTCGACTATAATCTTTCGGATTACCGCGAAGGTGATCTGGTTAAGATGTCGATCCTCGTCAATGAAGAGCCGGTGGATGCGCTTTCGATGCTGGTGCACCGTTCGGCTGCTGAAAAGCGTGGCCGTGTGCTTTGCGAAAAGCTCAAAGAGCTGATCCCACAGCATATGTTCAAAATTCCTATTCAGGCAGCGATTGGCGGACGCATCGTGGCGCGTGAAACCATTTCAGCTCTGCGCAAGGACGTGACGGCTAAGTGTTACGGCGGCGATATTTCGCGTAAGCGCAAACTTCTGGACAAGCAGAAGGAAGGCAAGAAGCGCATGCGCCAGTTCGGCAAGGTGGAAATCCCGCAAGAGGCCTTTATTCAGGCACTCAAGATGGGTGATGATTGATCCCAATTTTAGCGAGCATTTTAAGGGGCGTTTCAACGCCCCTTTTTGTTACTATGAGTAGGGCATAGAATTATCGTCGGGGTAATAATATGTCAGATTTGATTAGCATATTTAGATTGATCATCAGTTTTATCACTGGTCGTGCACGGGACCAGAAGGCCGAGCGACTTAGGCTAGAGCAAGAAGCTTGGCAATGGCTTGAGCGGCACTTGTGTTTCTTTGAAGAACAGGCTCATAAAATTTATAGTTTGGTTTTGCAGAATTCGGCGGAGAAAGTTCTCGAAGAACTCTGTGATGAAAAATATCCATTTGTTGAGAAACTGAGCCATTTTCCGCTGCGTGAAGACAGCGCATTAAAGATTAATTTTAGGCGATTGGAAAAGAAAGACCGTCAGAAGGCTTGGGCAATTTCAAACAGCTATGTTGAAATGTGGGATGTTTGCATTGCAAAATTTCCGGATGGTGCGCCTTTGTTTCCGCATGATTTGGTGAAGTTCCAGAAAGCTAAAAAGGTCTTAAAGTTGATAATCGCATAGGCAGGGTTGTTGCGACGAAATACAACTCTGTCCCATTACCCCTAAATCTATTGTCCAATTAGACGCTGTGGGTATTAAGGCTTGCGCAGAGCTTATCTGGGAGCGTGAGCGCGATCTTGTTCGTCTCGGCCGTAATTTCCGTGATGCAGACGGAGTCCAAAATCGCAATAATCCGAAGCCCGTTATCATGTGGGCTCTGTATGCCTAGTATATGGCCCTCAGGCACTCAGGGCTCGCCGTGGAGCGCCTGCTTGCCGAAAACATGGCTGAGGCAAGTGCGCCCATTTTTCACGCGCTGGCACTTAATAAATTGCTCATGATGATAGTTCTTCTTGTCAAATGTCCTGTGAACGTCTATCTCCCTGAACGTAACGATATTACATAACTTAAATATCAGGAGATATCAGATATGGTAAAATTGCTGGCTTCGGTTAGTCTGTGCGCGGCTCTGGCTTTCGCAGGGCAGGCTCTGGCGGAGACAAAGGAAAAATCTGTGTCCAGTCACACTCATTCGCATTCGCATGGCCACGCGCACAAAGACGAAAAAACCGCTGCAAACGGTTATTTCGAGGACAATCAGGTCAAGGACCGTCAGCTTTCCGATTGGGCGGGTGATTGGCAGTCAGTTTATCCATATTTGAAAGACGGAACGCTTGATGCTGTTTTCGCGCACAAGGCGGAGCATGGCGATAAGAGTGCCAAGGAATATACTGACTATTATGAGATTGGTTATCGAACGGATGTGGACCGTATCGTCATTAAGGGTGACGAAGTGTCATTTTATAAAGGCGATAAAGCGTCTACCGGCAAATACGCCAGCGATGGCCATGAAATTCTGACCTATGCCAAGGGAAATCGCGGCGTTCGTTTCATCTTTAAGAAGGTTGAGGGCGATAGTTCTGCGCCTGAATATATGCAGTTCAGCGATCACCGCATAGCGCCGGAAAAGGCCGATCACTACCATCTCTATTGGGGTAATGATCGTGCGGCTCTGCTCAAAGAAGTTACCAACTGGCCGACTTATTATCCGTCGTCATCAAGCGGCAAAGATATCGCGCACGACATGATGCATCATTGATTATCTGATCTGCGAAAGCGGAATCAGTTTGAGAGGCCGGAGTGTGAAAGCACTCTGGCTTTTTTGTTTTTTCAATCGCGTAGGCTTCAACCATAAAAAATAGTATGGTTCATTTGTTCGATGAGGATTGTGATTTTAAACAATAAAGCTAGCGCATAATAGCCGACAGCCGCTGAGGCAGTGTCTACCGTTCATCCACGTAACCTATTGAAAAGAATGGCGCACCCGAAAGGATTCGAACCTCTGACCCCCAGATTCGTAGTCTGGTGCTCTATCCAGCTGAGCTACGGGTGCATGCCTGTGTGCCGCGTCGTCTGCGGCGATGGGCGGTTGATAATCGGCCCCATTGCTAAATGCAAGCGCCTTCTTGGAAAAAAATGAAGTTCTGTGAAGTTTTTTTGTCAAAGCCCGGTTTTCCGGGCTTTTCATTGGTGCTTTAGAATGTGGAAAACTAGCTAATAATGGAAGAAACCCCGCCAGAGATTCGCATGCCAATGATTTCTGACGGGAATCAGTTGGTTCAACATTATGATTTCACATGTATTTTTTTGGAGAATGGCAAAATTAGGCTAAGTTGCCCTCAGATCGGCTATGCTTTTTGTCATGCCAATTGGACAAGTCAGGCAGACGAATCTCGAAATGCGCTCCAATAGGCCGATCTTCGCGTAACTCAATGGTTCCGCCATGCGCGCGAACCAGTTCCTGAGCAATGGCCAGACCAAGGCCCGTCCCATCGCTGCGGGTCGATCCCTTGAATGCAGTGAAAAGGTTGTCGCGTGCTTTCTGTGGTAGGCCGGGGCCGGTGTCCTCAACACCGATGATCGCTGTGGTCCCAATACGCCCTGCGGAAAGGGTTAGCCGCTTGACGGTTGATACGTCGCTTGGTCTGTCACGTTCCATGGCCTGTACCGAATTACGGCATAGGTTGCAGAGAACACGAAAGAGCTGTTCGGAATCGACATTGAGCTCAAAATCTTCGGTAACCAGATTCTCAAACTCAATGCCGTTTTCTTTGTCGACGTTCAGTGTCTCACGCACATCCTCAATGATAGTGTGCAGCTTCACGCGGCGCGGCGCGGGCGGCAGTTCCTGTGAGCGCCCATAAGCCATCACGCTCTCGGAATAGCTGATAGCACGGCTTAATGTATGAATGAGCTTTGGCGCAAATCGTTTGACTGCGGGGTCTTCCGTGTCGGCAAGCCTGTCAGACATGAGCTGTGCGGATGCCAGAATATTGCGCATGTCATGGTTGATCTTGGAAACGGCGAGACCCAAATCAGCAAGATGTTTCTGTTCTTTGAGTGTGCGTTGCAAATCTGCCTGAATATGGGCGATCTGGCGCTGAGCCACACCAAACTCGTCTTTGCGATCTTCTGGAACCAGGATCTTGGTTGGATTGTCGGGCGATAACGCAAAGTCAATCATATTGCGATGCATAAGGCGGACAGGCCGCAGAAGCATCTCATGGATGATGAGATAGATAAGGCTCGCCGCAATAATCGAGATGAGCAACGAGATGAGAGCGACGTTGATCGCGTAACTGAGCATCGCGTGGCGAAGCGGCGCGTCCGAGGTAACGATTTCAATAATCTGCCCAGATGGATCATTAGGCGGAACAGATCCATAAATTCGCAAAGTTCGGTTGCCGCCATTAAACAGCGTGCCAAAAGCATCCCAAATGGCCGCTGCTTCGCTGATATTATTAAGATCGATCACCTGATCGATTGGGCCGGGCATTTCGCTCATAGCAAGCAGGTTGGAGGCACCAGCACTCCGCAGAGCAATTGCTTTGGTGCCGGTGGCAAGCAGAACCTTGTCCTGCACTTCACGCGGGATATCGATATTGCCGCTGGCAACGAGAACTTCGCTGACCGCTTCCACCGTATCAAGACGCGAGTTCATCCAGCGCACACGCATATTGGCGACGGAGGGTACAAAAATCAGAACTTCGGCGATGAGTACAGCGAGCGCCGTTAGGATAAGAAGTTTGTTGGATAGGCGGTTGCGCCAGGGCAGTCTTGTGAAATGCGTGGGCGAAACTTTGTCGTCTTGTGCAGAGGCCATTGCCGGTGCACGCGCAGCAATCTCTGCTGCAACTCCACCGGGTTCCATGGTCTTTTCAATGGCCGTCATACGCACAATCCATATCGACGGATTGTTCGCAGGCGATGCAACATTCCATCAGGGGAGTTTCCGAATAAATAATATAGTTACAAATGTTGCCATCTATATATGCCCGCAAAAGATAATTCCAACGGCAATTGCAGTTCTCATTTTAAACAATCTTATTCCGGGTCATTGCGAGCATTACCGAAATTTAACTCGACGTGCGGAATCGCCAAGTGCAAAATCGCAAATGGGAAAATCCGTGATGACGCAACTTGTGCACGATTATGCAACTTATTGGCGCGATCATCATTTTGATACTCTTTGCGGGCATGAAGGTGCCAGCGTGAATGCAAATATTTAAATCAGATGCCTCTCGATGCACTCGATAGCGCTCTGTCGGAGAGTTGAATGAAGTCCTGGAAGCAGATTGTTCTGTGCCTGCTTATTATCGGAGCTGCCGCGGGTGGCTGGTATCTCTATAAAAACAAAGACTCTTCAACACAGACTGCTTCAGGAAATGCTCCCGCACAGCAGTCGCATGGCGGTTCTGGTGCTCGTGCGGCTCCCCTCGTTGTGGTTGAGCCGGCAGGTGAAGAAACGATCAACAATCGGCTCACGGCGATCGGTTCGGCACGTGCATTGAGCACGGTTTCGGTCACGCCTTATTCAAGCGGCTATATGAATGAGCTGCTTGTGAAAGCGGGCGATGCCGTCAAGTCGGGTGATCCGATTGCTATTCTCGACAATGAAACGGAAACCATTGCCGTCAACAAGGCGCAAATTGCAGTGAAAGATGCCGATACGACCCGTCAGCGTATTGCGCGTTTGCGTGCCACCAACACGGCAACCGTCGTGCAGGAGGTGGAAGCCGACCTCGCGCTTGCAAATGCAAAACTTGCTCTTGATGATGCGCAGTTGGCGCTTAGCCGCCGTACGGTGCGTGCGCCGATTTCAGGTGTCGTGGGTATTCTTCCGGTCAATGCCGGTAACTATGTGACTGCGCAGACATCGATTGCACGGATTGATGATCGCTCGAAAGTCCTCATTGATATTTGGGTGCCGGAACGTTTTGCACCGCAGATTAAAGTTGGTCAGCCGCTGAGCGCGGAATCGACTGCTTTTCCCGGGGTGAGCTATAAGGGCGCAATCAACGCGGTGGATAATATGCTTGATGAGGCAAGCCGCACGCTGCATGTGCGTGCCGAGGTCAACAATGACGAAGACCGTTTGCGCGCTGGCATGTCTTTCTCGGTAACAGTACTTTTCCCCGGCGACAGTTTTCCGTCGGTTGATCCGCTGGCGATCCAGTGGGGGGCTGACGGTTCTTATGTCTGGCGCGTCGAAGAAGGCAAAGCTAAGAAAGTGGCGGCGCGTATCGTGCAGCGCAATTCCACCAATATCTTGATTGATGGGCCTGTGAAACAGGGCGATATGATTGTCACGCAGGGCGTGCAGACCGTGCGTGATGATGCACCTGTGCGCTTGCAGCATGAGCAAGGTACGGCTCGCATTGATCCCGCTGCCAAAACCCGCGTAGCAGGGTGAGGATAAAGCGTGAGCAATCCTAACTCGAATCCCAGCAATCAAGGTGGATCGACGGCGCTTTTTATTCGTCGTCCAGTTTTTGCCTTTGTTATCAATGTTCTGATCATCGTTGCGGGCCTTGCGGCCTTTACCGGTGTTGATATTCGTGAATTGCCGGATGTTGATCGTCCGGTTGTTACTATCAGCACGGATTTTAGTGGCGCCTCTGCGGAAACCATTGACCGTCAGCTGACACAGGTGCTGGAAAATGCCGTCGCGCGTGTTTCGGGTGTGAAGTCGATTTCGTCTTCGTCGTCTTTTGAGCGCAGCCGCGTGACGGTCGAGTTCAACGACGGTGTGGATCTGAATGTTGCTGCCGCCGATATGCGCGATGCGATTTCGCGCGTGGCCAACAATGTGCCGGAAGAAGCCGATCCTTCGCGTATCATCAAGGCGGACTCCAATGCCGATCCGGTGATGCGCCTTGCCGTTACATCCGACACTATGTCGGTAGACGACATGACGGTTCTGGTTGAAGATCAGATTGAAGATGTGTTGTCGGCGGTCCCCGGCGTCGCCGATGTGCAAATCAATGGTGATCGCGATAAGATTTTCCGCATCGATATCAATCAGGCAAGGCTTGCAAGTTATGGCCTGACCATTGCCGATATTTCGAGCGCACTTTCCTCCATGGGGTTGGATGCGCCTGCCGGTTCGCTCCGCAGTTCTGATCAGTCAATTGTCGTGCGTGCGACAGCCAATCTGGAAAAGCCCGAGGCCTTTGAAAACGTCTATATCAAAGGCCGCACGCAGATACGCGACGTGGCAACAGTAACCCTCGGACCGGATATTGAAAGCTCTGCCGTGCGTTCCAACGGCAAGACAGCTATTGGCCTTGGCATCGTGCGTCAGGCTCAGTCGAACACACTCGATATTTCGGAAGGCATTCGCGCTGCCGTTGCAAATCTGAAGAATACATTACCCGCTGGTGTCAGCGTCACTGTCACCAGTGATGATGCAAACTTCATCAAAGGCGCAATTCACGAAGTTGAAATCGCACTGATCGCTTCGGTGATTATCGTTGTCGTGATCATTTTCATGTTTTTATGGGATATTCGCGCGACGCTTATTCCCGCTCTGGCCATTCCGGTTGCACTCATCGGAACGATTGCTGCCATCTATCTCAGCGGCTTTTCGGTCAATATTCTCACCCTGCTGGCGCTGGTGCTTGCTACCGGCCTTGTGGTGGATGATGCGATTGTGGTGCTCGAAAATATTGTGCGCCGACGCAATCAGGGCATGGGGCCGCGTGCGGCAGCTGTGCTCGGCACGCAAGAAGTGTTCTTTGCAGTTGTTGCAACAACGCTGACACTCGTTGCAGTTTTTGTGCCGATTTCGTTCTTGCCGGGGCAGGCGGGTGGTCTGTTCCGCGAATTTGGCTTTGTGCTGGCAATTGCCATTCTGCTTTCATCGGTTGTGGCTCTGACACTGTGTCCGATGTTGGCATCGCGTTTTCTCAAAGAGGGTAGCGAAGCCGGTGAGGGCGGACATGGCCCCAAATTCCTGCAACGCATTGGTGGCGGTCTGGCGAGTTTCTATCGCACGAGCCTTCATGCCTGTCTTTCCGCTCCCTTCATTGTGGTGATGGTCGCGGTTCTGTTTGCAGGCGCGTCCTATGTCGGTTTTGGCACACTCAGGCAGGAACTGACCCCAACTGAAGACCGTGCTGTTGCTTTGCTGCGCATCAACGGACCGCAGGGCATCAGTGTGGAGTTTCTTCAGTCGCAACTTGATAAGATTGAAGCGGCTATTCAGCCATTGCGAGACAATGGTGAAATTGAAACTACTTATGCCATCGCCGGTTCCGGCGGATCGTCCAATAACGGCTTCGTGGTGATGACGCTTGCGCCATGGAAGGAGCGCGCCCGCTCGCAGCAAGAAATTATGGCTGATATTAACGAGCGTGTGCGTGGCATTACTGCCGTGCGTATCTTCACGGCCCAGCCAAACAGTCTTGGTATTCGCGGTGCGGGCAATGGCTTGCAGTTCGCTGTTCTTGGCAGTGATTATGCCAAACTGCGCCCTGCAACAGACGCCATTGTCTCGGCTCTCGAAAAAGATCCGCGTTTTGTGCAGCCTCGCCTGTCGGTGGAACCAACACAGCCGCAGCTTTCCGTTGAGATCAACCGCGAGCGTGCGTCCGATTTGGGCATTGATATTACCGGGCTGGCCAATGCGGTGCAGTCGGTTCTTGATGGCCGTAAAATCGGATCGGTCTATGTTGGCGACAGAAGCTTCGACGTGAAGCTGGTTTCGACCACCAATCCGATCAATGACCCGACCGATCTTGAAAACGTCTTCCTCAAGACCACTGATGGTCGTTACGTGCCAATGTCGTCGATTGCAACCGTCGTTGAAAAGGCCGTTCCGCCGCAGTTGAACCGTGAAGAGCGTCTGCGCTCGGTTGCGATCACAACGGATCTGCGTAGTGACTTTGCCTTGGGTGATGCTTATGCGGCAGCGCTGGAGATTGCCGCACCGTTGTTGCCTCCCGGCGCGCACATTATTCCGCTAGCGGAAGCCTCGACCTTAAGCGAAACCTCAACGGGTATCGCGCTGGTGTTTGGCTTTGCGATCATCATCATTATGCTGGTGTTGGCTGCACAGTTTGAAAGCTTCGTGAGTGCGCTGATTGTTATGGCGACGGTGCCACTCGGCCTTGGCTGTGCGGTCTTCGCGATGATCCTCACCGGCACAAGCCTCAACGTCTATAGCCAGATCGGGCTTGTGCTGCTTGTCGGCATCATGGCCAAGAACGGTATTCTGATTGTCGAATTTGCCGATCAGTTGCGCGACAAAGGCATGAATGTCCGTCAGGCTATTGAAGAGGCGGCCAATATCCGCCTGCGTCCGGTCTGTATGACGATGATCTGTTCGGTGCTGGGTGGCGTCCCACTGGTACTGGCGAGCGGTGCGGGCGCAGAAGCACGCGTTGCACTCGGCTGGGTGATTGTTGGTGGACTTGGCCTTGCAACCATCGCAACGCTGTTTGTAACACCCGTTGCTTATCTTCTGCTCGGACGCTTCACCAAGCCAAAGGTTGAGGAAGAAGCGCGGTTGGAACGCGAACTTATCAGAGCTGTCGCTCTGGAAGAAAAGCTGAAATAAAGCGCACGCAAAAAGAAACCTCGCTGTAAGGGCGAGGTTTCGGAGTGGTTATTTCTTTGAGAAAGGCTGGCTTGCAGAACCACTGGCCAGTTTTTTACCAGCTGCATCCAGAGCCGTTACTGTAATTTTGTAGTTATGTGTTCCTTCAGGAGGGCATGGCCCTTTATATTTGAACGCGCCGTACGGTAGTTGCGCTTGCCCCTTATAAGCGACCTTACCGCCACCATGATTAAAGCCCGTCGCATTGCGATCAATCATCTTGATATCGAGCGTGGTGGTGCCCTGCGGAACGCCCGATACCTTGATCGGTGGCGATTTGGGGTCGAGGCATTTTTTAGTTGGGCCCCAATCGAATGACACATTCAGATCGGCAGCAAATGCATTTGGCGCAGCCATAGCAATAATAAATGCCAACAGCAATTTACGCATGATGTCCTCAAATAACCTGGCTGAAGGAAATGCCCCCCAATTACACCCAAGTTGCAACTTTTAATATATGATTCTGATACGAAGTACACGTTGATCGAAAGCCGCAGACAACAGCAGTTGGCCATTGTCTGCGTACTTCTTAAAGTGCCGTGCCTACTTCTTCAAAGCATCGGTAATTTTAGGAGACCATGCGCCTTCCGGCTTCTTTGTAATGACCGGATCAGAACCACCACCCAGCAATGTTTCGACTGTCCGGTCGGCAGCAGCGACATCGAGCGTGCCGTCCGAACCATCGATCAGCTTGGCGATTTCCTTGATCATACGCTCCTGAACTTCCTGTGTCTGCGCGCCGGATGCATCATTTTCAAGAATGATCTCGGCAGCTTCCGCAGGATTTTCAGACGCATATTGCCAGCCCTTCATCGAAGCGCGGACAAAACGTGCCAGCTTATCGACCATGGCCGGGTCATTTAGGCTCTTATCGAGCACATAGAGGCCATCTTCGAGCGTTGCCACGCCCTGTTCTTCATAAGGGAACACGACGAGCTGATCGGCAGGAAGACCGGCATCGATGACCTGCCAGTATTCATTATAGGTCATGGTGGAAATGCAGTCGGCCTGCTTCTGGATCAATGGATCGACGTTGAAACCCTGTTTCAACACGGTCACACCATCAGCTCCGCCTGTGGTCGGGATTTTCAGATGGCTCATCCATGACAGGAACGGATATTCATTTCCGCCGAACCACACGCCCAATGTGCGGCCCTTAAAGTCTTCCGGCTTGGTGATGCCGGTTTCCTTACGGCAGGTCAGCATCATGCCGGATTTTTTAAACGGCTGTGCAATGTTGACAAGTGGTACACCCTTTTCGCGGGTGGCCAGTGCCGAAGGCATCCAATCCACAACCACATCTGCGCCGCCACCGGCAATCACCTGTGGGGGTGCCACGTCCGGGCCGCCCGGCTTGATCTCAACATCAAGATCTTCTTCTTCGTAAAAACCCTTGTCCTTGGCGACATAATAGCCTGCAAACTGTCCCTGCGTCACCCATTTGAGCTGCAAGGTCAACTTGTCTGCTGCCATTGCTGAGTTACTCAAGAGTGCGAGCGCCAGTCCGGCTGTTCCAAGGCATAAAGACAGTGCCTTTTTCATTTCAGTTCTCCTCTGGTTCTTTTTTATTGCGCGCATTTTGCCCGAAAACCGTTTCCCACTTTTCGGAATGCACTTTGGTCCGCCTTATGTTGGCGGATGCCAAATCGTCAGGCTGATGCCCTCCTGTATGAAGGGTGCCAGAATGTTACTTTGCGCTCGATCAGCGCGATCAGCCCATAGGAGAGCGACCCTGCAAGAGCTGCTACAAAGATTTCGGCCCAGACCATATCGACATTCATGCGCCCGATTTCCGCCGATATGCGAAAGCCCATGCCGACAATCGGCGTGCCGAAAAATTCAGCCACAATTGCGCCAATCAGCGCCAATGTTGAATTGATTTTGAGCGCATTGAAAATGAAAGGCATGGCGGCTGGCAAGCGCAGCTTGATAAGCGTTTGCCAGTAATTGGAGCCATAGCTCTGCATGAGATCGCGTTCCATCGCACCGCTGGCAGCAAGTCCCGCAACCGTATTTACCAGCATTGGAAAGAAGGTCATGATGATCACGACTGCTGCTTTCGACTGCCAATCAAAGCCAAACCACATCACCATGATGGGTGCGACGCCAACAATGGGAAGAGCGGCAGCAAGATTACCTAGCGGTAACAGGCCTTTGCGCAGAAACGGAATGCGGTCTGCAATTATGGCCGTGATGAAGCCAAGGCCGCAGCCTGCGACATAGCCGATGATCACAGCTTTTAAGAAAGTCTGCTGAAAGTCGGCCCAAAGAATCGGCACTGACGAGCCGATCCGCGCACCGATGACTGATGGTGCAGGCAAAAGCACCGATGGCACTTCGAAAATCCGCACAGCCACTTCCCATAGGACCAGCATGGCAATGCCAAACAGTGCTGGGACGGCAATATCGATCAGCTTTTGCCCCTGAGCGTTGCGAATTTTAACGCTGGCCAGCCCCTGCACAACAAACCACGACACGGCGATCAGAACGATGATAATGGCAATATTGATGATCATGATGCCGCCTTTTCCGGCTTTATGCCCATACGTCGTTTGGCCATTGTGGCCGCAATGCCAACCAGCCCCACAAGGATGGATGCCATGAAGGCTGCAAGCACCAGTGCCGCCCAGATTTGCACGGTTTGCCCGTAATAGGAGCCAGCCAGCAATCGTGCACCAAGTCCTGCAACAGCACCTGTCGGCAATTCGCCAACGATGGCACCGACAAGGCTGATCGCCACCGCAATCTGCATTGATGTGAACAAAAATGGCATGGCAGCAGGAAAGCGTAGTTTCCAAAATACCTGATTTTTTGAGGCATTATAGGTGCGCATAAGATCGAGATGCATCACATCGGGCGAGCGCAACCCTTTGACCATGCCAACCGCCACCGGAAAAAACGATAGATAGGTGGAAATGACAGCCTTGGGGAACAGTCCGGAAATGCCAATCGCATTTAGTACCACGATAATCATGGGGGCTATTGCGAGAATGGGGATTGTCTGCGAGGTGATGATCCACGGCATCAGGCTTTTATCGAGCGTTGTCGAATGAACAATGCCGACCGCTAGCAATACACCGAGCGCCGATCCAAGCACGAAGCCGAGCAAGGTCGAGGAAAGCGTCACCCAGCCGTGATAGACGAGGCTGCGTTTCGAACTGGGCTTGACGGCAAAGACAGTTTTCCAGAGCTCATTTGCCACCTGATGCGGTGCAGGCAGCACAGGGCGATCCTGATGCATGGTGTTCGCAACGATGGTCGAGAATGAAATCTCGGCTCCCGCGCGCTGTGCTTGATCACGCTCAAACGGCGCGTTCAGATAGACGGCGAATGCATACCAGATCGCAATAATCACCGCGAGAATGGTCGCAACCGGAATAAACTTGTCGCGAAAAAACGCTGTCATTTTCGCCCCCGCAATTTATTCATGAATATGGCCTAGCCGCAGGCCTTCGCGCACGCGATGGGCGATTTTCAGAAATGCTTCCGATTCACGAATGTCCAATGTCCGGTCCGGTCCCAGATCGCAGTCGATGATTTCATGAATGCGGCCCGGACGCGGGCTCATCACCACGATCTTGGTCGACAGAAAGACTGCTTCGGGAATGGAGTGGGTGACGAAAATCACCGTCTTCTGCGTGGCCGCCCAAAGCTTCAAAAGCTGCTCGTTGAGATGATCGCGCACGATTTCATCGAGCGCTCCGAACGGCTCATCCATCAGCAACATATCCGGGTCAAACGACAGCGCACGCGCAATCGATGCCCGCTGCTGCATCCCGCCGGAAAGCTGCCACGGAAACTTTTTGCCAAAACCAGTGAGGTTCACAAGCGCTAGGTTTTTTTCAATGCAAGCTTTTCGCTCGGCTTTTGAAAAGCCCATAATCTCAAGCGGCAGACTGATATTATCTTCAATCGTGCGCCATGGAAACAACGCCGCCGCCTGAAACACATAGCCATAAGAGCGGTCAAGTCTCGCCTGTTCCGGAGTTTTGCCGTTCACTGTCACTGTTCCAGACGTCGGCTGTTCAAGATCAGCCACCACACGCATCAGCGTGGTTTTACCGCAACCCGATGGACCGATGAAGGAGACAAACTCGCCACGCTTAACGGCGAGATTAATGTCGGACAGGGCATGAACCGGTCCGTCATTGGTTTCAAATACCAGCGACAGGTCTTTAATGTCGATGACGGTCTGTGCGTCATCCAAGCCCCGCCTCGGGGCCATGCTATCGATATTCATCACATGCGGTTCCCGAAGCGAAGCTAGAGCCATGTATCAGACCCCTATCGGCATATGTTCGGCACTGCGTTCCACCTTGCGTGGCGCAACGATTTCTTTCCATTGCGACAGCGCTTTGTTGGCGGCACCATTGGGTTCGCGCTCGACAAAACGTCCATCGCCCGGCTGCGCGGTCACATGGCCATTGTCAAAGGCCAAACGGCCACGCGAGAATGTCTTGACCGGCAGGCCCTTCAGCTCAAAGCCTTCAAACACATTGTAATCAATGGAGGAGTGCTGTGTTTTGGCCGATATTTTCTTGGTGGCTTCCGGGTCCCAGATGATGAGGTCGGCATCAGCACCCGGCAGAACTGCACCCTTTTGCGGATAGATATTGAGGATTTTTGCAATATTTGTCGAGGTGACAGCAACAAACTCGTTTGGCGTCAGACGTCCTGTGCGAACACCGCGCGTCCAGAGCACCGGCAACCGTTCTTCAAGCCCACCTGTGCCGTTCGGAATTTTAGTGAAGTTGCCAATTCCGTTACGCTTTTGCTCGGTGGTGAACGCGCAGTGATCGGTCGCGACAACCTGCAGGCTACCGGACGCCAGACCCGCCCAGAGGCTATCCTGATTGACCTTGTCACGGAATGGCGGCGACATCACGCGGCGCGCGGCATAGTCCCAGTCGCGATTGTGATATTCGCTTTCATCCAATGTCAGATGCTGGATCAGCGGCTCGCCATAAACGCGCATGCCTTTCTGGCGCGCGCGGCGGATTGCTTCATGCGCCTGCTCGCAGGATGTGTGCACCACATAAAGCGGCACACCGGCCTGATCGGCAATCATGATTGCGCGGTTGGTAGCTTCGCCTTCCACTTCCGGCGGGCGCGAGTAGGCGTGCGCCTCCGGCCCATCATTGCCTGCTGCGAGAAATTTTGCCTGCAATTGCGCAACAATATCGCCGTTTTCCGCATGCACCAGCGGCATGGCACCGAGTTCAGCACAGCGCTGGAATGATGCGAACATCTCGTCATCATTCACCATCAACGCGCCCTTATAGGCCATGAAGTGCTTGAAGGTGTTGATGCCGCGCTTCACAACTTCCGGCATTTCATTGAAAGCGCGTTCGCTCCAGCCGGTGATCGCCATATGGAACGAATAATCAGTGCGGGCCTTGCCAGCCTTCTGGAACCATTCCTGAAGCGCGTCGAGCAGATTGCCTTCCGGCCCCGGCAGCACGAAATCGACCACCATCGTTGTGCCGCCAGCAAGCGCTGCTGCGGTGCCGGTGTCAAAATCGTCCGATGAATAGGTGCCCATGAAGGGCATTTGCAAATGCGTATGCGGATCGATGCCGCCGGGCATGATGTAACAGCCGGTTGCATCTATAGTTTCATCGCCGGTCAGATTATCGCCCACGGCAACAATCTTCTCGCCTTCGATAAGAACGTCGGCTTTGAAGGTGCGGTCAGCCGTAATCACGGTGCCGCCTTTAATGACCTTACTTGCCCCAGAACTAACCATGTTCGCGTTCCCCTTTTTGGTTTTGTTTCGAACATTAAGCAGTATTGGATGGGCTGGAAATTAACTCACAATTTCAGCACTCTCCAATACGGCATGTAGAAGCACATCAGCGCCAGCCGATGCCCATTCTTTAGAAATCTCTTCGTCTTCGTTGTGGCTGAGACCATCCACGCATGGACACATGACCATGGCGGTGGGCGCTACACGATTGATCCAGCAGGCGTCGTGACCGGCACCTGAAACAATATCACGATGGCTGTAGCCAAGCCGTTTTGCTGCATTTCGGATTGCTGTGACGCAGCCTTCATCAAAAGTGACCGGATCAAAATGCCCGGCCACTTCAATCTCAATCCCGATGCCAAGCTCTTCGGCGATTTTTGGCGCTTCCGCTTCAAAGCGTGCCTTCATGGCATCGAGCGTTGCCTGATCGGGCGAGCGGAAATCGACGGTGAACACAATCTGGCCCGGTAGCACATTGCGTGAGTTTGGCGAAACTTCGATATGACCGACGCCACCAACAGCATCCGGCTGATGCGACATGGCAATCTCGTTAACGAGTTGCAGCAGCTTGCCGAGACCAAGGCTGGCATTCTTGCGCATTTTCATCGGCGTTGAGCCGGTATGCGCTTCCTTGCCGGTTAATGTTACCTGCAACCACCACAGACCCTGTCCATGGGTGACAACGCCAATATCCTTATTTTCAATCTCAAGGATCGGACCTTGTTCAATGTGCAGTTCAAACATCGAATGGATTTTGCGCTTGCCGACCGGCTCGTCGCCCTTCCAGCCAATGCGCTCTAATTCATCGATGAATTTCTTGCCTTTGGCGTCCGTGCGTTCATAGGCCCAGTCCCGCTCATGGACACCTGCAAAAACACCCGAAGCCAACATTGCGGGCGCAAAACGTGTGCCTTCTTCATTGGTCCAGTTGACCACGACGATAGGGCGTTTTGTCTTGATATTGGTGTCGTTCAATGTGCGCATGACTTCAAGTCCGCCGAGCACACCGAGCACGCCATCATATTTTCCGCCCGTTGGCTGCGTGTCGAGATGGCTGCCCATATAGACCGGATCAGCATCCGCATCTTCACCGGGGCGAAGAAAGAACATATTGCCCATTGTATCGACGGTCATCGACAGTCCGGCCTGTTCACACCATTTTTGGAAAAGCTGTCGGCCTTCGGCGTCCTCATCGGTCAGCGTCTGGCGATTGTTACCACCGCGCAAGCCGGGGCCAATTTGCGCCATATCCATCAGGCTGTCCCACAGCCTGTCGCCATTGACCTTGAGATTGCTGCTGAGCGCCATAAGCTCTGCCTCCACATTTCAAGCATGCAATAACAGTGGCATTGCTGCCAGCGTTTCACATGTTATGTTGTTCCCGCGACCCGGCTCTTTGGCCTCAATCTTCTTGCAATTATTGCAAAAACTTGACTACTTGGTCAAAATGCAGGCTAGAAGAGCGTTCGGCAGTGGTCAAGCGGTTTTAAGAAATTTTGCCTCACGAGAAGGTGCTAAATGGTCACAGATGCGACAGCCCCCGCAAATGCCCCTGCCGAAGCAGGTGCGAGCGATAAGGCGGAAGGTGCGACGCGCATTCAGGCGATCAACCGCAGGCTTATTCTCGACGCTGCGCTCGATGTATTTTCTGCCTATGGCTTTCGCGGCACGACCGTCGATCAGATTGCGGAAAAGGCAGGCATGTCGAAGCCAAACCTGCTGTATTATTTTCCGCGCAAGCAGAACATCTATGTAACCGTTCTCGAAGAAACATTGACCGAATGGCTCGGCCCATTTGAAAGCATCAACTCGGAAGGCGATCCGCTTGAAGAACTGCGCAACTATATCGCGCAGAAGCTTGAGCTTTCAGCGAAGAGGCCCGCCGCATCGCGTCTGTTTGCCAATGAAATTCTGCATGGCGCACCGGCAATTACCGACTTTCTGAAAGGCCATCTGAAAGATCTGGTCGATGAAAAGGCGCAGGTTATTCATCGCTGGATCGAAGAAAAACGCATCGCGCCGATTGATCCCTATCATCTGATTTTTACAATCTGGGCGGTGACACAGCACTATTCTGATTTCTCAGTGCAGGTCGCAGCCATTCTTGGCAGCCGCGCCGAACAGCCGGATTTTTATGAGCAGACTGCACGATCGATAGCGGCAATTATTCTTGACGGTGTGCGTGTTCGCGACGATGTTTCGCCCCTATGAAAACGATTCTTATTGCAGCAGCCATTGTCCGTGATGAAGCGGGCCGTTTCCTCCTGGTGCGCAAGCGCGGCAGCGAGATTTTCTTCCAACCCGGTGGCAAGATTGATGCGGGCGAAGCGCCTGAAATTGCCCTAATCCGCGAGATCGAAGAAGAGCTCGGAATTCACATCGATGAAAGCCAATTGCGCCATGCCGCACGCATGTCGGCACCCGCTGCCAATGAAGCAGATTCGATTGTTGAGGCCGAACTGTTTCATCTCGACTTGAGAGAAGGACAAGCACCTGCCGCTTCCAGCGAAATTGAAGAGCTGATCTGGGTTGCGGCGGGCGATAAGTCGCGTCCGGTTGCGCTGCTTTCACAAAACATTCAGGCCCGCTTCGCATAAACGGGCTGAGTGTAAGCTATTCGCCAATGAATAAGTTTTTCGTTTGCGCATTTATTCGCTTCCTCTTATCAGTCTCTCCGCGTTCATAAGACGCGAAAGCATAGATTCTGGAGGAGATATCCATGCAGTTCAAAGCATCCGAGAAGCGTACGCTTGGCCGGACTGGTCTTTCCGTAACAGCGCTTGGTCTGGGAACAGCGCCTTTGGGCGGGCTTTATGCGCCAGTTTCGCGGGTTGACGCAGATGCTTTGCTGGAAGCTGGCTGGGACAGCGGTATTCGATATTTCGACAGTGCGCCAATGTACGGTCTTGGTCGCTGTGAGCACCTGCTGGGCGATATGCTGCGTGAAAAAACTGAGCGCGCTGTTGTGTCCACCAAGGTCGGACGCCTGATGACCAATGAGCGGGCTGGTCGCACCCTGCCGCCAGCGCCGCCAAAAAATCCGCTCGATTCGGGCTGGCACAATGGCCTCAACTTCCGTGAGGTCTTTGATTACAGCTATGACGGCGTCATGCGCAGTTTCGATGACAGCCAGCAGCGCCTCGGCTTTCCGGAAATCGATCTGCTCTATGTCCATGATATCGGTAGCGTAACCCATGCCGACATGCACGAATTTCATTGGAATGCGCTGACCAAAGGCGGTGGCTTCAGGGCACTGACCGAACTGCGTGCAGCAGGCAATATTAAGGGCTTTGGTCTTGGCGTGAACGAATGGCAGATCATTCGCGATGCGCTTGAGGAAGCTGATCTTGATTGCTCGCTTCTCGCTGGCCGCTATTCGCTACTCGATCAGGTGTCAGAAAAAGAATTTCTGCCGCTGGCGCAAAAGCGCGGCATGGCGCTGGTGATCGCCGGTGTGTTCAATTCGGGCATTCTCGCTGCCCCGCGCGGTGGCGAACAGAAGTTCGACTATGCCGATGCGCCTGCTGACATCATTGCACGCACCAATCGCCTGCACGATATTTGCGATGAGTATCATGTGCCGTTGGCTGCTGCTGCCATGCAGTTTCCGTTGCGCCATGAGGCCGTCAATTCCATTCTGATCGGTGTCCGCTCGCCGGAGCAGATCAAGCAGAATGTCGTTTGGTTCGAGCAATCGATCCCGGATGAGTTCTGGCAGACCTTACGTTCCGAAGGCCTCATTTCGTAATCATGTCGACTAAAATTCTCTGCGTCGGTGCCCTCACCATGGACACCATTCTCCGCCTTGATGCGCTCCCGCATGCGGCAGGCAAATATCTGCCGCGTGAGGCTGTTGAAATCGCAGCCGGTATGGCTTCGAGTGCCGCGAGCGCCATTGCCCGACTTGGCGGGGAGGTGGCGCTGTGGGCTTCTGCCGGGATTGATCCGGTGGGAGATCGCGCTGTCGCGGAGCTTGAAGCCGAAGGCATTGATTGTTCGCATATAAGGCGGCTGGAAGGCACACGCACGGCCTTTTCTTCGATCCTCGTTGATGCAAATGGCGAACGTATTATCGTACCGTTTTATGATCGCACGCTTGCCAGCCCGGCTGAAGAAACGCCGCCAATCGCGGCAGGCGCTTATGCTGCCGTCATGACCGATGTGCGCTGGCCTTGGGCTGCGGAAACGGCCCTTCGTGCGGCACGCGATGCCGGTATTCCGGCGATATTGGATGCCGATACTGCACCCATCGAACTGTTGGAAACGCTTTTGCCACTCGCAACCCATATTGTTGCGTCAGAACCGGCTGCAATCAGCGTGACAGGCACGACGGACTTGCGCGAATGCGTGCGCATTCTTGCCGACCGCTACGACGTGTTTACGGCTGTGACCGGTGGCGCGGATGGCTGTTATTGGACGGAAGGCGCTGTCAAACAGGTTTTCCATGTGCCCGGTTTTAAGGTCGATGCGGTTGATACGCTGGCTGCAGGTGATGTGTTTCACGGCGCTTTCGCGCATGGTCTGGTGGAAGGCAAAGACATGACGCACATCATCCGCTTTGCCAATGCCGCCGCCGCCATCAAATGCGCACGCTTTGGCGGACGTGCCGGTTCGCCAAGCCAAGCCGAAGTTATTTCCTTCATAGAAACCGGCATAGTCCCCGCACAATAATTTAAAAATCCCACCCGAAATTGGACATACAGGCCTCAACATCAAATTGACTATTTACTAACATGTTAGTATGTGCAAGCTTACAGTTCAATCTTGGGAGGAGCCAGTTTTGGCACATAATCATTCTGGACAGGAGCGCTTCGGCCTCTCTGCAGCACTCACGACCCCATTCGATGCTGAGGGCAATATCGACGTCAGCCGTGCGCTGAAGCATGCACGCGCGCGCCTCGACAATGGCTGCTCAAGTGTCACACTGTTTGGCACGACCGGCGAAGGTTCTTCCATTGGTGATGCCGAGCGTGCAGCGCTTCTTGATGCTTTCATCGCGCAAGGCTTTGCTGCTTCCAACATCGTCGTCGGCGTGATGGAAAACTCGATTGCCGATGCGGTTGCACAGTCTGCCGATGCACTGCGCCGCGGCTGCAAGGCCATTCTTCTGGCGCCACCGTCTTATTTCAAGAACCTCTCCGATGAGGGTCTGTTCAACTGGTTCTCGGCGGTGTTGAAGGGTCTTGGCAGCGATGCGCGCAGCATCATCCTCTATAACATCCCGTCAGTGACGGCTGTCGAACTGTCGGTCGATCTCATCACCCGTCTGCGCGCAACTTTCGGTGACATCATCATCGGCGTGAAGGATTCTTCGGGCACCTGGTCCTATACGGAAAAGCTGCTTGCGGCCCACAAGGACATTGCGATCCTGATTGGCGATGAGCGTGATCTTGCAGCTGGTGTACGCCTTGGCGGACAGGGTGCAATTTCCGGCATGGCAAACCTGTTCCCGGATCGTCTTCTGCGCATGATCAATGAGGGTCTGGATGACAATGAGCTGGTTGGTGCAGTGCGCCAGTTGCTCAACTATCCGGTCACGCCTGCGGTCAAAGCTATGGTTGCACGTCATACGGGTGACAAGGAATGGCGTCGTGTACGCGCACCGTTGATTTCGTTGAATGATGCGGATTTTGACGCAATTGGTAGTGTATTCGACCGTTTGCATATGGCAAAAGCGGCTTGACCATTGCATAAGCGCTAGTAGCAAAAGGGAATGGCTTTGGCGGACGATCACAACGAACCAGTAAAATTGCGGGATAAGGCTTATCAGAGCTTCACCGAGCATTTGCTGGCGCGTGATTTTCATCCGGGCCAGTTCGTTTCTCAGCGCCAGCTCGTCACCATGACGGGCCTGCCGCTGGGTGCGATCCGCGAACTGATCCCGCGTCTCGAAACGGAAGGTCTGATCAAGACTGTGCCGCAGCGCGGACTGCAGATCGCGCATATCGATCTGAACCTGATCCGCGAGGCATTTCAGTTTCGTCTTTTCATCGAAAAAGAATCGGTCGCGATTTTCTGTCAGTCGGCTTCCGATGCATTGCTGTGTTCGCTGCGTGCCGCACACGAAGAAACGCTCAATCGCGCGATGAGCGAAGGTGAAACGCCAGAGCTTGAAGAGCAGGCGCAGAATATCGACTGGAGCCTGCATGACACGATTGTCGGCTCGCTTGATAATGAAATCATCTGGCGCAACTATCAGACCAATACGATCAAGATGCGCCTGATCAATCAGGAGCGTTTCCGTATCACCGGGCGTGTGATCCCGGTCATGCAGGAACATTTGTCGGTGTTGTCGGCAATCGAAACCCGCGATCCACAGACTGCCATGGATGCTATCGCCGTTCACATCAACAACGCACGGAAGCTGGCATTGCATATTTGAGACTAAGCATTTCCAGCAAAAGTGCGTAGCGGTTTTGCGTAGGATAATGCGAAAAATAAAAAATTAGAGCGTTTCCTATGACTCTATCGATATGGGAAACGCTCTGAAGGTTTGGCGAGAGGAGTCGCCGAGCCAAACACACAACAGGGGAGGAGTAAGCAGTGAATATATTACGTCCAACACGTCGCCAGTTTTTGGCGGGAACTGCGGCCATTGCCGCCTCAGGTGTAACGGGCATCAGCCCATCTTTCGCGCAGTCGGGTGTCGACTGGAAGAAATATGCTGGCACCACGCTTGAAGTAAACCTTATCAAGAGCCCGCGCGGCGAACTCCTTCAGAAGCATCAGAAGGAATTCGAAGATCTGACCGGCATCAAGGTCAATTCCGAACAGACGCCGGAACAGCAGCAGCGCCAGAAGGCCGTTATCGAGTTGACTTCGGGCCGTCCGAGCTTCGACGTCATCCATATCAGCTATCACGTTCAGAAGCGTCAGTTTGAAAAGGGTGGCTGGCTTGCCGACCTCAACCCGTTCCTGAAAGACCCGACACTCACCGATGCGTCGCTCACCGAAGATGATTTTGCAAGCGCTGGTCTGACTTTCGCCAAGGATGCCAATGGTCGCTTCGGTGCGCTGCCATTCTCGGTTGATTACTGGATCATCTATTATAACAAGGATCTCTTTGCGGAGAAGGGTCTTGAATTCCCGAAGACCTTTGAAGAGCTGGTTACAACTGCCGAAGCCCTGACTGACCCGGCAACCAGAACCTATGGTTTTGTTGCACGCGGCATGAAGAATGCCAATGCGCCGGTCTATACCAGCCTTCTGCTCGGCTATGGCAAGCAGTCGGTGGATGCCGATGGCAATGTTCAGACGGATTCGCCAGAAGGTATTGAAGCAGCCAAGCTTTATCAGCGCCTGATGACCAAATCGGCACCTCCCGGCGTTGCAGGTTTCAACTGGGCCGAATGCCAGTCAAACTTCCTTCAGGGCCGCGTTGGTATGTGGCTCGATGGTATCGGCTTTGCGCCGCCGCTTGAAGACCCGAACAAGTCGCGTGTTGTCGGCAAGGTTGGCTATGGCGTCATGCCAGCAGGCCCGAATGCACAGGCTGCCCCGACCACGGGCGATGGCATTGGCGTGACCGAAGCTTCGAAAAACAAAGAAGCCGCATATCTTTATTGCCAGTGGGCCATTTCCAAGGAAATGGGCGCGCGCCTTCTGCAATCGGGATCGGGCGTTCCGTTCCGCAAGTCGATCATCGACGACGCAGAAGTGCGCAAGGGCGTCACCATGCCGGAAGGCTGGGTGGAAGCGCTCTCAAAGTCTGCCCCAATCAGCCAGCTCTGCTTGCCAGTCATCGTGCCTGTTACGGAATTCCGCGACATTATCGGTGTTGGCCTCACCAATCTTCTCAATGGTGCTGACGCAGAAACTGAAATGAAACGCGCGACGGAAGAATTCCGTCCGGTCCTCGCACGGAGCGAAGGAAAATGACATCTGCCGCCCCGATAGGTGCAAAATCAGGAGCCGCGACAGCGGCCCCTGCCACCAAGCCCGTTGTGAGCCGCTTGCGGCCAAGTTACTGGCCGTTTGTTCTTCCAGCCTTGATTACCGTCGGGGCGGTGATCGTTTTTCCATGGGTGTTTACACTCTGGATGAGTGCCAATCAGTGGCAGCTCGGTGGTGAGCAGAGCTTTGTCGGCTTCGACAATTATTTGCGTCTTGCCGCCGATATGCGCTTCTGGGAATCCATGTGGCACACGCTTGTCTATACGGTTCTCTCTGTCGTGGCCCCGATGATATTGGGCACCATTGCGGCGCTGGTCTTTGACAGCAAATTGCCAATGCGCGGGCTATTGCGCGGTATTTTCGTGATGCCGATGATGGCAACGCCGGTTGCCGTCGCTCTTGTCTGGACGATGATGTATCATCCGCAGCTGGGCGTACTGAATTATCTTCTCTCGCTGATCGGCATTGCGCCGCAGGAGTGGATCTTTAACCAAAGCACGGTTATTCCGTCGCTGGTGCTGGTTGAAACCTGGCAGTGGACGCCGCTGGTGATGCTGATTGTGCTCGGTGGCCTTGCATCCATGCCGCGCGATCCGTTTGAAAGTGCGGAAATCGATGGTGCCAATGGCTGGCAGAAATTCCGCTATATCACGCTTCCGATGATCCTGCCGTTTATCATGGTGGCCGTTATCATTCGCTCGATTGATGCGCTGAAAAGCTTCGACATCATCTTTGCGATGACGCAGGGCGGCCCCGGTACGGCATCGGAAACCATCAATATCTATCTCTATAACGTGGCGTTTGCCTATTATGACATTGGTTATGGCTCGGCGATTGCCGTGGTGTTCTTCATTGTCATTATCGCAATGTCGATGGTTCTTCTGGCTCTGCGCCAACGAACCAAATGGAACGCTTGAGGATCAACCATGGCACGCAAGTCAATACTTTCCAAGCTTGGCACGGCACTCATGGTTTTCGTCATCGTGTCGCCCGCAATCTTCTTCTTCGTCTGGATGCTGTCGCTTTCGTTGAAATATGAAATCGACAATGGCGCCTATCCGCCAATCCTGATCCCTGACCGCATCGCGTGGTCGAACTATACCGGTATTTTCGAGACCAACGACTTCCTGCTCTATTTCTGGAACAGTATTCTCGTGACCGGAACCGCCACTTTGCTGGCATTGCTGGTTGGCGTTCCAGCTGGTTATGGCATCGCACGTCTGCGCGCCAACAAGTCGGCAATCGTCATCATGATTGCACGTATGACGCCGGGCCTGTCTTACCTGATCCCGCTGTTCTTGCTCTTCCAAACGCTGGGACTGCTTGGCACGCTTTGGCCGCAGATCATCATCCATCTGGTTGTGACTGTTCCAATCGTGATCTGGATCATGATTGGCTATTTCGAGACGACCCCGATGGAGCTTGAAGAAGCAGCCATTATTGATGGTGCTTCCTCGTGGCAGGTGTTCAGGAAAGTGGCACTTCCTATCGCCAAGCCGGGCGTTGTGGTGTCGCTCATCCTTGCGGTGATCTTCTCGTGGAACAATTTCGTTTTCGGCATCGTGCTCGCAAGCCGCGAGACACGTACCCTGCCGGTCGCAGTTTACAACATGCTGTCCTTTGAACAGGTCAGTTGGGGTCCGCTTGCCGCCGCGGCTCTCGTGGTCACATTGCCGGTCCTGTTGCTCACCGTTTTCGCACAGCGCCAGATCGTTGCAGGTCTGACAGCAGGCGCCGTCAAATAAGAATTGAGGTTTAAGATGGCATCTGTATCCATCCGAAATGCAATCAAGAAATATGGCAATGTCGGCGTGTTGCACGGCGTGTCCGTTGATATTCAGGACGGCGAATTTGTCGTGCTGGTCGGCCCGTCGGGTTGTGGCAAGTCCACATTGCTGCGAATGATCGCAGGGCTTGAAGAAATCAGCGACGGCGAAATCGCCATCGGTCCGCGCGTCGTCAATGATCTGCGTGCGAAAGAGCGCGATATCGCCATGGTGTTCCAGAATTATGCGCTCTATCCGCATATGACGGTGGCCGACAATATGGGCTTCGCGCTTATGTTGAAAAATGCGCCGAAGGCAGAACGCGACAGCCGCGTTAATCGTGCAGCCGAAATTCTCGGCCTTAACAAGCTGCTCGACCGCTTTCCGCGCCAGCTTTCCGGTGGTCAGCGCCAGCGTGTAGCCATGGGCCGTGCGATTGTTCGCGATCCGCAGGTGTTTCTCTTTGACGAACCGCTCTCCAACCTCGACGCCAAGCTGCGCGTGCAGATGCGCGGTGAAATCAAGGGGCTGCATCAGCGTCTGAAAACCACCACGATTTACGTGACCCACGATCAGATTGAAGCCATGACCATGGCCGATAAGATCGTTGTCATGCGCGATGGTCTGGTGGAGCAGATCGGTGCGCCGCTTGATCTTTATGATCGTCCGGCCAATATGTTTGTCGCGGGCTTTATCGGCTCGCCATCGATGAACTTTGTCAATGGTAAGATCGAAGAAGGCTCGTTTGTGGCTGACGGCGGCTTCCGCATGCAGCTTCCTGAAGGGGCCTATGCAAGCCTCTCGGGTAAGGCTGTTTATGGCATGCGCCCTGAGCATATGAAAATTGCCGAGCAGGGGGTGCCGATCACAGTTGATATTGTTGAGCCGACCGGTTCGGAGATCATGGTCATGGGCAAGCTTGGCGACCAGCCGATTACCTGCCTGTTCCGCGAACGTTTGACCGTGCGTCCAGGCGATGTACTGACCATTGCCATTGATCCGGCAACCAGCCATGTGTTTGAGCCGGAAAAAGGCAAACGCGTCAGTCGTTAAAACATTTGCCTGAAATGAAAGACGCCGGGCTTTTGCCCGGCGTTTTTGTTTTACTCTGCCGCTTCTTTGACAGCCATCGGATTGTTCGGATGGGTCGTCCAGTTGGCATATTGCGCTGGGATCGGTGCTTTGGTGCGTGGATCGAAATCGCCGATCTGCTCCATGGTGATGCAATCCTCGACAGGACAAACACTGACGCAGAGATTGCAGCCAACGCACTCCTCGTCGATCACCTCAAAGTGCCGCGCACCATCAACCATCGCTGTAATCGCCTGATGCGAAGTATCTTCGCAGGCAATATGGCAACGACCACACTTGATGCAGGAATCCTGATCAATCCGCGCTTTGGTGACGTAGTTGAGGTTGAGATATTGCCAATCGCTGACCTGACCCACAGCCATACCGCGGAAATCATCAAGCGTTTCATAACCCTTGCTGTCCATCCAGTCGGAAAGACCGTCGATCATTTCCTCAACGACCTTGAAGCCATAGGTCATCGCAGCCGTGCAGACCTGTACCGTGCCGCAACCGAGCGCGATAAATTCAGCTGCATCACGCCATGTGGTGATGCCGCCAATGCCTGAAATCGGCAGACCATAGGTTTCAGGATCACGCGCAATTTCCGCCACCATGTTGAGCGCAATCGGCTTAACAGCTGGTCCGCAATAGCCGCCATGACTGCCGCGTCCATCAATCGACGGAACCGGCGACATGCTGTCGAGATCGACCGACACAATAGAGTTGATCGTGTTGATCAGCGATACGGCATCAGTGCCATTGGCCTTGGCACCGCGCGCTGGCTTGCGAATATCGGTGATGTTCGGTGTCAGCTTGGTGATTACCGGCATCCGGCTATATTGCTTGCACCACTTTACAACCATGCCGACATATTCAGGCACCTGACCGACGGCTGCACCCATGCCGCGTTCGCTCATGCCGTGCGGACAACCGAAGTTGAGCTCAATGCCGTCAGCGCCGGTTTCTTCCACCAGTGGCAGAATGGCTTTCCACGCTTCTTCTTCGCATGGCACCATGATTGAAGCGATCAGCGCGCGGTCGGGCCAGCGCATTTTCACTTCTTTCATTTCGCGCAGGTTCACTTCGAGCGGCCGGTCGGTGATCAGCTCGATATTGTTAAGACCCAGCAGACGTCGGTCAGCACCATGGATAGCGCCATATCGTGGACCATTAACATTGACCACCGGCGGGCCTTCGGAACCAAGCGTTTTCCAGACCACGCCACCCCAGCCAGCCTTGAAAGCGCGCTCGACATTGTAGGCCTTGTCGGTCGGCGGAGCCGAAGCTAGCCAGAATGGGTTTGGAGATTTAATGCCGAGGAAGTTTGTTGAAAGATTAGCCATGTTACTCTCCTCAGCCCTGTTCTTGGCCCAAAGGCACACTGCGGTCGCGGTAAGTCGACGGGGCAGGCGCGTGAAGTGCGCCGCCCGACAGAACCGCATCGGCAAAGCCTTCAATCGCCTCGGGTCGTTTTGTCAGTGTCGCATGGATGGATTCGGCGGCTACTTTGCCGTCTTCCACTGAGGCCACCGTCAAATCCTGACCGCCTGCAACGCAGTCGCCCCCCGCCCAAATGCCCTCAACGGATGTGCGACGTTCGTCATCAACACTGATGCGTCCTTTGGAAAGCCCGATGCCTGCGCCCGCAATGGGTTCCGGTTCAAACTTCTGGCCAATAGCCTTAAACACCTGATCGGCTTCAAGAATGAGATATTCGCCAGTGCCGGAAAGTTTTCCGCTCTCGGCATTGGTATATTCAAACACAATGGCGTTGACAGTGCCGTCTTCGCTCCGCTCCAGTGCGTGCGGCTGCAACCAGTGACGGATGACCACGCCATGAATCTGCGCCAGTTCTTGCTCATAGGCGCTGGCATTCATGCTTTCCTGACCACGACGATAAACGATAGTCACGTTTTCAGCACCAAGCTTCTTGGTCTGGATAGCAACATCGACAGCCGTCATGCCGCCGCCGATCACCACGACATTGCGGCCAACGGGAAGCGATGCGAGGTCTTTTGCCTGACGCAGATTGGCGATGTAATCCACCGCATCAATCACATTAGGCGCATCTTCGCCGATAAGCGCCAGATCATTGACGCCCGGCATACCCATGCCGAGGAACACCGCATCATAGCCCGCCCTGAGTGCTTCAATCGTGATGTCCTGACCGAGCGTCTGGTTATATTCGATATTGATCGCGCCAATTTTCAGCACGAATTCCAACTCGCGCTGGGCGAAATTATTGACCGTCTTATAGGCGGCAATACCATATTCATTCAGACCGCCGCCCTTGGGTAGCGCTTCAAAAATCGTCACTTGATGGCCATGCATTGCAAGGCGATGCGCGGCAGATAGACCTGCGGGACCTGCACCCACAATCGCAATGTGCTTGCCGGTTTCTGGCGCACGTTTGAATGGATGATTGCCGGTTTCCATCAGAACATCTGTGGCATAGCGCTGCAAATGGCCAATCTTTACCGGCTTGCCTTCAGATGTTTCGCGCACGCAGACTTCTTCGCAGAGCGTTTCTGTCGGGCAGACGCGGGCGCACATGCCCCCCAGAATGTTTTCCGATAGGATGGTCTTTGCCGCACCAATTGCATTGCCGGTATTGATCTGGCGAATGAAACGCGGAATGTCGATGCTGGTTGGACATGCATTCATGCAGGGCGCATCATAGCAATAATAGCAGCGGTCGGATTCAACGAGGGCTTCATGCTTGTTGAGCGGCGGATGCAGATCATCAAAAACATGCACATAGTCGGCCTTTTCGAGCCGCGAGCCGTGAATATCAGGCCCGTTCGCGTGTCCCGGATTATCAACTGCATCAATAGGCGAATTCTCTGCAGATCTCCCATGAATCGAATTCATAGATCGCATCTCCCATTTTTGCTTGTTAAGGCGCGGGTTCCCTTTGCGCACCTTGAACTCTGTTCCGGGCTGCGATCTTTACCGTCGCGTGGTGCCCGTTGAAGACAGGATGACAGATTTTTACGGAAGGTCAAATTTTTTATCATCTGGTCAATTTATGACTTTTAGGCACTAGAAATAGCGAAAGGCCCGGCTTTGAAAGCACGGACCTTTGAAACTTGATCAGAGTGTAAAATCAGATGGTCTCTGATTTGATAATAGTGCTGTCAGAGGTTTCGTCTGTCTCAACGCTCGGAAAAGCTTCCGCTTCCTTTGGTAGCGATGGACGCGAGCTTAGCACCAACGCGCAGCCTGCAATGATCACCGCAGCGCCAATAAATTGGATGAAGGAGAGCTGCTCTTTCAGGAAGACTGCGCCAACCAGAACTGCAATTACAGTGACTGCAAATTCCACGCTAATGGCCTTTGTCGGGCCAACATTTCCGACCAGTTTGAAATAAAGAACATAGGTAAGTGCGCTCATCACACAGGCCGAAACCAGCAGATAGATGAAATCAACAAGTCCCGGTGTTGTTGGTACAGGAATGGCGAAAATCAGTGGCAGCGTCAGAATGCCGCCAAATACAAACGCGCCGATTGTGGTTTCCCACGAGCCGGTGGTAGAAAGACGGCGGCTTGCATAATTGCTGCCGAAGGCTGCGGAAAAGCACGAAAACATCACGGCAATACAGCCCATGATAAATTCAGGCGTTACAGCGACAGCCGGGAAGCCGACCAGAAGCACGATGCCGGTGACACCAAGCACAAGCCCCGCCAAGCCACGGGGCGTGATGCGCTCAAGGCCCCATAGCTGGCTGATAACCATTGAGAAAAGCGGAATCGATGCAACGCAGATTGCAGCCATCGCTGTGCCAATCAGCGGTGTACCATAGGAAAGGCCGATCAACTGACCTGCAACGGTCGTAGCACCCACTATCGCAAAGGGCTTCCAGCCCGCATGAAAATCAAGGCTGCGCCCAGAGAGCTTGGCGATTGCAAACAATGTTCCCGCCGCGATGAACGAGCGGAAGGCGACCGCACCCACCCAGCCAAAGGCTTCGACCACGCGCAACACCACGAGGAACGATAGCCCCCATGCTACGGCAAGAAAAATATAAGTGGCGACGTCTCTGGGTTTCATGCCGATAGGCCTTATTAAGGTTATGCTTTACCGACTATCTCATAGGAACGAAAAGCGAAACCTCTTTCGCGTCTCCTCCCATACCATCTTCGAATGAAATTATGCCGTTTTTGCAGCGGCATTATCTGCCGCTTTTTGTGCTGCCGCAGCACCGATATTAGCAAAGAAGCGATCGGCAATCTTACGCGCCACTGAGCCAAGCAGTTTCGAGCCGAGCTGGGCGATCTTGCCGCCTGCATCGCCATTGATCGAATAGCTGAGAATTGTCTCATGACCGTCTTCCGTCAGCGTCACATCGGTATCGCCATGGGCAAAGCCTGCAATCGAACCTTCACCACGGCCTGAAATCGTATAGGAGGCAGGCGGTTTCATATTGGAGAGTTCGAGCATTCCATGAAAGCGAACCTTGATAATCCCAAGGCTGACTTTGAGTGCTGCGCGGATTTCCGAGTCGGAAATTCGCTCCAGATCTTCGCATCCGGGAATGCAGTTTTTCAGCGTTTCAATGTCGTTAAGCGCATCCCACACGGCCTGCCGGGGCGCGCTAATTCTCTCTTCTCCGGTGAGGTCCATGCTTTACACTTCTCCTGATCAACCTAAATTGATGCATACCTCTATATAGAACCACACCAAAATGGAAAATTTCTGTAATTTAACGGATGCATTTCTCGTTTAAAATGCTCTATGAAGACAATTAAATCGATTTGATTGACTGGAGTACCATCATGGCAAGAGATACGGCGAAGCTTGAAGCAACGGTTGCCAAGCTGAAAAAGCATTGGTCGGACGCGGCACCAAAAGACATGCGTGCAGCATTTAAAGCCGATCCGGGCCGTTTTGAGCGTTATTCGCTGTCGCTTGACGATTTGCTGTTTGATTGGTCGAAGGCCCGCGTCAATGATGAGACTGTTGCGCTTCTGACTGAGCTCGCACAGGCTGCTGATGTTGAAGGTCGCCGCGCTGCAATGTTTGCAGGCGAGCACATCAACAACACCGAAGATCGCGCCGTTCTGCATGTGGCTCTTCGCGACACCACGTCGAAGGAAGTTCTGGTCGATGGCCACAATGTCCTGCCAGACGTGAAGGAAGTGCTCGACCGTATGGCTGCGTTTTCGGATGGCATCCGTTCCGGTTCCATCAAGGGTGCGACAGGCAAGAAGATCACCGACATCGTCAATATTGGCATCGGCGGTTCCGATCTTGGTCCAGTCATGGCAACGATTGCGCTTTCGCCATACCATGACGGCCCACGCGCACATTATGTCTCGAACATCGACGGCGCGCACATTGCCGACACACTGAATGCGCTTGATCCGGCAACGACGCTCATCATTGTTGCGTCGAAGACCTTCACCACCATCGAAACCATGACCAACGCGCAGACTGCACGCAAGTGGATTGCCGATGCGCTGGGCGAAGATGCGGTAGGCGCCCATTTTGCGGCTGTCTCGACCGCTCTCGACAAGGTTGCAGCATTCGGTATTGGCGAAGATCGTGTATTTGGTTTCTGGGATTGGGTTGGCGGTCGCTATTCGGTCTGGTCGGCTATTGGCCTGCCAGTGATGATCGCGATTGGTGCCGATAATTTCCGCAAGTTCCTTGCGGGCGCGCATTCGATGGACGTGCATTTCCGCGATGCGCCGCTGGAAAAGAACCTGCCAATCTGGCTCGGTCTGATCGGCTACTGGCACCGCGCAATCTGCGATTATTCGAGCCGTGCGGTCATTCCTTACGATCAGCGTCTGGCGCGTGTGCCAGCCTATCTGCAGCAGCTTGATATGGAATCGAACGGCAAGAGCGTGACGGTTGACGGCAAGCCTGTGTCCGGTCCAACCGGTCCAGTTGTCTGGGGCGAACCCGGCACCAATGGTCAGCACGCCTTCTTCCAGCTTTTACATCAGGGCACTGATACTATTCCGCTCGAGTTTATCGTTGCGGCAAAGGGCCACGAAAAGCATCTCGATCATCAGCATGAAATGCTGCTCGCCAACTGCCTTGCGCAGTCGGAAGCGCTGATGAAGGGCCGCACGCTGGATGAAGCCCACGCTCAGTTGAAGAGCAAGAATCTGCCTGAAAGCGAAATCGAGCGCATTGCACCGCATCGCGTGTTCTCTGGCAATCGCCCATCGCTGACGCTGGTTCACGACAAGCTCGACCCGTTTGCCTTTGGTCGCCTGATCGCTCTTTATGAGCATCGCGTGTTCGTTGAAGCGCAGATTTTCGGCATCAATGCGTTTGATCAGTGGGGCGTTGAGCTTGGCAAGGAACTCGCGACAGAGCTTCTTCCGGTGGTTTCGGGTGCAGAATCTGCCGAAGGCAAAGATGCTTCGACAGTTGGTCTCGTTGCGCATTTGCATGCGCGCCGTAAAGCCTGATATTACAAACAGGTGGATAAGGATAAAGCCGGGTTTCACACCCGGCTTTTTTTTCGTCTAGGTATGAATTGCTGAATGAAAATGGGAACTGAAATGAAGACCGAGATTATTGAGTTTGCCGGCGATGTACCGGGTAACGGCATTGAGCTGCGTGTGTTGCGTTTTGCAGGCAACGACAGCGATGCGCCAACCGCCTATCTGCAATCCTCGCTGCATGGTGGCGAATTGCCGGGGCAGGCTGCTCTGCACTTTCTCGTTCCGATGCTGAAAAAAGCATCCGAAGAAGGCCGCATTCTCGGCAACATCACGGTTATCCCACAGGCCAATCCGATTGGTTCGAACCAGTGGCAGGCGCATCAGCATCTGGGTCGTTTTGAGTTTTTCTCAGCGGTCAATTTCAACCGCGCTTTCCCGCTGTTGCCAGATTTCGACACGTCTGAATTGCCCGGCCCGGATGCACCTGTAGCGCTTGCACAGCGCTTGAAGGCCACGCTTTTAAAGATGGCTCTTGCTAATGACATCGTACTCGATCTTCATTGTGATGATGAAAGCGAAAACTACGTCTATATTGCCAAGGAATTCGTGGACGACATGAAGGATCTGGCCGTGGCGCTTGGCTCGACCGCGATCCTCGCATGGGACACGACTGCGGACGCAGCTTTTGAGGAAGCATGCGCGCATCCGGTTCTGCAATTGCCTGCCGACAAGCGCAATATGAAGCGCCGCGCCGTGACCACAGTTGAATTCCGTGGTTTGAGCGATGTCTATGCCGATATGGGCAAGGGTGACGCGGAAGGTCTTTATAAGTTCCTCGTTCATCGTGGTGTGATCCGCGATAAAAGCGTCAAGCTTGACCTCGACTACAAGGGCCTCATCACGCCGCTTGAAAATGTGGAAATGCTGCGTGCGCCGGAAGGCGGCATGGTGCTTTATCATGTCGCTCCCGGTGATGTGGTCGAGGCCGGTGCAAAGCTCGTCACTGTTGTCACCAAGCCGGGTGAACCGGAAGGCGACATCACACTGACTGCACCACAGGCAGGGCGTATTCTAACCCGCCGCACGTTGCGTTATGTCCGCCGAGGTGACGATTTGCTGAAACTGCTTGCCGCCAAGCCATCGGCAGTCAAAAAGCGTTCCGGTGCGTTAGAGGCATGAGTTCATTGCCTACTCCCGAGAAACTAAAAGCGATCCGTGCCATCCTGTTCGACAAGGATGGCACGCTGATTGATTTCGACCGCACATGGTTTACCGTGTCATGGAATCTTGCAAAGCGCACCGCCGATGGCGATGAGCATCGTGCACGTTCACTGCTCGATGCGGGCGGTTATGACTGGCAGGCAAAGCGCTTTCGCGCCAATTCGGTCATTGCTGCCGGAACGGTCGAAGACCTTGTGCAACTCTGGCACCCGGATATTGATGAGGCTGGCTTTAAAACCAAAATAGCCGAATTCGACAGCTATACGGTTGCCGAGGGTGCGCGTTCTGCCGCGGCGATTGAAGGTCTGCGGGAAACATTGGAAACCCTTCGCGAGATGGGCTTTATCCTTGGCATCGCCACCAATGATTCCGAAGCGGGAGCGCATGCCACCGCCAAGGCCTTGGGTATTGATCATCTCTTTAATGTGGTGATCGGCTATGACACAGCCGCGCGTCCAAAACCTTATGCTGATCCGCTGCTCTATTTTGCAGATAAACTCGGCCTTGAGCCGGGTGCAATCGCCATGGTCGGCGATAATCTGCACGATCTTGAAACAGCACAGGCCGCAAAAGCTGGTCTCGGTGTAGGAGTTTTATCCGGTAACAGCCCGCGCGATGCGCTGGAACCGCACGCCGATGTGGTGCTTAATTCCATCGCAGATCTGCCAGACTTGTTCAGATGAAATGAAAAGGCCCTCCTAATTAGAGGGCCGTTTCTGTTTTAGTCGCGCAACTCGCGGCGCAAAATCTTGCCGACATTGGTTTTCGGCAAAGCATCGCGGAATTCCACTTCACGCGGGCGCTTATAATTGGTGAGGCGCTGCGCGCAGAAGGATTTAACGTCTTCTTCCGTCAGCGTTGGGTCACGGCGCACGACATAGAGCTTCACCACTTCGCCGGAATGCTCATTCGGCACACCAACAGCGGCAGATTCAACAATGCCCGGATGCTCGGCTGCCACTTCCTCAATTTCATTCGGATAGACGTTGAAGCCGGATACGAGGATCATATCCTTTTTGCGGTCCACAATCTTGGTGAAACCGTTGTCATCCATGAAGCCCATGTCTCCGGTACGGAAGAAACCATCGGCCATGATAGCACGTTCGGTTTCATCGTCTCGGTTCCAGTAACCCATCATCACTTGCGGGCCACGCACACAGATTTCGCCGACGTCGCCGAGTGGCAAATCCTTGCCATCATCATCACGAATGGCGATATCGGTTGAGGGCATTGGCAAGCCGATTGTACCGCTGAATTCGGTTGCGTCGAGAGGGTTAGCCGATGCGACAGGCGATGTTTCAGAAAGACCATAGCCCTCGGTTATGTGGCAGCCGGTCATTTCCTTCCAGCGTTCAGCGATTGGCCGTTGCACGGCCATGCCGCCGCCAAGCGTCAGCACCAGTGGCTTGAAGTTTAGAGCTTTGAAATCCTCGTTGTTCATCAATGCGTTGAACAGCGTGTTGAGGCCTGGGAAAATATGGAATGGATATTTTTGCAACTCTTTAACAAAGGCCGGAATGTCACGCGGGTTCGGGATCAAAATATTGCGTGCGCCAAGTTTAAGGCCAATCATCGCATTCACGGTCAGCGCAAAGATATGATAAAGCGGCAGGGCGCAAACGAAGTTGAGTTCCTTTGGTTTGCCCTTGTTCTGAAATGCAACATCCATCCAGAACTGCATCTGCTCGACATTGGCCAGAATGTTTTTGTGGCTGAGCATTGCGCCTTTAGAAACGCCTGTCGTGCCGCCGGTATATTGCAGAAAAGCGAGATCAGAGCTGTCGACCGGCACCGGATTGAATGATTTGGATTTTCCCTGCGACAATGCATCTTTAAAGCGCACATGGCCGGGAATATTCCATTCCGGCACCAGCTTTTTGACCTTGCGCACCACCAGATTGATGATGTGGCCTTTCAGCCCGTGCATATCCCCCATCGAGGCAACAATTATGTTGGGCACATGAATGGAGGCAAGAGACTTCTGCACAGTCGCGGCAAAGTTCTCTAAAACAATGAGTGCTTGCGCGCCTGAATCGTTCAACTGATGCTGCAACTCGCGCGGGGTGTAGAGCGGGTTCACATTCACGACCACAAATCCAGCACGCAGGATAGCGGCGATTGCCACCGGATATTGCAGAATGTTCGGCATCATAATCGCAACGCGGTCACCCTTGACCAGTCCGCGTGATTGCAGCCATGCAGCGAGTGCGCGCGAGTTTTCATCCAGTTCTTTGTAGGACAAATCCTTGCCCATACAGGTAAAGGCTGGCCTGTCGGCAAAGTGGCGGCAGGCATTGGAGATCATGTCGCCAATGGACGTAGTTTTGCTGAGATCAATCTCATGCGGAACGCTTTTTGGATAAGATTTCAGCCAGATCTTGTCTGGTAAAGCCGCACTGTTGGTTGCCTTGCTCGACGCGGGTTTTGCTTCGGTTGCTTTTTTTGCCATGCTTTCTCCCCGGATTGCTCCGTCCAATGTTTGAGCAGCAAGCCGCCACCCTTCTCCCAATACGACCCTTTCCCACGTGCGGGTTAGGTGCTCCTCAATAATGAATGTGGTCGACTTTCGTCTTAATCGCAAGAGTTACATTGACGTAAGCGTAAATTAAAAATTCAATAGATAACGCATCTCGGAAAGTGCGAAGCGGTTTTCGGAGGATGATACGTGTTTCGAATAGGCATGCATTCTTGAAAGTAAGAGATGCGTGTATCAGTCAAAGGTCAGTTGTTCCGGCGCATGGACTGGATCATCGTTTTGATGGCTTTTCCGCCATCACCCACAAGATCAAAGTCCCGCTCGCTGCGAAGCCATTCATTAAGCAAACCGCCCAATACGGCGAGCAAAATTTGTGCAGCAGAGATAGCTGTCCATTCTTTGGAAAGCTCGTCGCGGCGTTCAGCAACTTCAAGCAGGCCGGAAAAAAGCGACAATACATTTCCGCGTGCTTCGCGAAGATGATCGACAACGGGTGCTATTTCGCCCACATATTCGCAGCGCTGATGAATGATTGTGAAAACGTTCTGCTGCCGCTCATTGTTTATAAAATGCTCAAGTGCCGTCAGGATTGATTGCTCAAGAACATAAAGCGGGTTAGGGTGATCGCACTCCGCTGCATGGCGCATGATTTCTTCATGCGGGAAGCAAGTGCGGTTCAGAATTGCTTGGAATATGTCGAGTTTGTCCTGAAAATGGAAATAGATCGCACCACGGGTTACGCCTGCTTGGCATGCGATTTGCATGAGAGTGGATTGGGTTAGTCCGCGGTCCAGAAATACCTGCTCGGCAGCTCTCAGAATAGCATCGCGTGTTTCTGCGGCCTCGGCCTTCGTCCTTCGCATTCCGGTTCTCTTAGCATTCCCATCGTGAGCCAAAGGTCAGGATAAAACGGATTTTTCGTTCACAAACAGGGTAACTCATTCGTGATACGTAACATTAGGTGATTGACTATAACACGGTAATTCGTATTTACAAACATTCGTGTATGTTTATTCGGCCGCACCGTGCGACATCAAGGGCAGCTCCCACTATGACTATGAACCGTTCTATCCGGATTTTTGCGGCAGGTGCCGCATTTTTCATTATTGCAGGGCAGTCTGCACTCGCGCAGGCACCGGGCGGGGCGACCCCGCCACCGCCACCTGTCACCGTTACCGAGATCAAAGCTGAAAATGTTACCGTGCCTTATGAATATGCGGCGCGTATAAGCGCATTCCGCGATGTTCAGGTACGTGCGCGTGTTGGCGGCATTCTTCTGCATCGTAATTTTGTTGAAGGCACGGAAGTCAAAGCTGGCGATCTGCTTTTCGAGATTGATCCAGCGCCTTATGAGGCCGAACTTGCCCGCGCCGAGGCGCAGGTTGCACAGGCCGAAGCGCAATATCAGCAGTCGATCCGCGATGCGGAACGCGCTGAACAGCTTGTGCAGCAGAAGGTGCAGAGCGCGGCAGTCCGCGATACTGCATTGGCAACGCGTGATCTCAACAAGGCCGTTGTTGCAGCAGCCAAGGCTTCGTTGCGCACGGCAGAATTGAACCTGAGCTACACCAAGGTTACGGCGCCGATCAGCGGCATTACCAGTCTTGAGCAGGTTTCTGAAGGCAGCCTGATTGGCACCGATGCAACATCGAGCCTTCTGACGTCGATCACCCAGATCAATCCTGTCTATGTCAATTTCTCGTTCACTGACTCCGAAGCTGCTGAAATCCGCAAGCTGCGTGAAGCACGCGGCGCGACAGGTCAGGATGCCGATCGTCTGCGCATCAAAATCCTGTTCGGCGACGGACAAGCCTATGATCAGGAAGGCGTCATCGACTTCACATCGTCGTCGCTTGATACCGAAACTGGAACGATTGGCGCTCGCGCAGTCGTGGATAATCCCGATCAGCGTCTGATTCCGGGTCAGTTCGTTCGCGCGTCCATTCTTGGTATCACCATTGATGATGCAATTTTGGTTCCGAAGGCTGCACTGATGCAGAGCCCGCAGGGACAGTTTGTCTATGTGGTGAATAAGGAAAACGTATCGGAAGTTCGCCCCATTACCATATCGCGCGAACTGCCAGATGAATGGATTGTAAGCAAGGGTCTGGAGCCAGGTGACCGCATCATTACCGAAGGTGTGATCAAGGCTGCTCCGGGCAAGGCAGTCCAGCCGGTAGAACCAAAAGCTGCGCCAGAAGCTGATGCTAAAGCTGGTGCAGAACAGGCGGCGGATAAAAAATGAATAAGTTCTTCGTCGACCGTCCAGTGTTCGCGGCGGTCATATCTATCGTCATCGTGATGGCAGGTCTTATCGCGATGCGGATTTTGCCCATCGCGCAATATCCTGAGCTGACGCCGCCACAGGTGGTTGTGACTGCGAACTATCCGGGTGCAAGTGCGGAAACTGTAACGCAAACCGTTGCGGCACCGCTTGAGCAGCAGGTCAACGGCGTTGAGAACATGCTTTATATGCAGTCCTCAAGCCTTGGTAGCGGCACCATGCAGCTGACTGTTACCTTTGCTCTGGGCACTGACCCGGATCAGGCGACGATCAACGTCAACAACCGTGTGCAGCGTGCAACCTCGTCTCTGCCGCAGGAAGTGCAGCGTCTTGGCGTTACCGTCGACAAGCGTTCCAGCACCATTCTCGGCATGGTGGCGATGTTCTCGACCACCGACCGTTATGACCGTACCTATGTTGGTAACTATGCGCTTCTGAACGTCATTGACGATCTCAAGCGTCTTTCCGGCGTGGGCGATGTTCAGCTTCTGGGTAACATCGAATATTCGATGCGTGTCTGGCTGCGCCCGGACAAGCTTGCTCAGTATAACCTGACGCCATCAGACGTGCAGACCGCTATTCAGGAACAGAATGCGCAGTTTGCAGCCGGTCGTTTTGGCGATCAGCCTGATCCGCAAGCAGGTCCCTTTACCTATACGGCGACCACACAGGGCCGCTTGCCGGATGCGACGGCATTTGAAAACATCATTCTTCGTTCAGATAAGAACGCGGCAACGCTTCTTCTGAAAGACGTTGCGCGTGTTGAACTCGGCACCGAAAGCTATCTGGTCGACAGTGCGCTTAATGGCACCGCAGCGGTTCCAATCGCGATCTATCTGCAGCCGGGTGCAAATGCGCTCAACACAATGGAACTTATTCAAAGTCGTATGGCGGAGCTGAAAACCAGCTTCCCGGAAGGCATTGATTATTCGATTCCATTCGATACGACCAAGTTCATTAAAGTCTCGGTTGAAGAAGTCATTCACACCTTTATCGAGGCGATTATCCTCGTCATTTTGGTGGTGTTTATCTTCCTTCAGAACTGGCGTGCAACGCTTATTCCGGTCATCGCGGTCCCGATCTCGATCATTGGTACATTTGCGGGCATGTATGTGCTGGGCTTCTCCATCAACCTGCTGACATTGTTCGGTCTGGTTCTGGCGATTGGTATCGTGGTCGATGATGCTATCGTGGTGCTGGAAAACGTCGAACGTATCATGACGACCGAAAAACTGCCACCGCGCGAAGCTGCCATCAAGGCAATGAGCGAAGTGACAGGCCCGGTTATCGCGATTGTTCTTGTGCTTTGCGCTGTGTTTATTCCGGTCGCGTTCATGGGCGGTCTGGTCGGCGAAATGTATAAGCAGTTCGCTGTTACGATTGCGATTTCGGTGATCATCTCCGGCATCGTGGCTTTGACGCTGACGCCCGCACTCTGCGCGCTGATTTTGAAGCCCGGCCATCATGAGCCGATGCTGCCATTCCGTATCTTCAACCGCTTTTTTGATAGCCTGACACGCGGTTATACAAATGGCGTTCGCTTCTTCCTGAAACGCGCTTCTATCGGCTTGTTGATTTTTGCAGGTCTGTTAGGCGGCACATACTATCTGTTTGAAAAAGTGCCGGGTTCGCTTCTGCCGGATGAAGATCAGGGCTTCTTGTTCAGCGTGGCAATCCTGCCGCCAGCCGCATCGCTGGAGCGGACCAGTAATGTTCTGCATGAGGCCAGCGAAAACATTCGTAAGCATCCTGCGGTCGCAAGTGTGTTTGAAGTTGCAGGCTTTGATCTACTCTCGGGTGGTCTGAAAACCAGTGCTGGCACGATGTTCATCATGCTGAAAGATTGGAAAGAACGCACAACGCCGGATCTCGACGCGCGCAATCTTCCCGGTACGATCATGGGTATGAATGCGGGCATTCAGGATGGGCTGGTTCTGGCATTCAATCCGCCGCCGATTCTCGGCCTCAGCACGACCGGCGGCTTTGAACTTTATGTGCAGGATCGTACGGGCGGCGGCGTTCAGTCTCTGACCAATGCCACGAAGCTTCTAACCGATGCTGCGGCCAAGCGTCCTGAACTTGCAGGTGTGCGTACAACATTCGATCCGAATGTGCCGCAATATGACATCCAGCTTGACCGTGACAAGGCCAAGGCGATGGGCGTGCCGATCAATTCGGTGTTCACGGCCATGCAGGCGACTTTCGGTAGCGTCTATGTCAACGACTTCACGCTTTATGGCCGTAACTATCAGGTCAACTTGCAGTCGGAAGCCGAGTTCCGCCGCGATCCAAGCGACCTCAAACATGTGTTTGTACGCGCCGATTCTGGTAGCATGATCCCGCTGAGCGCGCTGGTAAATGTTCAGCGTATTGTCGGACCTGATCAGCTTGAACGCTTTAATGCGTTTAACGCTGCCAAGGTTACGGGCAATCCGGCACCCGGTTTCACATCAGGTGACGCGATTAAGGCGATGCAGGAAGTGGCGACGGAAGTGCTTCCACAGGGCTTCCAGATTGCCTGGACAGGTTCCGCCTATCAGGAAGTCTCGACGAGCGGCAGTGGTAGCCAGGCTATGATCTTCGGTCTGATCATGGTGTTTCTGATCCTTGCTGCGCAATATGAGCGCTGGAGTCTTCCGCTGGCGGTTATTACGGCGGTTCCATTCGCTATCTTCGGTGCGCTTCTGGCGACGTACATGCGTGGCCTGACCAATGACGTATATTTCCAGATTGGTCTGGTGACGCTCATGGGCCTCGCGGCGAAGAACGCGATTCTGATTGTGGAATTTGCCGTGTTGCAACGAGAAGAGGGTAAATCGGCCATTGAGGCCGCTGCCGAGGCTGCACGTCTGCGCTTCCGCCCGATTGTGATGACGTCGCTGGCGTTCATCCTTGGTGTGGTTCCGCTGGCAATTAGCTCCGGTGCGGGTTCGGCAAGCCGTCACTCGATTGGTACGGGCGTTATCGGCGGTATGTTGGCTGCGACCTTTATTGCGACCTTCTTCATTCCCATGTTCTACAGCCTGATTGCGCGCAAGCCGCCTAAAAAGCGTCCTGACGATACAGCTGTAGCGCCAGCGCGAGCCGCGCCGGGTGAGGGAAGCGGCCCAGCCCATTAAAACTAATCCCGGTGGCTACTCAGTGCACCGCCGGGATTACACTCAAACAAAAAAGCCCCGCTCATGCAGCGGGGCTTTTTTTTGACTGAAAGCTATCTATTGAGGGCAAATTTCAAAATCAAAGGCATCTCAATCAGCATGGTCAACGGAATTCATGTTCCATACATTGCGCGTCACATTGAATAACAATCACCACGGTTTTAGGCTCCGATATTCATCGAATACTATCGTTTAAGAGAGCGCTGTCATTCCAGATTGGCTGATAAGCCACTTAGTTGGCGACGAATTGATAAATCGCCCCAAACTCCTCCAGCGAGATCTTTTGGACGCCTTATCCGTTACCCACGCCGGTAAACGTAGCTATAATCAAACCCCGAGCTGTATGAACCTCTTCACGCGGCTTTAATAAAACAGAATGCAAGCCAGCAAAAGCTTTACCTCTTCGAGGGGCGCCTCAGAAATGCGTCATCACGCTTTGCGCAATTGCCCAAAGAATGATTGCCGCAGGAACTGTCAGGCAAGCCAGAAAGATCCCGAAGAATACATAAGTTGCTTCGTGTGGCGAGCGCTGTGTCTGTGCAGGAGCTTTGTGCCAATGAGTACTGATGCCTTGGTACATGAATTATTCCTCCTTATCCCTGATTTTTATTATCGATCAAAAGAAAGAATCTGCAAGTACAAATAAATCTCTGGATTTATTGAGAAAATATGATAAAAGCGACACGGAAATTACGGAATTGAGCGCTTGTTAGCCCCGTAAAAATCAAAAAATATCCATTCAATATTCTGATTTCAAATAATTTTACTTATGTACTGTAAGTATCGAATAATCGGTATTTTCAATAATCACTGAAAATTCAAACAAGGTCACGCATTTGGGTGCGACAAAATGGCACAAAATAGTTTGTGCTGTGGCCACGCCACGTGCGTGATTAATGGTTGGCCAGATGCTGCGCGGGCCTTTTTGGAAATATCCCCTACAGCCTATTAGTAGAAGCTATTTGGAAAATATCGCAGATAAAGCTCCGTAAGCTTGCCCTGCTGTTGCAGTGATTGAAGTGCATTATTAAATGCGCTGGCCAAAGCCGTATCTTTTTGTGCAACGGCTATGCTCATTCCTTGGCCGAGAAACTGTGGCGCAAGATAGGGCCCGTCGGTGAACGAGCAGCAATTATTAGCTTCGTCGCTTTCAAGCCAAAATGATAGTGCCATTCCATCGTCGAAGGCCACAGTTACTTCGTTAGCTTTTAATCCATTCAGCAGGCTGGTTCTATCGGCATAGGTTTTCGCAATGGCGGATGGAAAATAGGCTTTGAGCAATTGCTCATGCGCAGTGTTGATAACGACGCCAACATTTTTGTCTTTCGTTGCGATTGCTGCCTGATCTGAGAATGTGTTTGCCTTTTTCGTTATAAACCTTGCAGGCAGGCGCATATAGGGACGGGTGAACAGGTACTTTTCGCGGTTTTTCTCATTGATGCCGATGCCTGCGATAATGGCTTCCGCTTCACCGGTTTCCAGTCTGGCTTCAAGCTCGCTCCAAGGCACCGCTTCTATCTGGCAAATGTCACTCAATCTCATTTGGCTGCAGAGCGCTCTCGCGAGATCCACATTATAACCTGAAAGCTGCCCGGCATCATTGACGGTATTGAAAGGTGGGAAATCCAGCGTTGTGACGAAACGTAGTCTGTTCAGCCCGCTTAAAGCAGGCAATGCCAGTCGTTCCTTCTCGTTAAAAAAGGACGGAGCTTTAAGGGTGGTCTGCGCGTTGGTGGAAGGGGTGCCTAAAAGCCAACAAGCAGTAAGTGCTATGCCGAAGAGGTGCCATTTCATAGACATCTTATATAGGTGCGATCCTATAATTTCGCGTTAACGATCCATTATATCGTATTTTTAATAAATGCCGAAATGAATATGGTGCCATGTTATTCAGAAGAAATTTTATTTTTACAATTTACTCTGTTTATTTTCAAATAAATGTGAAATTATTATTGATAGCTAGGGGTAATTTAATAATATATAATTTATGAATATATGTAATATATACATA